>QHVE01000114.1 GCA_003223455.1 Gemmatimonadota bacterium | reverse complement strand
GACCACCTGAAGTCGAGGCTCACCTAGCAAACCAGCAAACCAGCCCTCAAGGATTCAGCCAGTAGCTGATCTTGAACATCAGGACGTTCACGGGCCGCACTCGCATCAGGTCCTGGAGGTCGTCGCCGAGAGCGAGGCGACCGACGTCGCGCCCACGCCGCGCAGCCTCTGTTCCCGCGAGCTGCTCCGCGCGCTCCTGTTGCCACACGACGTACAGCGTGCTTCCCGGGCGCCACTCCCAGCGGAGAACCGCGTTGCCACGCAGCGAGGCGAGCGTGAAGTCGCGATCTTCCACCACGAAGGCGCGCGCCGGCCCCGCACCGTCGGGATCGATGGTGGTGCGCCCCGTCGAATCCCGCGATGCCGTACCAACGTCGGTACCGTACGCGGCGAAGTCGAACGTTCGCGGTGCGCGGAGCTCCTTCAGCGCGCCGAAGTCGTTTGTCGCGACGAACGGCTGTGCGTACAGCTCCAGCGTCAATCGGGGCGTGAACGTGACGTTCAGTCGCGTCTCGATGCCGAGCGTCGTCTGGTTCAACGGCGCGAAAACGTACCGGCGTCCGAAGGTCTGCGTCGCCGTGGGATCGCTCACCGCCGTGACGTACTGCGCCGGAAGTCGCACCCGATTCAGGTCCGGTCCGATCCGGATCTCCCAGTTGTCCGCCGGCTTGAGACCGACGTCCACGCTGTACAGGGCCTGGTCCAGCCCCGCCCGGTCCACCGTTCGATTGATCGTGGTCGCGAGCGTGTAGCGGCGACGCGGGTCGCTCGCGACGTCGAGCTTGACCCCGTCGCCCGCCGGCGTGCGTGTGAGCGGCCCACCGCGCGTCAGCCGGTCGCTGTATGCCGGGCTCGCGTGGTTCACCTGCAGGCTCGCCGTCCAGTAGTTCCGGAGCTGCGTCTGCAACGTCGCATACGACTGTCGCCGAACCAGCTCCCACCCGTAGTTCCACACGTTGTCCGGACCGGCGCGAACGCTCCATCGGCGGAAGACCCGCCCGGGACGCGTGTGCTCGTAGGTGACGTTCGGGTCGAGCACGATGCGGTCTGTGCTGGTCTGGAAGCCGAGATCGTTGATCTCGTATCCGGGACTGCTCGCGGTGATTGCGACGTTGCCCGTCCAGTTCCCCGTTCGCTTGCCGCCGTCGAGCTGCGCGCGATAGCCCGCGAGCGACGTCGCGTCGGGATCGTACCGGAGATGCCGCGCGTCGGGCCGCTGGAAGAAGTGGTTGCTCGAGCGCTGCGTCGCGGCGATGGCCGCGGCGGTGCCCGACACATGGCTCGGCGAGAACGACCCGACGACCGACCACACGTGATCGGCCGTCTCGGTGCGGAGATCGACGCCCGCCGTGTAGGCGCTCGTGCGAAGCTGCGCGGCGACCGCGTCGCTCTGGGGCCGGCGGTTCACCGCCGTGACCAGCCCGCCGAACGTCGCGCGGCCGCCGCGGAAGTCGCGCTTGAGGCGCGCGGCGAAGTACGACGTGAGCGGCTCGACCTCGGAGCTCGACGGCGCGCCCGTGGGTGCGACGAACGACGCGTGCTCCCGTCCCGTCACCGCCTCGAGCATCCCGACCGACCAGCCCCTCGCGGTTCGGCCCGTGAGCTTGGCGGCGCCGAGCACGCGGGCGACGTCCGGGAGATCGGCGTACACCGCGCTGTCGGGCACCGCCACCTGTGGCGCGCGGCCCACCCGCCGCGAATAGATCAGCTGCGGAGGGCCGCCTTCCGGCGCGCCGAAGATGCTCGTGCCGAACCGCAGGATGTCGGCGCCCTCGACGAAGAACGGCCGCTTCTCCTCGAACTGCAGCTCGAACGCGGTCAGATTCACGACGGCTGGGTCCTGCTCGACCTGGCCGAAGTCGGGATTGAGTGTCGCGTCGAGCGTGAAGTCCGAGGTCACGCGGAATTTCACGTCGGCGCCGACTCCGAGCGATTGCTCGCGCGGCGATCGGAATGGGTCAGGGAAGTCGACGCCGCTCGCGGGCGCGAGGAGTGGACGAGTGAGGAGACGACCGGACGCGTAGGGGAGCACGTCGAGCCGCCGTAGCGCATGGAGGCGCGAGATGCCCTCGAGGTGTCCGTAGAGTGCGACGCCGGCCGGCTGGTCCTTCGGTGTGAACGCGAACAGCGACTGCTCCTGCCGGCGCGCGATCCGGCGCTCCATCTGCAGCCCCCACGTCTGCTCCTCGGCCGGGCTGAACCGGAGCTGGCTGAACGGGATGCGGATCTCCGCTGTCCACCCCGAGTCCGAGAGCGTGGTGGCGACGTCCCACACCGGATCCCAGCTCTGATCCGCCAAGCCACCTCGGTCGGTCACGACGGTGGTGCTGGTGTTCACGGTGCGACCCGAGCTGGTGAAGATCTCGTCGCGCCGCACTCCCGCCGGATTCACCGAGAAGCGGAACGCCGACAGGTGGTCGTGGTAGCTGTCGAGCGCGACGGAGAACCAGTCGGAATCGAGCACGTACGCATCGCGACGGACGAGCCGGCTGCTGGGCCTCTGCGAATCGTGCAGCCATGCGCCGATGTACAGCGCCTCCGCGTCGTAGACGATCCGCACTTCCGTGCGGGCGCTGGCCGGCCTCCCCTCTTCCGGATCGAGCTGCGTGAACTCGGTGATCGGCCTCGCCCGTCCCCAGACCTGCTCGTCGAGCCGGCCGTCGAGGATGGGGTGATCGTCGATCGCGGTGGCGTGCGCGACTGGCCGCCCGGCGTGTGCGACCCCTCCCGCGCTCTGCGCCTGGGCGCGGCCCGCGAGGCAGGTCGATGCGCAGATTACGAGCGCGGCGAGCGCGAGCGTGAGACTCTTCATCGGGGCGGCAACTTCATCATGCGCAGACTCGCTCCGTGTCAGCGCCCTCCGCAAGCGCGGCCGCGACCCTGCGAGCACCGATGTCCGACATCAGCTGATGTCGGCTCGCGCGGTTGCGCGTTCACGGCCCCTCCTGCCATCCTGCGCGTCCACTCGCGCCGACGCGCACCATGTCAATCCGCACGCACACACGATCGACCATTCGGAGCCGCGCTCTTGTCGCCGCCCTCGCGGCGTGCTTCGCGCTGGCGTGCGCCCGGAGTGCTCCGCGCACCGGTACCGAGGAGCCGGCACCTCGACCGGTGCCTGTCGCCGCGCGCGACTCCGCGCGTCCTGCAGCGGCGGCCGTCGATTCCACCGCCGCGGCGCGGCGTGCGCCCGTGGCGGACACGCTGCCCCCTCGGCCCGCGCCCGAACCGGCGCGAGCAGCCGCACGCGCGGCGCCGGAGCCTCGCGCCCCGCGCGACACGGCGCGGCGGCAGGTACGGGGCACGCCGCGTCCCCGGCTCGGCCGCGAGCTCATCGGTTCCACGGCAGGCGCCCGCCACGCGGCGTTCCGCGATGCGGGGAGCGATCTCGACTCGCTCTGGCCCGTGAAGGGACCGGCGCCACTGCCCGGAAGCATCCTCCCCGGAAAGCGCATCGTGGCGTTCTATGGAAATCCGCTCTCGCGGCGCATGGGCATCCTCGGCGAGTTCGAGCCCGACGTGATGCTACGCAAGCTCGACGAGGAAGTGGCCGCCTGGAACCGATTGGACCCCTCGACGCCGGTGCAGCCGGCGCTGCATCTGATCGTGCTCGTCGCCAACGCGAGCCCCGGGCCGAGCGGCAAGTACCGGACGCGCCACGACAGCGCGATGATCGAGAAGGTGTACGGCTGGGCGCGCAGGAAGAACGCGCTCCTGTTCGTCGACCTGCAGGTCGGGCAGAGCACTCTGCAGCAGGAGCTGCCGTGGATCGAGAAGTTCCTGATCCGCCCCGACGTGCATCTGGGCATCGACCCCGAGTTCTCGATGAAGAACGGCGGCATCCCGGGGCAGCGCGTCGGGACGTACGACGCAGCCGACATCAACTACGCGACGCGCTTCCTCGCTGGCCTCGTCGACAAGTATCGGCTTCCGCCCAAGATCCTCGTCGTGCATCGCTACACGCCCGGCGGCGTGACGAACACGCGGAAGATCACGCTCGATCCACGCGTGCAGATCGTCGTCGAGATGGACGGCTTCGGCGCGCCGTGGGTGAAGCGCGACACCTTCTGGCGCGACATCAAGCGCGAGCCGGTGCAGTTCGTCGGGTGGAAGCAGTTCACGAAGCTGAAGAACGATCGGCCGCCGACCTCGCGTGAGGAGATTCTGCGCCTCTGGCCGGTGCCGCTGTACATCCAGTATCAGTAGCCGTCGCGATGTCGCACGCGGCGGGACGCACGATCGTGCAATACGGCTCGTGGCCGACGATCGACGTTGCTCCGTCGACGCGCCTCCTTCCACGACGAATCTCGTCCACCGAATCCGTACGACGGCCGCCACGCTGCTGTGCGTGATCCTGGCGACGGGCCGAACGAGCGGGGCACAGCCGCCCGCACTTCCTCCATCGTCGCCGCGCCGACGAGTGCATCCGTCGCATCCGCTTGGTCCCTGCGTTCTTGATGCCCGCTGATAGTCCCTCCGTTCTTGATGCATGCGCGAAGCGACGACACGTACGATACGACGACAAATGAAATACATCTGCCGCCACCACACCTTCACGCTCGCGCTCCTCTGTCTCGGCGCAGCAGCCGCACACGCCCAGTCGCTCTACGAACCGCGCGGCGTGGCGGCCGCGTACGCGAAGGGCACGCGCACCCGCGACGGCAAGCCAGGTCCGCGCTACTGGCAGAACCGCGGGCGCTACTCGATCACCCTCACCACGTCGCCACCGAATCGGAGCGTGTCCGGCACCGAGCAGATCCTGTACGCCAACAACAGCCCTGATACGCTGAAGGGGCTGGTGATGCGGCTCATCGTCAACATCCACAAGCCCGGCGCGCCGCGGGCCAACGGTGCGAGCCCGGACTACCTCACCTCCGGCGTGCACGTCGACTCCTTCGCCGTGAACGGACAGCCGGCGAAATGGGACGCCGAGAGCGGCTTCACCGTGCAGCGCGTCGCGCTCCCCACACCGCTGATGCCGCACGATTCGGTGCGGCTCTCCGTGAGCTGGCACTACGACATGTCGAAGGAGGCGGGACGCGAAGGGGCGATCGATTCCACGACCTTCTTCCTCGCCTACGCCTATCCCCGCGTCTCGGTCTACGACGACTACAACGGCTGGGACACTCAGCCCTTCGACGAGCGCCTCGAGTTCTACAGCGACTTCAACGACTACGACGTCACGGTGCGGGTGCCGGCCAACTTCGTCGTCTGGGGCACCGGCACGCTGCTCAATCCGCAGGAGGTTCTCCAGCCGGAGATCCTGCAGCGCTTCCGCGCCTCGCTCACGTCGCCGCAGACGATCCACGTCGCCACCGCCGAGGAGATGCGGGCACACCGCGTCACGGCACAGCAGCCGATGAACGCCTGGCACTTCCGCGCCACCGACATCGCCGACGCCGCCTTCGCCACGAGCGACCACTACGTGTGGGACGCCGGCAGCGTGGCCGTAGCAGCAGGCAGCCGGCCGCGCGTGAGCGTGCAGGCCGCGTACAACGACAGCGCGGCCGACTACCGCCACATCGTGCGCTACGCGTCGCGTGCGCTCGGCTGGCTCTCGCACGAGTGGCCCGGCGTCCCGTACCCGTTCGAGAAGACGACCGTGGTGCAGGGGCCCGCCGGCATGGAGTACCCCATGATGGCGAACGACGAGAGCTATCCCGACACGCTCTTCTCGCGGTTCGTCGCCGAGCACGAGATCGCGCACTCGTGGTTTCCCTTCTACATGGGGATCAACGAGACGCGCTACCCCTTCATGGACGAGGGGATGACGACGGCGACGGAGTATCTCCTCAACATCGCCAACATGGGCCGGCAGAAGTCCGATTCGTTCTTCAAGCAGTTCCGCGTTCAGGGCTGGGTGAAGAACGACTCGCCGATGGAGGACCTGGCGATCATCACGCCGAACACCACGGGCGACAACGGCTACGGCAGGCCGGCGCTCGGCTACCTCGCGCTCAAGGAGATGCTCGGCGACTCGCTCTATCGCCGCGCGCTGCACGAATACATCGCGCGCTGGCACGGGAAGCACCCGACGCCGTGGGACTACTTCAACACGTACAACGATGTGACCCGCCAGAACCTCGACTGGTTCTGGCAGCGCTGGTTCCTCGACAATGGCTTCATCGACATCGGCATCGCGAGCGTGACGCCAGCCGGGAACGGCACCCGCGTCGTGCTCGACAACGTTGGCGGGATGCCGGCGCCCGTCACCCTCGTCGTGAAGTACACCGACGGCTCGACGGACTCGCTGCGACAGACGTCGACGATCTGGAAGTCGGATGCACGCCGCGCCACGTTGACGCTCCCGACACGAAAGCCCGTGCAATCGATCGCGCTCGACGCCGGGATCTGGATGGACGCGAACGCCGCGAACGATCGCTGGAGCGCGCAATAGCGCGGGCGACTCCCCGAGGGGCAGGGGCCTGAACGGATTTTTACGTTCGCGCCCTTTCCGCGAAGTAACCCGGCATTAACCGGGGGCGGCTAGCGTAGCGCCCCCTGACGCCGCGCGCAGGTTCACGCGCGTCCGCCGGTCTCCCTCATGCCCCTGAGGAACGAGCGATGTCTCAACGACACGGCAGCAGATGGCTTGCAGGCTTCGGCCTGGCACTCACCCTCACGGCGTGCAGCGACGCGCTGACACCTCCGGCACCGACGACGCTGTCGGCTCCAGCACCGAGCGCCGACGCCGTGAAGTTCTGGGAGGTCGGCTCCAGCGTGGCATGGAACGCCACGGCGCGCGAGCTCCTGGCCGTGCCGGGGAACGCGTTCGGCAGCCCGCCACTGCAGCCGCGCGTGTTCTCGTACCTCTCCGTCGCGCAGTACAACGCGATCGTCGCTGCACAGGATGCGAAGCTGCGCGGGAAGCAGCCTTCTCCCGCGGCGGCGGCGGCTGGCGCGTCGTTGGAAGTGTTGAAGAGCATGTACCCGGCGAGCGCCGGCATGCTGAACGCCAGGCTCGCCGCTCAGAAGGCGGCCGAGTCGTGGCGCGGAGAGCAGACGAAGGACTGGGCTGCGGGGGAGGCCATCGGGCGCCAGGTCGGACTCGCCGTGGTCGCCTATGCGGCGACGGATGCCGTCGGCAAGCTGCCTGCGCCGCCCAACCCCGGGCTCGCCGGCAACTGGACTGGCACGAACCCGGTCCTCGGGTTGTACGGTTGGCGCACCTGGGCGATGACCTCGGACGACCAGTTCCGCGCGCCCCCACCCCCCGCGTTCGGCTCCCAGGCGTTCCTCGACGCGTTCGAGGAGTTGCGCGCGATGAACGCCGAGATCGCCGCCGAGATTGCCGCCGGCAACCCGTTGCCAGAACGCCTGAGGATCGCGCAGTTCTGGGCGGCGAATGGCGCCATATACCTGAACCAGATCGCGACGACGCTGATCGTGGATCACCACAAGTCGGAGATCGAGGCGGCCCGAATCCTCGCCCTCGCCAACATGGCGGGCTTCGACGTCCAGGACGCGTGCTTCGACTCGAAGCTCGCCTACTACTACATACGTCCCAACCAGTACGCAGCGTCCATCGGAGCGACGTTCACACTCTTCGTCGGCCAGCCGAACCATCCGTCGTACCCGAGCGGACACTCGTGCAACACGGGCGCCTACGCGACAGTGCTCAAGGACGCGTTCCCCGACGACGCGGAGTATCTGCAAGGCCTGATCGAGGAGGCAGGAGTGGCCCGGATGTACGGCGGGCTGCACTACCGCTTCGACTTGCTGGCAGGTCGTGAGATCGGCCGGAAGGTGGCGAACCTGGTCCTCGAGACCGCGCCAAAGGGACACGCGCCGATCCCGCTGGACTGATCGCGCGGTTCGGTGAGCTGCATCGGGTCCCATTCCCGCCTTCCAGGCAGGATGGGACTCGATGTGGACGCGCACGCGCTCGACATGTGATCTGAACGGACGCGAACGCCGCGAACGATCGCTGGGTAGCTCCCGTCGCGGGACGCTAGATCAGCACATCGTCACTCGGCCGGTGGCGAGATCGTAGACGCCGGCCGCCACCTCGAGCTTCCCCGCCGTCGTCGCCTCGCGGATGACCGTCGACGAGCCGCGCAGCAGTCCGGCCTGCATCCGGGCATTGATCTCGACCGCCTTCTCGACGTCGCCAGCCGACTGATCGACGGCAGGACGGATGTGCGAGTACAGCGAGCTGATTTGTCCGGGGACGGCGTCGGTCTTCATCGCCGCCTTCACCGCGCCGCAGTGCGAGTGGCCGAGCACGAGAAGAGCCCGGATCCCCAGTACCGCCGAAGCGTACTCGAGGCTGGCGATGATCTCCGGTGTCACGATGTTGCCGGCGACGCGCACCACGAAGATGCTGCCGATCGACTGATCGAACACGAGCTCCACTGGCACACGGGAGTCGGCGCACGCCAGCACCGCGGCAAAGGGCTCCTGCTTGTCGACCGTACGTTCCCGCAGCGCGGGCAGGTCGCGCCGAGTCGACGTCAGGTGATTCGCGGCGAATCGCTGATTGCCAGCGAGGAGTTCCTGGAGCGCCGTGCCAGCGGTGGGCGTGACGCGTGGAGCGAGCGTCCGTTCGAAGCCGGGCCAGAATCCAGAGCGCGTGGCGATACCGGCCACCGCCCCCGCGACCGCCGTGTGCAGAAACTGCCTGCGATCCACGGCTGCGTTCTCAACCTTTGGCATCTGTCCAGCTCCGTGTGACGAGTCGAGTGTCCGATGCCAAAAGCTCGTGGTCGGCGCGCTCGGCGGGCATGCGACCTTTGGTGGATCAAGCGCCGTCCATATATTGCCGCCCGGTCGCCGGCTCCCCTCGAGGCCGTCGCGAGCTGTTCCTTCGACCCCATCGCCGATGTCCCCGTCCGTTCCTCCGAGCTCGCCAAGTCACACGGCCCTGAAGTCGCGCGCCCGCGCAGTGCTCCTGCTGCTGTGCATCGGCGCCACGGCCGTACCCGCCGTCGCACAGCAAGCCAAGCCGATCCGGGCGCTCTACATCACGGGTGGCGGCTTCCACGACTTCGCCGCGCAGAAGCAGATCGTGCCGCCCGGCATCTCGGCGCGGACCAACATCGTCTGGACGATCGATCACACCGCGGACACGTCGACGAAGATGCTGATCCCGCGCCACCAGACTGCGGCGTGGGCCGACTCGTTCGACGTCGTGGTCTACAACATGTCGTTCTCCTACGTCGTCGACCCCGCGTGGATCGAGCGGATCGCGCACGCGCACCGCGACAAGGGCGTCGCCGCGGTGATCCTGCACGGCGCCACGCACAGCTATCGTCGCTCCACCACCGACGCCTGGCGCGAGCTGATGGGCGCCGCCAGCATGCGGCACGACACCCAGCGGGAGTTCCCGCGCCTCGAGCGGCTCGCCGCCGACAACCCGATCGTGAAGGGCCTGCCGAAGGAGTGGGGTCCGGGGAGCGACGAGCTGTACAACATCGACCGCACCTGGCCGACGACCACACCGCTGGTCCAGGCATGGAGCATCGAGGGCGAGAAGCATTTTCCGGTGGTGTGGACGAATACCTATGGAAAGGCGAAGGTCTTCGTCACCACGATGGGCCACAACAACCGGACGATGTCCGATCCCGTGTACCTCGATCTCGTCACGCGCGGACTGCTCTGGACGGTCGGCAAGCTGGGGCCGGACGGCACACCCGCTCCCGGCTACGGACCACAGTCAAGGACACCCTGACTTCCAGACCCCGTGCGCCGACACACCTCTACCTGAATTCTCATGACCGTCGACCACGACAGCACCGTCACCAATGACATCCGCGCGACGGAGCTGCCCAACGGAGTGCGCCGCGTCGAGCAGATCACGCCCACGCACTATCCGGGCTGCACGATCTTCGTGCACTACAACGGCCCGACGGCGCAGCTGAGCGCCGTCTCGATGGGGATGGTCGTGCTCGACCCCGGCGGCTCTCCGCACGAGCCCCATCGCCATCCGGAGGAGGAGTTCATGCTCGTCGCCTCCGGCACGGGTGAGATCGTGTGCGACGGCAAGACCACGGTCGCCGGGCCGGGCTCGGTCATGTACTGCGCCGGCGACGTGCTCCACGGCATCACCAACACCGGCGCCGAACCGCTGACGTTCTACTGGTCCAAGTGGATGGCCAAGGGCGCGAAAGGGAGTTCGTGACACGGACGCGTCGATGGGTTGCCGCTCTGCTGCTTGTGGTGGCCGGCACGGCGCGCGCGCAGGACGTCACCGGCACGTGGCAGGGTACGCTGGTCGATGCGACGCATCCCTCGCGGCAGCTTCTCCAGATCAGTCGAGAAGGCGACGGACGTCTCACCGCCGCGCTGTACGACCTCGACCAGGGCGGCTTCGGCGCACCGTCCGTCGCATTCACGAGCAGCCTCGATGGTCGCGTGCTCCGAGCCTCGTTCGCCCGCGGCGAATTCGAGGGCACCGTAAGCGCGAACGCGACGACGCTCTCCGGAACGTGGACGCCGCTCGGCGGTCGCGGTTCGCCGCCACCGCAGCCTCTGTCGTTCGCGCGACCGACAGCGGCCACCGCGTGGCGCGACA
>QHVE01000023.1:68432-84490 GCA_003223455.1 Gemmatimonadota bacterium | reverse complement strand
CTTCAGTCGATCCTGAACGGAGTGGTGCGCCCCAACTCCGCGGCCTCCGGCCGCGGCGAGCGTGGCCGGCACGCGCCACCCTCCGCGCTCTCCGCGTGAATTCTCCTGCACGAGGAGCAGGCCGATCAGTTCTCGTGCTTCGCCTCGAATCGTGCGAGGAGCTTCCCTCGCGCGTCGAAGAGATCGAGCCGCTGCCGCGTGATCCTCGCCGTGTTCGACGCGCGAAGTGCGGCGAGGAATCGCCGTTCCACCTCCATCCCCGACGGGCACGCCATCCTCGTCGTGGCCACGTCGCTGAATGTCAGGCGAGCTCCCGTCGCCTCGTAGCGTCCGAGCAGCCGATTGCAGACGGCCGCACCACTCACGCGACCCGTGGCCGAGTTCAGGACGAGATGGGGCTCGCGCTCTCCGTCGTCGGCGGTCACCGTCATGTCGCCCACGCGGGTGAGCTTCCAGTATGTGTTCTCGAGCGGCTCGCTCGACGCGCGCGAGCCACAGCGCTCCCCAGCCGACACGCCATCGAATCGTTCGACCACGAGCGTGCGCTGGCGGCCGCTCCCTTCCATTGCCGGTCGCATCACGACGCGACCCTCGACCTCGACGAGCACCTCGTCTCCCCGCCCACTGCGTGCCCGCGAGTACGCCGACTCGAGCGCGGCGTTGTCGCGCTCCGGCGCCACGGGCCAGCTTTGCCCGGTCAGGCATTCGGTGAAGCGGCCGGCGTCCGCCATGTAGCGATACATGCCGCGCATGCGCAGTCGAGGCTCGAGCGGCTGCGCACGGCTCGTGAGCTTCAGCTCGGCCGCGCGCGACGACGTGCCCGACGACGTGCCCGACGAGCCGGCATCGCCAAGCATGCGCAGCGTATTGGGATTCCCGATCGCCAGCCTGAGCGGCGCGTCGAGGGTGCCGGACAGTGTCAGCGTCCGCCCGTCGCGCGACAGCGACCAGCGGCCGATATCGTCGGACGCCGCGCCGCGTCCACGGCCGACGTACGTCCGCCGGAGAAAGAACGACTCGTCGGGGAACAGCTCGAGCTGATGCCGCACACCGACGCAGTCCGCGCACGGAAGCTCGCCCGTGAAGATCGCGGAGCGGCTGCCGATCGGCCCGATGCCGCTCGCGGCCGGCTCGCGTGCCGATGGCTCCCGGGACGACGGCTCTCGCACCGACGGCTCGAGTGCCAGCGGCTCCCGCGCGGACGGTTCGTCCTCGGCCGACTCGCGCCCACCCGATCGATGGAGCAGCACGGCCACCTGGCGACCCTGTCCGGCCGTGAGCACGGGATAGCTCCGCTCGCTGACGAACATCGGCCTCGCGCCGACGAGGACGCGCGCCCGCACCACATATCGCTGTCCCGGGTCGATGCGCGACGCGTCGAACGGAATATTGAACCGGATGGGCGGGGTGCGCGGGCGTTCGATTCGCGTGCTGCCCACCACGGCGCCGCGTCCATCGCCGCGCGAGGTCTCCTCGAGCACCGCCTCGAACACGGCGCCTGGCGGCAACGCAGTGTGCTCGCGGAAGGTGGCCATGCCTCTGATCTGCGCGGCCGCCGAGCGGTGCACGCTGAACGCGCCGGCGAGCGACAGCGCGAGCACCCGCGTCAGGTGCCGTCCGGTCATGCAAGCATCCTCCGATATCCCGTCGGGTCATTGCGCTCCCGCCGGCCTCGACGGAAGGGCGCATGACCCACTGCCGACCTCACCTGCAACTTGAGCGCCCCGTTGCGTCGCGTGCGCGCTCCGATGCTGCGCGACGGGCAGGTCGTCGGACCAAGGTCCCATGTCGCGAACGGGCGCACATCCATACGGTGGCGCATGCGCGAATGCTGTCGGTCGCCGCCTTCTCGCGTAGGGCGTGAACGAGCCCGAGCCGCCAGCGATCGTCACCTAGGTGACGATCGTGGCGGCATGGCGTATGGCGAACCCGACGAGGGGCGCTAGACCGCCGGCCGGCTCTCGGGAGTACGCGCGGGCTCGGCGTGAAGCTGCACGGCTTCGCGCTCCTGCAGCCCGAACACCGTCGAGGCGAGCGCACCACCCGCGAGCGGCGCGACGATGTACAGCCACAGGTTGGCGACGGAGCCGCCACCGAGCATCGTGTCGACGATGATGGGTCCGAAGCCGACCGCCGGGTTGAACGCTCCGCCCGAGATCGGTCCGCCGGCGAACGCGGCGACGACGATGGTGAATCCGATCGCGAGCCCGAAGTACGAATTGCCGTGCGTCTTCGCCGACGCCGCCGAGTTGAGCACGACGAGCGCGAGCGCGAAGGTGTAGAGCAGCTCGACGAGGAACGCGGCGGCCGTCGACGCCGTCGGCGCCGGCGCGGGCGCGAAGGTGCGGCCGTGGATGAAGTACACGACGAGCGCGGCGACGAGCGCTCCCACGCACTGGCTGATCACGTAGCCGGCGAACTCGCCCACCGACGCCATCTTCCCTCGCATCAGCACGGCGAGCGATACGGCGGGATTGTAGTGCCCGCCCGAGATGTGGCCGCCCATGTAGACCATCACCATGAGCGATGCGCCGATCGCGAGCGGCGCGAGCGGTGTCCCGCCGATCACGGTGAGCCCGATGGTGAGGCAGAGAAAGAAGGTTCCGATGAATTCGGTCAGGTAGTTGCGCATGTCTTCGCCCCGTTCGCCCTGAGATGTCGCCGTTGAGGGAGCTGTGAGCGGCGCATCGGCGCGTCGCATCCGGAAGCTGATGGCCGTGCGGCTGACGCCGCGAGGGATCGTTGGGCGTATATCGCCGAGCGACGATTGCGCGCCCCGATGCCGGACTGTAGTAGTCGTGCACCCGTCCCGCCCGCTCGGCGCGGCCCGCCACGCTTCCCCGATCATTCGATGTCCGACACGCCGGCCCATCCGTCACGCCGCAGGTTCCTCGGCGACGCGCTCGCCATCGGCGCGAGCTCGCTCGCGCTGGCTCCTTCGCTGGCACGCGCGAGCACGGCGCCGCCCGCCACCACGGCTGCCGATCCCAACGCGCACACCGACGCGCCACTGGCCCCCGAGATTCCGGCGCGCGTGTACATCGATCACGACGGCTCCGGCCGAATGGTCGCGGCATCACGCCAGGGCATGCGCTTCACCACCGCGCAGGGCGTCCACGTGCAGCTCGACGAAGCGGCCTCCGGTCTCACGGTGAGGGTGAGCGCGCCGGGCACGACGCTCGCCCGCGTCGCGCTCCGCTGGCCCTCGGCCCGTTACACATCGCGGCTCATCCTCGGCGACGCCTGGGAGCGTGGCTACGGAGACCTCCAGTGGCGATACCTCCAGCCCGAGCGCGTGATGCCTTGGTACTTCGCCGCGCACGATCAGGGCGATGGAACCACGGTGATGCACGGCGTGAAGGTTCAGCCCAACGCGCTGTGCTTCTGGACGGTGGACGAGGAAGGCGTGTCGCTCTGGCTCGACTTCCGAAACGGCGGCAGCGCGAGCCGCCCGGGCGACCGCGAGATCGTCGCGGCGACGGTCGTGCAGATGGTGACGTCGCGGCCCGTCTCTCCGCTCTCTGCGCTCAGGCGCTTCTGTCGCGTGATGTCACCCACACCGCGGCTCTCCCCGACGCCGATCTGCGGCAACAACAACTGGTACTATGCCTACGGCCGGAACTTCGACGCCGACGCCATGCGCCGCGACGCGGCGTTCCTCGCCGAGATCTCGGCCGGCCACACGGTGCGTCCCTACTGCGTGATCGACGCGGGATGGACGCCGGGATCGTCCGCGCCTGGCGGACCGTGGACGAGCGGCGATCCCGTGAAGTTCCCCGACATGCCCGGCCTCGCGGCGGACATGAAGAAACTCGGCGTGCGGCCGGGCATCTGGATGCGCCCCACGGCGCTGAGCAAGCCGACGGACACCAGGCGCCTGCGCGCCGGCCCGAACCGCGACGAGGACAAGGCCCTCGACCTCACGATGCCGGAGAATCTGTCGCTCATCCACGACGACATCGCACGCGTCAAGTCGTGGGGCTACGAGCTGATCAAGCACGACTTCTCGACCTACGATGCGTTCGGCCGGTGGGGGTTCGAGATGGGCGCCGAGCTCACGGACTCGCGCTGGTCGTTCGCCGACACGTCGCTCACCAACGCCGAGATTCTCCTCCGGCTGTATCGCACACTGCGCGAGGCGGCGGGAGACGTCGTGCTCCTCGGCTGCAACACGATGGGCCACCTGGCGGCGGGCCTGTTCGAGATTCAGCGCACCGGCGACGACACGTCGGGGCACGCGTGGGAGCGCACGCGGCGCATGGGCGTCAACACCCTCGCGTACCGCCTGCCGCAGCACAATGCGTTCTTCAGCAGCGACCCCGATTGCGCGGCGCACACCGAGCGAACGCCGTGGGAGCTCGACCGGCAGTTCCTCGACCTCGTCGCGCGGAGCGGGACCGCGCTGTTCGTCTCCGTCGATCCGCGCACGGTCACCGCCGAGCAGAAGGCGGCGTACCGCGCGGCGATGATGCTCGCGCTGTCAGGGGGCGAGCGCGGCGGATGCGAGCCGCTCGACTGGCTGCGCACCACGACGCCGCGCGAGTGGGGGTTCGTCACGCATCGCGTGTCGTATCGGTGGGAGGAAGGTCCGGGAGCGCTCCCGCTGCGGGTCTGAGCGCCGGTACCTGTGAATGGCCATCAACGTCGTGCTCGTGCACCCCGAGATTCACTGGAACACCGGCAACGCGGGACGCACCTGCCTCGCCGCCGGCGCGACGCTGCATCTCGTCGAGCCGCTCGGCTTCTCGCTCGACGAGCGCGAGGTGCGGCGGGCTGGGCTCGACTACTGGGAGCACGTCGACCTGCACGTCTGGCCGAGCTGGGACGTGTTCGAGCGCGAGATCCCGACGCTCGGCGACGCGTGGTTCTTCTCCACGAAGGCGGCACGCATGCTCTGGGACACTCCACTCGGCGCGACCGACGACGTCGTGCTCGTCTTCGGTTGCGAGACGACGGGGCTGCCCGCTGGACTCCTCGTGCAGTACGCCGAGCGGCTCGTCGCGTTGCCGATGTCGTCGCCGTTCGTGCGGTCGCTCAACCTCTCGACGAGCGTGGGGATCGCGACGTACGAGGTGCTGCGGCAGCAGCAGGCGCGCCGAGCGTGAGTGGCACACGCGTCGCCGTCAGAGCGCTCGCGAACGGCGTGCCGCGAAGCTCGCCCGCCGGCTGCTCCGCCGAGTGGATGTCGACGTAGACGGCGCGGTTCTGTATCAAGGTCACGAGGGAATCGACCGAGATCGCCGCACGTCCGTCTCTCGCCCTGATGCTCGCCGCGGTGAGCGTGCCGCGGATCAGGCCATGCGTGGCGAATTGGTCGGCCACGGGGAAATCGGCCAGCACGCCGGCGACGCCGTCGAACTCCGCCGGACCGTGAATGTGCGCGCCGATCGGATGCCCCGTCAGCTTCGACCAGAGCAGCGTGAAGTCGACGCCCGAGTCGGTGACGGCGAGATAGACGATGCCGTCGGCGGCGGAGAACGTCGGCTCGGGACGAACGCTCTCCGGCTGCAACGACGTGAGGAAGTCGATGCGCGCTGGCTCGCTGCTGCGGACGTCGAACCGCTTCGACGCGGTGAACGTGACGCCATCGATCACGGCGCTCGCCGTGATCGTCGCGCGGAATGGACGGAAGGAGCTGTAGAGCGCGGTGAGCACACCGTCCGGCGAGACGGCGAAGCTGAACGCGTTGGTGTTCGTGAAGGTGGCATTGCGCACTCGGCCGACCTGCTGGCCGCTGGAATCGAGGGCGAAGACGGCGAGCTCCGTCGAGCGCTCCGCGACGAGGATCGACTCGGGAGCCGTCAGAACGATCGAGCGGATGCTCCGCGGCGTCGGCTGCGTGTCGACAGGTGTGACCGGCGGCGGATAGGTGTAGCCACCCGACGGCGACGTCGAGCGACCGTAGTCGCCACCGCACGCCGAGGTGAGGATGAGGAGAGTCGAGAAGACTGCGAGCGTGGAACGCATGTGCCGATCCGTAAGTGAGGGAGCAGGCATTGGCCTGCACCCCCATAGAGGCATCGAGGGGCGAAATGATTCCCGTTCGCTCGTGGCGAGAATGGGGCGATAGCGCCGATTAGCTTGTCTCCGCTCGGCTCGACCGCCGAGCGATGCGCTCGTGCCGATCACCATTCGAGAACAACCATGCCGCGCAGGATTCTCATCATCGTCGTCGTCGGGCTCCTGGCGTGTCGGGGAGCCGACGGTGCGATGGGGCCCGCCGGCCCGGCAGGACCGCAAGGCGCCCCCGGCCCTACGGGCATCACCGGCCCCGCCGGACCAGTCGGCCCGGGGGGATCTTCGGGCGCGAGCCTCACGCTCTCGCGCGTCGCGGACGCGGCGCTCGTCGACTTTCAGTTGCCGGCCGACGCCGGCGATGCCACGCATCCGCCGGCCGTTACCGCCTACCTCTCGACCAACGCGGCGGGTGGCGGGTGGGTGCAGGTGTCCGACGCGTTCGACGCCGGCGGACCGTTCATCACTCTGCAGTTCACGCGCGGCGCGTGGACGGTGACGATGCGCTCCGTGCCGATCGGCTCCACGGTCATCATCGTCGTGCATTACTAGTCGGACGCTACGACGCCGAACCTTCCACCGCGTCGATCAGGCGCTGGTAGCGCGGCTCGCCGGCGAGGGCCGCCAGTTGCGCGTCCACCCGCAGGAACACCATCGAGTGCGCGCGTTCGTCGAACGCGCGCTCGAGCCGCGAAAGCGCGGCGGGCACGTCACCCATCGCGTGCCACACCTTCGCGAGCTGGAACGAGGAGACGTAGCGCCCATTCTCCTCCTGCTCGAGCAGGCCGGCGAGGATGGCGCTCGCCTCGTCCATCGCGCCGGTCGCCGCATGGGCGCGCGCGAGCGCGCCGAGACCGAGCACGCTCTCGAAGGTCCCCGTGTCCGACAGCGAGAGCATGCGCGCGAAGCACGGGATGGCCTGCGTCGCACGGCCGGCGCCGAGGTGTGCGAGCCCCAGCCAGTGGTGCGCCAGCACGAAGTCCGGGTCCATCTTCAGCGCGAGCTGGAGCTGATGCGCCGCGCGGTCGAACTGCCGCGCGAAGATGAGCAGCCAGCCGATGCCGGCGTGCGCGATCATCGACAGCGGATCGAGCTCCGCGGCGTGACGCATCTCCCGCTCGGCTTCCTCGAACCGCCCGCGCGTGACGAGCAGGTTGGCGTACCATTGATGTGCGACCGAGTAGGTCGGCTCGAGCTCGATCGCGCGACGAAAGGTGTCTTCCGCCGAGCGCCAGTCCCAGCGGAAGTACGTATCCACGTACGCGAGCGTGGCGTACGGTGCGGCGAGCGACGCATCGAGCACGATCGCGTGGCGCGCCGCGGAATCGGCGAGCGGGAACGCGAGCCGCGGCGGGAGATAGTCGTAGACTCCCATCACGGCATAGGTGTCCGCGAGACCGACCCACGCGCGCGCGTTCTCCGGATCGCGCGTCACGACCTGCTCGAACAGCGGCACCGAGTCGCGCAGACTCTGCTCCGAGCGACGATGCCATTGGTAGCGCGCCCGAAGATAGAGATCGTACGTGCCGGGATCCTTCGCCGCACGCGCCATCGACGGTGGCACCGGCGTCGCGCCCGATCTCCGCCTGGATGGCGAAGATGTCGCTCGACGTGCGGTCGTACGATTCGGACCACACGAGGTAGCCGCTCGTCGCGTCGGTGAGCTGGGCGACGATGCGCAGCATCTCGCCGGCGCGCCGCACACTTCCCTCGAGGAGCCACGCGACGTTCAGCCGGTCGGCGACCTCGCGCGCGTCGAGGTTGAGCTCGCGGCAGGCGAACGCCGACGTTCGTGACGCGACGCGCAGCCCGGACGAGCGCGTGAGGAGGTACATGAGCTCCTCGGACACGCCGTCGGCGAAGTAGGCGTTGGCGTCCGACCCACTCAGGTTGGTGAAGGGAAGGACGGCGATCGAGTTGGCGGGCGGCGTGCCGACGGGCGCGGTCGCCGTGCTGGGGGACATCGGTGCCACGAGCACACTCGGCGCCGCGTCAGCCGTGTCGCTCGACGGCTCCGGCTCCGCCATTGCCACCGCTGGAATCTCGCGGCGCGGCGGCCGCTCCGGTGCGCGCACGGGTGCTTCGCTGCGCCTGGTCATGAGGCTCGCGAGCTCCTCGACGGCACGATCGGGCTCGAGGCCGAGCACGTCGCGCAGCACGGCGGCGTGCACGCGCGCGTGGCGAATCGCGCCGGCGCGGTTGCCGGCGCGCTCCAGCGCACGCATGAGCTCGAGCGCCACGCGCGACTCGTCGGGCACGAGCGCGGCCAGCCGCTGCCACCAGTCCACGGCGTCGGTGAGTCGGTCGGCGTCGCGCGCCTCGATCGCGAGCGCCTCGATCGACTTCTCGGCCGCGCGCGCGTACTGCCGGCGCTCCCCCTCCATCCACTGGTCGAACTCGGTGGCGTTGGGCAGGTAGAAGCCGTCGAGAAACGGCCCCGTATACACCTCCACCGCACGGCGCCAGTCGTTCGCGTCGACGGCGGCCTCGAGATCCGCCACGTCGCTGCCGAGGTGCTGGCGGCTGAGGCGCACGTCGTCGCCCGTGCCGGAGATCACCTCGCCGCCGAGCGCCTGATTGATCCGGTAGATCGAGTCGGAGAGCAGCTTGCGCCCGCGCTCGGCGTCGGCGTCGGGCCACAGGATCGTCACGAGCTGGTCGCGGCCGCGATACAGGCGACGCGTCGTCGCGAGCAGCGCGAGCAGCGCGAGCCGATGTCGCTGCGTCGCGCGCCCGGTGATCGGCCCCGATGCGGCGTCGATCACTGCGCCACCGAACAGCCTGAGACGGGTCACGGTCGAGCGGGCGACGAAGGGGCGAACCGCGGGCGAGAGGGAGGCGACGTGGCTCATCTAGACTGCGCGCTCCGACCCACGAGAGCCGATGCACGCGGCCCTGGAGGTGCACACGGCGCGCGTTTCGACCGATTCAACATGGAGAATCACGGACATGACGGTAAGGTCCCGACTGCTGATTGCGATGGTGCTGGCGCCCGTGGCGTGGGGTGTTGCGTGCCACGATGGAGACGGCCCGACGGCACCCGCTATTCCCCCCGCGGTACAGCAACTGAAGGAGTCGCTCGCGCCTTACTCGAGCCTCGCGCTCGCGAAGAGCGCCGGGTACGACCTCGCGCTCACCGACTGCATGTCGAATGGCGACGAGGGCGCCATGGGCGTGCACTGGGCAAACGTCACCCTGATCGACGGGCGCGCCGACGCGTCTCACCCCGAGGCGCTCATCTACGAGCCCGGCACTGACGGGCAGGCGAGCCTGGTGGGCGTCGAGTACATCGTGCCGTATGCCATTGTCCCCAAGACCTCGCCGGCGCCGGAGCTGTTCGGCCAGAAGTTCACGCAGAACGAGGTCTTCGCCGTGTGGGCGCTCCACGTCTGGACACACCGCGCCAATCCGAGCGGGCTGTTCGCGTCGTGGAACCCACGGGTCCACTGCTGAGCGCGTCACGCTTTCACCGATGACACCACTACTGCGGCGTGAGACCATGCACCGTTTCGTGATCGAGCGCGATCTGCCGGGAGTCGGAGACCTGTCGCTGGACGCACTGCGCCTCGCGTCGTTCGGCTCCAACAAGGCGATCAGCGACATGGGCACGGGGATCCAGTGGATCCGAACCAACGTCACCGAGAACCGGATGTACTGCGAATACCTCGCGACCAGCGAGCAGATCGTGCGCGAGCATGCCGCGCGCGCCGGGCTGCCGGCGAACCGCGTCAGTCGCGTGCGGCAGGTCATCGACCCGCTGACCGCGACCGCCGCGGGCTCGTAGAGGAGGGTGCGTTGCATGTGGATGCAGGATGCGGTCACGAAACTCGGCGACGGCCCGCGACGGCCAGTGCGCGGGCCGTCGTCGACTCGACGAATGCTCGTCGCCGTCGTCGTCGGCGTCGCGGTCGGGCTGCTGCTCCCCGATCGCGCCGGCATGGCCGGGTTTCACGCGAGCGATCTGGCAGTGGTGTCGACGCTGTTCCTCCGTCTGGTGAAGTCGATGATCGCGCCGCTGGTGTTCGCGACGCTGGTCGTCGGCATCGCCGGTCACGGCGCCGGCGTCGAGGGAGTCGGCCGGCTCGCCGTGCGATCCATCCTCTACTTCGAGGTCGTCACCACGATCGCGCTCGTCGTCGGGCTCGTGACGGGGAACGTCGTGCACCCGGGACGGGGCGTGACGATGGGCCGGCCGCCGATGACCGCGGGCGCGCTGCCTTCCACCCCTCCGCCGTCGTTCGTCACGCTGCTCGAGCACGTCGTCCCCGAGAGTGTGATCGATGCCATGGCGCGGAACGATGCACTGCAGATCGTCGTCTTCGCCACGCTGTTTGCTGTCGGGCTGACGCGAGTGCGCGGCGACGCCAAGACCTTCATGCTCTCGGCGTGCGAGAGCCTGAGCGAGGTGATGTTCAAGTTCGCCGGCATCGTCGTGAGCGTCGCGCCGGTCGGCGTCGGTGCGGCGATCGCGGCGACGGTGGGGAAGAACGGGCTCGGTGCGCTTCGCCCGCTGGGCCTTCTCGTCGGCACGCTCTACGGCGCGCTCGTCGTGTTCGCGCTGGTGGTGCTGCTCCCGATCGCCCTCGTGGCCCGCGTGCCGCTCCGGCGGTTCGTCTCCGCCGTGCGCGAGCCGTGGCTTGTCGCATTCAGCACGGCGTCGTCGGAGGCCGCGCTGCCGCTCGCGCTGCGGAACCTGGAGGCGATGGGCGTCCCGCGGCGCGTCGCGTCGTTCGTACTGCCGACGGGCTACGCCTTCAACATGGATGGTACCGCGCTCTATCTCTCGCTGGCCGTGCTGTTCGTCGCGCAGTCGGCGGGGATCGACCTGCCACTCGGCAAGCAACTCCTCGTGCTCGTCACGCTGATGCTGACGAGCAAGGGGATTGCCGCCATCCCGCGCGCGGCGCTCGTGGTGCTGACGGGTGCGCTCACGCAGTTCGGACTGCCAGTCGAGGGCGTCGCCCTCATTCTTGCCGTGGATGCATTCATGGACATGGGGCGCACGTCGATCAACGTCGTCGGCAACTGTCTCGCCGCGGTCGTGATGGCGCGGTGGGACGGCTCGTTCTCCGTTCCGGCCGAGCCGTCGTCCACTGCCCGACACGCGCCGACGCTCACCCGCGTGCGAGCCCTCCGAATGGTGGAACGCACATGAAGATGTTGACTCAGTTGGGAGCGAAAGTACGAACGATGATGCGGGATGTGGAAATCCGGCGCCTCGCGCCCGGTGAGCAGGGACTGTACCGGGCGATGCGGCTCCAGGCGCTGCAGCGCAACGCGCGTGTGTTCGGGAGCACGTTCGCTGAAACGGCCGCCGTGGCGACGCTGCCGTTCGAGCGGTTCATCGCGAAGCCCGACGACGACAACCCGATGTTCGGCGCGTTCACGCGCGGAGAGCTCGGCGGTATCTGCGGGTTGCTCCGAGAGACGCGCGAGCGCACGCGCCATCGCGCGGAGCTGGTGCACATGTATGTCGCTCCCTGGCTGCAGGGGCAGGGAGTGGGTGGGCAGCTCGTCGAGACCGCGGTCCGGTACGGACTCGATCGCATCGGGCTGCGACAGATCGTCCTCGGCGTCATCGCCGAGAACGAGACGGCGGTGCGCCTCTACCGCCGGGCCGGATTCAGGGAGTATGGCCGCCTGGAACACTTCTTCTGCAGCGACATCGGGTGCTCGGAGAAGCTGTTCATGGTATACGAGCGAAGCTGAGCAGGAAGCCGCGCGACGGCGGTACGTCTCCCTGGCGTACCGCCCTCGCCGGCCTCACTCGGTGACCACCGTGCCTCCATCCACGTCTTCCTCAGGGGCCGTCGAACCCAGGGGAGCGAGACCGATGGAACGCAATCTCGAGGCAGTGAACGTGCGCGAGGCGGTGAACGCGGTCCTGCGCATCGTCGAGCCGCAGCTGATCGCGAAACGGCTGGACTCCGTCGCCGACATCGCCCCCGACGCTCGACTCCTCGCGGATCCACGCTGGCTGCACGGCATCCTGTTCACGCTGATCTCCAACGCAATCAGGTTCACGGAGCCCGGCGGCCACGTGATGGTGGACATCGGCTATCCGGAGGGGATGCCGGAGGACGTCGTGATGCTCCGCGTGGGCGACAGCGGATGCGGCATGTCGCCCGAGCGTCAGGAGGAGATCTTCGATCCCGCCGCGCCGTCACGCCATCCCGCCGAATCCGACGCCGGCGGCTCCGGCCCCGGTCTCGTGACCAGCCGCGCCTGGGCCCGCGCCATGGGCGGCGACCTCCGCGTGCGGAGCGACGTGGATCGGGGGTCGTGAGTCACTGAGTCACCGAGTCACCGAGTCACCGAGTCACTGAGTCTTCCCCTCCACGACCACCGGCACCGCCACCCTCGCGCCGATCGACGTCGATCCGATCCAGACCTCCAGCAGCATCTTCCCCGGTCGATCGGGCACGTAGAGGAAGTCCGCCGTCTGGCCCGGTCCCATGTCGATCCTGGCGAGTGTCGGGCGACGCAGCCCCGGGGGCAGATCGGCGCCGTCGCGGGCGATCGGCGTCCAGTGCGCGACGGTCGAGTCGTCGCTCAGCCTGAAGTCGAGGATCTCGTCGCTGTGGATGCTCACGATGCGCAGGCGGTTCGTGTCGCCCACCGTCATGTGGATCTCGCGCGGAAAGCTCGAGCCGTTCACGAGCAGGAACGCCGGCCCGAACTTGTGGAACATCGGCACGCCACCGCCGCCGGCCACGATCACGTGGTCGCGCGTCGTGTCGCGGGGCCCGTCGGTCACGACGATCGCGCCGTACATCCCCGAGCCGATCTGCCGCAGCTCGTTCAGGTGCGAGTGATAGGGGAACGTACCGCTCCTCGGCGGTGTGAACTCGGCGGCGAAGGAATCGCCGGGCGCGATCGGCGGCATGATGTGGCCGCCCATCCCGCTGAAGTTCGGCACGCCGTCCGGGAAGCTCTCGATCTCGAGTCCGTGCCAGTGCACGCCGGTGAACTCGTCCATCGTGTTCTTCACCAGGAGCCGCACCGGCTGGCCGCGACGCAGCTCGAGCACCGGCGCGGGAATCTGCACCGAGTCGTGCGCCGGCATCGAGTCGCCGCGCTGCATCACGAAGCCATAGGCGGTCTGAAATCCAGCAAGGACTCCCGCCTTCTTCTGCGCGAAGAGCCGGATCGTCCGCCGCTCGGTGACGACGGGCTCGTGATAGCCTGCCGCGGGTGTGACGTGCAGTCCGATCACGAGGCCGCGCATCTCGTGTCCGCCGTGCACGCTCGGCGCGTGACCCGTCGGCTCGCCGGCGAGTCGCACCGTGTGCGCCTCTGGTGAGCCGTGCAGCGTCACCGCCTCGCCGACATGCGACGCGAAGTGGCAGTGGAACACCCAGTTGCCCGGCGTCGTCGGCACCCAGCCGATCGTCATCGTGCCACCGATCGGCAGGATCTGCATGTTCTGCAGGAACTGCTGCGACGGCGCGATCGCGGTGTCGCCGCGCTCGCCGCCCCGTCGCTCCACTCGGTAATAGAAGCCGTGCAGGTGCAGCGGATGCTCGATCGCCGCGAGGTTCACGATCCGCCAGTGCACCGAATCCCCCTGTGCGAGGGTGATGCGCTCGTTGTGCGGCCACGCCTTGCCGTTGAACACCAGCGCACTCTCGAACGGCCGATCGGGATATCCATGGAACCACTCCGTCACGACCCAGATGCGGTCCCTGGGCGGCGGAGCGCCCGCGGGATCGACGATGATCGCGCCGCTGAGCTGTGAGTCGAGCCAGTCGCGTTGCGGGAAGCTGGTGAGACCCTTCAGCACTCCCCAGTAGGCGAACGTGCCGACCGCGTCGAGACGAACGGTGATCTCGCGCGTCGCGCCCGCCGGAAGCTGCAGCGTGTCGTCCGCCGCCTTCAGCGCCGGGCGGAAGCCGCTGAACATCAGCGCGGAGTCCGACCGGTTCCGAAGGGTGAGTCGCACCGTCGTTCCCGCCGGCACGCGCACCAGTGGCGCGGGGACCTGCGGCGCCTTTCCCCGCTCGGCGAGGGCGAGGATCCTGACGACTGGATCCTCGTCGCCTTCGGGGCGATACGCCGCCTCGACGACGTCGAGCGCGAGGATGAGCGTGTCCCGGACGCGACGACCCGCGGGGACGAGGTTCTGATTGGTCGACGCGAGCACCGCGGTGGCGGAGGGGCGGGGGAGGGGAACTCGCGGGGGCGGTGGAACGACCGCGTCCTGCAGCAGCGGGAGCGCGACCGTCAGTACGGCGTGCAAGGGGATGAACGGCATCGTTCAGATGTCCTGGGGAGGGTGCGGCAATGCTCGCAGATACCGTCCGTTTGTCAACCGTCGCCAGGAGCGTAAACGCACGGTGATTTGTGTAGCCGCTCACCGACGTAGCGTGGCATGCCCGCAACGAGCGCACTTTCCGCGATTTCGTAACACGCGAGCCCACGGCGCTTTGTGTCCGGCGCGGTTGGGAACGAGGGTTGCTGAGTGCGCTCGCTTATCTGCGTTCCCCTCGTCCTCCAACAAAAGCCCCATGACAAAGTCGTCCCTCGCTGGAATCACCCGATTTGCTGTCGCAGGACTCGTAGGACTCGGCGCGTGTTCCGTCGACACTGCCACCAATGCACTGCAGTCCCCGACGTCGCCGCGCCTCGCGCTCGGCACCACCCTCGATCAGTCGCCGGAGCTGGGCAAGGTCAAGATCTGCAAGTCGGCGAGCAGCAACGTGAGCGGCACCTTCACGGCCAGCAGAACCCAGTTCGTCGCTGCCGGCTTCCCGACGCCAGGCTCACCCTCGGGCAGTGTCCTCGCCACGGTCACCGTCGCTCCGGGCGAGTGCGTCGTCATCGCCGAGGACAACGGTGGAAATGGCATCGCGTCGGATGTGGTCATCAACGAGACGTCGGCCGGCTTCGTGAGCGCCACGCTCGTACAGATCGACGCCCTCATCGGCGGCGGCACCGCGACCGGTGCCCCGGTACCGGTCGCTGACGGCCTGACCTACCGCATCAACCAGTTCCACGGTTCCCTCATCACCTACGTCAACACCGTCAACGCGCCACCGCCGCCGCCGCCCGAAGTGTGCGACTTCATCACCTTCGGCCGGCTCGTCACCACGGTCGACGGCCAGAAGGTGGTCATCAGCGGCAACGCCGGCGGCAACAAGCCGGGCGGTGGCATCCTGAGCGAGTTCCACATCGAGGCCAACGGTGTGGACAATCACGTCGCGCAGGTGGACACCTACGGTCCGATCACGGCCGGCGGCGCGCTGTTCGGCCTGACCAACTCGCGCATCACGACGGGCACGGCCAAGAACGGCGTCGCGGTCGAGCTGCGTCTCTGGGACGGTGGGGAGCCGGGCAAGGGGACCGACAAGGTCTACGTGAAGCTGAACGGCGTCGAGCTGTTCGGGGCCGATGGCCAGTTCATCGACCAGGGCAACATGCAGTTCCACTCGAACTGCCGCGGCCCGAAGTAGTCGATATCGGGTAGGCGTCGTACGACACGGCCCCGGGCAAGCTTGCCCGGGGCCGTGTCGCGTTCATGTAACGCGACACGCGCGCGCACGTTTGTTTACCTAAAGTCCAATGCGACCGAGGACCTGCGCCGATAGGCTGGTCGAATGATTGCGTCGCATGGTGCAGCGTCTTCCGCGAACGCGCGGTGAGTATGACGCCGCCATGCGTGTGTCACTTCGTCGGAACGTTCCGGTGTCGCTCGCCGCCCCGTCATCATCGGCGCCGTGCCCAGGCCGCTACAGGTCGTCGCGCTGGTGACGGTCTGTCGCGGTGAGTCAGCCGCCGCCCCTGCACAAACGCTCATGCCGGCCCGCGTGCGCTCCGCACGCGCCGTTTCGCGCGCCATCGAGTGCGGTTTTCCCCGTTCAGATCAGGAGTTCGACGACGATGACATCGTTATCGGCAGTGACCAGATCCGCTGTAGCAGGATTGGCAGGACTCGTAGGGCTCGCCGCGTGTGCCACCACCGGTGAGAATTCCCCGACCGCGCTCAGAGCGCCGGCGGCGCCGCGGTATGCCCTCGGCGATATCGTTACGGACGCCACCCCCGA
>QHVE01000023.1:6831-68373 GCA_003223455.1 Gemmatimonadota bacterium | reverse complement strand
TTCGGAGATCCATCGGTACAGCAGAACTATTTCGAGGACGTACTCGCCACCGCCACCGTCGCCCCAGGCGTCTGCATCGTGGTCGCCGACGACAATGGGCTCAACCTCATCGGGTCGAGAGTGACGCTCAGCGAGACGTCAGCCGGATTCCAGAGCGTCAGTGGAATGAAGATCGACCAGGAGGTGGACGGCCCGTTGACGACGATCAGTGCGCTGACGTTCACGAACGGGGGCGAGCTCATCGTGAACAGCTACCACGGTGAGACGATCACCTTCGTCAACCACGTCGAGCCGCCGCCACCGGAGCAGGTATGCGACTTCATCACCTTCGGTCGCCTCGTGACCGAGGTGAACGGCGAGAAGGTGGTCATCAGCGGCAACGCCGGTGGCAACAAGCCGGGCGGCGGGATCCTCGGTGAGTTCCACATCGTGGCCAACGGCGTGGACAACCACGTGCCGGACATCGATTCCTACACTCCGGCCGGTGCGCTCTTGAACCTGACCAACGCGCGCATCGTGAAGGGCATCGCGAAGAACGGCGTCGCGGTCGAGCTGCGCCTTTGGGACGGCGGGGAGCCGGGCAAGGGCACGGACCGGGTGTGGGTCAAGCTCGGTAACACCGTGTTGATCGGCGGCCCCCTCGGCCAGTTGATCGATCAAGGCAACATGCAGTTCCACGACGTGTGCCGCGGTCCGGGAGACTGAAATCCCGATCCTGTCTCGACACGGCCCCGAGCGCATGCGCTCGGGGCCGTGTCGCGTTCGGGGCAGCGCGTTCAGCTCCGTGTCGCGAGCGCGCCTGTCGCGCGGTATGATCCGGCCGACTGATCGACCATCCCAGACGACGCACCATGACCGTCCATCCACGCCGCGGCTCACCGGCGCCATTGCTGTTCGCGCTCCTCGTCGCCACACCGCCGAGCGCACGCGCCCAGTACGTCGTGCGGTCCCCCGACGGCAAGGTCGCCATCTCCGTGCGCCACGACCGCGACGGCCCGACGTTCACGGTGACGAGCGGCAAGACCGTGCTCATCGACCGGGGCAGGCTTGGCATCGCGACGAATCGCGGCGATCTCGGACCGGCGCTCCGGTTCGTGCGACTATCGCGCGCCGAGGTGAACGAGACGTACCGGCTCCCGGTCGGCAAACGCTCGACGTACGTCAATCACGCCAACGAGCTGGAGCTCGCCTTCCGGACGGGCGACGCCGAGCTGCATGTCGTGCTCCGCGCGTACGACGACGGCATCGCCTTCCGATACCTGCTCCCGGGCACGGGTGACGTCGAGATCTCGAACGAGCACACCACCTTCCCGCTCGCGGGAACGAACGTCACGTACTGGGGGCAGGCGCACCCGAACAACTACGGCTACGAGACGCCGCTCGGTCCCATCGATGCGGACCGCATCTCGATGCCCGTCCTCGCGCAGCTAGTCGATCGCGGACATTTCGTCCTGGTGGCGCAGGCGGCGAGCTACGGCACGTACGTCATCCCGAACTTCAAGCGCACGGCAAACACGCTCGCCGTCAGCTTCCCGATCGATCAGAAGGGGCCGGTGCGGACCACGCTCCCCTTCGCGTCTCCCTGGCGGTTCATGATGATCTCGCGTGGAAGCGTCGGGAAGATCGTCGAGTCGGTGATGCTGGAGAACCTGAATCCGCCGACGGAGCCGGCGCTGCGCGACGCGTCGTGGATTCGGCCCGGCCGCGCGAGCTGGGATTTCATCGCCGGCGACGGGAAGAAGCTCGGAACCTGGATCGACTTCGACGTCGAGATGGGCTGGGAGTGGCACGTCACCGACGCGGGCTGGCAGAATCGCACCCCCGACATGGCGGCGACGACGGCGTACGCGAAGGCGCGCAACGTCGCGATCATGGCGTGGGGCAAGGTCGCCAACCGTGATTTCCTGTACAAGCACGATCGCGCCGACGCGTGGATGGCCGAGCTGGCGCGCCTCGGGATCCGCGGCGCGAAGATCGACTTCTTCGACCAGCAGGACAGCACGGCCACGGCGACGGACGACTACGAGGACACCCAGGTCCGGCTGCAGCTTCGCGACTTCCTCTCCGAGACGGCGGCGAAGTACCACCTCATGGTCGAGTACCATGGCGCGGCGATTCCGTCCGGCGAGCGCCGGCGGTGGCCGAACCTCGCCAGCGCGGAAGCCGTGTACGGGCTGGAGCGCCGTGTACAGAACATCCAGCACGACCTGACGATCCCGTACGTGCGCAACGTCATGGGGCCGGTGAGCTACACCCCCTTCCACCTCCAGCGCTCGATCGGCTCGCTCGCCTACCAACTCGGCCAGTGCGTCATCTACGAGGCGGGAATCCAGATCTTCGCCGAGCGCTACGATCGTATCCTGGCATTCAGCGGCGTCGACTTCCTGAAGGCGGTGCCGTCGACGTGGGACGACATCCGCTTCGTCGACGGCGTGCCGTCGAGCCATGCGATTCTCGCGCGGCGGAAGGGAGACGCGTGGTTCGTCGGCGGGATCACACGCGACGCGCGCACGGCGAGCGTTCCGCTCTCGTTCCTCACCGAGGGGACGACCTACGAGGCGGAGATCTACCGGGACGGCGCCGACAAGATCACGCTCGTGATCGACCGCCAGCGCGTGAAGCGCGGTGACGTGCTGACGGTGCCGATGCTCGCCGCGGGCGGGTTCGCGGCACGCGTGCATCCCGCAGCACCGTAGCGCCGCGAGCATCGGTCGCCAGCGGCGTCACGGACTCGACGCGCGTTTCGGCTTTCCTTTCGCTGGCGCGACGACGCTCGTCACCGTATCGGGCGGCGGCGCGGGGGCGGTACTGCCGTCGACGCCCATCACGCTGACCGTCACCGCCGCCGCGAGCGCGGAATAGCGAACCGTGATGCCGACGCGCCCGACGGCCAGACCGGTGAGTGCGAGCGACGCGGAGCTCTGCCCGTGCAGCATGGTCACCGTCGCCGGCGCGGACACGATGCTCCGATCGGCGACGTCCACTGTGAACACGGCGTCGCTGGTCGGCACGAACGCAGCCCCGGTCGAGGTGCGTGCGCTCACGAAGACGGTGCCACGCTGACCGACGATGATGGAAGCGGTTGCCGGGCCGACGGTGAGCGACACCGGCGCGGGAGCGGGGAGTTGGGCGGCGACCGGCGCCGCCGTGAAGAGAAGGAGAGCGAGCGACAGCGCCGAACACCGCGCTTCGATTGTGCGGATCGACATGGGAGAGACCTCGGGGAGTGAGTGAGTGTGAGCAGTGCGATGGACGCGGCGCATCGTTCAGTCGTGCACGACGACGCCGCACGCGATGCGCGCGCCGCTGCCGCCGCTCGGATCCGTTCGCTGATCGTCGGGACCGGCGTGCAGCACCAGCGCGCTGCCGTCAGCGTCGAACAGCGAGGCGGCGCCGTCGTCGAGCGTCACGCGCGTGCTGCGGGACGCCACGTCGGCCACTCCCGACTCGGCGGCGACGACGTTCGGGAGATCGCCGGCGTGCGGCCCGTCCGCCGATTCGAGGCCATGCTTGTGTGCGTCCGGATTCAGGTGCGCGCCCGCGGTCGAGAACGCGCCCGTCCCATCGCATCGGCCGACGCCATGGACGTGAAGACCGTGCAGGCCCGGCGTCAGGCCGGTCAGCGTGCCGCTGAGGACCACGCCACCAAGCGGTCCGCCGGCATCGGTCGCCGCTTCGGTGAGCCGCACCGTGCCGAGCGTGCGACCTGCGGCATCGACGAGCGTGGCGCTTGCGTGGCGCACGATGCCGGCCGGCGTCGCGCTGGGAATGGAGTGACAGGCGAGGACGGCGCCGTACGGGAGGAATGCGAGTGCGACGAGACGTGCAGCGGCGGGTCGCGCCGTGCGGAAAAGTCGAAGGGAGGACATGTCTGGAGTGGTGAGTGAGATGGGTGTGCCGCGGGAAGAGAGTGCGGCGATCAGGGCACGAGGTCGAACGGTCCGTCGGTGCCGCTGCCGCCCTTGATGAAGAGCTGTGGCCGGCCTGCGTCGTCCTTCGCGGTCCACCACGTGTAGGGCGTGGGATCGATCGCGACGTCGCGCTCGAAGCTGCTCTCGCAGTTGGCCTGCTTCGATTGATGCGCGTAGCTGGGTGCGAGGGTCATCGACCCACCGCTCACGGTCAGCGTGCCCTTGGCGTAGAGCGTGGCCACGATGCGGCAGCCGAGCAGGTTGGTCTCGAGATATTGCGTGAACTCGAATTGACCGTCGGCGGTGAAGACGTAGGACTCGCTGCCGCCGTCGGTGCCCGTGCAGTGCCCGAGCTGATCGCACACCGAGCCGGAGGCGGCGGCGGTGAGGCGCCACTTTCCCACCAGCGCACTCGGTGGCGTGGCGGGTGTGCCCGTCGGGGTCGGTGCGCCGTCGGCCGCGCTGCACGAGGCGAGCACCGAGACACAGATGATGAGCGGTGCCATCCACCGCAGCGCGCGACGCCGATGCACGCACCGCGACGCGTATGAAGTGAGTACCGTATAGCCATTGCGCATGTGACGAGCCCTCGTTGGTGGTCGGACTGCCGTGAGCCATCGGCCGCGCCGGCGGAACGTCGTTGCGCCGGCTCGGTGTGGCGGGTATGCTAGGCCCGCTCGATCACACGGCGATGAAAGGCCCCTCAAAACCGCGTGAAATGCGTACGGGGGCCGACGCGAGGAGTGCCGGATGCTGGCGTTGCGGACGCTGGGTGGGCTCTCGCTCGCGCGAGATGGCGAAGCCGTCGCCGGCGCTGGCGCGCGCAAGCGCCCACTCGCACTGCTCGCGACGCTGGCCGCCGCGGGGCCGCGTGGGCTCAGTCGGGCGACGCTGACCGGTCGTCTGTGGTCGGAGAGCGACGAGTCCCGCGCACGCGGGGTCCTCGCGCAGACGATCTACGGGCTCCGTCGCGACCTCGGTCACGACGATCTCCTGCTCGACGGCGCCGAGCTTCGACTGAATCCCGCCCGCATCGGCGCCGACGTGATCGAGTTCAACGCCGCGATCGCCGACGGCGACGACGAGCGCGCGGTGTCCGCGTACGGCGGTGCGTTCCTCGACGGCTTCTACCTCACCGACGAGCCGTCGTTCGAGCGCTGGGTCGAGGAGGAGCGTGCGACGCTCGCGCAGCTGGCCGCGTCGGCGTTGGAGCGGGTTGCCCGCGCGCGCGCGGCGCGCGGCGACCATTCGGCCGCGGTGGCGGCGTGGCGACGGCTCGCCGCGATGACGCCACTCAACGCGCGGGTCGTGCTCGGGCTCATGGACGCGCTCGCGGACTCGGGTGATGCGGGCGGCGCGATCCAGGCCGCGCACGTGCACGCGTCGCTCGTGCGAGAGGAGCTCGGCGCCGAGCCCGATGCGGCAGTGCAGGCGCGCGCCGAGCGATTGCGCCGAGGCGAGGGCATCGCGCCCGTCCAGGTGGAGGTACGCTCGACGGTGCCATCGGCGGAGACGGAGGCGACTCCTGTCGTCGCTCGAACGTCGCCACTCGCGGTATCTCACGACATCCTCGAGCCGGCGCGCGCCCCGCGCCGATCGCGCCGTCGTCTGACGCCGCTCGCGGTTCTCGTCGTCGGCGCCGGCATGATCGCGGCGTACGCCGCGGCCGCGCCGTGGCGCGCCATCCGGGCTCCGTCTCCCGTCACCGGCCTCGTCGCCGTGCTGCCATTCCGGGTGACTGGCGCAGACCCATCGCTCGCGTATCTGCGCGAGGGAATGATGGACCTTCTCGCCGCCGACCTCGCGAGCGATCGGGGAGCAGGCGCGGCGGATCCTCGTGCCGTGTTGAGCGCACTGCGCACCGCGGGCTCACTCGACGGCGCGCTGATCGACGACGGTACCGCACTCGTGGTCGCGCGGCGGCTGGGCGCGGAGACGGTGCTGCTCGGCAGCGTGGTCGGCACCGGATCGCGCGTCGAGTTGCGCGCGACGCTGCTCGGAGCGTCCGACGGACGCACGCGTGCCCGCGCCGAAGCCGCAGGACCGGCCGACAGCCTCGCGGCGCTCGTCGACCGTCTCGTCGTCGGGCTGCTCGCTCGCTCGGCCACGAGGGATCCCGCGCAGTCCGATGCGCTCGCCGGCATGCCGCTCGGCCTCCTCCGCGCCTACGTCGACGGTCAGTCCGCCTATCGGCGCGGCGAGTACGAGTTGGCGATGGCGGACTACTCGCGTGCGCTCGACGTCGACTCCAGCTTCGGCCTCGCGGCGATCGGGCTGTTCACGGCGGGCAACTGGGTCGCGGCGACCGACTTCGGTGCACTCGACCGCGGACTCCGTCTCGCGTATGCGGCGCGGGACCGCATGCCCGCTCGCGACCGTGCGACCGTGGCGGCATGGGTCGGTCCGCGCTATCCCGGCGTGCGGCGCGCGTCGTCGCTCGAGGACGTCGTGGACTGGGAGCGCGTGGTCGCGGCCGCGCCGGATCGCGCCGAAGTGTGGTACGAGCTCGGCGATCGATACTTCCATGGCGGTCCGTTCATCGGAGTTGCCGACGGGTGGGCGCGCGCCGAGGTGTCGTTCCGGCGCGCGCTCGCGCTGGACTCGACGTTCACGCCACCGCTGGGTCATCTGCTGGAGCTCGCGGCCTCGAACGGGGACACCGCGCGCGTCCGCGCACTGTCGGTGGAGGTGGAGTCCAGGGCCGCGGCGAGCGATGTCGCGGACTTCCTGCGGTGGCGAGCCGCCGTCGCGCTCGACGACGCACCAGCGCGCGCCGCACTTCGCGCGGGGCTCGCGACGATGAGCGTGGCGAGCCTCGAGCGGATCGTCGGCTCGGCGCAGCTGGAGGGTGTCGCGCTCGAGGACGCGGACAGCGCCGCAGCGGTGCTCGTCGGCCGCGCCGCGACGCCGGCCGAGCGAAGCGAGGCGGCGCTCCTTCGCCTGGACCTCGCGCGCAACCGGGGGCGCCCGCCGGACATCCTCGTCGCACGACAGGCGCTTCGTCAGTCCGGTGTGCCGTCGGCGACGTTCGACCGCGTGATGGTGATGAACGACCTCGTCGCGCCCGATCGGGACGTGCCGCGCGCCGACGTCGAGGCCATGCTCGGGCGACTGGCGGCGGTGTCGGCGCACGTGTCGTCGACCGGCGTCCTCGCAGAGGCGGAACGCGACGTGGCGCGCTGCACGGTCGAGCTCTGGCGCGCCGCACACGGCCGGATCGACTCGACGGAGGCGATCGTCGAGCGGTTGCGCCGCGCTCGGCCCATTGCGCTCGATTCGGGGCAGGTCCAGCTCGATCGAGAGCTGTGCGTCGCGCTGCTCGATGCGCAGCTGCAGGATGCCCGTCGCGGCCCGCACGCGCGCTCGGCGCTGATGCGCGCCGACTCGCTCTCGCGCGAGGGACGTCTACAGTTTCCCATGATCGGCGCGAATGCGTCGAACATCGTCATCGCGCGATTGTGGGAGCGTGAGGGCGATCTTCCGCGCGCCCTCGCGGCGCTACGTCGTCGCTCCTATCACTGGACACTGCTCGCCAACCTCACGACGATCCTCGCGGAGGAGGGCCGGATCGCGGCGCGTGCCGGCGACCGGGCCGGTGCGCTGCGCGCGTATCGCCACTACCTCGCGCTCTACGTGGGCGGGGATGCCGTCGGCGCCGCAAACCGTGCGCGCATCGCGTACGAGACGGCGCGTCTCGCGGCGGGGCGCTGACGCAACGACTCGGGCACATCGACGCATCGGCGCCGATCATCGACGTGGCGCTTATTGGCCTTTGGTCGCATGGCACGGCCGCTTCGTCGGAAGCATTCTGCGTGTGCCCAACGGCGCGGGGGAACGGACGCCGGAGGGCTCTGGCACGGGTGAGAGGACATGGGCGTGGGCAGGACGCGAGTTGCGGTAGTCGGAGTCGCGCGCGGTGTGTTGTGTGGGGCACAGGGCGCCGTGCCATCCGCTATCACCCCACGTCCCATGTTCCTCCCGGGCACCGTTCGTCGGTCGCTGTCGTCGTGATCGGTTCGCGCCTGCGGTCGGTTCGACGCTGAGCGCTGAAGGCGGCAAGCCAAGCATCACATCGTGAAGCATTGGACCAAAGTCCAATGCTTCAGTTTCGTGTTGGTGCGAACATGGTGGCGCACGCCTACGTTCGCGCGTCGTCGAGCGCAGCGCGGCGCCGCACCATGTCAATGATCAGGTCGCCATCGAACGGCTTTCGCAGAAACCCGTCCTGCCCCGCTCTCCGTGTCAACTCGGCCGAAGACAACTCGTCGTGACCCGTGATGAAGATCACGGGCAGATCAGGATGCGTGACGGCAAGATTCTCCTGAAGCTGGAACCCACTCGTCGGTCCGAGGTGGACGTCGAGCACGAGGCACGCCGGGGGACCGGCGGCGAGCGCGTCGAGGAAATCTCGAGGAGCCGCGAACGTCTCGACGACGAGGTCATGGGCGCGCATCAGCCGGGCGAGCGACGATCGGATCGACGGATCGTCGTCCACGACTGCGATCCATTCCCGGCGGCCCAACGTGCGGGCGTCCTGCCCATCCACCCACTCGTCCATCGCGAACCCTCCTCAGTCGACGCATGCGCCGTGTCCGGCGCGGTGAAAAAACAAACCATCCGTGCGGAGTGCCATTGGACTTCGAGCACCCCATTGCCCGACAGCGCGCCGTCTATATCCCTTTCAACGCAAAAAGTGTTCATCGGCAACGATTGCGTAACGCCGATAGCCGGCTGGGCCGATTGGTGCCGCCGAGGAGATGCACGACATGACCGACGACCTTCGCGTCGTAACGCCGACTCTGCTGCTGGTCGACGACGACGAATCAGTGCGCCGCGGACTCCGGCGCCTGCTCTCGTCTGCGGGCTACGTGGTCGAGACGTTCGCCAACGCTACCGAGCTGCTCGCCCGTGATCCACTGTCCGTCCCTGGATGCCTGATCCTCGACGTGCATCTGCCCGACCTCAGCGGGCTCGATCTGCACGCTCTCCTGCGCTCGACCGGCGTCGACAAGGCGACGGTGTTCGTGACCGGCCATGATGACGTGCCCGCCAGTGTCCGCGCGATGCGCGGCGGCGCGATCGATTTCCTGACCAAGCCGATCGATGAGGCGGTGCTCATCAGCGCGGTGGAGCGCGCACTCGCTCGCGACCGGCGGGAGCGCAGCGACGTCGCCGAGCTGGACGTCCTTCGCCGTCGAGCCGACCGGCTGACGCCTCGCGAGCGCGAAGTGTGTGCGCTCGTCGCGAGCGGCCGGCCGAACAAGCAGATCGCCGCCGTGCTCGGAACGAGCGAGAAGACCGTCAAGGTGCATCGCGCCCGCGTCATGACGAAGCTCGAGGCAAGCTCGGTGCCGGACCTGGTGCGCGTCGCCGACCGACTCGGGCTGCGGTATCGCGACATGGCGCCCACGAGCGAGGCGGACTCCGACGCCTCGAATCCTCACCTCTCGCCCTAGCGCCGCGGCGGCTAGCTCGCGCCGGAAGTGCCGTTCGCCGGAGCCATCATTTCGGCGGACTCGCTCACCGGCAGGGTGACGACGAAGACGGCGCCGCCGTTCGGGCCGACCTCGGCGCGAATGTTCCCGAGATGTCGCTTGACGATCGACTGCGCGATCGTCAGTCCCATGCCCAGGCCGCCCGCCTTCGTGGTGAAGAACGGCTCGAACAGATGCGTCGCGACGTGGCTGTCGAATCCCACGCCCGAATCGCGCACGGTGAGCGTCGCGACGTCGCCCATCCGCCGCGTCTGCACCGAGACGAATCGATCCTCGCACGTACTGGCCGTCGCCTCGAACGCGTTGAGCACGAGGTTGAGCAGCACCTGCTGCAGCTGCACCAGATCGCCGAGCACGATCGGCCGCGCCGGATCGAGCAGCAGCTCGAGACGCGCGTCGTTGATCGTCGCGTTGGCGCGCGCGACGTGCTCGACGCTTCGGCACACCTCGTTCAGGTCCACCGAATCCATCGTGAGCGGCTCGTTGCGCAGCAGGGTGCGGATCCGATCGATCACGCTCGCCGCTCGGGTGTCGTCGGCCACGATGTCCGTAAGGATCTCCCCGATCTCGTCCATCGGTGGCGGATCCGCGGCGAGCAGGCGAATGCCCGCCTGGGCGTTGCTGCGAATCGCCGTGAGGGGCTGTCGCAGCTCGTGCGACAGCGCCGCCGCGAGCTCGCCGGTCGCGGCGAGTCGGCCCAGATGCGCCACGTGCCGCTTCTCCTCCGCCAGCATCAGGTCCTGCGTCTGCTCCGCCTCCTGTGCGGCGCTCACGCGGCCGATCAGCTCCCCGATCCGATCGTAGCTTCGTCGAAGCGCCTCCGTGGCGCTCGCACGCTCGCGAATCACCGCGGCGAGACACAGCAGGGGAATCGCCATCGCCGTGAGGAACAGCTGGACACCACGGATCGACTGCTCGTACAGCGCCGCGTCCAACGGGTAGGGCGCTGCATACAGGACGCGCCAGCTCGCGACGACCGCGACGGCCAGCAGTCCGAGGCCGGTCATCCCCGGCCCGAACCGCAGCGTCAGCCAGAAGAGGAAGGGAAGGATGAACGGCGCCACCGGCGTACTGAATCCACGCGCCGTCGGCTGAAGTACGCGGGCGAACAATTCGTTCGACACGAGCACCAGCAGTACGAGGACGACGGTCCCCTCTGCGTACCGGCGCCAGGACTGGGCTCGCCAGAACGCCTTGGGCCTGAGCAGCGTCGCGGCGAGCGGCGGCACCACGACCAGATGGGTCAGCATGTCCGAGCGCACGCGGGTCACGAACGACGCCCAATAGTCGTCGCCGAATCCGGTGAGCACGGTGATCGCCGCATCGGCGAACGACAGCAGGATCGGGGAGAGGAAGGCGGCAAAGCCGATGAACACCAGCATCGCACGCAGGGTCACGAGGTCGACCGCGCCGTCCATCCACTGTCGAACCAATACGGCGCCGAGCGCCGCATCGGCGCAGTTCGTGACGAACAGCAGCGTCATCGGCGTGATCGGCGCGCCGGTCTGAATGGCGATGAGCAGCTGCGCCGGAAGCGCCGCCAGGAGGTACGCCGGCCAACGCCGCACGGGCATGACGAGCAGGACGCCGAGGACGATCGAATTCGGCAACCAGAGGATCGACTGCGGCACGTCGGGCGATTTGAGCGCTTTGCCGATCTGTGCGCCGGCGTAGTACGCGACCGCGAGGAGGAGGACCGGAGCGGCCGAGCGGAGGAATGTTCGCCGCCTGTCGCCCTCGACCGCCGCACCAGGGGCCGGGCTCACGTCGGGTCGAAGAGCGGTCGTGGATTCGACGGCGGTTTGCCGCATCCGTCAGCGTCGCTCCGCCGTTCCGCCACCCAGCGCCACATACAGTGCAACGAGGTTCTCCACGTTCGCCCGGCGCAGCCGGAGCAGCTCCTGCTCGGACGCGAACAGGTTTCGCTCGGCATCCAGCACCTCGAGGTAGCTCACCACCCCCTCGAGGTACCGCGTCTGTGCCAGCGCGGCGATCTGCCGTTGCGCGATCGTTCCGCGCTCCTGTGCCGCCACTTCCTCGGCCAGATACGCGCGGCCGGCCAGCGCGTTCGAGACCTCCTGGAACGCGACCTGAATGGTGCGCTCGTATTCCGCGACGGCGATCTCTCCCTGCGCGCGCGCGACGGTGGCATTCCCACGAAGTCGACCCCGGTTGAAGATCGGAGTGACGAGCGTCGGGGCGAAGCTCCACGTGAGCCCGTCGTTACCGACGAGTGTGTTGAGCGCGCTCGAAGCGAACCCGAATATGCCCGTGAGTGAGATCGACGGGAAGAACGCCGCGCGCGCCGCGCCGATGCTCGCCTCCGCCGAGCGCAGCCGCTCCTCGGCCGCGAGCACGTCAGGCCGTGCGAGCAGCAGCTCGGACGGTAATCCCGCGACGAGGGCGGTGGCGGCGGTCTGCTGCGTGAGCGGAAGCGGTGCGGGAAGCGGGCCGGCGACGGGCCCGCCCACGAGGAGCAGCAACTGGTTGTTCACCTGCACCTGCGTCAGCTGCAGCCCCGCGAGCGAGGCTTCCGCCTGAGCGAGGAGCGATTCCGCCTGATGCAAATCGAGCGCCGAGGTGAGCCCGGCACGCTGGCGAACCTGCGCGATCCGCACACCCTCTCGTCGGCTCTGCGCCGTTCGCTCGGCGAGCCGGATCTGCTCCGCCGTCTCGATCGACGCGAGATACGTCGAGGCGACGTCCTGGATCAACGACAGCCGGAACGCGCGCTGCGCCTGAATCGTGGCGAGGTACTCCGCGCGCGCCGATGCCGTGAGGTCGCGAACGCGGCCCCAGAAGTCGAGCTCGAACTGATTCACCGCGACGTTGATCGACGCGCGGTCGATCGTCACGTCGCCCGCCGCTGCGGCACCGGCCGCGATGCGGCCGTTGTGGCTCCGCGACGCGCCCGCCGCCACGACCGGGGCAGGGTACCGGTCCGCATTCTGGATTCGGTAGAAGCCGCGCGCCTGCTCGATGCGTGCGACGGAGACGGCGAGATCGCGGTTGTGCGCCAGCGCCGCCTCGATGAGCGCGTCGAGTCGTGGATCCGGAAAGAAGTCACGCCAGCCGAGGTTCATCGGGCGCGTCCCGGTCGCCGGGCCGTTCATTGGGTCGTACACGGCGGGCGTCGGCAAGGGGCGCTGCACGTGCGGCGGCGCGAAGTGGCAGGCGGCGGCGAAGAGCGGCAGGGAGGCGAGAACGACCAGTCGAACCGCGAACCGTAAACCCATGGTGGGGAGTGGGGGGTTCGCAGTCGCCCCAAACCCCCCACTCCCCACCGCTCCACTGCATTCAGGCATGCGCGACCCCGGGATCGAGATCATGGGGCCGATCGTGATCATGGTCGTGCTTGTGCGCGATCTCCTCCGGACTCGGCGGTCGCTTGCGGCTCACCCAGCGACGGATCGCGAGATAGAACAGCGGAATGAAGAAGATCCCGAACGTCGTCGCGGTGAGCATCCCGCCTGCGACGCCCGTCCCGACGGCGATGCGGCTCGCCGCGCCCGCGCCGCGCGCTACGAGCAGCGGCACCATGCCGAGCACGAACGCGAGCGACGTCATGATGATTGGGCGAAGGCGCAGCTTCACCGCACTGAGCGTCGCGTCCACCGTGCTCTTGCCGTGCGCCTCCTCCTCGATCGCAAACTCGACGATGAGGATCGCGTTCTTCGCCGCGAGCCCGATGATCGTCACGAGCCCGACGTTGAAGTAGACGTCTGCCGACAGCCCGCGCACCATCGTGAAGAGAATGGAGCCCAGCACGCCGAGCGGCACGACGAGCAGCACCGAGAGCGGCACCGCCCAGCTCTCGTACAGCGCGGCGAGCAGGAGGAACACGACGACCAGCGAGACGCCCATCAGCGAGACGATCTGGCCCGACGACTGCTGCTCCTCGAACGACAGCCCCGTCCAGTCGTAGGCGAAGCCGTCGGGCAGATCGCGCGCGAGCCGCTCCATCTCCGCCATCGCTTCGCCGGTGGAGCGGCCCGGCGCCGCCGTGCCGGAGATGTTCATCGACGGATAGCCGTTGTAGCGCTGGATCTGCGGCGGCCCCGCCGTCCACGAGACGGTGGTGAACGCGCCGAACGGCACCATCTCGCCCTGTGCGTTCCGCACCTTGAGATCGAGCACGTCCTGTGGTGTCATGCGGAACGGCGCGTCGGCGGCGAGCAGCACGCGCAGGATGCGTCCCCCGCGACTGAAGTCGTTCGCGTAGGCGCTGCCGAACGAGATGGCGAGCGTGGCGTTGATGCTCGCCACCGAGAGACCGAGCGCGCGCGCCTTGATGCGATCGATCATCACGCGGAGCTGCGGCGCGTCCTCCTGGCCTTCCGGGCGCACGCCCAGGAGGATGGGGCTGCTGCTCGCCGCACCGAGGAGCTGATTGCGCGCCGCGCGCAGCTCGTCGAGCGAGTGGCCGGCGCGATCCTCGAGCACGAAGCTGAAGCCGCTCGCCACACCGAGTCCCTGGATCGACGGCGGGTTGAGCGTGAACACCATCGCCTCCTTGATCCCCATCAGCGCGCCGAGCGCCTTGTTCACGAGCGTGACCGCATTGTGCTCCTGACCCGGCCGCTCGTCCCACGGCTTCAGGCGCACGAACGCCATCGCGTTCGCCTGGCCCTGACCGAAGAAGCTGAATCCGCGCACGAAGATCGTCGTCGCCACCTCGGGCTGGGCGCGATAGAACTGCTTCACCTGCTCGATCGCCAGGTTCGTGCGCTCGGTCGTGGCGCCCGGGGGAGCCTGTACCACGGTGAGCACGGCGCCCTGATCCTCGATCGGGAGGAAGCTGCCGGGCAGGCGCCTGAACAGAAGCAGCGTGATGAGGATCAGACACGCGAAGACGGCGAGGAAGCGGAGCGGGCGAACGAGAATGCGGCGGACGACGTTCTGATAGCGGCCGCTGGTGCGCGCGAACCAGCCGTTGAACCACCCGAACGCGCGCATCACGCCCGCGCTCACCCGATTGCCCGGCTGCTGGCCATGCTCCGCCACCGGCTTGAGCAGCGTGGCGCACAGCGCTGGCGTCAGCGTGAGCGCCATCAGCGCCGAGAACGCGATGGAGATCGCCAGCGTGACGGCGAATTGGCGGTAGATCGCTCCCGTCGTGCCGGGGAAGAACGCCATCGGCACGAACACGGACACGAGCACGAGCGTGATGCCGATGACCGCCGAGGTGATCTGGCTCATCGCCTTGACCGTCGCATCGTACGGCGACAGCCGCTCCTCCGACATGATGCGCTCGACGTTCTCGATCACGACGATCGCGTCGTCCACGAGGATCCCGATCGCCATGACCATCGCGAACAGCGTCAGCACGTTGATCGAGAACCCCAGCAGCCACAGGCCGAGGCACGCACCGGCGAGCGCGATCGGCACGACGATCGTCGGGATGAGCGTGGCGCGCCAGTTCTGGAGGAAGACGAACATCACGAGGAACACCAGCACCATCGCCTCGAGCAGCGTCTCCACCACCGACTTTACCGACGCGCTGACGAACGGTGTCGAGTCGTACGGCACGCTCCACTGGATGTCCGGCGGAAAGCCGACCTGGAGCTGCGCCATGCGGGCCTTCACCGCTTCCGCCGCCGCCAGCGCGTTCGCGCCCGGGGTGAGCTGGATCGCCATGCCCGCGGCGGGCTGGCCGTTCATCTCGATGTCGAAGCCGTACGTCTGCGCGCCGAGCTCCACGCGCGCGACGTCGCCGAGCCGGATCACCGACCCGTCCGGATCGGCGCGGAGGATGACGTTGGCGAACTGCTCGGGGGTGGTGAACCGGCTCTGCGTCAGGATGGCGGCGTTGAGCTCACTGCCCTCGGCGAGCGGACGATCGCCAAGCGAGCCGCCGCTCGACTGGCTGTTCTGCTCCTGCACCGCGAGCAGGGCGTCGGAGGGCGAGAGGTTGTACGCCGCGAGCTTCGCCGGATCGAGCCAGATCCGCATCGCATACTCGGAGGAGAACGAGCGCACGTCGCCCACGCCGGGAATGCGCCGCAGCTCGTCGACGACGCGCGCGACGGCGAAGTTCCCCAGCTCGAGCGTCTGCATCTTTCGACTCTTCGAGGTGAGCGCGACGATCATCAGGAAGCCCGCGTTCGCCTTGAGCACCTGCACGCCCTGTCGGCGCACCTCCTCGGGCAACCGCGCCTCGACGCGGCGCAGCCGGTTCTGCACGTCCACCAGCGCGACGTTGATGTCCGTGCCCGTGCGGAACGTGACCGCGATCGACGCCGTGCCGTTCGACTGGCTGGACGACGACATGTACTGGAACCCCTCGACGCCGTTGAGCTCCTGCTCGATGGGCTGCGTCACGTTGTTCGCGAGCACGCTCGCGTCCGCGCCGGGATAGAACGCGCTGATCGTGAGCGACGGCGGCGCGATCGTCGGATACTGCTCGATCGGCAGCGACCGCATCGCGAGGAACCCCGCGAACAGGATGGCCAGCGCGATCACCCAGGAGAACACCGGGCGATCGATGAAGAAGCGCGGGCTCATCTCGCGCCACCCCCGATGCCGGTGTCCGCCCTCACATCCGCCGGCGCCGCGGGCGGCGTCGCGCTCGCCACGATCGGCTTCACGGGCTTGCCCGGCGCCGCCTTCTGCAGCCCGTCGACGACGATGCGCTCACCCGGCTCGAGTCCGCTCTGGACGATCCACGAGTCGCCCTCGAGCGCGCCGAGCTTCACGGCCCGGTTTTCCACGAGGTCCTTCGCGCCGACGACGAGCACGTTGGCGCCGGTCGGCGTGACGGTCACGGCTCGCTGCGGGATGCGCAGTCCCTTCATCTGAATCCCGGCTTCGACACGCACGCGAACGAACTGGCCGGGCACGAGCGTGCGCTGCGGGTTCGGGAACACGGCGCGCAGCGCCGCGGTACCGGTCGCCTCGTCGAACGCCAGATCGACGAAGTTGAGCTTACCCGTCAGGCGATAGGGGCTGCCGTCCTCGAGCACGAGCCGCACCGGCACCTGCCGCGTCGCCGGCGCCTGCATCGCGCCTGACGAGATCTTCTTGCGCAGCGCGAGCACGTCGGAGCTCGACTGCGAGAAGTTGGCGTAGATCGGGTCGACCTGCTCGATGCGCGTGAGCAGCGTCGCCGCGCCACCGCTCACGAGGGCGCCTTCGGTGACCTCGGCACGGCCGGCGCGCCCCGAGATCGGCGCCGTGACCGTGGTGTAGCCGAGGCTGAGCCGCGCGGTGGCCAGCTCGGCGCGGCGCTGGGCGACGTCGGCCTCTGCCGTACGCAGCCGCGCGATGGCGGCGTCGTACTCCTGCTGGCTCAGTGCCTGCTGCGCGACCAGCCCCTTGTATCTGGTGACGTCCTGCGAGGCGTTCGCGGCGGTAGCCTCGGCGCGCGCGAGCTGTGCCCGCGCCGCACCCACGCGCGCACGCAGCTCGCTCGGGTCGATCGCGAACAGCGGCTGCCCCTCGCGCACGTCCGTGCCCTCCGTGTAGAGTCGGCGCTGCACGATGCCGTCCACCCGCGCCCGGACGTCGGAGGTGCGAAACGCCTGCAGGCGACCCGGGAGCTCGATCACGTCGACGATCGGTTCGGGCGCGACGCTGACGACGCGGACTTCGGGGGGTGGTGGCGCGGCGGCGGGGGGCGGGGACTTGGAGCAGCCAACGACGAGCAGCACGGCGCCGACGCGCCGCGCGTGGGCGGGGATGTGCATCGAGGGAGAATAGTTGTCGCGGACGCGGCGGGCCACCCTGCGTGGCGCACGCATGGTGATCGCATCGGAGCGCGCGTGCCGTTACGCTGTTCATGTCTCGCGAGTCAACATGTGCCCCATTCGGAGGGCCGGCGCCCGTGCTGCTGCGGGCGGATCCGACTGAACGCCGCCGGCGCGCGGCCGATACCCACCGATCATGGCGACCGATATCCAGGCGTCGAATGTGCACGCCGACCCACGCACCGATCCGGCGCGTTCCGCGGACGTCGGCCATCGCTGGCCGTTCAGCGTGAGCATCGTGATCGCCGCGCTCAACGAGGGCGACACCATCGGCGGAGTCGTCGAGCGGACTCACGCGATCTGTCCCGAGGCCGAGATTCTCGTCGTGGACGACGCATCCACGGACGACACCGCCGCGCATGCGGAGGCGGCAGGCGCGCGCGTCGTTCGCCGGCCGTACACGCTGGGGCAGGGTGCGGGAATCAAGACCGGGGTCCGCGCCGCGACCGGCGACGTCGTGCTCCTGCTCGACGCCGATGGACAGCACGATCCGGCCGACATCCCGCGACTCCTCGACCTGATCGGTCCGTACGACATGGTCATCGGCGAACGCGATCGCGCCGGCCAGCAGAACGTCGTGCGTTGGCTCGGCAACAGCGCTCTCAACCGTCTCGGCACCTATCTCGTCGGCATTCCGATGCGGGATCTCACGTCGGGGTTCCGCGCCATGCGCCGCAACGTGATGCTCGACGTGCTGCATCTGTTGCCGAATCAGTATTCGTGGTCCACCACGAGCGCCCTCGCCTTCGCGAAGGCGGGATTCCACGTGCGCTTCGAGCCGATCGTGGTGCGGCGCCGAGAGTCGGGACAGAGCTCGCAGAAGCTGCTGCGAAATGGGATCCGCTTCCTGCTCATCATTCTGAGGACGTCGACGCTGTTCAGCCCTCTGCGCATCTTCTTCCCGATGTTCCTGCTGCTCGAGGGGCTCGCGGTCGGCGGGTATCTCTGGTCGGTGGCGGCGGGCGCGCCCAAGCTGCACCTGCCTCCCTCGACGGTGATGTTCTTCCTGGGCGGGCTCGTGCTCTTCTTCTTCGGACTGATCTCCGAGCAGATCGCCCACCTGCGCTTCCGTTCTCCGGAGAGCTGGCTCACCGTGGGACCAGCGCGCCGATGATCCTCCGAGCGCGGTGGCTCACGCGTCTCCTCGGACCGGCGATCCTCGCCTACTTCCTCATCACGACCGATCTGCATCGCATCGGGGGCATCCTGCGCGACGTGCGCTGGATGCCGCTCCTGCTCTCGCTCGCCCTGTATCCGGGCGTCGTGCTCACGAAGGCGTGGCGCTGGCGTCGGCTGACCGCCGAGCTGGGCGTGCCGGCGCTCTCGCTCCGCGAGTCCGCCGTGCTCTTTCTCATCGGGCAGTTCGCCGGAGCCGCCACGCCGGGGCAGTCGGGCGACTTCGTGCGAGCGTGGTACCTGCGCGAGCGCGGGAGTGCGCTCTCGACGGCGCTGTTCAGCATTCTGCTCGACCGGCTGCTCGATTTTCTCCTGCTCGCCCTGGTGAGTCTCGTCGGGCTGATCGCGTTCCTCGACGTCTTCCCTGCGGCACTGCGACCGGCGATCCTCGGCTCGACGGTGGGCTTCACCGCGGTGATGATCGTCGTCGTCCCGATGCTCATGGCGCGGCGGTCGCGTCGCTGGCTGTTCGAATGGATGGGGCGCCTCGCGCCCGCGTCGATGCGGCAGCGCTTCGCGCGCTGGCAGTCGCTCCTCGACACGCTCGAGCTCCATCCGCGCGTCGTGCTGGCGCTGCTCTCCGCGACCGTGGCCGCGACGCTGGTGGTGATGGTGCGGATCTGGCTGCTCTTCCGCGCCCTCGACATCCTCGTGCCATCGGCGCTGCTCGTCGCGTCGGCTGCGTTGATCTCGATCCTCCAGACCCTTCCCGTGAGCGTGGCCGGCGTCGGCGTGCGCGACGCCGTGCTCGTGGCCGCGCTGGCGCGACACGGCTATCCGGCGGAGCGCGCGCTCGCGCTCTCGGCCCTTTTCCTCGTGCTGGTGGTCGAGCAGATGTTCCTCGGCTTCCTCGTCACGATGCGACATCCACTCGGCGACACGAATCGGGGTCAGACACCGATGGCGCGTCATGACGTGGGCGTGCCGTGAACGTGACGCGGCGCGAGGGCGCGCAGGTCGTCGGGCTCTGGCTCGTGCTCGCGGCAGCGCGGTGGCTCGCCGCCCTGCCGGTGCGGCAGCCGCGAATCTTCCGCGACGAGCTGCTGCACTGGCAGCTCGCGCAGTCGTTCGTGACCCATCGGCCCTTCCTCGTGTCGGGCGAGGTCGTGGACTATCCGGCGCTGCTCTATCCGGCGCTGTTGAGCCTCGGCCTCCACACCGGCGATGCACACCTCGCATTTCAACTCGCGCATGGGCTCAACGCGCTGATGTTGAGCGCCGTGGTCTTCTTCGCCTACGCCCTCGGGCGAGAGCTCTCCGATCACCGTGACGCGTTCGCCGTCGCCGCGCTGGCCGGACTGGCGCCTGGTGGCGGGTACTCCGTCTTCATCATGGAGGAAAACCTCTACTATCCACTGTTCGTGTTGAGCTGCTGGCTCTGCTGGCGCGTGCTGGTCGACGGACGGGCGCGCGACGCGGCGTGGTGCGCGCTCGCGTTCGGGCTCACCTACTTCGCCAAGCCGCTCGCCGTCCCGCTCGTCGCGGCATATGCGGGAGTGGTATGTCTGTGGGCGGCAGTGGAGCTCCGCACGCCACAGCACGCGCGCCAGCGGCTCGCGGCGATCGCGGTGCGCCTCGCGCGCGCCGGTGATGGCGTTCGGAGCGATGCTCGTCGTGCGGCACGCGCTGACCGTGCGCGGCGCCGACGACACGCAATCGGGCGTCGTCCTCGGGCGCTTCTACACCGACGAACTGGGGGGTCCGCTCTTGCCCCCACTCGGACCGATGGCGCGTGTGGTGCTGGCACTGATCGTCGCCATCGCCGCTGGTGTGGCGATCGCGCCAGTGGTGGCGCTGCTCGGTCGATGGCGTGCGCGGAGCGCCGACCGGCGACGGCTGTGGCTCGCCATGCTGACGCTCTGCGTCGCGGCGGTGTACGTGTTCGCGGCGGCGCGGCACACCATGGTGATCAATCCGATCCCGAAGATTCACGAGCGCTACCTGTTCGCCGTCGGCCCGCTGTTCCTCGCGCTCTTTCTCACCTCGCGCGCTCCGTCACTCGGCGCCGCGCCGATCGCGCTGGCGTCGGTGGCGCTCGCGGCCGCCGTCGCGCTGCTCGCCGAGTCCATGCTGCCGATGAACACGTGGGTGAACGCACCCAGCCTCACGCTCCCATGGCTGCTGTACACGAAGATCCCGAGCCGGCACGCATTGACTGTTCTCGCGGGCGCGGCGGTGGCGGTCGTGTGCTGGGGAGCGAGCTCGCGCGAGCGCATGCACGGCACGCTGCGCGTCGGGACGCTCGCCGCGACGCTCGTGATGCTGAACGCGGCCTGGTACGCCTTCGTCTACCGCATGCAGAGAGACCTCGCCCCGCTCGAGCGGACGCTGCATCAGGTCGAGGCGCTCGCGCCGCGCGACGCGCGCATCACGCTCGTCGTGTCCGCGACCGGGGAACCGATGGCGGCACTGTCGCAATACGGAAAGTTCTGGCTCGGCGAGCGACTCACCGCGTACTGGACGAGCGCGGAGAAGCCGGCGTGGTACACCGACGTGCGTGGCGACGCGTCGGAGATGGTCACGCGCACGAGAGCGAACTATCTCGTCGGGCTGCCTGGGGTCGAAGCGCTCTGTCCTCGCGGAGTCGCCCTTCCGGCTCCGGAACCAGCGGACGGCCTCGACGTGCGCGTCGTCGCCGTACCTGCAGGCGGATGCGGGGCGCCGGCGCGCTGACCGCTCGGCGTCATTGACCCTCGTAGTGCGGTCTCTAGATTCGCGCTGCACCCGCTCCCCGCTCCCGAAGATTCGCTTCCCGCCATGACTTCACCGGCCGACCGCGTCATCGGTCGACTGATCGCCGACCGCTATCGTGTCGTTGCGCTCGTTGGAAGCGGCGGCATGGGCGAGGTCTATCGCGCCGAACACATCGGTCTGAAGCGGCCCACCGCGCTGAAGTTCATGCGCCCCGCGCTCGGTCGTGATGCCGATGCGCTGGCGCGCTTTCGGCGCGAGGCGGAGCAGGCGAGTCGCATCTCGCACCCGAACGTCGCCGCGATCTACGACTTCGGCGATACGGATGACGGCCACGTCTTCCTCGCGATGGAGTTCATCGAGGGAGAATCGCTCGCCGATCGCATTGCGCGAGAGGGACGACTCCCGGCCGGGGACGCGGCGCAGATCATTCTCGGTGCGGCGGCGGGGCTGGCCGCGGCGCACCGGCGCGGGATTCTCCACCGCGACCTCAAGCCGGCGAACATCATGCTCGCCGCCGAGTGCCGCACCGGCGTCGCACAGGATCCGCACGCCGTCGGAACGGTGAAGCTGGTCGACTTCGGCATCGCGCGCTCGATCATGGGCGACATCAAGGCACCGGGCGTGGACGATGCCGGCCCAGCGCTCACGCGCACGGGGATGGTGCTCGGCACGCCAGCCTACGCCAGCCCCGAGCAGCTCGCCGGCGAGCCGCTGGACGCGCGCTCCGATCTGTACTCGCTCGGCCTCATCGCCTTCGAGGCGCTCACCGGCCAGCCGGCGTTCTCGACGACCAACGCCCGCGAGCTGATCGCGCACCGGCTTCTCGGCAGCCCGCGCGCCGTCACCGACGTCGTGCGCGCCACGGACGCACCGTGGGCCGCGGCGGTGCAGCCCGTGCTCGACCGCGCGCTCGCCTCCGATCCGGCGAAGCGCTATGCCGACGCGACGACCTTCGCGACGGAGCTCGCCGTGGCGCTCGGCGTGACACCTGCCACGCCGAGCGCGTTCGGAGTCAGCACGCCGGTGGAGGGTCGCGAGCCGACGCCGGCACCGTCACCGGTGCCGACCGAGGACCCGCGACGCCGAAGACTGGTGCGCGCGCTCGGTGGGGCCGGGATGATTCTCCTCGGCGCCATCCTGTGGAAGAGCGCATCCCGCGACCGCGCCGCGGACACGCCCGCCGTCGCCGTTCCCGTGGCGCCGGCGACGCAGCGGCTCGCCGTACTGCCATTCGAGAATCTCGGCCGGGCCGAGGACGCGTACGTCGTCGACGGATTGTCGGACGAGATCCGGAGCAAGCTCGCGGGTGTGCCCGGCGTGCAGGTGATCGCGCGGGCCAGCTCCAATCAGTACCGTGCGACGACCAAGCCGCTGCAGGACGTCGCGCGCGAGCTCGGTGTGCGCTATCTGCTCACCGGCACCGTACGCTCGGCGCCCGCGGCGCCCGGCACGCCGGCGCGAGTGCGGGTCACCCCGGAGCTCGTCGAGATCACGTCGAGCACGGTGGCGCCGGCAAGCCGCTGGACCCAGACGCTCGACGCGACGATGGCCGACGTCTTCTCGATGCAGGCCGACATCGCCGGACGCGTCGCGAGCGCGATGAACGTGGCGCTGGCCGGAGGCACGCGCGCGCAGCTCGCCGAGGTGCCGACGAAGGATCCCGCTGCCTACGACGCATATCTGCGGGCCAGGGAGATCGTGAAGACGGACCCGGTGGATCTGCGGCGACGGCTCCGCTTCATCCGCCAGGCCGTGGCGCTCGACTCGACGTTCGCTCTCGCATGGGCCGAGCGATCACGCGTCGCGGCGATACTCTACTCGAACAGCGTCCCGGACCCCGAGCTGGCGCGTGAAGCGAAGAGCGCCGCCGAGCGAGCGATCGCGCTCGCGCCACACCAGGGGATCGGGTATGCGGTGCTGGCGACCTACCGCAATCTCGTGGATCAGGAGCGACCCCGAGCTCCTGCGCCCACTCGCCATCGCCGAGCGGCAGCAGGGGCGCGTCGCCGAATCGCTGCGCGACATGCGCGCGGCGGCCGAGCGCGATCCGCGGAACGCGACGACCGTGCACCTGCTGGCCGACGCGCTGCTCTGGGCGAGGCACTACGACGAGGCGCGAGACGCCGCGGACCGCGCCCTGGCGCTCGCGCCGGACGTCTCGGAGATGATCGAGGGCCGCGCCATGATCTCGCTCGCGCGCGGCGACCTCGCGGACGCGCGGCGCGTGCTGGCGGCCGCACCACCGAGCGTCGACCGCGCGGCACTCGCCGCGGCGGTGTCGATGTACTACGACCTTCCGTGGCTGCTCGACGATGGCGAGCAGCGGCGGCTCCTCTCGCTCGGTCCGGATGCGTTCGACGGCGATCGGATGTCGTGGGCGTGGTCGCTCGCGCAGACGTACGCGTTGCGCGGTGACGCGGCACGGACCAGGGCATTCGCCGAGAGTACGGTCGTGGCCGTCGACGAGCAGCTGCGCACCGCGCCGGACGACGCGCAGCGTCATCTCGTGCGCGGGCTCGCGCTCGCAGCGCTCGGCCGCTCGGCCGACGCCGTGGCGGCGGGAAACCGCGGCTTCGCGCTCCAGCGCCAGCGATGGACGGCAACGAACGGTCCGTACGCGCAGCATCAGCTGGCGCGTATTCACATGCTGGTTGGAGACCGCGCGACGGCGATGGATCTGCTCGAGCCGCTGCTTCGAATGCCGTACTATCTGTCGCCGGCGTGGCTCAGGATCGATCCGACGTTCGCGCCGCTGAAGGGCGATGCACGCTTCGAGCGGCTCGCGGCGTCGGAGCCGATGGTGTTCGCGCGGTAGCTCCCGGCTGCGCTACCGCGCGCTCCTCGCCAGCGCGCCGCGGATCTTCAGCAGATGATGCCACGCGTGGCCGACGGCGTGATCCTCGAGCATGAACTGGCAGCTGCGCGGCCCATTCGAGTTGAGCGAGGGCGGCACGACCGTATCGAGCTGCGCATCGGTCAGTGCGCGCACGGCGGCGGCGGCAGCGGTGCTGTTCTTCTGCAGCAGGTCCAGCGCGTCCTGCTTCGTCACCGCGTCGAAGCTTCGCGCGTGGTCCGCGTTCATCTCGGCCACCTTCTCCCAGGTGACGCCTTCGACCCCTTGCCCGCCGGCCATCTGCTGCGCGAGGCCGATCTCGATGGGATACATCGTGCCGACGTGATGGACGACCACGCCGATCTTGCGGTTGTCGTGGGGAACGCGCGCCTGCCACTGCTCGTCGGAGAGGGACCGCGCGAGGTCGGCGAGCTGGCGCACGCCTTCCTCCAGGCGCTGGGCGAGGATTTCGCTTCGGGTGCTCAACGTCAGCCTCGGGTTTCGGTGTGATCGGTTCTGAGTCGGGGCGCAGTAGTGTAGTCTGGCGGGCGTGCGGGCGCCAACGCGATATTGGCGCTGCGTGAGTCCACATCTCCTCGAGGTCTTCACCTTCCGCTCCGTGGGCGACGCGATCGCCCGCGCGCTGCGCATCGACCCGTCCCCCGAGTGCCGCATCGTCAACGGGCGCACGGTGCTCACGTTCCGCCGGCTCGGCGCGGCGCGCTGGCCGGAGGCGCAGCAAATGGAGTTCGCGCTGCGCGCCGCCGCCGTGGCGCGCGCCGTGCTGGCCGACGACCAGCGGCGCCAACTCAAGCGCGGCGCGACGCGGGCGATCGTGATCGCGTTCAAGGACGCGGCCGTCGTCGGCGGGTGCGAGGTCACGGCGCGGTGGGAGTGCACGGTGCCGGGACAGCGATAGTCCTGGTACGGTGGGTGGGGAGTGGGGAGTGGGAGTGGTGGCTGAGTGCAGTGGAAACGGCCTCGGGAAGCAAATGCCTCCCGAGGCCGTTCCACTGAGTCACTGAGTCACCGAGTCACTGAGTCACCGAGTCACTGAGTCACTGAGTCACTGAGTCACTGAGTCACGGCGTCACGGCACCGGCTTCGTCAAATGAAACGTCGCCGCGCCGCTCGCCTCGGAGAACTTGAGCCGGACGGTCCAGGTCCCCGGCACTCCGGCCTGTGTCGAGAAGGTCCCGTTCTCGCCGAGCGAGCGCTGATACACCTGCACGCCCGAGCCGTCGGCGATGAAGAGCGTCGCCGCGCCGGTGAGCACGCTCGGTGTCTGCACCACCGTCGCGGCCCGGCCGTCGCTCTGCCACGTGTAGACCACATCGCTCGTGAACAGGTCCAGATCGGTGACCTGGAACGCGAAGTCGTTGCGGACGTTGACGATCTGCGGCTGAAACGGCGGCTCGGTGACGACGCGCGTATCACACGCGGCGAGCAACGCCAGAGCAGCAAGAGGGGCGAGGAAGCGAGTGCGTGACACGGTGACCTCGAACGTGAGAGTTGCCGTGAAGGGACGTCGAACGATCCGGCCTCCGACCAGTGAATAACCCACCGATACGCCGGACTCGGCGGTGACGGGCGGCACAGCGCAGCGGGCCGAGCGACGCAAGTCCATGTGGCCGAACGGCTTCGAGTCAGCGTAGGAAGCCCGATGTGCCCGCCCCGAATTCGACGCACATTCCTCGCCACGCCGCCGCATCGGTGTCAGACCCCTTGCTCCAACGATCAACCACATGAGCGTTTTTTGAGGGGTCTGACATCTTGCTCGTGCGTTCGACGGCATGAGCGTTTTTCAACGGATCTGGCATCTCGAAGCCTCTTGAAGCCTTGAACTCGGGCTGAAGCTCGCCTCTGACCGAGGGGCCTCGGCACGGCTAACCTATGCCGATGCGACCACAACTCGATCGGCGCCGGTTCCTCGCCACCTCGGCCGCGCTGCCGGCTGGGCTCGCGTCCGCGCTCACTCTCGCGCCCTCGCCCGCGCTCGGGGCGGAGCAGCCCGCCGGCGGCGGCGCGCGGCTCAAGCCCAGCCTCAACGCCTACTCGTTCTCCGAGCTGCTGGAGGCGAACGCCAAGGACCCGGGCAAGGGGATCGACCTGTTCGGCGTCTGCGACTTCTGCGCGAAGCACGGGTTCGATGCGGTGGACGTCACCGGCTACTTCTTTCCCGGCTACCCGAACGCGCCGACCGACAAGTACATCTTCAAGCTCAAGCGTCACGCGTTCGACCTGGGCCTGGCGCTCAGCGGGACCGGAGTGCGCAACGACTTCACCACGGCGGATGCGAAGGTGCGCGCCGAGGGCGTGCAGCGCGTGAAGACGTGGATCGAGGTGGCGGCCAAGCTCGGCGCGCCGACCGTGCGCGCGTTCGCCGACTCGCAGGCGCCCTACAGGAACTGGCACGAGGCGTCGGGGAACGCGACGCGCGAGGTGGTGGAGCAGTGGGCCGCCGACGCCCTGCGCGAGTGCGCCGAATACGGCGAGCGGTACGGCGTGATCGTCGCGGTGCAGAACCACCTCGACTTCATCAGCAGCGGCCCCCAGCATCTGAGTCTGCTCGATCGCGTCAACCACCCGTGGTGCCGCGCCATGGTCGACACCGGCAGCTACGCCACCGACGATCCATACGCCGACATCGCGCTCGTCGCGCCCCGCGCGGTGAACTGGCAGGTGAAGGAGACGATGCGCAGCCGGGTGGATGCTCCGCACGTCGACATGATGCGCCTCATCACCATCGTGCAACGCTCCGGATATCGCGGCTACGTGCCGATCGAGACGCTGCGGATGGGGCGCACCGGTTACGACTCGTTCGTCGAGATCCCCAGGATGCTGGCGCAGCTGAACTCGGCGATCGCGGCGACGGCGAACGGCTGAGCGCCGCGCCGCGATCGCGGTCGCGCCGTCACAGCGTCTTCAGGTACTCGACGAGATCCCTCCGCTGGCGGTCCGTCAGCGAGAGCCCGAACAGCCCGACGTAGTGCGAGACCACCGCCTCCAGCGTCTTCGCATTGCCGTCGTGGAAGTACGGTCCCTTCAGCTGCGGCGGATGCCAGAGTCCGCGCAGCGGCGTCGTGCGGTACAGCTTCGTCGCGCTGCGCTGGGCGTACGCAGCGTCCTGGCCCACTTCCGCTGAGCGAGCCGGCGATATGGCAGCTCGAGCAGCGAGCGGCGGCGCCGTTGAACACCGCCTTGCCCCGGCGCGCGGCCGCCACGTCGTAGGTGCCGGGAATCGCGTCTGGCGCGTCGAGGCTGAACTGATACTCGCGCAGTGCGGCGAGCTTGGACGACACGAGGTCGGGGGGCGTGTTGTTCTTGTCGACGCCGATACGCGGATCGACGAAGTGCCCGTGGCCGTGCATCTGCGTGATCGCGACGTACGCGTTCCAGTACGACACCGGGCCGTCGCCGGTATAGATCTCCTTCTCCACGTGGCGCAGGCCGAACGCGGGTGGGATGACGACCGGCATGTTCTTGCCGTCGATGTTGAAGCGGGGATCGTACATCCCCGGCCCCCACGAGCCGTACACCGCCTTCTGCGCCGGCGTCAGGACGGGTGAAAGCGAGACGATGGCGCCGACGTTGAGATCGCGGTTGGGCCAGCCATCGAGCCGGTGGCCGACGCCCGTCGTGAACGAGTTGTCCACCGTGGAATGGCACAGTGCGCAGGTGATCCCGACGCGCCGCAACGTGTTCTGCGCATCCACCTCGCCGACGACGCCGACGACGGCCCCGAGCTTGAGTAGCGCGACCGTCGTGGCCGGTGCATCGAGCGAGATCGTTCCGTCCTTGATCCCCGCTTTCACCGCCTCCGGAAGCGCGTCGGCGTCCACCTTGAGTCCGACGGAGAGCGCGGTCTTCGGGCTGAAGAAGGTTTCGTCGCCGAAGGTGTCGAACCGGAAGATCGACTTGCCATCCGCGACGGCACCGGGGCGACCGTGCTCGGTGTTGGAGACGAGGCTGACGTCCTGCGGGAGGGGCGCCGCCGGCGGCACCGCCGGCGTCTCCTGGGCGCAGGCGGAGAAGAGACAGACGAATGCGAAGAGCAGCGCGGTGGAACGCATCACTCACCTCGGAATGGACCGGCGTGCGAGGCGCGGACGGCGACGTCCGCGAACGATCGGCACATTCGAACGCGCGGATTAATTTGTCAAGAGTTTTCTTGACATATGCATTCGCCGTTCCACCGCCTCGGGCAACGCTCGATCGGCCGCGAGCGTACACACCACGTTCATGCGAGCTCGTGCGACCCCTGTCTCCCAAGCACCTCCACCGCCTGCCATCGACCATGAGCGCTTCCCGCTGCCTCGCATTCGCGGCTTTCGTCGCCGTCGGCCTCCCGGCCACGGCGCCAGCGCAGCGCAGCGACAGTCTCCTCGCGCCGTTCACGATGGAGCACCGCGCGGCGGACGCGTCATCGCTCGACCTCTCGTTTCTGCTCGACGCCCCGGCGGGGAAGCGCGGCTTCACCCGCGTGCGCGATGGCCACCTCGTCCGCGGCGACGGCACGCGGCTCCGCCTCTGGGGAATCCACTTCACCGACTGGTCCCGCGGGTCGGTGCTGCTCCCGCCGAGGGAGGACTCGCCGCTCTGGGCGGGTACGCTCGCCCGATACGGGATCAACTGCGTGCGGCTCCACTTCCTCGATCTCGACGCGCCGCGCGGCCTCATCGCGGCGGGGAGCGACAGCCGGCACCTCGACGCGCAGCAGCTCGACCGGTTGGACTTCCTCGTGGCCGAGCTCGAGAAGCGCGGGATCTATGTCGACCTGAACCTCAACGTCGGCCGGTCGTACCGCGCGGGGGACAGCGTGCCCGACTTCGACCGCATCCGATGGGCCAAAGGGCTGACACTGTTCGACCCGCGACTCATCGCGCTGCAGAAGGAATACGCGCGGATGCTGCTCACGCACGTCAACCCGTACACGGGAAAGGCGTATCGCGACGATCCCGCCGTGGCGATCGTCGAGATTCTCAACGAGAACGGCGTATGGGTCGGTTTCACATCGACGCCCTACTACGACGCCGAGCTGACGACGTTGTACAACGAATGGCTCGCGAAGAATCTGCCGCGTGCCGAGCTAGCGCGGCTGCGAGAGATCACCGGCGCGGCGGATGCGCCGGTGCCGAGGCTCAAGAGCGCCGAGGTGGGGGCAGCCCCGAAGGAACGGTTCCTCGCCGAGTCGCGGTTCATCGTCGACGTCGAGACCCGGTTCTACACGGGCATGCGGGCGTTCCTGCGCGACTCGCTCGGCGTGCGCGTGCCGATCACCGGCACGGCGGATCACGGCCACTCGAGCTCGAGCTACCCGATGCTGATGTCGCTGTCGAAGCTCGACGTCGTGGACGGGCACGTGTACTGGCAGCATCCCGGCTCGCCACCGCCCGTGAACACGCCGATGGTGAACGATCCGCTCCACTCGACGGTCGTTCAGCTGTCGCGCACCGCGATGGCTGGGACACCGTACACGGTGAGCGAGTTCAACCACCCATTCCCCAATGAATGGGCGGCGGAGGGGATTCCGATCGCCGCGGCGTACGGCGCGTTCCAGGACTGGGACGCGATCATCGTCTACACCTTCGAGCCGAAGCGCGACGCGAGCTGGAAGTCGTACGTCGGCGATCCGTTCGACATCTCGCTCGACCCGGTGCGGATGACGCAGATGGCGACGGGCGCGCTGGCGTTCCTGCGCAGCGACGTTCGGCCAGCGCTCGAGACCGTGTCGCGGAGCTACGCGCGAGAGCAGGCGTTCGAGAGCCGGCGGCTCGCCCGCACGGAGCAGCCGTACTTCACGCCCGGCTTTCCGCTCGCGCTCCCGTTGACGCACGGCGTGCGCATCGCCTCGCTCGACGGCGCGCCGACGGCCGCCTACGCATCGCTCGACACGGCGACGATCGTGAGCGATACGCGACAGCTCGTGTGGCGCACGACGTCGGACCATCGCGGGCTCGTGACCGAGGAGACGGACCGGACACAAGCGCTGATCGGCTTCGTGCGGGGCAATCGCCCTGCGGTGAAGAATCTCGTGGTCGACCTGCGCAACGAGTTCGCGGCGGTGGTGCTGTCGGCCATCGATGCGAAGCCGATCTCGAGCGCGGGGCGCCTGCTCCTCACGGCGGGCTCGCGTGTGTCGAACACCGGATCGCAGTGGAACGAGGATCGCACGCGCCTGACGCAGCAGGGCGGCGCGCCATCGCTGATCGAGCCGGTCACGGGGACCGTCACGCTGCGCGGGCTCGCCGGCCGCGTTCGCGGGGTGTCGGCGGTGGCGCTCGACGGGGCGGGGAAGGCGATCGGCGCGCCGATCGCCGCGACGCGCTCGACGGCGGGGTGGACGCTGCCGATCGGAGCGCCGGTGACGACGTGGTACCTAGTGCGCGTGGATCGCTGAGAAGAGGACGCGTCGGACGAAGGGCCGATGGGCGGGCAGCGGGCGCAGGGCGACGTTGGAAGCGAACTCCTGTCGGGAGGCTTCCATGCTTTCGTCACGCCATGCTCTAGCCATCGTGCTCGCATCGTCCGTCCTCGCGGCCTCGAGCCGACCGCCCGCCGCGGTGGCGGGCTCACCACTTGGCACGCTCGCCGGCAAATGGCGCGGCTCGGCCAACGTCGGCGTGGACTGGACGGCGCAACGCACGCTCGCCGTCGAGCTCACGATCGACTCGGCGCAGCACGTTCGCGGGCGCATCGGCGACGCCGAACTGACCCTGGGCGTCATTCGTGAGAACGCGGGACTGGTCAAGCGCAAGATCGGCCGACAGCCGCAGCTGATCGTCGAAGGCTGGCTGAAGGGTCCGGTGATCGCCTCCGAAGAGGTCAGGCGCGGTGGAGTGACCATCCCGCTCGACGTACGCGATGGCCAGCTCGTCGGCGCGGTGCAGACCACTGGCTCGAACGCCGGCGACACGGAGCAGAAGATTCTCACGGCGGGACCGCTCGTACTTCGGCGCGAGTGAGCATGTCGCGCCACGCGGCGATCGGTACGCACACCGGGCCCGGCCACTCCGCCGGGCCCGGTTGCCGTATGGCGGTCATGGTCGAATATTCCGCAGCTTCGCTCCAGCCGCCGAGCCCCTCGCCGCATGAAGGAGCCCCTCAAAATCGCGGATATCGGGAAGTACCACATCCTCGAGCTCGTCGGCGAGGGTGCGATGGGGGTCGTCTATAAGGCCAAGGACTCCGTGCTCGACCGCACGGTGGCGATCAAGGTCATGAACGACGCCATCGCGCGGCAGGACGAGCTGCGCACGCGGTTCCTTCGCGAGGCCCAGGCGGCCGCCTCGCTCCAGCACCCGAACGTCGTGAGCATCTACGACCTCGGCGAAGTGGATGGGCACCTCTACATCGCGATGGAGTTCGTCCAGGGGGCGGACCTCGAGGCGCTGATGACGGCGCACGAGCCGCTGTCGCTGCAGGAGAAGCTCGACATCATCATCGACGTCCTCGCGGGACTCACCTTCGCACACAAGCGTGGAATCGTTCACCGCGACATCAAACCCGCGAACATCCGCATCGCCGAGGACGGGCGCGCCAAGCTGATGGATTTCGGCGTGGCGCATCTCACCACGTCGAAGCTCACGAACACGGGCGCGTCGCTGGGGACACCGGTGTACATGTCTCCCGAGCAGATCACGGGGGGCAAGGCGACCCCCGCGACGGACGTCTTCGCCGTCGGTGCGGTGCTCTACGAGCTGCTGACGGGATCCAAGCCGTTCGACTCGCCGACCCTGCAGGGATTGTTCTACAAGATCCTCACGGACAAGCCCAAGGCGATACACGACGTGACACCCGGACTTCCGTCGGCGCTCGACCACATCGTCGAGAAGGCGATGGCGAAGGACGCGCTGGAGCGCTATCAGTCCGCGATCGAGATGGCGAACGACTTGAGCGGCGTGCGCTCGATGCTGAGCGGTCCGTCGTATCCGACGTCGGTGTCGCTGAGCGCGACGGTCGAGCACGCGATCAGGAAATCGAAGCAGGCCGCGCGCGTGCGGATGCTGCGACGCGAGCTCGTCGCCGGCGGAGCGCTCGTCGGTGTGCTGCTGATCGTCCTCGCCTGGACACAGCTCGCCAAGCGCAACTCGTCCGCCGCGACGGCGGTGCGCAGTGCGTCGCCGACAGTGACGGCGACTCCGGATTCGATGGCGGCAATCGCCGGATCGCCAGCGCCGCCGCCAGCAGTGGCAGCGCCGACACCGACGGCGTCGACGACGCGCACCGACAGCGCCGTGGAGAAGCAGACGGTGGACGCCGCGCCAAAAACCATCGAACGCCCCGAGCCGAAGCCGGAGCGCCCGCCGTCGAGCGAGCGCGTCGCGCGAAGCACGAGCCCCGCCACGTCGACCAGGGCCGGAACGAGCGCTGCGCGGCAGACGACGACACCGCCGCCGCGTTCCGCCCCGACGGTGGGCCAGTCGTCAGCGGTCGCCGCCGCGCCCTCGGTCGTCATCACGCAGCCCTCGCTCACGCAGCCACCGGTGCAGCAGGGAATCGTTGCGCCGCGAACGGCGGCCCCCACGACGCCGCCCGCCCAGTCGCCGAGCGAAAGTCCTGCGCCGGCGCCCGCGCCCTCACCGCCGACGGCTGCGGACGTCGCGCCGGTGTTCGAGGCCTACGCCCGGGCGATCGAGTCGCGCGACGTGTCGTCGATTCGCCGCGTGTATCCCGGGCTGACGTCGGACCAGCAGCGCGGCTTCGAGCAGTTCTTCGAGTCGGCGCGCAAGATCAACGTCACCTTCCGCGTCGCGAGCGTCGACGGCACACCGTCGAGCGCCGAGGTGCACGTGACGGGCCGCTACGAGTACGAGAGCTCATCGGGCCGCACCGAGCGCCAGGGCGTGAGCTTCGCGGCGACGCTGCGGAAGGACGGCGGAGCGTGGAGGCTGGTGTCCTTGAAGTGATGCGCGCAGGATGTCCGGTTCGGCGCGCACCACGAGCTTCTGGCCGTGGTGAGTACGTTGCCCGGTGGCGTAGCTTGTACGCCGTACCTGCGTAGCAGGTACCACGTACCGCTGGTATCCGTGAGTACGGGCACGAGCCGGAGCCCCGGACCACACGCACCTAGAACGTGTGCTCCAGCGCCGCGTAGTACACCAGATTCGGCCGCATGCCGCCCCGGTTGAGGGGGAAGAGCGCGTTGAGCACGATGATCGTGCGGCGGGCGGGGGCGACCTTCACGCCGAAGGAGCCGTTCACGATGTCGTCGGCAATCTCGGGGATGTTCGTCGGGTTGAGCGAGCGACGAAAGGGTGACTCGTACGTGACGACTTCAGGCAGAATGAGCTTGCTGCCGCCGACCTGAAGCTCCGACACGAGATCGGCCGCGAGCGTGACGTTGTCACGCATGCGATGGTCGAAGCCGACCGTTCCGAGCACCGCGTCGTTCTGCCGGTCGCCGGCATGGTGCAGATAGCCGACGTTGGCGTGCGGCGAGAAGTCGCCGTAATGCGCGTCGATGATCGCCAGCGCGCTGCCGGCGAATTTGCCCCCGCCGAGGAGATCGTCCTCGTTGCCCGTCGGGAATCGGGCATCGAACAGGACCGCGACGCTCGCTTCCGACGTCTCGCGCAGGTTCACCTTGGCGCGGAGCGCAACGTCGCCCAGGCCCGTCGACGAGCCGAGGCTCTGTCGCGACGCGCTGAGCACCGGATTGGCCGCCGTGCCGGAAAAGTAGTGCGCCGACGTCGTACCCCCGAACGGGACGAGCTGGGCGAAGCTCTCGCCTCGGAAGTCGGCGTGCACGATCGGGATCACGAGCCCCACGTCGAACCGGTCGTTCACGCCGTAGGTGAGATACGTCGACGTGACACTGACGTCGAGCTTCATCGAGAGCCGGAAGTCCATCACGTCGTTCTCGAACGACGGGATGCCGTACTTGGTGCAGTCGCCGCCGAACGCCGCATCGCAGCCGGCGAAATCGACGTTCTGATGCGTGAACGTCAACTGGATGTTGTTCATGTCGACGCCACGCAGCGTCGCGAACTCGAACCCTGTACGGCTGATCCCGACCAGCGCGCGCCCGCGTCCGAGGGTCTGCGCGCGCTCGGCGAAGATCGGCCCCGCCGACGTCGAGGTACGAACGGGGACGCCGCCGACGAAATGAAACGACTCGCTGCCGCTCGTCGAGCCGATCGGGATGCTGCTGATGCTCGCGCCGAGCGCATCACTGATCGTGGAGATCAGGGCGCTGTTCTCGGCGCTCGCCGACGGGATGAAGTGCATGCCGTGCGCCTGGAGCGCCACCGGATTGTTCGGATCGCCCGAGCCGGCAAGGAACAACGGCTCCTGGCCCTCACCGAAGATGAAGAGATCGGAGATGCGCCGACGGAGGGTCTGCGCGTGGACGGAAGGAGCCAGACCGACGAGGAGGGTCGTCGCGAGCGCGATCGACCTGACGACGGCGGTGGTGCGCGCGCGGGAAGGCATGGCGGGGCGGTTCGGCGTCACGGATGCGGGGGGAGCGCTATCATATCCGCCGTGGGAGGGGGCGGCAACCACTCGGCGGCCGCAACGGGTACTCCGTCTCGAACGGCCCGCACGCCTCATGGAATCGGTTCGCGACCTGCTGGAAGCGCACGACACGGCGCCGTATCCGACCGAGCTTTCGGGCGAGGACGAGATCGCGGGGATCGCGCTCGTGTTGCTCGACGCGGACATCGCCGGACTCGCCGCTTCGTTTCTCGCCAACGGCGGTGTGCTGTCGGCGGAGCAGTGGGGAGTGCTGGGCGAATGCGCGACGGTCGCGCGCGTGATGGTGCCGAGTCTCACCGGCGACGCATGGGTGTACTTCGTTCGCCTCTACGCGCTCGCGCAGGCGATGCTCCGCGCCGCCCCCGACCGGCCCGCGGAGTGAGTACGCGATCGCGCGGACAGCCGCGTGCCGGCCTCTCGTGAGGCCAGCGTCCGACTGACCCGGAGCGGGCGGACTCATTACATCTGTACCATGCCCACGCCCGTCGTCACCGTCCGCGCGCTCACCAAGCGCTACGGCCGCACCGTCGCCGTCGCCGACGTCTCCCTCGACGTGAACGAGGGAGAGATCTTCGGCCTCATCGGACCCAACGGTGCCGGCAAGACGACCACGATGGAGTGCATCCAGGGATCGCGCCGTGCCGACGGCGGGACGATCTCCGTACTCGGGCTCGACCCGCGGCGCGACGCGACGGCGCTCCGCCGCCGCATCGGCGTGCAGCACCAAGAGGCGCAGCTTCAGAAGCGCATCAAGGTGTGGGAGGCGCTGGACCTCTGGGCCTCGATGTACGACCGCGAGCGCGTCGTGAACGGCGACGTGCTCCTCGAGCGACTCGGTCTCGCCGGCAAGCGCGACGCCTGGTTCATGAACCTCTCGGGCGGACAGAAGCAGCGGCTGTTCATCGCCCTCGCGCTGATTCACCAGCCCGAGCTGGTCTTCCTCGACGAGCTCACCACCGGACTCGACCCGCAGGCCCGGCGCGCCATCTGGGAGCTCATACGCGACATCCGCCAGCGCGGCAGCACCGTCTTCCTCACGACGCACCTGATGGAGGAGGCGGAACGGCTGTGCGACCGGGTGGCGATCATCGAGCACGGACGCGTGATCGAGATGGGAACGCCGCGCGAGCTCGTGACGCGGCACTGCGCGGAGCGCCGAGTGATCTACACGACCGACGAGGAAGGGGGAGAGCGCCTGCACGAGCTCCGCGGCGAGGGGGACGACTTCGTCACCGACGTCATCCACCGGATCGCCAGCGATGGAGCGCGCGTGCGTGGGTTTCGCACCGAGATGCCGACGCTCGAGGAGGTGTTCCTCAAGCTCACCGGCCGCGCAATTCGGGATTGAGACCTCAGATGCTCAAAGGGCTGTTCAAGCTGAGCTGGATCGAGATGAAGATCTTCGTGCGCGAGCCGATGGGCGTCATCGGCTCCCTGCTGCTGCCCGTGCTCCTGTTCGTGTTCGTCGGCCGGGCGCTGCGGTTCTCGCCGCGAGGGGGCGCCGGAATTCCAGTCTCGCGGCTGCCGTTCAACATCGCGATCCTCACCGCGCTGCTGATCTCGCTCGGTGCCGTTCAGTCGCTCGTCGGCATCATGGCGATCTACCGCGAGGGCGGTATCCTGAAGCGACTGCGTGCCACGCCGCTCTCGCCAGTCACGATCCTCGGATCGCACGTGATGGTGAAGCTGGGCTTCACCCTGGTGGCTCTCGTGCTCATGATCCTCGCGGGCCGGCGAGTCCTGCCCGACGCGATGCCGGCGAGCGGCGTGAGCTTCGTCGCCGCGGTGCTGCTCGGCACGACGAGCATCCTTTCGTTCGGGTTCGTGATGGCGAGCCTCGTGCGTTCGGCGCGATTCGCCCAGGTGCTCGGCGCGACGCTGACGTACGTGATGCTGGCGCTGTCCGGCGTGTTCTTCCCGGTGGACCGGCTGCCGCGCTGGCTGCAATTCGTGGCGAACTCGCTCCCCACGACGCACGCCGTGACGCTGATGCGCGCCATCTGGGCTGGCGAGCCGTGGATGACTCAGCTCGCGACGGTCGGCGCACTGGCGGTGATCTTCGCCGCGTGCATCGGGTTCTCGGCGCGATGGTTCAGGTGGGAGTAGCGCGCGGCGCTCCGCGCCGCTGTGACTCAGTGATGCGCGGCGCTCCGCGCCGCTGTGACTCAGTGACTCAGAAACGGCCTCGGGAGACAGGAGCATCCCGAGGCCGTTCCACTGAGTCACTGAGTCACTGAGTCACTGAGTCACTGAGTCACTGAGTCACTGAGTCACTTCCTGCTGGCAAACTTCCTGCGCCCCTCCGCACCATGATCCGGCATCCACGCGCCGTCCTCGCCCTGGCGCTCCTCGGTTCGCTCGCGGGCTGCGGGTTGTTTCGCGGCACGCCCGAGGAACGCAGCGTCACCATCGATCTGGCGGTGTCGCGCTCCGAGGCGGTGCGGCGCACGCTCACGACGTTCCGTGAGGAAGGCTATGCGGTGCGCGCGACGCTGACGTCGGGGTCGCAGCCGGAGACGGAGCCGTTCAAGCAGGGAGACGCCGAGGCGGTGTTCCGCGCGACGATCTCGGGCTCGGCGGCCACGTCGCGCGTCGTGCTGGCGGGCACGTATCGTCGCAAGCAGCTCGGCGGGATCGTGCAGAGCGGGGAGCACGAAGTGCGCAACAGCGACGATCCGATCGAGCGCGCGCTCTGGAGCCGGCTCCAGCAGATCGCGCTGGCGATCCGCCACCCGTAGCGCTTCGGCGCGCCGGGCCGCGCTCACTGCTCGCGCGCCCCGCCGAGGGCCGAACGGATGCCTCGAATGCGCGCCATGTCGCCGCCGCAGCGCGCGTGTACCTCGCGCACGCCGGAGCGCCGCACGAGCGCCGCGACGACGGGGGCGCGCACGCCGCCCCCCGCCACCACACGCAGCGCGTTCCCCGCGCGCTCGACCATCGCGGCGAGCGTCGCGGCGCCTTCGGCTGCCGTCGGCGCCGCACCCGACGACAGCACGCGCGCCACACCCAGCGACGCGAGCGAGTCGATTGCCCCGAGCACGTCGGGAGTCTCGTCGATCGCACGGTGAAAGGTGACCGGCCGTCCTCCCGCCGCGCCGAGCAGCTCGCGCATCGCGGCTTCGTCCACGTGGCGCGACGCGTCGAGGACCCCGAGCACGACGCCGGTGGCGCCGAGGTGGAGCGCTTCCGCGACGTCACCGCGCATGCGATCCAGCTCGGCGCGCGAGTAGACGAAGTCGCCAGGACGCGGGCGGATCATCACGAGCACGGGGACGCTGACGCGCGCCACCAGCTCCGTCACCAGCGCACGATCGGGCGTGGTGCCGCCGGCGTCGAGATCGGCGCAGAGCTCCAGCCGGTCGGCGCCGCCGGCGAGCGCCGCGTGAGCATCGTCGAGCGACTCGACGGCCGCCTCGATGAGAATCGTCATGGGACGAATCTCGCGCCGATGCGCTTACGCGTCGACCTCGTGGGCGCACATATTGGTCGACATGCCCGCTGACTCTGCGCTGACGCGCGATGCCGTCGTGACGCTGTATACGCGCGTGCTCGAGGCGTGGAACTCGCGGGATGCGGCCGCGTTCGCGGCGCAGTTCGCGACGCACGGTGGCACGGTCGGGTTCGACGGCTCCGAGATGGACGGCCGCGATGCGATCGAGTCGGAGCTCGGGCGCATCTTCGCCGACCACACGCCGGCCACGTATGTCGCCAGGGTGCGCGAGGTCCGCCCGCTCGGACCCGGTGCGATGCTGCTGCGCGCCGTCGCCGGCATGGTGCCACCCGGTCAAACCGCGATCATGCCGGAGCGAAACGCGATTCAGAGCGTCGTCGCGGTGCTCGAGAACGGCGAGCCTCGCATCACGATGTACCAGAACACGCCCGCCCGCTTCGACGGCCGGCCACATCTCGGCGAACAGCTGACGGACGAGCTCTCCGCCGTCCATCGCTCCGGCCGGATCGTCGACGCCGACTGATCGCCTCGACCGCCGGACCCCCGAACCCCCGACCTCCGAATGACCACTCGTCGTGAATTTCTCGGTACCGGCGCCGCCGCGGCAGCCGGTCTCGTTCTTCCGGTGCGCTCCGAGCCGACGATCGTCAGCGTCGTCGACCGCGCCGAGCTGCGACCGATGCGCACGACCGCGGGACGCCCCGCCGTGATCGCGAGCGACAACGCCCTCCGCGGCGTGAGGGTCGCCTACGATCGGCTCGTGGCCGGCGCCGATCCGCTCGACGCCGCGATCGCCGCGGCGAACATCCAGGAGCTCGATCCGGAGGACCAGTCGGTGGGGCTGGGCGGGCTGCCCAACAGCGACGGCGTCGTCCAGCTCGACGCGAGCGTGATGCACGGTCCGAGCAGGCGCGCCGGCGCCGTCGCTTCGCTCGAGGACATCGCGACACCGTCGCTCGTCGCGAAGGCCGTGATGGACTACACCGATCACATCATGCTCGTCGGCCCCGGGGCGCGACGGTTCGCGATCGAGATGGGGTTCGCGCCGCAGAACCTGCTCACCGAGAAGAGCCGGCAGTACTACCTGCGCTGGAAGGCGAACCTGAACGCCGAAGACAACAGGCTCGACCACAAGGACGACGTCCGGATCGCGAAGCCGGTGGCGCCGCCGCGAAGCTCGATGCGCCGGACCCGCGGTTCGCACCTCGTGTTCGACGAGCGCGGCGTGCCGCACACCTACGGCACGGTGAACGTCTGCGCCGTGACGGCCACGGGCGACATCGGCTCCGTCACGTCGACGTCGGGGCTGTCGTGGAAGATTCCCGGGCGCATCGGCGACAGCCCGATCATCGGGGCGGGGCAGTACTGCGACAACGAGGTGGGCGCGGCAGGGTCGACGGGGCGCGGCGAGGCGAACATCAAGGTGTGCGGCGCATTCCTCGCCGTGGAGTTCATGCGGATGGGGATGTCGCCCGAGGCCGCGCTCATGAAAGTCATGGAGCGGGTCATCGCCATGACCGAGAAGCGATTGCTGAACGAGCGCGGCCGACCCTACTTCGACCTCGAGTACTACGCGATCAACAAGAAGGGGGAGATGGCCGGCGCGGCGTCGTACGAGGGCGGCTCGTATGCCGTGTGCGACGCGCAGGGCGCGCGCGAGGTGCCGTTCGCCTACCTCTTCAAGCGCTCCGAGCGCCCGACGGGGAAACCGATCTCGGGGACGCTGGTGAAGCCGTGATCACGCTGGGACCGGTCACGCTCGAGGGGCACGGCGTGCGCCTCGAGCCGCTGACGCTCGCGCACGAAGCCGGCGTCCGCCTCGCGGCGTCGGACGGCCGGCTGTGGGAGCTGTGGTACACGGCGGTGCCGGCCCCCGATCAGGTCGCGCAGTACATCGCCACCGCGAACGAGGGGATGGCAGCGGGACACATGCTGCCCTGGGCGGTGCGAGACGCCGCGTCCGGCGACGTCCTCGGGTCCACGCGGTACCACGACATCGTTCCCGCGGTCGATCGCGTGGAGATCGGCTACACGTTCTACGCCCAGCGCTGCCAGCGCAGCCACGTGAACACGGCGTGCAAGCTGCTTCTGCTCGGTCACGCCTTCGAGACGGTGGGATGCCGGGTGGTGGGGCTGCGCACGGACAACTTCAACTTCCGCTCGCAGCGTGCCATCGAGGGGATCGGCGCGAAGCGCGACGGCGTGATCCGCCATCATGCGCCGCGGCGCGACGGCACGGCGCGAGACACCTACATCTACAGCATCCTGCTCGACGAGTGGCCCGACGTGAAGCGGCACCTCACGTCGCGGCTCCAGCGGCACTCGACGGCTGCTCGCTGAGGCTCTTCAGGTTCGCGAGCCCCGTTAGGTGCGCTGCATCGACGTCCGCTCAGCGCGCCTTCGCCGTGGACACGGCGTAGACGTGCCGCGCGCCCTGGAAGTTGCCGGTGAAGATCACCCACTTCCTGTCGGGGGTGATCGAGCCGTTCGGCTCCACGCCCCCCTGGCCGGTGACGTAGTTGTGCTTCGCCATGTTCACCAGCTTCTCGCGCTTCAGCGTGCTGTCGCGCTGCACGGTGAACAGGTTGATCCACCGGCCGTTCGGCGCGAAGGAGACCTGCGTCTCGTCTCCACCGTCGCCCATGAACATCGAATCGTCGCGCGACACGTTGTAGTGCACCGACCACGCGTCGCGATCGACGCGGTATTGCGTCCGCTGCCCCGTGGCGATGTCGACGCCGGCGATCCAGAAGACCTGACTGCGTGGCGTCTGCAGATCGTACCAGATCGTGCGGCCGTCCCAGCTCCAGAACTCGTGGCCGGCGATCTCCATGTCCATCGAGCGCCTGTGCCGGAGCGTCATCTCCGATCCGTCGGTGCGGATCGTCCAGATGCGGTCCACCTCGTGCCAGGTGCCCTCGTGGCAGTAGAGCAGGAGGTTCGGATCCTTCGGGTTGAACTGCATGTGGTTCAGCCAGCCGTACTGATAGCCGACGGTGTCGGCCTTCGCCGTCTTCAGGTTCGTGAAGACGAACGCCATCGGCTCGGGATCGAGCGCGCGGCGCGCGAGCCCCTCCTCCTTCGTCACGGCGTACCGCTGCTCCGGTGTCAGCTCGGCCAGCGTCTTCCCCGGGAACATCCGCTCGAGCTGCGGCCGCGCTACGCGGCGCGGTGGGCGCGGCGTCTTTCCCGTGGGATCCTCGGCCACGATCGGCGCGACGGTGAACGTCTCGTCTGCGTTGATCAGCGGGCGCGTCGCGTTCGGCACGGGGCGGATCTGCTTCGTGTCGACCTGATACGCGAACACCTGGCCCCCGGCCCCACGCGGTGCGCCTGGCTGCCGCTTCACGAAATAGATCTCTCGCGTGCGTCGTGCGGCGTACGCGCCCGTCCCGCCGGGCACGGCGAGCTCCGGCCGGGGCGGCGACGTCCCGAGCGTCGCGAGATCGAGCACCATGATCCCGCTCGGGCTGCTGAAGACGTACTTGTCGCCGTCCGGCGTGTAGGCATTGTCGTGGAAGTACAGCGTCTGACTTCCCGGCTCGGCGGAGATGCGGATCACGCGGTGGCCCGTGTCGGGATCGATCCAGTCCGTCGGCGGATCGTCGAACGCGCCGAGCGGCGTGGCACCGGCGACGCCGAGCAGCAGCGCGGCGAGCCCCAGGCGTCGCGCGGCACGTCGTGCCGTGAGCGGTCCCGGCTTCACCGCTCTGCCTCGAGCCTCACCTGGAACTCGGTGCGTCCCGGCTCGGAGTCGAGCGAGATCTCGCCATCGTGGCGCTGGAGCAGCCGGCGCACGATGTCGAGGCCAAGCCCCGTCCCCTCGCCGACCCCCTTCGTCGTGAAGAACGGATCGAAGATGCGCCCCTGGATCTCCTTGGGCACTCCGGGTCCGTCGTCGATGATGCCGACGACGACGCGCTCCCGCTCGCGCGACGCGCGCACGGTGACGTGCCCTCCCTTGTCCACGGCGTCGATCGCGTTGTCGAGCAGGTTCATCCACACCTGGTTCAGCTCCGCGCCCACCGCATGCACGCGCGGTACGTCGTCCGGGATCTCGACGGCGATCTGAACGCCCTTCGCGCGGGCCTTGCTGCTCAACATCGTCAGCGTGTCGGCGACGCCGCGGCGAATGTCCAGCGGCTCCGCGGCCGGTGCGTGGTCCATGTACGAGAACCCCTTCACGGCGCCGACGAGGTCGTGGATGCGTTCCGCCGCATGCTCGATCTCGCTCGCCAGCGACTTCACGAGCACGCACGACGAGATCCACCCCAGCGCGGCCTCGAGCGCGTCTCCGCTGACCGTCTGCGCGAGCAGGTCGAGCGCGCCAGGGGTGATGCCGGTATCGGCGAGTGGGATCGCGTACTCCTGCGTCGCGCGGTGGTCGGCGAGCCAGTCGGTGAGCTCGTCCTCGCGGTCCGCGCGCTCGAGCGGCGTGCTGGGCGCGTTGCCGCGCGCCGCGTCGCACATCGCCCGCGCCTTGTCGATCGCCGCGAACTGCTCCGGCGTCAGTCCCGCGCTGGCGAGGATGCGCGACGCCTCCTCCGCACTGCTCAGGCTCTCGATGAGGATCTTGCTGCTGCGCATCACCGCCGACGCGGGATTGTTCAGCTCGTGCGCGAGTCCGGCTGCCAGCTTGCCGAGCGAGACCAGCTTCTCGTCGCGCAGGTCGCCCGAGGTGAACTGGCGTGCGCGGTCGATCATGATGTGCACCAGCGCCGCGGTGGCGACGGGGCACTCGCGCACGAGCTCGGGGAAGTGCTCCTTGTCGATCGCGAGGACCTCGGTCCGCTCCTCGGCGCACGCATCGCGCGGGGGTGAGGCGCCACGTGAATACGGCATCGCGCCGCCGACGTCGCCGCCTTTCCACTCGAACACCTTGTGCGCCCCGGCGCCGCGGTCGGCGCGGATCACGACGTGTCCGTCGAACAGGATGATCATCTGATGCGCCTGCTCGCCCTTCCGGGTGACGACGTCGCCGGCCTCGTAGACGTGGCGCGTCCCGTGCGCGAGGAGCCAGGCGTGCTCGCTGGCCGGCGCTTCACGAAGTGCGCGATGTTGCGCGAGACGGGGCGCGAGATCGGCGTTGACGGGGGTGGTCGGAGGGGAGGCGGTCACACGGTGCGCAGGTAGCGGTGGACGGAGTAGATCGCCGCCGATCCTTCACCCACTGCGGCAGCGACGCGTCGGTTGGCGCCTGCGCGGACGTCGCCCGCGGCGAAGACGCCGGGAATGCTCGTCTCGAACATGAACGGATCGCGCTCGAGCGTCCATCCGCGCGGCCGGCCGTGCTCCTTCGGCAGGTCGGCGCCGGTGATGATGAATCCCGCTTCGTCACGCTCGAGCACCCCCGCGAAGGCATCGGTATGCGGCTTCACGCCGATGAAGACGAACATCGCCACGCTCGGGATGACGCGCTCGGCGCCCGTGGCGACCGACTTCACCACCACCGACGTGAGCGCGCCATTGCCGTTCACGCACGCGACCTCGACGCTGCACACGACGTCGATGTTCGGCGTCGCGCGGATGCGATCGGCGAGATAGTGCGACATCATCGGCAGCAGGTCGTTGGCGCGGATCAGCATCGTGACGCGGCTGGCGTAGCGCGAGAAGAACAGCGCGCCCTGGCCGGCGGAGTTCGCCCCCCCGACGATGGTGATCTCCCGGTCGCGGACGCGTCCCGATTCCGTCATCGCCGCGCCGTAGTAGACGCCGCGCCCGTTGAGCGCCTCCACGCCTGGTGCCTCGAGGGTGCGCGCGCTCATCCCCGTCGTGATCACCACGGAGTACGCGGACAGCTCCGTACCGTCGCCGAGCACGACGATGCGATACGGATCCTCTCGCCGCAGCCCGACGACCTCCTGACCCGTGAGCAGCTCGGCGCCGAACTTCCGCGCCTGCATCGTCGCCCGCTGGGCCAGGTCCGCGCCGGTGACGCCGGCGGGGAAGCCGAGGTAGTTCTCGATCATCGAGCTCGTCCCCGCCTGTCCGCCCGCGGCGTTGGATTCGACGAGCACGGTGCGCAGACCCTCGGACGCCGCGTACACCGCGTTGGCGAGCCCCGCCGGTCCGCCCCCCACGACGATGACGTCGTAGAACGTGCCCTTCGCGTGCGTCTGCATCCCCGCCTTCGTCGCGAGCGCCGACGTCGTCGGCGCGACGAGGTGCGAGCCGTCGGGGAAGACGACGACGGGCAACTTGGTGACGTCGCCAGTGAGCGATTGCACGAGCGCACGATCCTTCTCGTCCTGGTCCACGTCCACCCACTCGTACGGCACGCGATTGCGCGACAGGAACTCCTTCGCGGCGAACGACTGCGGCGACCACTGCGAGCCGTATACGCGAATCCCGTTGAACTTCGGCAGCGTGCGGGCGCGCCACTCGCCCAGCAGATCGTCCAGCACGGGGTAGAGCCGCATCTCCGGTGGATCCCATGGCTTCATGAGATAGTGGTCGAGCCCGATCTCATTGATGCCGGCGATCGCCACCTCGGTGTCGGCGTATGCCGTGAGCAGCACTCGCCGCGACTTCGGGTGCAGCTTGATCGCCTCGCGCAGCACGTCGATGCCCGACATCTCCGGCATCCGCTGGTCGACGATGAACATCGCGATCGGCGTGTCCCGCGCCGCGAGCTGCTTTGCGGTCTCGAGCCCTTCCGCCGGCGACGCGGCCTTCATGACGCGATACTCGTGGCGGTACTGATGCCGGAGGTCGCGGTCGATCGCTCCGAGGACGGCGGGATCGTCGTCCACGGTGAGGATCACAGGCTTGATGATCATGGCATAACCTTGCTCGTCCAGGCGTCGGTGCGATAGTCGTCCGGATGCGACCGCCGGCTTGCGGCCCGCGGGCCGCAAGCCGAAGTTGGCGGCTCATGTCCAGCTCGCCGGGCTCGAAGCGACTACTCGTTGCCTTCCTCGTCGCGCCCCTCGCGGCGCCGATCGCGTACGTGCTCGGCACGCTGACGGTCGAGTCGTTCGCGCACCGATCCACGCCCTCGGTGTCCTCGGCGCTCGACCTCGTCATCGGTGTGTTCACCCTCGGCGCGCCGTGTGCGTACCTCGCCGCGCTGGTCGTGGGCGCACCGATCTACTTCGTGCTGCGGCGGCTCGGCCTGCTCAACCGCGGGACGATCTGGCTCGCCGGCGCGGCGATCGGCGCCGCCGGCGCACTGGTGCTCGCCCCGTATCTCCGAGGCGACCCGTTCTCGATCCGATTCCCGTGGTGGGTCGCTGCGCTGCTCGGATTGGTCAGCGCGGAGGTGTTCTGGTGGATTCGCTCGGGCCATCTACCCGGAGAGACTCGATGACGGAAGATCCGCGCGACGGCGTCTCGCGCCGCGATTTCGGCCGCATGCTCGGCGCCGCCGCGCTGGGTGGCATGCTGCCGAACACGGCGGGCGGGCCACCGAGCGATTCGGCGGACGAGCGTAACGGATCGCCCTCGCTACCGCCCGATGCGTCGGACGAGATCTGCGACCTGACCGCGGTCGAGCTCGCGGCGCGCATTCGCCGGAAGCAGCTCTCGTCGCGCGAGGTGATGACCGCGCACCTCGCGCGCATCGAGCGCACGAACCCGGCGATCAACGCGATCGTCACCCTCGTCGCCGAGCGAGCGATGGCCGACGCGCGGCAGGCGGACGAGCATCAGGCGCGCGGTGGAACGCTCGGCGCGCTGCATGGTCTCCCGATGGCCCACAAGGATCTCGTGAACACCGCGGGAATCCGGACTACCTACGGCTCGACCCTGCACCGTGACGACGTGCCGACCACCGACGCACTGATCGTGAAGCGCGTGCGGGCGGCCGGGGCGATCACGATCGGCAAGACGAACACCCCCGAGTGGGGCGCGGGCTCCAACACCTTCAACGCGGTGTTCGGTGCGACGGTCAACCCGTACGACCGCACGAAGACCGTCGGGGGGAGCAGCGGCGGAGCGGCGGCCGCGCTGCGCTGCGGGATGGTGCCGATCGCCGGTGGCAGCGACACCGGCGGCTCGCTGCGCAATCCGGCGGCGTTCACGAACGTCGTCGGGTTGCGGCCCTCACCGGGCCGCGTGCCGGACGACGACGGCTCCTGGTCGCCGCTCTCGACCAACGGACCGATGGCGAGGACCGTCGCCGACGTCGCGCTCCTGCTCAGCGCGATGGCGGGTCCGTATGCACCCGATCCGCTCGCCCTCGACGACGATGGCGCGAGCTTTCGCGCCCCGCTCGGACGGAGCTTCAGGGGCGCGCGTGTCGCGTGGTTCAAGGACATGGGCGGCCTTCCATTCGAGCCCGAGATCACCCGCGTCGTCAACGCGAACCGCCGACAGTTCGTCGACCTCGGGTGCGAGGTGCACGACGACGAGCCCGACTTCGCGGGAGTGGACGACGCGTTCCCGATCCTGCGCCACATCCCGTACCACGCGACGCATGCCGTCGCGGCGCGCGAGCATCCCGAGGCGTACAAGGAGACGATCAAGTGGGAGATCGCCGAGGCGGCGCGCCTCACCGGCGCCGACGTCTCCCGTGCGGCTGCACGCCAGGCGCGCCTGTACACGGAGACGGCGCGGTTCTTCGAGCGGTACGACTACTTCGTCGCGCCCGTCACGCAGGTCGAGCCGTTCGACGTGAAGACCGAGTATCCGACGAACGTCGCGGGCACGCCGATGCCGACCTACATCGACTGGATGCGCTCCTGCTGGTACGTCACGCTCACGGCTTGCCCGGCGATCTCGGTGCCGGCGGGCTTCACGGCGCGCGGGCTCCCCGTCGGGCTCCAGATCGTCGGCCCACACCGTGGCGACTGGAGCGTGCTGCAACTCGCGCACGCCTTCGAGCATGCGACGCGCCATGGCAGTCGGCGACCCGTGCTGTGATGCGACGACACACCCGAAACGCCGACGTGCCTGCCCGAGCGATTCGGGCAGGCACGTCGGCGTTTCACCTGATTGCGACGACTAGTGGTGCATCCCTTCGGCGTGCGTGTACGGCGCCTTCGGATCGCACTTCACTGCGGAGTTGGTCGAGGTGAATATCCCCCTCGGGTTGTCCTTCCACAGCCAGACGTGCAGATCGTAGTGCCGGAACTCGGCCGGCATGATCGGAGCGTGACCGGCCATTGGCCCGTACAGCGTCTGGCCGAAGATCTCCGGCGCCTTGCCGCCCGCGACCTGCTCGGGCATGAACCACTCCGCCGCGACCAGCTTGAGCTTCCCGGCGACCGGCTCGTAGATCAGCACCTGCGGCTTCGCGGGATCGAGCTTCGGACCGATGTTCGCCGTGTTGAGCAGGTGCACCCCCATCGCGCCGGGCGGATAGGTGATCGGACCATCGACCGCGCCGTGCGGGAAGTCGATGCAGGCCACGGTGGAGAAGAAGCCGTCGCGCACGGCGACGATCGGATCCTGATACTTCTCGAGCGCGGCCTTGGTGGCGATCAACTCGGGCGTCATCTTGGTCGCCAGGGGGGCGCCAGCCTGCTTTGCCTGCTGCGCGCTCGACGCACTGGGCGCGAACAGGAGAACGGCAGCGAGAGCGGGGAGTACGAACGACACGTGCATCACGCTTGGGCGCATGATGTGCTCCGGGGAAGGGGAAGGGGATGCGGAAGGATGGGGGTGGTGGGACGGGACGTCAAATGGCGGTTCGTGGTTTGTGGTTTGTGGTTTGTGGTTCGTGGTTGAGGCGAACGGGGCGGTATCTTGCCCTCGTCGGCGGCGGAATGATGTCTCGCGATTCCGCGTGGGTGGCAATGTTCAGCGATGCAGGACAGCAACAAATTGCACGTCGCCGAGCTTGCCCATCAGTTGGCAATTGCCACCTATCGGCACACGGCCTCATTTCCGCCGGCGGAGCGGTTCGGAATCACCTCGCAGATGCGCCGCGCGGCGGTGTCAATCGCTTCGAACATCGCCGAGGGATGCGGCCGCCGTGGCAATCCAGAGCTGCTTTCGTTCCTCTTCTACGCATCCGGCTCGGCGAGAGAGCTTGCGTGTCAGCTCAAGATTGCGAACGACCTCGGGTTCGGCGACATCTCGTCGGGCGAGCAGTTGCGCGGAGAATCGCTGCGCGTGGCAAAGATGCTCGCGCGACTCATCACTGTTGTGCGGCGCGGTTCGGGCGGTTAATCGGTTAGGTCGGCGAGCGATTCCAGGTCGAGTGGCTTGGCAGCTCCACCAAAACCACAGACCACAAACCACAAACCACAAACCACAAACCACCAACCACCAACCACCAACCACCAACCCCGATGCCCGAAACGATCCTGGCGCCGCTCGCCGGTTGGGAGAGCTACTACGTGATCGTCGGCTCGTCCGCCGCGGCGCTCACGGGCCTGCAGTTCGTCGTCATGGCGCTCGTGGCCGAGGTGTCGTCGCGGGCGTCGGAAGATCAGATCTCCGCGTTCGGGACGCCGTCGATCGTGCACTTCTGCGTCGCGCTGCTCACGTCGGCGACGCTGAGCGCACCGTGGCGGAGCCTCGCGTCCGTCGCCGTGGTGCTCGGCACCGTTGGCCTCTTCGGCCTCCTCTACGCCGCGATCGTCATCCGGCGTGCACGCCGACAGGAAGGGTACCAACCAGTGCTCGAGGATTGGCTGTGGCACGCCGCGCTGCCCGTACTGGCATACGGCTCGCTCGTGGGCGGCGCCTTGGCGCTCACGCGGCATGAGCACGAGTCGCTGTTCTTCGTCGGCGCCGCGACGTTGCTGCTGGTGTTCATCGGCATCCACAACGCATGGGACACGGTCACGTACATCACGCTCACGAGGAGCGAGCAGGAGCGCTCCCCAGAGGGCGAGCGCGCTGCGTCCGAGAGCGCGACGTCCGCGACTGCCGCTGCAACTGACGGAAGCGGATGAACGAGAGCGGGCAGTCGGTCGTCTCCCCTTCATGATCCCACGCCACGTCTTCGTCACCGGCGGCACCGGCTACATCGGGCACGCGCTGCTCGAGGCGCTCGTCACGCGCGGACACGAGTGCCGTGCGCTCGTGCGTCCGGCGTCGGCCGCACGGCTGCCCGCCGGTGTCGGCCTCGTGTTCGGCAGCGCGCTCGACGCCGACACGTATGCCGACGAGGTCCCTCCCGCCGACACGTTCGTTCAGCTCGTCGGCACGCCGCACCCGGGTCCGCGCAAGGCCGCCGAGTTCGCGCGCGTCGACCTGCCGTCAGGCCTCGCGGCGGTGAACGCGTGCCTCCAGGCCGACGTGCGGCATCTCGTCTACGTGAGCGTCGCACACCCCGCCCCGGTGATGCACGCGTACATCGCGGCGCGGACCGCGGTGGAGAAGCGCATCGGCGAAGCGTGCGCGAAGTCGTGGCTCGCCGCGACGGTACTTCGCCCGTGGTACGTGCTGGGACCGGGGCACCGCTGGCCCTATCTGCTCGCGCCGCTCTACGCCCTGGGTCGTGCTCTGCCGGCGACCCGCGAAGGCGCTCGACGCCTCGGCCTCGTCACGCGTGCGCAGATGGTGGCCGCTCTCGTCGAGGCGGTGGAGAATCCACCCGACGGCTCGTCGTCGGAGCCACGGGTGTGGGAGGTGCCGCGCATCGCGCGGTCGAATTCGGCGATGGTCGGCGTGCAGTGATCGCACGGGCGATGTGGGCTGCCATGCTTGCGCCGCTCGCGCTGATTCCCGCGCTCGGCGGTGCGCAGCAGGCGACGCACCTGGTGATTCCGCTCGCGCCCGACACCGCCTGGTGGTCGGCCGTCGTCGTGCACGGCCACCGGATGCCGATTCGGGAGGGGTACACCGCCGATCTGCGCGCCAACACCTACGGGAATCAGGCGCAGCCTCTGCTCCTGTCCAACCGCGGACACGTCGTCTGGTCCGACGTGGCGTTCACCATCAGCGCTACGGGCGGAGCGCTGCGCATCGAGGGCACGGCGCCGATCGAGGCGACGCGCGCCGGTTCGACGCTGCGCGACGCCTATCTCCTCGCCAGCCGGCGCTTCTTTCCGTTCGCCGGGCGGATGCCCGACTCCCTGCTCTTCGCCGCGCCGCAGTACAACACCTGGATCGAGCTGATGTACGATCAGAACCAGGTCGACGTGCTGAAGTACGCGCGTGGCATCCGCGGCCACGGACTGCCGCCCGGCGTACTGATGATCGACGACAACTGGCAGGAGGACTACGGACGCTGGCGGTTCCATCCCGGCCGCTTCCGCGAGCCGAAGGCGATGGTGGACTCGCTCCACGCGATGGGGTTCAAGGTGATGCTCTGGGTGTGCCCCTTCGTCTCCCCCGACGCCGACGTCTACCGCGAGCTGCGACGGGAGCGCCTCCTGCTGCGAGACTCGTCGGGCGAGCCGGCGATCGTGCGCTGGTGGAACGGCGCCAGTGCGCTGCTCGATCTCACCAATGACGGCGCCAGGGCGTGGTTCACGGGCCAGCTCGATTCGCTCGTCCATGTCTACGGCGTGGACGGCTTCAAGTTCGATGCGGGCGACGCGGAGTTCTATCGCAATACGGTGGCGTCGCGCTCCGTGTCTCCCAACGATCACAGCGCGCTCTACGGCGCGGTCGGGCTGCGCTATCCGCTCAACGAGTACCGCGCAATGTGGCGAACGGGCGGGCAGCCGCTCGCCGAGCGCCTGCGCGACAAGGCGCACTCGTGGAGCGACCTCGCGCTCGTCGTGCCGCACATCCTCGCGGAGGGGCTGGCTGGATATCCGTTCACCGCCCCGGACATGATCGGCGGCGGCGAGTTCACATCGTTCCTCGATGGGAAGACGATCGACCAGGAGCTCGTCGTGCGCTGGGCGCAGGCGTCGGCGCTGATGCCGATGATGCAGTTCTCCGCTGCGCCCTGGCGAGTGCTCGACGCGTCGCACCTCGAGTCCGTGATGGCCGTGGTGCGACTCCGCGACCACTTCCGGCCGTACATCCTCTCACTGGCGCGCGGCGCGGCGAGCACGGGTGAGCCGATCGCGCGCGCCATGGAGTACGCGTTTCCCCATCGCGGATATGCCGAGGTGCGTGACCAGTTCCTGCTGGGCGACCGGGTGCTCGTCGCGCCGGTGCTGGCGAAGGGCGCGACACGACGAAGCGTGCTGGTGCCCCCGGGGCGCTGGCGCGCATGGACGGGATCCACGGTCCGCGGACCGCGGCGCATCGACGTGGACGCGCCGCTCGGCGTGCTGCCGTACTTCGAACGCGCGGATTGATCGGCGTGTGAAGCACTCGCGCGAGCCCGGTGCACCTCAGGGCGGGATCGGCACGACACCCGGTGTGAAGTGCGTCTCCGCCGTGCCGTCGCCGAGCTGGCCGTAGCGGTTGTCGCCCCAGCAGTACACGGCGCCGTCGCTGGCGACGCCGCACACGTGCGACAGGCCGACGCTGAGCGCCCGGAAGCGCAGCGCGCCCATCACCGGCTGCGGCTTCGATGTGTCGTCCGTATCCGGTCGCCCGAGCGCGTCCGACTCCCAACCCCAACAGAGGGCCGCGTTCTGATCGGTGATCCCACAGGTCACCGGCCGTGCCGCGGTGCGCGCCGCGACGATGCGCCGGAAGCGATGTCCACCGGCGACGGCTCGCGGTTCGGTTGCGGGAGTGGTCGTGCCGTCGCCGAGGGCGTTGTACTCGTTGTACCCCCAGCAGTACCCCGCGCCGAGCGTCGTCACGCCGCAGCTGTACAGATCTCCGGCGCTGATCATCGAGAATCGGAGTGTTCCTCCCACGGCGACGGGACGCAGGTGCCTCGAGCCCGCAGCACCACTCCCCACCGCGCCCCAGCCGTTGTCTCCCCAGCAGAACGCTCGACCGTCCGTCGCGAGAGCGCAGCTGTGCAGCTGCCCCGCGCTGACCGAGCGGAAGCGCGTGTCCGTCGCCACCCGCACCGGCGACTCCCGCGCCGTCGTCGTACCGTCGCCGAGCTGACCGTACTCGTTGTCACCCCAGCAGTACGCGACGCCGGCCGTCGTCACGCCGCAGGCGTGATTGCCACCGACGCTCAACGACGCGAAGGTGAGGTTCCCGGCGACCGCGGCAGGCGTGCGGCGTTGCAGTCGATCCCCGGGCACGACGACCCTGTCTTCGTCGTCCGCTCCCGCGTTGCCCCAGCAGTAGGGGCGACCGTCGATCGTGAGCGCGCACGCGAACGTCGAGCCGGTGCTCACGCTGGCGAACTTGAGCGAGGTCGAGACGGGAGCAGGGGAGGTGGTCGCGGCACGCGCGCCGGTCCCGAGCTCGCCATGCTCGTTGCTCCCCCAGCAGAACGCCGTCCCGTCGCGGCGCAGGGCACAGCTGAATCCCTCGCCCGCGCTCACGATCTCGGGCTCGGCGCGCGCGAACCGGCCACGCAGCGCGACGGGGAAGCCCCATTCGCGAAGCAGCTGGACCACCTGGGTGATGTTGCGCGCCGTCGCTTCCGGCGGCAGCACGTTGAGCACGAGCCCCACGACCTGACTTCGCGTGTCGAGCAGTGCGCCGCCGGAATAGCCCGGCACGACCTGCGACGTCTCGAACACGAGCAGGCTGTCACTCACCGATGCGATCGGTGCCGCGGCGACCGTCGACCGCCAGGGTCGTCCCTCGGGATTGCCGAGCGCGCGCACGCCGTCACCGCGCGAGAGCGACGCCGGATCGCCGAGGCGGTCGAATGGGATCTGCGTCGCGTCGATCCCCTTGGCGCGCACGCCGGCGATGCTCAGCACCGCGATGTCCAGCTTCGCGTCGAAGCGCGTCGTCAGCGTCGCCGGCACCGGCTCGCCCGGGAGGCCGCGCAGCTCGACACGGATGTCGGTCGCCGCGGTGGGGTCGCGCACCACGTGATTCGCCGTCACCACGTACAGCCGGTCGTTCGCCGAACCGAACAAGATACCCGCGCCGACCCGCTGCTCCCCGTCGATCGTACTTCGGATCATCACGACGATCTGTTCCGTCTCGCGCGACGTGTTCGCGGGCGGCGCGTCCTGGGCGTTGAGCGGCGCGACGCCGATCGCCATCCACGATCCGATAGCAATCGTCACACGACACGGGGCGCCGATGCTCACTCGGGCTTTCTCCACCACCGGCGCAGCGTCAACGCGATCCCCGACAGGTAGATCGCCGTCCCCCAGAGCAGCGAGAGCGCCTGTCGCTTCCGCAGCCACTCGAGCAGCGTGGGCATGAGGGACTGCGGCTCGTCACCCGACCCCGAGTGCATCTCGCGCACGTCGCCCTGAAACGTCGCCGCGATGCCGTCCTCGCGCAGGTCGAGCGTGAGGAGGGTTCCGCTCGCCGCGCCGAATCGGAGCAGCTCGCCCGCTCGCAGCTTGCGCTCCGTGCCGCCGAGCGCCTCGAAGTAGAGGGATCCGGACTGGATCGTCGACACGGGCCGCGCGAGCGGGCGCTCGCTCTCCGCCAGATCCTCCACACGATGCAGGCGGAGGTCGCGTACCGCGAGCTGCTCCCACCTCGGTGCAGGCGTTCCCTGCGCGAGGGTGAGATCGAGATCGAGCGCGCCCCCCGAAGACACGAGCTCCACGGCGCGCGGCGCGCGCAGCACGGTCGCCGTCGGCGCGGAAGCCGAAGGAGCGAAGCTGACGGCGCCCATGACGTCGGCGTGCACCTCGATCGTCGCGGCCGACGGGGCGCGCAGCGAGAGCCGATACTGCCGCGGTACGTCGGTGCGCGCGAGCCATACCTGCGTTCCGTCGGGTACCATGATCCGATCCACGACGATGCTGCCGGTCTTCCCAGTGCCGCCCGACTCGTCGACCGCGACGCGCAGTGCCGTGGCGTCGACGGCGCGAACCTCCTCCGGCAGCTCCGCGACCTTCACTCCCGCCGCACCGAGTGCCGAGACGCGGATCGGGCGCCCGAGTGGCTGCTGTCGCTCGGAGACGAACCCAAGCCCGGTGAACGTACCGGTGAGCTCGATCGAAGTCGACGACACGCGCACGAACAGCAGCACGCTCGCGACGACGAGCGTCACGAAGAAGACCAGGGCAGGGAGCCAGCGGTTCGGCGTCGCCGCGACGGAGGGTGACGGCGCTCGTGCGGCGACGGCGTCGGTCATGGTGCTTGCCGACCCTCACCCGTGCGTCCGGCATGATAGAGCAGGAAGCTCGTCGTGACTCCGCCCCCCGCCTCTCGTGTCGCGGCAACGCGCACGAGATAGACGCCGCGCTCCTCGAGCTCCGGCAATCGCACGGCGATCGGGCGCTCCGCCGGATAGAGACCGGATGTGAGCTTCACGTCGCGCTGGAGATAACGTGTCGGCGCTCCGTCGGCCCCCGTGGCGGCGACGGTCAGGAAGACGTCGCTGAGCCCGATCGTCGGCCACAGGGTGAGCCGGTAGCGCGACGAGCGCGTGGGCGGGCGACGCTGGCTGATGCGCAGTGGCACGAGCACGTCGCGCGGTCGGCCGCCCAGGGTCATCGACGTCACACCGATGACGCCGATGTCGGTGCTTCTGATGCGCAGCGGACGTCGCACGTCGGCAGGCCACGAGAAGCTGTGTGCGGCTATCGGACGTGCCGTCTCCATCCGGTAGTACAGCCCCGCCCGGATCGCCGACGCACGCACCGCGACGGGCGCTCCCGTCGGCGCGGTCCACTCGATCAGCAGTGGAGAAGACGAGCTGTCGTCGAACGCCTCGAGACTCTCGACGAGCGAGGCGACGCGCAGCGTCGAGCTCCCCGACACCTTCTGGCCGTACACTCCCTCGCAGCGGTCTCCGCGCTGGCGATAGGCGAGGGGATCGGTGGCGTGCGTGAGCACCAGCGAGTCGCACCCGACGCGGAGCGCGACGCGGGGGGCGACCGGCACAGTCGGCTGGGCGAACCAGCCGAGCGCGAGGACGCACAGGGCGCCGCGGAGTCCATGCATGCTGGACCTTATCCCGCCCGGGATGACCACGCCAGAGTATTGCCGACGCATCACCGCATCACCATATCAGTGCCATGATCGACGCTCGAGGACGGACATCCGTGCGCGTGCTGCCTGCCTGCCTCACCCTGCTCGCAGTCGCGTGCCACGGCGCACTGCGTCGCGACCAGTCGCCGACCCTCACGCGCGCCGTCACGTGGGATTCGGCGACGGCACGGCGTCTCTGTCAGGCGCCGGACAGCGTGCTCGCCGGGAAGAAGGACTGCGTGCTGCTCGACCAGTCGCGCCGCCGGGACATCAGGCCCACCGAGCGCCGCGCGCCGTAGCGGGCCGACTCAGCCGGACGCCCTTTCCGCGTGAAGCGAGAGCTGGCGCACGAGTGGGCCGAGCCGCGGGTGTGACAACTGTGCCGCAAGCTCACGATCGACCGACATGGAGAGCGTGGTCGGGCCGGTTCCGGCATCGATGTTGAGCTGCACTGCGGCGGCGATCTCGTCCTCGTCGCCGTCCAGCAGCGCGCTGAGCCACACACTCTCTCCGATGTACTCGGTTCGTGCGCGATCGCGCAGCGACGCCATGACGTTGCGCGCTTCCTCGACCCGTCCCAGCCGGAACAGCGCGCGGTGGCGGAAGGAGAGCATCAGCGCCGCGCCGCGGCTCAGGTCCACCGCGCGGTCGAAGCGGCGCAGTGATTCGTCGAAGCACCCCAGCCGGTCGAGCGACATCCCCGACTGCCACAGGCACAGCACGGAGTTGGGGTCGAGCGCGAGCCCTTCGTCGTAGAGACGCAGCGCCGCCTCGTAGTCGCCCGTCACGTAGTGGCTCATCCCCGCGATGCCTCGCACGAATGGGGACAGCGGGTCGCGCGCCACCGCCTGTGCGGCCCAGCGCGTGCGCTCGCTCCGGACTCCGAGCAGCCCGTGGACGTAGGCCATGTACACGTTGGCCAGTGCGTCGTTCGGATCGCGACGCAGCGACTCGGTGAGGTCGTCGCCCGCGGACGGCCAGTCGGGCCGGAGGTAGAGCTTGAGCTGCGCGCGCAGGAAGGGCACCGCGGCGAGATCGGGCTTGAGGGCGACCCCGCGCGCGATCGCGGCCTCGGCCTGCGCGCGCGCCTCTCGTGGTGGCATCGCCTGGTACACGCCGAGGCCGATGTACGCCTCCGCGATCGCGAGGTGCGCACGCGCGAACTGGGCATCTCGTGCGATCGCCTGCTGGAAGAAATCCAGCGCTCGGCGCATCGACGCCGGCGTCCGCTGCTGCACCGCCTCGCGGCCGCGGAGATACAGCTCGTACGCCTGGAGGTCGTCGGTCGGCCGGCCGACGAGCGGCGCGGCCTGCTTGAGCCCGAGCGTCAACTCCGAGCGCTCGACGATGCTCCGCGCGATCTCGTCCTGGATGGCGAAGATGTCGTCGAGCTCTCGGTCGAACCGCTCGCTCCACATCTGAAAGCCGTCGTGCGCGCTCATGAGCTGCGCGGTGACTCGAATGCGATTGCCCGCACGCCGAACGCTCCCCTGCAGCACGGATGCGACGCCCAGCGTGCGGCCGATCGTGCCGAGCGCCTCGTTCCTTCCCTTGTACGAGAACGCTGACGCGCGCGCCGCGACGCGAAGCCCCGGCACCTGGGTCAGCGCGCTGATGATGTCGTCGGTGATCCCGTCGCTGAAGTACTCGTTGTCCGGGTCGCCGCTCATGTTCGCGAACGGCAGAACGGCGATCGTCGCGGCGGGCGCCACCGCCGGCGGCGTGACGACACGTGGCATCGGTGCGCCGAGCGGCGCGTCGAGCGCGGCGACGACGTCGGACGCGCTGGCCGGTCGCTCGAGCGGATCCTTGCCGAGACACTGCATCACGATGCTCTCCATCGAGGGGGTCACCTCGGAGGTGAGCGTCGCCAGCGGTGTGGGCTGTTCCGTCATGTGCGCGACGATGAGCGCGTGTGCCGTGCGTCGCTCGGAGAACGGATGCCGTCCGGCGAGTAGCTCGTACGCCATCACGCCGAACGCGTAGAGGTCGGCGCGGAAATCCACGTCGGGGTCGCCGGCTGCCTGCTCGGGCGCCATGTACGCGGGAGTGCCGATCTGGGTGCCGAGCTGCGTGATCGTCGCGCTCCCCGCCACCGTGGAGGCCGCGCTGATCGCGCGCGCGATCCCGAAGTCCGTCACGACCGCCGAGCCCTCGCTCAGCAGCACGTTCTCGGGCTTGATGTCCCGGTGCACGATCCCCTGGCGATGCGCGTACGCGAGCGCCTTCGCCACGTCGCGCAGGATCGCCTGGGCCTCGTGCGCCGGCAGCGGGCCCGCCTGCAGCCGCTCGCGCAGCGACGCGCCCGCGACGAACGGCATCGTGTAGTAGGGAAGGCCGTCCACCTCTCCCGCGGTGAGCAGCGGGACGATGTGCGGATGCTGGAGGCGCGCCGCGAGCCGGATCTCCCGCTCGAACCGGTCGGCCGACACACCGGCGCCGAGCTCGGGCGACAGCAGCTTTACGACGACCTGTCGCCCGAGTCGCATGTCCTCGGCGAGGAACACGCGCGACATGCCGCCGCCACCGAGCTCGCGCACGATCGTGTACGCGGGCGCGAGCGTCGCGTCGAGCCGTGCGCGCAGCTCGTCGGTCACGTGCGGCGCCGGCACTGCGGTGCGAAGCGAGCGACGCTCACCGCGAGCGGCCGCCGTCCGGCGCCGTCAGCCGCGCCACGTCGAGGTTGAACTTCTGCAGCACGGCGGGGAATCGAGCGCTCGTGCGCACGGCGTCGAAGGTCGGCGAGCCGAAGATCACCGCTGGGACGAGGTCACCGTCGCCGGCTGCCGCGCGCTCCATCGCCGTGAGTGCGCGCGCCGTATCGCCCAGCGCGAGATTGAGGCGGGTCTGCGCCGAGAGCTTCCCCCACGTGCCGTCCGGAAGCGCCTCGACGCGGCGCAGGATCGCGCGCGCCTCGTCCGTCGCGCCGCCCTTCGCGAGCACCATTCCGTAGAAGCCCAGACGCCGAACGTCGGTCGTCCCCGGAACCCTCTGCCGCGCGAACGACACGGCTTCAGCCGAGTCGCCCACGTCGATCAGCACTCCGTCATACGTGTTGGCGATGGCCTCGTTGGCGGGATCGAGCTCCAGCGCGCGACGGGCCTCGGCCGCCGCCTCCTGCTTGCGGCCGGCGAGGGCCATCGACCAGGCGGAGTAGGCGGCGGCCATCGAGTAGAACGGGTCCAGTGCTCTGGCCTGACCGAAGGCGGCGATCGCCTCGTGTATCCGCCCCGACGTGAAGAGCATGAATCCGAGACGGAAATGGAGCTCGGCATTGCCGGGGCCGAGGGCCGTCGCGCGACGCAGCTCTCGCTCGGCGTCCTGCCACTCGAACGCCTCGGTGTACACGTGCCCGAGCGCGGCGTGGGCCTCGGGGAGGGTGGCATCGAGCGCGACGGCGCGCTCCGCGGCCGCGCGTGCTCGCGGGAGCACCTCGTGCATCGTCTGCGGCGAGTAGTACGGCGTCACGCAGAGCACCGACGCGAGCATGGCGTACGCGCGGGCGAAGTTGCTGTCGAGCGCGATCGCCTGGGTGAGGTATTGCTCCGCCTGTACGAGGCCGGCGCCACGCTTGCGATAGAGGCGCAGACCGCGCAGGTACAGATCGTACGCCGCGAGATTCGTCGTGCCGTGCGCCGTGGCCTCGCTCGGCGACGCGCCACCGGCGAGCGTCACCTGCAGCGCGCCGACGATGCTGCGCGTGATGTCGTCCTGTACGGCGAAGACGTCCTTCAGCTCGCGCTCGTACGACTCGCTCCAGAGAACATGTCCGTCGGTGGTGCTCGTCAGCTCGGCCGACACACGAATGCGGTCGCCGGCGCGGCGCACCGTCCCGTCGAGCACCGCACCGACGCCGAGCGCGGAGCCGATCTCCTGTGCGGTCGCGCCCTGTTGCTTGAACCGCGCGGCCGAGGAGCGTCCGGCGAGATGCAACTCCGGCAGCCGCGCGAGCGCCGTGGTGAGCTCGTCGGCGATCCCTTCGCCGAAGTACACGTTGGCCGTGTCCCCGCCGACCGAAGCGAAGGGAAGCACGGCGAGCGACTTCGCGCTCGCTGCCGGCGCGGCGGACAGCGTTGGCGCGGCCGCTCGCGACCGACCCATGAGCCAGGCCCCTCCCGCCGCGACGACGAGCACCGCCGCTGCCGCGAACGGCCAGCGACGTGAGCTCGCCGTCGATGCCGCGGACGGAGCGACCGGCGTCGAGACGGCGTCGAGCGACTCGAGCAGCTCGCTCGCCGATGCTGGTCGCCGCGCCGGATCCTTCTCCAGGCAGCGCATGATCAGTGCGCCGAGCGTGGGAGGGACGTCGCCGCGTCGGTCGGCGACCGATGGCGGAACGTCGCGCACGTGCGCGGCGATCAGCGCGTGCGGCGTGACGCGGTCGGCGAACGGGTGCGCGCCGGCGAGCAGCTCCCACGCCACGACGCCCCACGAGTACACGTCCGCGCGATGGTCGGTGCTCGGGTCGCCCACCGCCTGCTCGGGCGCCATGTACGCCGGTGTCCCGAGCGACGTCCCGATCTGGGTCAGTCCCTGCGTCGCACCCGCGGTTGCGTCGACCGAGGTGCGCGACGCCGAGAGCGCCTTGGCGATCCCGAAGTCCGTGACCACGGCCGCGCCGCCCGACAACAGGATGTTCTCCGGCTTGATGTCGCGATGTACCACCCCCTGCGAGTGCGCGTACGCGAGTGCGCGCGCCACGTCGCGCAGGATGCCCATGGCTTCGGCGACGGGCACGGGCCCCTGCTGGATGCGCGCGCGAAGCGACAGCCCGTCGACGAACGGCATCGTGTAGTACGGCATCCCGCCCGTTGCACCGGCCGAGAGCACAGGGACGATGTTCGCCTGCTGCAGTCGCGCCGCGAGCTTCACCTCGCGCGCGAACCGCTCCGCGCTCATCCCCTCTGCCAGCTCCGGTGCGACGACCTTGACGACGACCTTCCGGCCGAGGGCCTCTTCGTCGGCGACGAACACGCGCGACATGCCGCCACCGCCTAGCTCACGCTCGAGCGTGTACGCGGCGCCGAGCGCGGACTGAAGGGTCTGTCGGATCTGATCGGCCAAGAGACTGCGGCAGGAGGAACTGGGCGCGAGCGCCGGGAGGACAAACGTAGGAGCGGAGACGTGGGCTGTAAACTCGCGCGCGCGATTCGTCGGCACGTGAGTGCCTACTCGCCCGTGCCTCCATCGGATGCGTGTGACGAGACCCACAGCCGCGCCGCCGTCTCGCGCAGCGCGTCGAGCGAGTCGAACACGCCGGCTACGTGCGGCGTGACGTCGTGCGGCGGGTGAACGAGATCGGGGACGACGACGACCGGCATTCCCGCGGCGATCGCCGCCTGCGTGCCCGCCGGCGAGTCCTCCACCGCGAGCGCGGCGGCCGGCGCCACCCCGAGCCGCGCTGACGCCTCGAGATAGAGATCCGGATGCGGCTTGCCGTGCGCCACATCGGCGCGCGTCACCACGGCGTCGAACAGGGGCAGGAGCTCGCCGAGCCGCTCGCGCACCGCCGCCGGCCCGCTCGACGTCGCGAGGCCGAGCCGGATGCCGAGGTCCCTGACGAATGCGAGCCACTCGCGCGCGCCCGGCCGCAGCGCGACGCCCTCCGTCTCCACCAGCACGCGCATCCGGCGGTGACAGTTGGCGCGAAAGCCCGGTATGTCGAACGAGGCGCCGAAGTACTCGAGCAGCAGCCGGTCGTTGCGCTCTCCCGAGTGTCCGATGAAGGTGGCGAACCGCTCGTCGGTCAGCTCGACCCCGTGATCGCGCGCTGCCTCGCTCCACACTCGGCGCTCCATGCGCTCGGTGTCGACGAGTAGGCCGTCCATGTCGCAGACGACGGCGGATGGCCGCGTGAGCGTCAATCCGTTCTCGGACATGTTCTGTCGGCTACTCATCTACGAAACCACCGAACCACCGAGCTCAATAGTCATAGATGTGCTCCACCCGGAACGACCCTCCGGCGCGGAGCGAGCGCAGCACATCGAGCAGGTCGCGCGCCTGCACGCGCAGCAGCATCCGTGTCCGCGCCGGATCGTCTGGCTGTCGGTACGCCACGACCGTGGACGTCCGCATCGGCGTGCGCCACTCCGCCGGGGCGGTGCCGGCGATCGTCACCAGCTCGGATCCGTTGATCTCGGCGATCCGCACGCAGTCGGCATGGTCCGACAGGGCGAGCAGGGCGTCGCGGTACGGATCGTACCGGCCGACCGAGAGCAGCGAGTAGCCGCGGTCGAGATCGCGCACCTTCGCGAAGTGCGCATTCCCACCGATCGACGCGTCCAGCGGCTCGCTCCACCCGACCGCGACGACGTGCCGCGTGAGTTCGTCCGGTGTGTAGCCGGCGGCCGTCGCCAGGCCGATGAGTGACGCGTACGCCGCCTTCACCAGGTACTCGCCGCTCAGGGCGAACCGACGCTCCCACTTGCGCAGGAGGCCGGGCCCCGTGAGCGGCACGTCGCTCCACAGCCCCTTGAAGGCGCGCATGAAGCCGAACTCGTACCAGCCCTTCGTGGCGATGAGCGTCGCATACTCGCGCGCCACCTTCGCGGAGTACTTGTCCTCGGCCGTGCCGCCCGCCGGCATGTTCCATTCGGTCAGACGGCCCAGGGTGTTCTCGTACAGTCCCTTGAGCCCGTACTCGATCGCCGTGCTCACGCCGATGACGTTGAGCATGACGTGGGTGCCCATGTCCACGCGGTAGCGGTCCTTGGCGGCGTCGTAGGTTCCGCCGTACGATCGCCAGAACGTCCCGACCGACTTCACGTACGGGAACCCGCTCGGTCGCTTCCCCTGCTCGAGCCAGCGCGCGTACGCTTCGCTGCCGTATACGAGATCCCACTCGGGATGCGTCAGATACTCGCGCGCCTCCGTTCGCGAATAGGCCTTCACGCTGTCGAGCGTGATCCGGACCTCGGCCGGGAGGTTGGCTGCC
>QHVE01000023.1:0-6826 GCA_003223455.1 Gemmatimonadota bacterium | reverse complement strand
CGGGCATGGCGCCGTTCGCGGATGGTCGGTAGAGATCCCACAGCGCGTTGGTGAACTTCCCCGTCGAATCGACGCGCTGCTTGACCGCGAAGAGCTCGGCCGAGCGCGGGTACGCCGCCATGAACTGCGCCCGCGTCGCGACGGGCTGGTAGGGCAGGTAGTAGCGTCCACCGCTCGCGATGGCGGCGTCGATCAGCTCGCGCGTCCAGCGCGCCACCTCGCGTCGCGATTCCGGATCCGTGCGCTGCTTGTAGTAGAGCACGTACGCGAACACCTCGTTCGGTGCCCACGCGAGATACGTCCCGGGGTCGGGCAGGGCATGGCGGATCGAGACGTTCACGGCGTTCACCTCGTGCGCCTGCAGCACGCGCCGCATCCGCGGCATGAACGCCATGATGCTGTCCACGGGGACGAAGTATTCCTGCAGCACGAACGTGTCGTGCGAGCGCGAGCTCGGCTCCAGCTCGCTGACGTCGTAGCTCGCCTCGTAGTTCCGCCACTCCACCGGATTCCCGCGGAAGATCACCGGGTCGATGAGATGCTCCCGCATCCATTTGCCCTTCGGCCAGTCGGTGATCATCTCGTACGCCGTGCGGTGGCTCCAGGCGTGCTGGTCGGCCGGCAGCATCCGCTCGGGGATCGTCACCGGCTGCGTCGACTTCCGGTACGAGACGACATGCACGTTCTCGTACGCCGGCGGATAGATGTCGGCGTTGTGGAAGACGACGGTGCTGTCGTCGCGCACTGTCTTCCGGAAGTAGTCGAGGTACGACGAGACGGGAAGCTTCTCGTCGTCGCGCCGCACGTGGGTGTTCTCGGCGACGTCGAGTGTGACGAGTGCGATGACGCCCAACGCGCCGTACCCGCCGACCGCGCCGTAGAACAGATCCGGGTTGAGCGTCGGGCTGGCGACGACGACGCTGCCGTCCGCGAGCACGAGGGTCACCTCGCGCACCGAGCGCACGAGTGGACCCTGACCGATGTATCGGCCGTGCGCGTTCACCGAGAGCGCCCCGCCCACCGTGAACGTGTTGTAGGTCTGCATGATCTTCACCGCGAGGCCGACCTTGTCGAGCGCCTCCTGCACCTCGCGCCAGCGCGTCCCCGAGCGGACGGTGATCGTCTTCGCCGCCGTGTCGAGCGCCACGACTCCGTGGAACTGCCGCATGTCGAGCTGGGTGCCGTCGGGGGTCGCCGTCTGCCCGCCCATGCTGTAGCGCCCACCACCGATCGAGATCGGCCCCGCCGTTGCCTTCACCGCGTTGACGATGTCCTCGATCGTGCGCGGCGTGACCACGCGGGCCATCGTCACCGGGTGGAGGCGCGTCACCTCGTCGATCCGGACGCTGGAGTCGGGCATGGCGCCCACCACGACGGGCGGCGTGCGCCAGCAGGCGAGCGCGCTCACGGCCACGCCGAACACCACCAACCCTGCCACCACGAGAGCGAGACGCTTCCCGAGTCGGGCCGCGCGCCGTACCATCGTCGGACGTGGTGTTGGCCGCGGCAGGTTCGCCGTCGAACGTCGCTGCTTCTTTCGGGAGCTCCTCAATGCCATCTGATAAGACCGTTCGAGTCGGTGCGTTCGTCTTCGCGATCTTCTTCGCCTTCGTCGTCGCCCTCGGCTACATGCCGGGCATCAACGGGCAGCCACACGTCCACCACCCCGGGATGTCCATGGAGCCGGGCGAGCACATGCTGATGGGCTTGTACAGGATCAGCCTGTTGGACGACGTGACCCATGGGCTGAGCGCCCTTCTCTTTCTCGTCGCCGCGCTGCACTCGGCGCGTGCCTCACGCCTCGCGCTCACTGCCTTCGGCTGGTACTACGCATACGACGCGATCATCTACCTCGTCACCGGGGCTTTGCAGATGAAACCGCTTGGAGAGAACATCGGCCTGAACTTACCGCACGTGGTCATCAGCGGCATCATGCTCTGGCTCGCGTATCGCGGACGCACCAACATACCCAGCGCCATGGCGGTGCCGGCGTAGGACGGGAGCGTCGAGCGCCACCACGCGTCGAGGTGGACCATGCCGAAGCAGGCAACACGGGTCCTGTTCGTCGCACTGCTGCCGATCGCGGTGCTGCTCCTCCTGGCCAGCGTTCGAGCGGTCGCCAGTGCCCGCACCTTCCAGTTGTTCGGGACGCTGGTGTCCGAGGCACAGCCGCGTGACCGCCTCGTCGCCCTCACGCTGGACGACGGCCCGGGCGACGCGATGGTCGATTCGCTCATCGATGTGCTGCGAACACACGGTGCGCATGCGACCTTCTTCCTCACGGGGCGGGAGCTGGCGCAATCGCCCGACGCGGGCGCGAAGCTCGTCGCGGCGGGCCACGAGCTCGGCAATCACACGTACACGCACCGCCACATGATTCTCGTCTCGCCTGCTGGCGTGCGCCGAGAGATCGAGCGTACCGACTCGCTGCTCCGGGCCGCTGGGCAGCGTGGGCCGATCTGGTTCCGTCCGCCCTATGGCTACAAGCTCTTCACCCTGCCGCGTTATCTCGAGTCCACCGGCCGAACGACGGTGATGTGGAGCATCGAGCCCGACTCCTATGCCGAGGTTGCCGCGACGCCGGCGGGGATCGTGCGGCACGTGCTCGAGCGCGTGCACGCCGGCTCGATCATCATCCTCCATCCGTGGTACGCGAGCCGGCGTACGTCGCGGGAGGCGATCGGCCCACTGGTGGACAGCCTCCACGCGCGAGGCTTTCGCGTCGAGACGGTGGGCACGCTGCTGGGGGCCGCGCGGCAGGCAGCGCCGAGTCCGCGCTGATGGCGGTGAGCCCTGGCTACCAGACCTTCGTGCTCGACCAGCTGCGCCGCGTACTGCCGGCCGTGCGGGCGAAGCGCATGTTCGGGGGCGTGGGCCTCTACGCCGACGAGCTGTTCTTCGCCCTCATCGACGACGATGTGCTCTACTTGAAAGTGGACGACGCCACGCGTCCGGACTTCGAACGCCGCGGCCTGCACCCGTTCCAGCCGTTCGGCGAGGGCAGCGCGCCGATGCAGTATTACCAGCTGCCCGAGGATCTCCTCGAGGACCCGGAGGCGCTGCGACCGTGGACCGACGGCGCCGTCGCCGTCGCGCGCCGTGCGAAGCAGAAGAAAGCCGGCGGCAAGCGGATGCGCTGACCCGCCCTTACTCGGCCAGCGCGCGCACCACGGCGCGCGCCGCACGCTCGCCGCTCGCCAACGCCGCCTCCACCGTGCCGCCGCTCTCGGCGTCCGTCGCTTCTCCCGCGAGGAACACCCGTCCCGCCGTCGAGCGCGCGAGTGACCGCGGCGCCGCGACTCCGCCGACGCCGACGTAGCTGTACGCCCCGCGGACCAGCGCATCGTTCGACCAGTCGTGCCAGTGGATGGATTCCACCAGCGCCTCCACGCGCGCGCGTCGCATCCGGAACACACGCGCGAGCTCGGTGAGCGCCGCGTCCTCGATCACCCCGCTTCGCGTGAGCTCGTGCGCCGCCGGGCCGCCCGACCATCCCACGAGCATCGGCGCCTGCACCGGGTGCTGCGTCCACCAGACCATGAACGGCCGTCCGGGCGCATGCACGAATGACAGCTCGCGCTGCTCCCGTTCCCAGAACCGCTCGCGCACCACCACGCACACTCGCGCCACGTGCCCCATCACGAGCCGCGCGGCGGCATTGCGCAGCGTCGGGATCTCGGGGTCGAGCGACAGGCTGCCTTCCTGCAGCATCGGAAGGGGAACGGTGATGACCACGGCGCGCGCGCCGTGCGTCCCGCCGCGTGCGTCCAGCACGCGCACCCCGTCGTCGCTCCACTCGATGCGCTGCACCGCGCTCCCGAATCGCACGAGGCCACCGACCTCGCGCTCGAGGTGCACGATGAGCGCCGCGTAGCCGTTCACGATCCGGCGCGCCGACGACGCTCCTTCCGTCGGACTCCCCTGCTCGGCGAGGGACTTCTCGCTGATCAGGGCCAGGTCCGCGCCGTCGAACCCCTCGACGAACGCGGCGGCCAGCTCGCGGTCGCGAGCCAGCCGGGCGCCGCCGGGACGCGTGTCGAGGAACGCCTGGAACGAGCGGTCCGTTTTGCGCCTCGCATTCATGAGCGCGAAGACGCGTTCCATCCGACGCCAGATCGGGCCCTGCGGTGAGAGCTGACCGTCATCGGATCGCACGTGCTCGCCCGAGACGGGCACCATCGCGAGCCGCGCCTCGTCGAGCAGCCGCGTCGTCACCGGGGCGTCGCCGTGCACGAACTCCGCGCCCAGCTCGATCGGCACCCCTGCACGACTCTCGAACAGCGTGAGGACCCGCCCGCCGACGCGGTGACTCGCTTCGAGCACCACGACTCGCTTGCCGGCGCGCATGAGCTCTCGTGCGGCCATCAATCCTGCAGCGCCAGCGCCCACGACGACGACGTCGGTCATCTCGTCATCCATTTCGAGTCGGACGTCACCAACTGAAGCAGAGCGCGCGAGCCGCTCCATTCCGAGCTAGGGTGGTCGATCCCTCCCGTGTCTACCACACGAACCGCGCCGCTGGATGCGCAGCACGGCGAGTGGCAGGCGCGAGCGTTTTCCCATCACGATGAGACCGATGCTGTTTCTGCTGAACCACCATCACGACGACGACCACGACGATCATGGCGGACTCCACCGGGACCTGAACGCCACCGGCTCGGCGATGGGACGCCGTGAGGTATTGCGGCGGTTCGCTTTCGGCGCCGGCGCGCTGGCCTTGCTCGGCTGCAGCGACGCGGGCACGGGCGTACAAGCCACTGGCGACACCACGATCGACACGGGCGGTACCGACGCCGGCAACGCGACATGTAGCAGGATCCCCTCGGAGACCGAAGGCCCGTTCCCCGGCGACGGCTCGAACGGCGCGAACGTGCTGAACCAGACGGGCGTCGTACGGAGCGACATTCGCTCCAGCTTCGCCGGACTCTCCGGCTCGGCGACGGGTGTGCCCCTGACGATCAGGCTCGCACTCGTCTCCGCGTCGTCGTGCGCGCCGCTCGCGGGGCGCGCCGTGTACCTGTGGCACTGCGACGCACTCGGCCGCTATTCGCTCTATTCGAGTGGTGTGACCAATCAGAACTACCTGCGCGGCGTGCAGGAGGCCGACGCCAACGGTGTCGTCGCCTTCACCTCGATCTACCCTGGCTGCTATTCCGGTCGGTGGCCGCACATCCACTTCGAGGTGTATCCGACGCTCGCGTCGTCGACGAAAGTCTCGAACAAGATCGCCACGTCGCAGATCGCCCTCCCCAAGGCGGCGAACGACGTCGTGTACGCGACGAGCGGATATTCGGGCAGTGCGGCCAACGCCTCGCGGATCACGCTCGCCACGGACGGCGTCTTCAGTGACGGCGCGGCGCTCGAGCTGGCGACGGTGACGGGGAGCGTGGCGAGTGGCTTGGTCGCGGCGCTCACGGTCGCGGTGTAGCCACCGTCGCCACGCCGGACCCTTGACAGTGCGTCCAGCTTATTGGAAAATGTCTCCACCATGGAGGACACGACTACCGATGTGAACGCGCGGATGGCGGAGCGCGTCCGGGAGCTGCGCGCCGCGCAGGGACTCTCCCTCGACGGGCTCGCCGCCCGGAGCGGCGTCAGTCGATCGATGATCTCCCTCGTCGAACGAGGAGAAAGCAGTCCCACCGCCGTCGTGCTCGAGAAGCTCGCGACCGGGCTCGGCGTCACGATGGCCTCGATGTTCGACCCGCCGGGTGCCGCGACGGCGCGCGGCGGTCCGATCGCCCGGCGCGACGATCAGCCCCTCTGGCGCGACCCGGCCTCCGGCTACGTCCGGCGAAACGTGTCTCCGCTGGGCGCGCCGCAGTCCATGCAGATCGTCGAGGTCGAGTTCCCGCCCAGGGCGCGCGTCGCCTTCGAGACGGGCGCGCGCGACGTCCGCATCCATCAGCAGGTGTGGGTGCTCGAGGGCACGATCGACATCACCGTCGGCGACGAGCGTCACCGCCTGCGCGACGGCGACTGCCTGTCGATGCAGCTCGATCGTCCGACGATGTTCCACAACCCGACACGGAAGCCGACGCGCTATGCGGTGGTGATGGCGTCCGACGGCACGCGACGATGACGGCCGCTCCCTGGTCGCTCCGGCGGCTGCACGCCGTGAGCGACGCCGAGCTCGACGGACTCTCGCGCGTGCTGATCGACTGTGTCGAGGGCGGCTCGTCGGTGAGCTTCATGCATCCGCTCACGCGCGAGCGCGCCGATGCCTTCTGGCGGGATGTCGCCGATGACGTCGCCGTCGGCGCGCGCGCCCTGCTCGTCGCCGAAGACGACGACGGAATCTGCGGCACCGTGCAGCTCGTCCTGGCGATGCCCGAGAACCAGCCGCATCGCGCCGAGCTCGTGAAGATGCTCGTGCATCGCCGGGCGCGCCGCCGCGGGCTTGGCGCCGCGCTCATGCAGGCCGCCGAGTCGATGGCGCTGGACTGCGGCCGCACGCTCCTCGTGCTCGACGCCGTCACCGGCGATGCCGGCGAGCGCCTCTACACGCGCCTCGGCTGGATCCGCGTCGGCGTCATCCCGCGCTTCGCCCTGATGCCCAACGGCGATTTCTGCTCAACGACGTTCTTCTATCGGGATCTGGTGTAGGGGCCGGAGGTTCGGAGGTCCGGGGTTTGGTGGTTGGTGGTTGGTGGTTGGTGGTTGGTGGTTGGTGGTTGGTGGTTGGTGGCTTAGTAGTTCACCACTCACCACTCACCACTCACCACTCACCACTCACCACTCACCACTCACCACTCACCACTCACCACTCACCACTCACCACTCACCACTCACCACTCACCACTCCCCCGTTCACTAGCTCGACACA
>QHVE01000022.1:34143-90774 GCA_003223455.1 Gemmatimonadota bacterium | reverse complement strand
TGAAGCAGCGCGGCGGCGAGGAGCGCGACGAATGCGCGAGGCATGGCGGGTTGGTGAGGGAACCGGAGTGGATGAGCGTTCGCGTGAGCGACGACCTTCGCCGAATCTGGCGTACCTTGTACGACGTACTGGGTACTGCAACCATCCCATGGTACTCGCACGATTCACTCGTCGCCACGCGCGAGTGGCGCGGACTTCCGGAGCTCCGGATCCCCGGACCCCCGTTCAACTCGAGTAGTACGCTGCGTTCTCGTCGATGTAGCCCTGGGTGAGGTCGCAGCCGTACGCCGTCGCCTCTGCCGTGCCGACGCCGAGCGACACGACGATCTCCACCACCTCGGAGCCGAGTGCGGCGCGAACCACGCCGTCGTCGAATTCGAGGCGCACGCCGTCGCGGAGCACCTCGTGGCCGTTGATCCAGGCGCTCGTGCGCTCGCGGTCGATCGTGCAGTCGAAGCACTTGCCGACGGCCATGAGGATGCGGCCGACGTTCGGGTCGGCGCCGTAGACCATCGTCTTCACGAGCGGTGAGTTGACGAGCGACTTGGCGATCCGTCGCGCCTCGCCGAGATCCCTGGCATCGCGCGCCACGGTGCGCAGCAGGTGCGTCGCGCCCTCGCCGTCGCGGGCGAGGATCTCGGTCATGCGAATGGATCCCGCCGTCAGCGCGTCGAGGAACGCATGTTCGTCGACCGGGCCCGCGAGGCCGTTGGCGAGGATCGCGCACGTATCCGACGTGCTCGTGTCGCTGTCGACGGAGAGCATGTTGAACGACACGTCCACCGCCTGACGCAGCAGACGGTCGAGCGTCGCCGCGTCGAGCATCGCGTCGGTGAAGACGTAGACGAGCATCGTCGCCATGTTCGGCTCGATCATGCCGGAGCCCTTGGCGACCCAGGTGATCGTCGCGTCGCCGACGGACAGCGACAGCGCCTTCGGATGCGTGTCGGTGGTCATGATCCCCTCGGCGCCGGTGATGGGATCACTGGAGAGCTCGGCCGACATGCCGCGCACGCCGCGCTCGATGATCTCGATCGGCAGCCGCACGCCGATCACGCCGGTGGAGCTGACGAGGACCTTGTCGGCGGTGGACCCCACTTCGACGGCCGCAGCGGCCGCCATGCGCCGCGCATACTCGAGTCCCTGCGCACCGGTGGCGACGTTGCTGACCTTGCTGTTGGCGAAGATCGCGCGGAGCCGGCCGCCGCGGATGGTCTCGCGGCCGAGCACCACGGGCGCGCCCGGAAACTGATTCCGGGTGAACACCGCCGCCGCCGCGGCATCGACGTCGCTCACGAACAGCGCGAGGTCCTTCGCGGTGGGCTTGAGCCCGCAGTTGCGGCTCGCGCAGCGAAACCCACGGGGGAAGATCGGGCGATCGTGAAAGGGCATCTTCGCGGGACGGGGTGAGCAGATTCGGGCGCGGGAAGTTACCCGGGCCGATGCTCGGTGCGCCATGGCTTTTCAACGACGGAACGCGGATCTGGAAAGGCGCTCGGCGCGCGAGAGGATCTACTCCACGACGACCGTCGGCGCCTTCGGATCGTCGGGCACGCCCGGCACGTCGGCCTTCTCGCCCGTCTTGCCTTCGTCGGCGCGCTTCTCCTCGTGCACGGCGTCGAGGGCATCTTTCTGGATCCACCCCTGCTCCGCGGCGTGCTTCGCCGCGGCGAAGGTGTCGTCCGCGAGGATGAGCGTCGAGCCGGCGGCGAGCACCTCCTTCGCCAGGGCCTGCACGGCCGCCGAGCGCTGCGGCTCGGCGCGAACGTTCCGGATGTACACCGCGAGGATGCGGCCCGGGAACTCGTCGATGATGGCGCGATAGATCTCGGGGTCCTTCTGGCTGTCGTCGCCGATCAGGATGAACGGCAGCGTCGGATACAGCTCGAGAATCTCCCGGATGATCGGCTCCTTGTGCCGCTTCAGGCGCTGTGAGGTGAGCGCGTCGAGGTCGACGTCCCAATCGCGCAGGTGGATCGGCCCCGCCGGGATGCGCTGGATCTCCATGAAGTCGGCGATGACGTCATGGATGTTCCACGGGCTGCTCGAGACGTAGAAGATCGGGTTGCGGCGCTCGCCGTCACCGCCCCGCTCGAGCGCCTGATAGAATGCGGCGACACCGGGAAAGGGGAGCCGCGTGCGCGCGTTGCCGAGCATCACGGTGCGCACCGCCTGGAGGAAGCTCGTGATGCGCGACTGGATCACCGTGTCGTCGAGATCGCTGATGACGCCGAACGTCTCGGAGCCGATGGCGACGCGGATCGGCGCCTTGCCCGTGATGTCGCCCTCTCCGTCGCGCCCGGGTCCCAACAACCGCACGTCGGCCTCGCGCCAGTGGTCGTCGCCCTCCAGCGGCGGCGCGAAGTCCATCCACTCGCGGAAGAATCCCTCGTCGTCCGCAACGACCTCGCGCTCGTGATCCCCGAACCGCACCCGCACGCGCGCGCGCGGCAGGGGGTCGCTGTCGATGCGCTTGTACGTGTTGACGAGGTTGCGCCAGAGCGAGTCGGACGCCGTCGGCGCGGCGATGTTGCGCGCCTCGATGACACGTCCGTGCACGAGCACGCGCGACCGGTTGCCGTAGCCGCGATACGGCGTGATCTCGTACGGCCGATCGTCGTCGCCGATGCCGATCGACTTGCCGGCACGCTCGACCTCGGCGCGCAGCTCGTCGGCGATCCGGCCGAGGCGCGCTCGCCAGCTCGACGACGCGTCGTCGGCCATCGCTACGGGACGAGTGGCTGCGGCGCGACCGCGACGCGCCCGATCATGTTCGCATCGCCACCGAACCAGATCTGCCGGGACGCCTTGTCGAACGTCATGTGGCGGATCGTGTTCGCCTTGTCGGCGGCGATGGCGATGTTCTCCGTGAACTTCCGCTGCGCCGGATCGAACGCCACGAGGCGATTCGGCTGCGGCCCCGTCTCGGCGAGCCAGATGCGGCCGCGGTCGTCCGCGGTCACGGCGTACGGCATCGAGCCCGGCCCGCTCGGCAGCGCGTACTCCTCGATCCGTCCGCTCCTGGGATCGAGCCGGCCGAGAAAGCCGCGCGTGTAGTCGCCGTACCAGATCACGTCGTCCCTCGTGACGGCGATACGGCGCGGGCGGGCGCGATCGTTCGGCAGCGTGTACGCCTTGAACTCACCCGACGCGGGATCGATCGTGCCGATCTTGTTCGTGCCGAACAGGTCGAACCACGGACGGTTCTTCGAGTCGACGACGATGCCGTACGGTCGCGAACCGGATTCCATCTTCCAGAGCCGGATCTTCCCCGTCGCCGTCGTGAGCTTGCCGACGACGTCGGACTGCTGGGCGGTGAACCACGCGTCGCCGTTGGCGTCGAAGGTCATCGTGTGCGGGTCGCGCACGCTCGGGTCGGGCATCATGTAATTCGTCAGCTTCCCCGTCGCGGGGTCGAGCCGCACGATGCGTCCATTCGCGTTGCCCGTGAACCACACCTGCCCCTTTGCGTCGACGACGAGATCGTGCGGGTGCGTCCCCGACTCCACCTCGTACCGCTTGAACTCCCCGGTCTTCGGGTCGAGGCGCGCGACGTAGTTCCCGACCTGGCCGACGAACCACACGTGCCCCTTCTGGTCTGCGAACGGGTCGCGCGGACGCGTACCGTCCCACGGCGTGCTCCACAGCTTCATCTCGGACGCGGGCGCGGCGCGCGACGTCTGGGCGACGGCAGCCTGGCCGATGGCAACGGACAGCGCGAGGGCGAGCGTGATCGACGACGGGCGCATGTGGGCCTCCACGAGGAGCACTGGGGGATTCATCATGACACTACGCCGCGGGTCCGGAAAGCGCTCAGGCTCCGCCCCAGCTCGCGACGACCCGCTCGTCAGATGAGCCGGCTATTCCGTTCGGATCGTCGTCGAGCTCGGTCGTGCGTCAGTGACGCAGCCGGTGCTGCGCCTCGCGCACTTCCGGTGTGATGGCGACCGAGAGGTGGAGATCCGGACGGAGCGCGTCGGCGACCAGACTCAGCTCGGCGAGCCGCTCGGCCGAGGGCACCACGTCGAGATCGGACCGACTCGCCACGACGGGGATCAGCCGTACGGTGATGCCCGTGACGCGCTCACGACTCAACGCATCGCCCTGGATCGCGCCGCTCACGTCGGTGCGGATCTCGAGCACCTCCGCCCCCGCGGCGCGCATGACGCGAAGCAGCGCGGCGCCGAGGCATGCTCCTAGTGCGGAGCCGAGCAGGTGCTCGGGCGACGGCCCCCATCCGCGCCCCATCGGCGGCCGATCGTCGAGCCCGAGCACGGCGACTCCCGGGAGGCGAAAGTCCACGATCTGATAGTTCGTGTACCGGTGGATCGCGAGCGAGAAGCTCGATTTCGGTTCGATGGCTGGCGGGGCCAACGTGCTCGCCGCGGACGCCGTGAGAAAACTCGTCATCGTCTACCTCGATAGGCCTACGCTCGCACGCTACGACACAGATATACGGCGGTCTGTCAGGAAATGCGCTACGTCTCCGTTCGTTTTCTTCAGCGTGCATCTCTGCGCATCGCCGCTGCACTTCATTTCGACATCGAGGAAAATTCCCGATGGCGCGGCGGGACGAGTCTTGATGAAATTCGGGTCTCGCGCCAGTAGCGTTGCACGAGGAGGTGCGGTGGTGCGTCGAGCGGTCGTCGTTCCAATCCTGCGCGACATCGGGCGTGCGCCCTCTCGCACGCCGACGAGCTCGTCATGAGCCGTCGCTCCGCTCCGCCGGTCCCCATCCACCTGCTCGGCGACATCTCGCCGGGGCGCACCGACACGGAGCGTCTCCTCGAGGAGGTCATCGCGGTTGCCGCGGACGCAGTCGTATCGACCGACGATGCGCAACGCATCATCATCTTCAACCCGGCCGCCGAGCGCATCTTCGGCTATCGACGCGATGAGGTGCTCGGCCACCCGTTCGCCTGCCTGCTTCCACGATCGGCGCAGGGCGCGCACGACGCTGACCTCGAGGCACTCAGCGGTGCGGCCGAGGATCGCCGCGAGCCCTCCGGGTGCGGTCGCATCTGGGGCCGACGCAAGTCGGGGGAGCTGTTTCCCGCCGAGGCGTCCATCTCCAGGCTGACCGTCGGCGAGGCGACCTACTTCACCGCGGTGCTGCGCGACGTCTCGCGGGAACGTCGCGCCGAGAAGGAGCACGCCGCGTTGCTGGCGCGTACGCACGCCACACGCACTGCAGCGGAAGAGGCCGAGCGACGCATGGCATTCCTCGCCAATGTCGGGGAGACGCTGCACTCGTCGCTCGCGGTCGAGACGACGTTCGATGCACTGCTCGAGCTGATCGTCCCCGAGCTCGCTGACTGCTGCCTGGTCGAGGTTCTCGAGGCCCAGGGACGCGCGCCGCGCGCCCACGTCGCGCACCGCGATCATGCCATGCAGGCATTGGTCGAACGACTCGGCGCGTATCCGCGGCAGCAGACGCGCTACCTCGCTCGGCGGGGCGTCGACGCGACGGAGGCAGCGCTCGTTGGCTCCGTGAGCGACGATTTCCTCCGCTCGTTCGCCGAGGATGACGAGCATCTCGCGCTCCTTCGCCGTCTCGGGTTCTCGTCGCTCATCATCCTGCCGCTCAGCGCGCACGGCCGTGTGCTCGGCGCACTCCTGCTCGCGCGTGGTCCCGGCGACCGGCCCTACACCGAGGCCGACCTCGCGCTCGCGCAGGCGCTCGCCCAGCGCGCCGCCTCGGCGCTCGACAACGCCCGGCTGTACGACGAGGCGCGCCGTGCCGTGCAGGCGCGCGACCAGTTGCTCGGCATCGTGTCACACGACCTGCGCACGCCGCTCAGCGTCGTCGCCATGTGCGCCGCGGCGCTGCTCGGCGAGGGGTTCGCCGACGAAGCGCGCGACCGCGAAACGCTGGAGACGATCCAGCGCTCCACGCGCTGGGCGCAGCGCCTCATCCAGGACCTGCTCGACGTGAGCGCCATCGATGCGGGCGGGCTCTCGCTCACCCGACGTCCGGAAGATCCACGCATGCTCGTCACCCGCGCCATCCTGCTGTACGGCGAGCTGGCCGCCGAGCGTCGGATCGAGCTCGTCGCCGAGCTGGATTCGCCACTTTCCACGATCGACGTCGACGCCGACCGCATCGTGCAGGCGCTGGGCAACCTGATCGGCAACGCCGTCAAGTTCACGCCGTACGGTGGAAGCGTGCGGATCGGCGCGGTGGACGAGGAGGGCCGCGTGCGCCTCTACGTCAGCGACACCGGACCGGGCATTCCCGAAGACCAGGCAGCCCACGTGTTCGAGCGCTTCTGGACGGAGCCGCGCGAGGCGAGGGTGCGCGGTACCGGGATGGGGCTGGCGATCGTGCGCGGGATCGTCGGCGCGCACGGTGGACGGGCGTGGCTCGAGCCGCCACAGCCGGGCGCGGGCGCGACGTTCTGCATCGCGCTGGCGGCCCTGCCGGCTCGCGCCGTCTGAGTGTCATGCACGGCGGCGGGGCGGCACGATCAGCACGGATCGCCGTCCGTTCCGCACGATCTCGGCGCTGACACTGCCCACCATCCACTGATCCAGTCGGCTGTGCTGGACGCTGCCGGCCGTGATCAGATCGCTCTTGACGTCGTCGGCATACTCGAGCAGCGCCTGTGCGGGGCTCTGCGGTGGCGCGGTGTGCAGCACCACGTGGTCGAACATCAGTCCGTCGTCGCCGAGCTCGCGCGCGAGCTTCTCGAAGCCGGCCCGCACGCCGAGCTCGTGGATCGTTGCCTCACCCTCGTCGGTGAGGAAACCGCTCATCGCGCTCACGTACGCGAGCACGAGCACGGCGCCCTCGGCAGCGACGGCACCGCCGGTGCGCAGCGCGACGAGGCTTCCCTCGCTGAAATCGACCGCGGCGAGGATGCGGCGCGGCAGCTTGTTCATCTCGGTCACGACACCGAGCACGGGACACGAGGCGACGCGCATCACGTTGAGCGTCGTCTCGTCGTGTACTACCCGGTCCAGTCGTCCGTGTCGTCGTAAGCCGAGAATGATGAGCACCGCTCCGATGTGATTGGCCTCCTGGACGATCGCGGCCGACGGCGTGCCGAGCATGATGCGCACGGGCCAGTCGATCGACTCGCTGAGCGCGCCCGAGAGCTCGGCGCGCACGGATCGCTCGCGCTCGCGGTGCAGCTCGGTGCTACCGATGGCGTCGCCCATCGCGAGCGCGATGTCGAGCGGCAGTGGCAGCGGCGCCGAGCGAGTGTCGACGACGCTCACCACGTGGACGACCGCATGGTGCTGCGCGGCCAGCTCGTACGCGACGCGTGCCGCCGCGACGGCGCGCACGGCGCGGCCTGACAGCTCGAGCGGCCGACGGATGAGCGGCGCAGCGCCAGTCTCGCCATCGGACCGACCGCTCACCGGCTGGAGCGGCGCAAGCGTCATTCTGCTCGACATGGATCACCTCGCTGGATCGAATGGGGCTGATCATAGCTTCGCACCGTCGGCTGCTTTGCGGCGTCAGGCAACGGCGGACCCCGGGCTCGACCCGGGACAGACCCGGCCCGGTTCCGAACGGGGTCAGACTCCTTGAAAGGGGTCAGACTCCTTGAAAGGAGTCTGACCCCTTTGACCCCCCCCTTTGAACCCCTTGAAAACTTGCTCTTTGGGGTCTGAATCCATCGCTACTCGACTTCGTCGAGTAGCTCGGCATCGAGCACGAAGCGCACGTATTCGGAGCGGTGCGCCAGGCCGAGCTTGTCCTCGATCCGCTGCTTGTAGGTATCCACCGTCTTGGCGGTGATGCCGAGCTGCCGCCCGATCTCGGGACCGTTGAATCCCCTCGCCGTGAGAATCACCACCGTCCGCTCGCGGTGGCTCAACTGCTCGAGCCGCGCGCGTGCGTCCGTGCGCGCGCGCGGCGGCGCGAGCACGACATCCGCCAGCGCACGCGACACGGCCGGCCGCACGTACACGTCACCCGACGCCACGACGCGGATCGCGTCCGCCAGCTCGCGCTCGGCGGCCCCCTTCGAGAGGTAGCCGCGCGCGCCGGCGTGGAGGGCGGCGAGCAGCTTCTCCTGCTCTTCGTACATCGTGACGACGAGCACGCGCGCGTCGCGCTTCGCGTCGAGCAGCCGACGCGTCGCCGTGAGTCCGTCGCCCCCGGGCATGTCGAGATCCATCACGATGACCTCGGGATGGACACGGCCCGCGATGCTCACGGCCATCTCCCCGTCCCCCGCCTCGCCGACGACGACGATGTCCGTGCATGCGTGCAGCACCGCCTTGAAGCCGGCACGCACGAGCGCGTGGTCGTCCACCAGCATCACACGAATCGGCTCGATGCGCGCCGGTACCCCTCGACGTGCATACGGGCGTGACGCGAGGTCGCGGCCGACCTCGGCCAGTGTGCCGTGCGGAATCTCCGCCTCGGGAGGCGGCTCGTTCGTCGACGTCATCGTGCTCACTGCTCGTTCATGTCGTGGGTCTTCGGCCACCATCCGAATCTTAGTGCCCACGAGGCGAAAACGATGTCGGGAGTTCATCCCGATCGGCAGAGTAGAACGTCCTTGCGCACCCATGTCATCCGTCGCCCGACAGTGTCGAACGAGCCTTCGCATCATGCTCGACGTGTTCCCTTTCCGGCGGCCACCATGATCCGCGCAATCTCCCGCTTCAGCACGCCAGCGACCACGCCGCGCGCGGCGAGCGCTCCCGTACTCGCCGCGCCGCGTGCGCCGTTCGTCCCCTTCGCACTCACCTTCGCGCTGCTCACCATCGTCGCGATCTGCAGCGTCGTCACGCTCGTCGCGCCGACGGTTCTTCGCGACCCGCCTGGCTACGCGGGCAACGCGCTCGGCACCTACGCGGTGGTCCTTGTCGTCGCGTTGCCCGTCGTCGCCCTCGCCATGCGCAGCGCGGCGCGCGGCTCCCTCGCCGCGCGCTTCGCGTGGCTCGGCGGCATCGGCTACCTGTTGTACAACGCGATCCTGTCGAGCTTCTCACTGCAATTCAATGCGCTCTTCCTGCTCTATGCGGCGTCGCTCTCGCTCGCCGTGTGGTCGCTCGTCGCGGTCCTCGGCACGATCGACGTCGCGGCGCTGCCGACACAGTTCCCGGCGCGCTTTCCCGTGCGTCTGGTGGGCGGCTACCTGATCGCGACGGCTCTCGCCTTCGCCGGCCTGTGGCTGGCCGATGTGCTGCCCGCGCTGCTGGCCGGCGCGCGTCCGCCGTCACTCCGCGGCACGACGCTGCCGACGAACCCCGTGCAGGTGGTCGACTTCGCGTTCACGCTGCCGGTGAGCTTCGCCGCCGGTCTCTGGCTCTGGCGCCGGCGGCCGTGGGGGTTCCTGCTCTCGGGGATCATGCTCGTGCTCCTCCTCATCGAGTCGGTGAGCATCGCGGTCGACCAGTACATGGGCCACCGCTCCGATCCGACTCACCCCAGCGGCACCGTGGCGCTCTTCGTCGTGCTCGCGCTGATCGGCGCGGTGCCGGCGTTCGGGTTCCTCTGCTCGATCGCTTCGCGCACGGACGACGTCGGCGTCTTGCGCGGCTGACGGCTCGTGCGCAGTGCGTTGAGGATGACCGCGACGTCGATCGCCTCCTGGAGGAGCGCGCCGATGGGCGGCGGGATGTAGCCCGCCGCGGCGACGAGCATCGCCGCGGCGCTGAGTCCGAGGCCGGTCCAGATGCTCTGCCGCGCGATGCGCACCGTGCGGCGGCTGATGCGGATCGCCTCGACGACACGCGTGAGATCGTCGTTCAGGATGACGACGTCGGCCGCCTCGGCCGTGATCCCGCCGCCGTGGCCCGCCAGCGCGACTCCAACCGTCGCGGCGCTCAGCGCTGGCGCGTCGTTCGTGCCGTCGCCTACCATCAGCACGCGCTCGCCATCGCGCACGAGACCAGCCACGACGTCCAGCTTGTCCGACGGCAGCAGTCCGCCGCGCGCTTCCGTGACGCCGACGCGCATCGCCATGGCGGACGTGTGCGCCACCGAGTCGCCCGAGAGCAGCACGCAGCGCCGCACGCCGGCATCGCGCAACGCACCGAACATCTGGGGCAGTCCGGGGCGGAGCTCGTCGGCGAACTCGATCACGCCGGCGAACTTGCCGTCGATCGCCACGTGCGCACGCAGTCCCTCGCGGTCGGCCACGTCGGCGAGCGGCGTCCCCTGCGGCGCGTCGACGCAGCCCGCGACGAAGTCGCGCGCGCCGACGGAAACGCGCCAGCCGTTCACCATCCCCGACACGCCGCGACCGGGCGACTCGTGCACCTCGGCCGCCGTCTGGAGCTCGAGCCCGCGTTGCTCCGCCGCGTCCACCACGGACCGCGCCAGCGGGTGACCGCTCGCGCGCTCGACCGAGGCCGCGAGCCGAAGCACGTCGACATGCGAGAAGCCCGCGACGGGCATCACTCCACTCACCATCGGCGTGCCCACGGTGAGCGTGCCGGTCTTGTCGAACACGACCGCCGTCACGCCGGCGAGCTGCTCGAATGCACCGCCATGCTTCACGACGATGAGGCGCCGTGCGGCGCGGTTCACCCCGCCGATGATCGCGATCGGCGTGGCGAGGATCAGCGGGCAGGGCGTCGCGACGACGAGCACGGCCAGCACGCGCTCCACATCGCCGCTCGCGACGTAGGTCACGGCGCACGCGAGCAGCGTCACCGGCGTGAACCATGCGGCGTAGCGATCGGCCAGACGCTGCAGCGGCGCCTTCGTGCTCTGCGCCGAGCGGACCAGCTCGACGATGCGCGCATACTGGCTGGCGCCGGCCGTCGCCGTGGCGCGCGCGACGAGGGCGCCCTCGAGGTTGACGCTGCCGCTCGAAAGTGCCACGCCGGCATGTGCGCGAACGGGCATCGGCTCGCCGGTGAGCCGCGAGGTGTCGACGCTCGACGAGCCAGCGACGACGACCGCGTCGCACGGCACCATCTCTCCCGGCCGAACGAGCAGATGGTCGCCCACCGCCACGACCGCCACGCCGACGTCGTCCGTGGCACCACCGACGAGGGGCGCCTCGCCGTTCGGGAATCGGTGTGCGATGCGCGGCGCCTCCTCCTCGAGCGCGCGCACCGCCGCCGATGCGCGGCCTTCGGCGTAGTGCTCGAGCGCCTCGCCGCCGGTCTGCATCAGCACGATCACCAGTCCCGCCAGCGGTTCGAGAAGGATCACGGACGTCGTGACGGCGAGCGTGGCGACGAGATCCGTCGCGAAGTGGCCGGACGCGAAGCGCCGCAGCGTACGCCACACCACCGGTGCGCCGGTCACGACGAGCCCGGTCATCCACACCGCGTCCGCATTCGACGGCCCCGACGTGAACCGGACGATCGCGCCCACGGCGAGGAAGGCGAGTGCGAGCTGGGGCAGCAGCCGGCCCGCGGACCGTGAATGCCCGCTCGACGGCTCGTCGTGCGTCGTGCGCGCTGGCATCGGCGGCTCCTCGGCCCGTGACGGTCGCCGGGACGCGGAGCGCGTCCCGTGCGAGCAATGTCGGACGATCGCGCAGGGTCGGGCGTCGGGGAACATCGTGACGCGGCGTCGGGAGTTGCCCGCTGCGTTCGAGTGGCACGACTCGGCGGACACGGCCGCCACGACGGCGTCGGTCGTGCCGACGTACATTCACACTTCGTCCGTCGAGCGACTCGCACGAATCAGACCGATGTCGTCAGCGCCCGTCCCGGAATCAGAGCCCGCCGCTGGGGTAGCGCACGAGCCCTGGCACGCGCGCCCCGCTGGCGCAGTGATCGCATCGCTCGGCACCGACGACGCGCGCGGACTCGCGGACGTCGAAGCGCGGCGGCGCTTCGCGCGCGACGGCCCCAACGAGCTCGCCACCGAACCGCCGGTCCCCGCCTGGCGACGATTCCTCGCGCAGTTCCGGAGCGTCCTCGTCCTGCTGCTCCTCGCGGCGACGGCGATCTCCCTCGCGCTCTGGTTCGTCGAGCGTGGTGCCGCCCTTCCGTACGACGCGCTCGCCATCCTGGCCATCGTGCTGCTCAACTCGACGCTCGGCTTCGTGCAGGAGTCGCGCGCCGAGCAGGCGGTCGCGGCGCTGCGCTCGATGTCCGCCGCCGAGGCGACCGTGATCCGGGATGGCGAGCGCCGGCGCATCCTGGCCCGCGAGCTCGTGGCGGGCGATCTCGTGCTCGTCGAGGAGGGCGATACGATCCCCGCCGACGCACGCGTCCTCGAGTCGACCGCACTCCAGACGGCGGAGGCCACGCTCACGGGGGAGAGTCTCCCGGTCGACAAGGACACCGACGCGCTGGACGCTGACACCGCGCTTGGCGATCGCACGAACATGCTGTTCAGCGGCACGACGATCACCTATGGTCGCGGGCGCGCCGTCGTCGTCGCCACGGGGATGCGCTCCGAGATGGGACGCGTCGCGGGCATGCTGGGCTCGACGACCACGGAGACCACGCCGCTCCAGCGCGAGCTCGATCACGTCGGCAAGGTGCTCGGCGTGGCCGTCGTCGCCATCGCCGTCGTGATCGTCGGCGTGATCGTGATGATGCATCACGTACGCGGCATGTCCGCGCTCGTCGACGTGCTGCTGCTCGGCGTCGCGCTCGCCGTCGCCGCCGTACCGGAGGGTCTGCCGGCGATCGTCACCGCGGTGCTCGCGGTGGGCGTGCGGCGCATGGCGCGGCGCAACGCGATCGTGCGCCGCCTCTCGGCGGTCGAGACGCTGGGCGCCGCCACCGTGATCGCCTCCGACAAGACCGGCACGCTGACGCGCAACGAGATGACGGTGCGTGCCGTCGTGACGGCGAGCGGCCGCGTGCGTTTCGCCGGCTCGGGCTACGAGCCGCAGGGGGACGTGGTCGCGGACGGCGCGCCCCTGAAAGGAGCGCTCGCGACGGAGCTCGAGCGTGCGCTCACCGCGGCGTCGCTCGCCAACAACGCGTCGCTCCAGCAGAGCGACGGCCGCTGGAGCGTGCAGGGCGATCCCACCGAGGGCGCGCTGCTCGTCGCGGCACGCAAGGCCGGACTCGACGGCCGAGCGCTTCACGCGCGCTGGCCGCGCGTCGGGGAGCTTCCGTTCTCGTCCGAGCGCAAGCTCATGAGCACCGTGCACGAGAACGTCGAGCGCGAGTCGCAGTGCGTGCTGTTCGCCAAGGGCGCGCCCGACGTTCTCCTGCCACGCTGCTCGCACGAGCTCGTTCACGGCGAGCCGGTGGAGCTCGTGCCTGCACGTCGGGAAGCGCTCGCGCGCGAGAACGAGGCGCTCGCCGACGAGGCGCTGCGCACACTCGCCACCGCGTTCCGGCACGTCGACGATGTCGGGCGCGTCGATGATACGCACGGCCGCCTCGACGACTCCGCCGAGCGTGATCTCGTTTTTCTCGGCCTCATCGGCATGATCGATCCGCCGCGCGCCGAAGCGCGCGACGCGGTGCAGCGCGCCCGCGACGCCGGTATCCGCCCCATCCTCATCACGGGCGATCACCCGCGCACCGCCGCGGTGATCGCCGCCGAGCTCGGGATCAGCGCCGACCGCCGTGTGATGACCGGCCAGGAGCTCGGTCAGCTTTCCGACGAGGCGCTGGCGAGAACCGTGAAGGAGGTGTCCGTCTACGCGCGCGTCGATCCGGCGCACAAGCTGCGCATCGTCGGCGCGCTCCAGCGGAACGGCGACGTCGTGGCCATGACGGGCGACGGAGTGAACGACGCGCCGGCGCTGCGCGCGGCCGACATCGGTGTCGCGATGGGCATCACGGGCACCGACGTCTCTCGGGAAGCGGCCGACATGGTGCTCGCCGACGACGACTTCGCCACGATCGTCGCGGCCGTCGAGGAAGGTCGCGGCGTCTACGCGAACATCCGCCGGTTCCTCCGCTTCCTGCTCGCCGGCAACCTCGGCGAGGTGATCACGATGTTCCTCGGCGTGCTGCTCGCCGCGCGGCTCGGTATGCGCGCCGCCGACGGCACGCTGCTGCTCCCGCTGCTCGCTACGCAGATCCTCTGGATCAATCTCGTGACCGACGGCGCGCCGGCGCTGGCACTGGGGCTCGACCCGGCGGAGCGCGGGCTCATGCGCCGCGGGCCGCGCCGGCGCGACGAGGGAGTGCTCACGCCGCGCATGTGGCGCGAGATCGCGACGTCGGGGCTCGTCATGGCGCTCGGCACGCTGTGGGTCGTCGACGCGTCGCTCCCGGGCGGGTTCGTCGCGGGCGCCGGCACGATCGAGCATGCCCGCTCGATGGCGTTCACGACGCTCGTGCTGGCGCAGCTGTTCAACACGTTCAACGCACGCTCGGTGTCACGCAGTGCGTTCTCCGATCTGGGGAGCGCACGGTGGACTGCCGCGGCCACCACGCTGTCGCTCGCGCTCCAGGCGGCCGTGCTCTACGTGCCACCCCTCCAGCGCGCGTTCGGCGCGACGGCGCTGAGCGGCGCGGACTGGATTCGCTGTCTGGCCATGGGCAGCGCGGTGGTGTGGGAGCGCGAGCTCGTCAAGCTCGTGGGGCGAATCGCACCGCGCGCGACGTCGATTCCGGATGGGCAAACGCGAGCAGCCGCTCACCCTCCCGCTTCAGCGCCTCGCGATCCTTCCTCGTGATGCGCTCGAGCGGATCGATTCGGAGTCACGATGCGACTCGCTCCGCCAGCCGCATCGCGTCGTAGGGTGCGTGCACTTTGATGTCGTTGTCGAAGTACACGTAGACGTCGCGTCCTGAGCCGCGCCAGGCGCGGACCTTCGCGGCCCACTCGTCCAGCTCCGTGTCCGTGTAGCCGCTCGCATAGAGCTCCTGCGACCCGTGCAGGCGCACGTAGACGAAGTCCGCGGTGACCTCCTCGGCATACGGGAACCTGCCCGCGGTATCGGCGACGACGAAGCCGCACCCGTGCGCTCGGAGGAGCGCGTAGAACTCGTCGTGGAAATAGCTCGGATGCCGGACCTCGAACGCGTGGCGGTAGCGCACGTTCGCCGCCGCATCGACCAGCGCACCGCGCCGCAGCCGATCGTCGTGGCGCAGCGCCACCGCTTCCGCTGCGCGAGCGCTGCGCGGCAGTTGGCGCATGAAGCCGTCCAGACGCTCCGCGTCGAACCGGTACGTGGCCGGAAGCTGCCAGAGGAATGGACCCGTCTTCCCTCCGAGCGCGAGCACCCCACTCGCGAAGAAGTTGCCCAGCGAACGCTCGGCGTTCCTGAGCTTCAGGTTGTGCGTGATGAACCGCCCGCCCTTCACCGCGAACACGAAGTCCCGCGCCGGTGTCTCGTCGACCCACCGCGCGAACACGGCGGGCGACTTGAGGCTGTAGAAGGTGCCGTTGAGCTCGATGCTGTTGAACCGAGCGCTCGCGTACTCGAGCCAGCGTCGCGCTGGCAGCCCATCGGGATAGAACGCCCCGCGCCACGGCTTGTAGTCGTAGCCGCTGATGCCGATGTAGGCGCGGGCGGCACGCTTGGGCATGCTCTCAGTGGGTGGGGAGTGGGAAATGGGGCGTGGAAGCGTCCCGAGCGGCGTTTGTCGTCACCCCGAACTCCCCACTCCCCACCCGTCACTCACGACTCACACCAGCTCGACCGTTCTCCCCGTCCTCGCCGCCTCGTACAGCGCCATCAGCGTGCGCACGTCGCGCAGCCCCATCTCGCCCGGCACGCTCGTGGGGCGGTTGTTGATGATGCAGTCGGCGAAGTCGTCCATCTCCGTCGCGAACTGATCGACCTCGGGGGCCTCGAGCGCTGTCTGGTCGCTGCGCCAGCCCTTGATGCCGTCGTAGTTGAACGCCGGCGTGAGCCCGAACGTGCCGCGGTCGGCGTAGGCCGTGGTGCGGTTGAAGCCGTTCACCTTGTACGTCGTCGTGCACGACGCGGAGATGCCGTTGGCGAACTTGAGCTCGAACGTCATCGACTCCTCGACGTCCTTGAACTTCACCGGATCCGTCTTCGTCGTCATCGCGCTCACGGCGATCGGATACTGGCCCGCGATCATCTCCGCCGACTGGAGGGAGTAGATGCCGACGTCCATGAGCGGTCCGCCCCCCGCGAGGGCACGGTTGAGGCGCCACTGGGTCGGATCGCCGATCGAGAACCCGAAGCTCGACTCGATCAGCCGCACGTCGCCGAACTCCTTCGCCTTGGCGACGCGCAGCATCTCGAGGTGATGCGGCTCGAAGCGGCAGCGGTATCCGATCGCGAGCTGACGGCCGGCCCCCTTCACCGCGGCGACCATCTCCTGGCACCGCGCCGTCGAGACCTCCATCGGCTTCTCGCACAGCACGTGCTTCCCCGCCTTCGCCGCCTTGATCGTGTCGCGGGCATGGAGTGCGTTCGGCGTGACGACGTACACGACGTCGATGTCCGCATTGTCCGCCATCCGGCCCATCGTGTCGTAGTTGTAGATGCTCCTGTCCGGGATCCCGTACTGCGCCTTCCACTTCTGAGCCTTCGCCGGCGTCCCGGTGACGATCCCGGCGAGCCGGCAGTGCTTCGTCTTCTGCAGCGCCGGTGCGATCTGGTTGGTGCTCAGACTGCCGAGTCCGACGAGCGCGAAGCCGAGCTTCTTCTCCTGCCGGCTCGTCGTCGGTGTGGCGCGGTGCGCGATCGAAGGGACGGAGCCGAGGGGCCGAATCAGGGGCGCACCGACGGCGGCGAGCGCCGACATGCGCACGAAGTCGCGGCGGGAGGTCGACATACGATTCATCCAGTGAGTTGATGGTCGGCGGGCAAGATCGGACGACGCTCTCGGCACGGCAAGGGTTTCACGCGGAGGGCGCGGAGAGCGCTGAGAGAACACGAAGCACGGCAACAGCCAGGGCTGGCGTCGTTGATTCGTCCTCCCGCCCACCCGTCCCCGCTCGTACCTTCGAGCTTCGACCCGACGGAGCCCCGTTCATGCACCGACGCACATTCGTTCAGACGCTGGGCGCGACGCTGCTCGCTCCCGCCGTCGCCTGCACCACCGCCCGCGCCGCTGCCCCAGTGCCCACTGGCGAGCGTCGTCTGACGCGTATCGGCATCCAGCTCTACACCCTGCGCGACGCCGCGCGCGCCGATCTCGACCGCACGCTCGCCGACATCGCCGCCGCGGGCTACACCGACGTCGAGATGCTGATGTCGCTGCGCAACTTCAATCACTCGCCCGCCGACGTGCGGCGGATGCTCGACTCGCACGGGCTCCGTGCGCCGTCGACACACATCGGCACCGCGACCCTCGCCAACGTCGACGGTGCCGTGGACGAGGCCCGCACCCTCGGGCACCGATACCTCATCCTCGCCGACCTTCCCGCCTCCGCGCGCCGGTCGCTCGCGGACTTCGGCGCGTACGCCGACACGCTCAACCGAGCCGGCGAGGCCGCGCGCAAGCACGACCTCTGGATCGCCTGGCACGACGAGGCCGACGACTTCAAGACCTTCGACGGGCAGCAGGGCTACGACGCGCTCGTCGCCAGGCTCGACCCCAGCCTCGTGCGCCTCCAGCTCGACACGGGCAACGCCGCGGTCGGGGGGCGCGATCCACTCGATCTCATGAAGCGCTACGGCGATCGCTACTACTCCTTCCACATCAAGGACGCGCCGGGCATTCCCTCGCCGCACGACGTCGAGCTCGGAAAGGGGATCGTCGATCTGCGCGGCATCCTTTCGCGTGTGAAGACGTTCGACGACCGGTACTTCTACGTCGAGCAGGAGACCTACCCCGACACGCCGCTGGCCAGCGTGAAGCGCGACTTCGCCTACATCTCGGCGCTCAGGTTCTAGCCGTCGAGCGAGCCGTCACCACACGAGGTTCATCAGCAGCGCCGCGGCGAGTCCCGTCAGCCCGACGATCAGCTCCATCATGCTCCACGTGAGCAGCGTCTCGCGGATCGTCGCGTTGAAGTACTCCTTGAACATCCAGAAGCCGCTGTCGTTGAAGTGCGAGAACATCAGGCTGCCGGCGCCGGTGGCCAGCACCATCAGCTCGGGGTGCACGCCACTGCCCGCTGCCGTCGGGGCGAGCACGCCGGCGGCCGTCATCCCCGCCACGGTCGCCGATCCGATCGAGGCGCGCAGGAGTGCGGCGACGCCGAATGCGAGGATGAGCGGATTGACGTGGATCTGCGCCGCCTGCCGCGTGATGTAGTCCGACACGCCGCCGTCGCGCAGCACCTGCGAGAACGCGCCCCCCGCGGCGATGATGAGCAGGATCCCCGCGATGCTCGCGACGCCACCCTGCACGCTCCGCATCAGCGAGTCCATCGAGCGACCTCGCCGCACGCCGAGCACGTATACGGCGACGAGCACGGCGATCATCAGCGCGATGTTCGGGTTGCCGAAGAACTTGAGTCCCGTGACGAGCAATCGGAGTCCGGGCTGTGGCACGGCCGCGGCGAGCTGCGCGCCGTACTCCGGCTTCGCCGGATCGAGTGCTGCCGTGTGAAGGCTGATGTCGACGATCGCGTTGGTGAGCATGAGGATCACCGGCACGAGCGCCGTGGTCAGGCTGACGCCGAATCCCGGCAGCGCGGAACGCTCGAGCGGCGCGGCGCGCACGAGTCCCTCGGGCGGCGTGAGATCTCGTATGCGCAGCACTCGGCTGAACACGATGCCACCCAGGAACGCGGCGGGAATCGCCGCGACGAGCCCGACGAGCAGCGTCCGATTGACGTCGGCGTGGTACAGCAGGGTGAGAAACGTCGGCGCCGGGTGCGGCGGGGTGAAGCCGTGCGTCACCGACAGCGCGGACGCGAGCGGCAGCCCGACGTACACGAGCGGCAACCCCGTCGTCAGCGAGACCGTGTAGACCAGCGGGATGAGGACGAGGAAGCCGGCGTTGTAGTGCATTGCGATCCCGACGAGGAGTCCGGTCGCCGACATCGCGAACTGGATGTGCTTCCGCCCCGTGATGTCGATGAATCGTGTCGCGATCGCCTGCGCGGCGCCGCTCTCGTCCAGCAGCCGGCCGAGCATCGCCCCGAAAACCAGCATCAGCGCGACGCCCCCCATCGTGTTGCCGATCCCCTTGAGGATCGACTGCAGCGCGCCCAGCAGGTCCATGCCATTGAGCAGCGCGACGACGAGCGACGTGAGGATCAGCGCGAAGAACGCGTCGAGCTTCACGACGAGCATCAGCACGAGCATCAGCGCGACGCCGACGACGACCCAGAGCAGCGGCATTTTGGTGAGTTGGTGAGTTGGGTAGCTGGCTCGTTGGTCGGTGCACTAGTGAACGGAACGGCCCTGGCCACAACCAGCGTGGAGACCACTCGTGGAGTCGGACGCTGGCTGAGTGGCCGGGGCAGTCAACTCACCAATCAACCGACCAGCCAACCAACGATCCAACTCACCAACTCACGAGTTGGGGTCGCAATCTGCCCGCTCTGTACGAATCCCAACAGGTCCTCTACTTTCGATCCCTCGAGGCGCTCACCACCATCGGAGGACCCATGTCATTCGCTCGTCGCGCCGGCATCGCGCTGGCAGTCGCCGGATCGGCGCTCACCCTGGCCGCCGCGACGCGCGCCTTCTCGCCCGGCTACACGTATCGGATGCGCATCTCCGGCCAGGCCACCGAGGCGAGTGGCAAGACCAGGGAGTACGTGGTCCTGTCCGGACATGCGATGGTGACGTCGAAGGCGGGCCGGCTCGACATCGACTCGGCCTCGAGAGAGCGCGGCGCGATGGCCGAGCAGGGGGGCTACATCCTTTACGATCCGACGTCGATGATGATCGTGTCGCCCAAGGACAAGCAGATTCTCAAGTTCACCTTCGACGACCTCGAGAAGGGGATGTCGGCGCTCGCCGCCAGCGTGCCCGGCATGCGCATCGCCATCACCGACGTCGTCGTGAATCTCGAGAAGCTCGGTCCCGGCGAGCCGATGCTCGGCATGGCGACGACCAGGTATCGCGTCACGCAGGACTACAAGCTCGCGATGAAGGTCGCGTTCGTGAATCGCAACAGCACGGAGCACATCGTCCAGGACTACTGGATGGCCGACCAGAAGAGCGGCTTCGCCAACCCGTTCGCGCGCATGGGCAACATGCGCCCCGTCGGCGGCAGCGCATTCGCCGAGCTGATGACGAAGACCGCCGAAGCCACCGCCAGGATGGGCAAGGGAATCCCGGTGAAGACGGTCACCACCACGACGTCGACGAACGACAAGGACGAGAAGACGACGAACGTCGCGACGATGGAGGTGACGGAGCTCAAGGCCGGCAACGTCGACGACGCGCTCCTCGTCCCGCCCGCCGACTACCAGGTGATGGACATGGGCGAGCAGACGAAGGCGATGGCCGCCCAGATGGAGCAGGCCAAGGCGGCCCAGGCGGCGCAGGCCAGCCAGCCGCCCACCGCTGCGGCCGACAGCGGCCCATCGGTCAAGGAGGCGGCGAAGAAGACGGCGGAGCAAGCCGCCAAGGACGAGATGTCGCAGAAGGTGAAGAAAGGACTCGGCGGGTTGTTTCGACGGCCGTGAAGTAGCCGGGGTCGAAAGGGCTCGGGGGGTCGGTCTCGCGGCGCGCGAATGGGTCCCGCTGGACATCGGGACCCCCGAGCTTACGCCACGAACGCCCTCCGCCGCATCCCAGCGTACAGCAGCGTCAGCCCCACCAGCGCCACGCCGACGGCCGCCGTCGCCGCCTGAGCTGCGCCAGCCAGCTTCGCCGCCGCCACCGCTGTCGCCCAGTTGGCCCAGATCAGCGCCACGAGCGCGAGCCCGAGGACGACCAGTCCGACCCCCGCCATCACGAGCGGCCGCGAGACCTTGCTCGTGTCGAGCACCGTGTCCACGTCCGCCATCTTGAAGTCGCGGCCGAGCACGAGCCAGAAGATCAGAAGGCTGAGCGGATGCATCAGCCCCGCCCACACGAACACCGCGCTCTGGTTCCCGATCCACTGGATCGACATCGCGGCCAACAAAGTGAGGAACATCCCACCGAGGCCCCCCGTCGTCGCGCCGAGCCCCACCACCGAGCCGGTCACCTTCGACGGGAAGAGATCCGTCGCCGAGGTGAACAGGTTCGCCGACCACGCCTGGTGCGCCGCGGTCACGACGCTCAGCAGCACGAGGCAGAGCGCGAAGCTGTCCGTGTAGTACGCGAGGATCGCGAATGGCGCGCACACCGCCGCGATCCCCATCGCCGCGTAGCGCGCCGTCGCGATGCGCCAGCCGCGCTTGATCAGGAAGCCGGAGAGCCATCCACCCGCGATCGAGCCAAGGCTCGCCGCCGTGTAGATGCCCGTCAGCAGGTACGCGCTGCCGAGGATGTTCTGACCGCGCTCCTTCGCCAGATACGACGGCAGCCAGTACAAGTAGAACCACCACACCGGGTCGGTCAGCAGCTTGGCGAGCAGGAAGGGCCAGATCTGCTTGAACCGCAGCAGCGTGGTCCAGTGCAGCTTCAGCCGCTCCTGGTTCTGCGCCTGATCCGACTTGATGTGCGCCAGCTCCTCGGGCGACAGATTCGGATGGTCCTCCGGCGACTGGAACCCGATCTGCCAGAAGACGAGCCAGATGAACCCGATGGCACCGATGGAGATGAACGCGAACTGCCAGCCGAAGCTCTCGGCGATCATCACGGTGATGAACGAAACCATCACCCCGACGTTCGTCCCCGAGTTGAACAGCCCGGTCGCCAGTGCCCGCTCGCGCTGCGGGAACCACTGCCCGATCGCCTTGATCGACGCCGGGAAGTTCCCCGCCTCCGCGGCGCCGAGGAAGAACCGTGCGACGGCGAACCCCACCGTCCCTCTCGCGAGCGCCGTCAGCATCGACATCGTCGACCAGGCCACGAGCGCCAGCGCGAGCCCGAACTTCACCCCCATCGAATCCATCACGCGTCCGGCAACCGAGGGGAACGCGGCATAGGCTGCCGTGAACGCGAACTGGATCCAGCCATAGTCGGCCTCGCTCCAGTTCATCTGCCGCTCCAGCATCGTCTTCAGGACGCTGAGCGACTGCCGGTCGACGTAGTTGATCGTGGTGGCGAAGAACAGCAGGCCGCAGATCCACCAACGAAGACCGCGGATGGTGCGGCCGCGGCGGACGGGTGTCTCGGCTGCCACTGGGGTCCGCTCTGATGCCATGAGAGTTTGTTCGTTTAAGGAGCGTTCGCGGAAAGGAAGAGACTGCCCCACCACGGCCACGATCGTGAATGTGTCCCCACGCGCCCGCATTGCGATAGGGCGGAACGGCCGCTCATCTTGCGTGGCCGCGCACGTTCGCGGCCACGGTGCTCGCCCATCGTCAGCCACTCGCGTTCCATGATCATTTCTCATCTCCGACCGTCGTCTCGCGCGCTCTCGGCCGGCGTCTTACTCCTCGTCACGGGTGCCTGCTCGTCGAGCACGCCGCGAAGCCTCGATACCGTCGCTCCGGTCGCATCGTCCGGTCGGGCCCAGAGCAGCGCGTGCGACCTGAAGCCCGCCCGCGCCGGCAGCCGGGTGCTCGTCTTCTCGCGCACCAAGGGCTTCCGCCACGCATCGATCCCCGACGGCGTGGCCGCGGTGACCGCCCTCGGCGCCCAGCATGGCTTCGCCGTCGAGGCGACCGAGGATGCTACGGCCTTCACCGATCAGTCGCTGAGCAAGTTCGCCGCCGTGGTGTTCATGTCGACCACTGGTGACGTGCTGGACAGCGCGCAGCAGGCCGCCTTCGAGCGCTACATCCGCGGCGGCCACGGCTACGTCGGTGTGCACTCGGCGACGGACACCGAGTACGACTGGCCATGGTACGGACAGCTCGTCGGCGCGTACTTCAAGCGCCACCCCGCGGTGCAGGAGGCGAAGCTCGACGTGCGCGACCGCACCGATCTGTCCACCAAGTGCCTGCCCGCGGAGTGGAAGCGTCGCGACGAGTGGTACGACTTCCGCGCCGTACCGCCGGCCGACGCCAAGATCCTCATCACGATCGACGAGAAGTCGTACACGGGCGGCCAGATGGGCGACGTCCACCCGATGGCGTGGTCCCACCGCTTCGACGGCGGGCGCGCGTTCTACACGGAGCTGGGCCACACGAGCGAGAGCTACAAGGAGCAGGCGTACCTCGATCACCTCGCTGGCGGCATTCTCTGGGCGATCGGCCCCTGAGCGATGACGATCTCCGTCGGTGTGGTGGGAACGGGATGGGTGGGATCGAGCGTCGCGATCTCGACGCTGCACGGTGGATTCGCCAGCGAGCTGCTCCTCGCCGATGTGCGTCACGACCTCGCCGAGGGCGAGGCGATGGACCTCGCGCATGGCGCCGCGTTCTACACGACGGCCTCGGTGCGCGCCGTGCCGATCGACGAGATGCTGCACACCGACGCACTCGTCGTCGCCGCCGGCCGCGGCGGCAAGCCCAACGAATCGCGGCTCGATCTCCTGCGCGACAACGCGAAGATCCTGCGCGAGCTCGGCGAGAAGCTGCGCGGCTATCGTGGGCTCGTCGTCGTCGTCACCAATCCGGTAGACGTGCTCACCTACGTCGTCGCCGAGAGCTCCGGGCTTCCGTGTGAGCGCGTGATCGGCACCGGTACCATGCTGGACACGGCGCGGCTGCGGCAGGTGCTGGGCCACGAGCTGCGCGTCGATCCGCACTCGGTGCACGCACAGGTCGTCGGCGAGCACGGCGACTCCGAGGTCGTGCTCTGGTCGAGCGCGCACGTCGGCGGCACGCCGCTGCGCGAATGGCCTGGCTGGTCGCGCGAGCGCGAGCAGCCGATCGCCACCGAGGTGCGCACGGCAGCCTACGAGATCATCAAGCGGAAGGGCGCGACGAATCACGCCATCGGTCTGACGACGGCCGCGCTGCTGCGCTCGGCGCTGCGCGGCGAGCGGCGCGTGCTCACCGTGTCGCGTGTGCAGAGCGGCGTGCTCGGTCTCCGGGACGTGGCGCTGTCGCTGCCCACGGTCGTCGATGCGGGAGGCGCGGTCGACGTCATCCCCGTGAAGCTCGACGACGCGGAGCGGCACGGGCTCGACCGTTCGGCCGACGTCCTGCGCCAGGCGATCGCGTCGCTGCGCGAGTGACGACGACTCCGCGCGCCGGCGCGGCACCGCTTCGAATCCTCGCGATCTCTGGCAGTCTGCGTGCGCGCTCGTCGAACACGTCGCTCCTGCGGCTCGCCGTCGACGTAGCGCCGGACGACGTCCAGATCGCGCTGTACGATGGTCTTGCGTCGCTCCCGCACTTCAACCCCGACGACGACGTCGACGCGCCGCCCACGCCGGTGCTCGACCTGCGGACACGCGTCGGCGAGGCGGACGGCCTCCTCATCTGCAGCCCGGAGTACGCGCACGGTGTGCCGGGCTCGCCCAAGAACGCGCTCGACTGGCTCGTCGCGAGCGTGGAGCTGCCGAACAAGCCGGTGGCGCTGCTCAATGCGTCGCCGTGGGCGACCCACGCGCAGGCGTCGCTCATCGAGACGCTCACCGTGATGAGCACGCGCGTCGTGAGCGACGTGACGATCCCCGTGGCGCGCGGTGACGTCGGTGCCGACGGCACGATCGAGAGCGCCGAGATCCGGCGGGCGCTGCGCGACACGCTCGACGCGTTCGCCCGAGAGATCAGAGCGCTGCGATCGACCGCCGCGACGTGAGCGTCCGTATCGTGTGCGCGCTCCGGTTTCTCAGAAGCCGAGTCCCTTCGTCAGCGTCCGCACGCGCATGAGCTGGTGGTTCACGGTCATGTAGAGCGTCGAGCCGTCGTCGCCGAACGCGCAGTTGGCGACCACGTCGCCCGGATAGAGCGTGCCGAGGTGCTTCCCCTCCGGTGACAGCACGAGGATGCCGCCCGGGCCCGTCGCGAAGAGGTTTCCCTTCGTGTCGACCTTGAGGCCGTCCAGCCCTCCCTTGAGCCCCTGCGCCACGCGGGCACGGGCGTCGTAGAAGATGCGCCCCTGCCCCGTACTACCGTCGGGGTTCACGCTGTATGCCATGATGTACGGGTTCTTGTCGTCCGAGATCGCGACGTAGAGCGTGCGCCCGTCGGGCGCGAGCCCGATGCCGTTGGGAAAGGTCAGGTCGCGTGTGACGACGGACAGCTGGCCGCTCGCCGAGAGACGGTAGACGCCGTTGAATGGAATCTCCTTCGCCGGATCGGCGTTCAGGCCGCGCAGCCCGTACGAGGGATCGGTGAAGTAGAGATCACCATTCGATCCCCACACGAGATCGTTCGGGCTGTTGAACCGCTTCCCCTCGAACCGGTCGACGACGACGGTGCGCGCGAACAGCGAGTCGTTCCAGCGCGAGATGCCGCGATTGCCGTGGTCGGCCACGACGAGCTGGCCTTTCGCGTCGAAGGTCAGACCGTTGGATCCGAGCTCCCGACCGGGCGGCGTGGTGCCCGTGCTATATCCCGCCGGCCGCAGGAAGACCGAGAGCGCCTCGCCCTCCTTCCATCTATAGACCGTGTTCTTCGGGATGTCGCTGAACAGCAGGTAGCCGCCGCTCCTCTTCCACACGGGTCCTTCGGTCCAGTCGAATCCCTCGGCGAGCTGCTCGATCTTCGCGTCGGTCGACACGAGCGCGTCGAACGCGGGGTCGAGCCGCTCGATCTTGGCGCCGGCGGCGGGAGCGATCGGCGTCGCCTTCGCGGCGTTCTGCGCGAGCGCCGGGGACGCGGCGAGGACGAGCGCGAGGGTGATCGGTCGGACATGACGGGGCATGAGCCTGATCCGCGGAAGGAGTTCGCTGGGTGGAGAGGCAGCGGCGGGAAACTGGAGCCGGTGGCGAGGTTGTCAATCGACCAGGATCACGGGCTGTCATCCCGAGCGTAGTCGAGGGATCTGCACCTGAGGGATCCGCACTTCTATATCATGGCGGGCGCATCGCATATTGAGGCGACCGATTCCGGTCCAGCTTCGGCATCGTGCCGCGGCACGTCGAGAGATCGCGGTACGATCCCGCTGGAGAGAGCGTCATGATGAACGACCGAATCGGAGTACAGGTGCGAGCCTCGGGTGGACCCGGGGTTCTGCATCAGCTCACCGGCGCGATCGCCCAGCTCCGCGGCGACATCTCGTCGGTCGAGATCTCGAGCCAGGGGCCGACGGAGGATCTCGTGTACTTCGAGATCGACCTCCCCGGGAGCGTCGACCAGCTCGTCGCGGCGCTCCAGGAGCTGGCGGTGGTGCGCGGGGTCGAGGTAGTCGATACGCTGAAGACCATCTACGGCAAGCGGATCATCATCATGGGTGGCGGGGCACAGGTCGGGCAGGTCGCGATCGGCGCGATCTCCGAAGCCGATCGCCACAACATCCGCGGCGAGCGCATCTCGGTCGACACGATCCCGCTCGTGGGAGAGCAGCCGTTGGCCGACGCGGTGCGCGCCGTGGCTCGGCTGCCCCGCGCCTTCGCCATCGTGCTCGCCGGTTCGCTGATGGGAGGCGAGATCGAGAAGGCAGTGCGCGAGGTGCGTGCGCAGGGGCTGCTGGTGGTGAGCCTGAACATGGCCGGTAGCGTCCCCGAGGCGGCGGACCTGGTGGTCACGGACCCTGTGCAGGCGGGGGTGATGACGGTGATGGCGATCGCGGACACGGCCAAGTTCACCGTCGACCGGCTGCAGCGGAGGGTGTTCTAGAGCTGGGGTCCCCGTCACTGTGCTCCCCATCACAACCCAGTGACGCCCGAGCCCGCTAGGCCGTCCCCCTACAGACCCCGCTGCCAGGACCTGGCGCGGCCATTCTCAGGGAGGCCTGTCCGATGAGAGCTCGCACTCTGCCCGATGGAACGCTGGTGATCTCGTACGCAGCCTGGCTGGAGCTGTTCAGCGCGATCGCGCTGATGGTGATCGCCGGCTGGACGCTGCTCGATCCCACGGTCAGCCACCGCGTCGCCGGTTGGGTCTGCGCCGGACTCGCGGTGCTGCTGTTCGCGCTCTACGAGCGAAGCGTGTTCGAATTCCATCCGAGCGAGGGCCGCGTGAAGTGGACGCGCGTCCGCCTCCTGCGCCGCATGTCCGGCGTGATGCCCTACGACGCCCTCGACGCTGTCGCCGTCGAGACCGAGTACGGCCCGCCCTACCTGCACCGCCTCGCCCTCGTCACGTCGGGCGGTCGCGTACCGCTCACCAGCGCCTACGACGACGCCCATGAGCGCGTCGCGGCCCTCGGCCGCGCCATCCAGGCCGCCGTCCGGCCGCATCACGATCTTCCCATTCGGACGTGAGATGACACCGGTGGGGGGTGAGGGTGGGGAGTGAACGGCCCCGGGAAGCGATGCTTCCCGGGGCCGTTCTCTTTCACCTTCCGGGTCGCAATCCGGCGGCGCCTTCCGGGAGCCCGCGGACTGGGTCGGACTACTTCGTACTTCGGTAGTCGGTACTCGCCGTTGCAGTTCAAGCCACCACCACCCCCGACTCCTCCGCCCCGGGCCCCGACCCCACGAACACCTCCGCCTCCCTCCCCGTCTCCTCCGCGTACCGCCGCGCGATCTCCCGCACGCTCGCCTCCGCCTCGGTCGTCCCGAGCACCGCGATCGTTCCGCCGCTCCCACCGCCGGTGATCTTCGCGCCGAACATCCCGACCCCCGGGCCGGCGCGATGCACCATCTCCACCAGCTGGTCCGTCCCCTCGCTCCCCAGCCCGCACGCTCCATAGCTGGCGTGCGACTCGGCCATCAGCACCCCCATCTCGCGCGCCACGTCGTCCGTGCCCGGCCAGAGTTCGGCGAGCAGTTCGGCAAATCTCGTCACGCGCGCGTTCTCGTACACTGGATGCGCCGTCGACTGCCGAACGGCGTACGCTCGCTCGGGATGCACACGCGTCACGGCGTCGGTGATCCCGTCGTACCGGCGCAGGAACTCCGCTCCCGTCATGCGCTCGGGCAGCTGCGCCGCGAAGCGAGACTCGAACTCGGCCGGGCTGATGTTCGCGAGGTAGCCGCGCCAGCGCGTATCGAGCTCGCGCACGTTCGTGGCGTCGATCGACGACGGGAGGCCGGCGACGTCGGCGATGATGCGATAGCCCATGAACGCCGCGGTGCGCACGGTTCCGTAGTCCGAGCCCGTCACGGCGTGCCGGATCCCCGAGTCGATGCCGTAGAACTTGAACCCAGGGGGAATGTCGACGTGGCCTTCCACCGTTCCGGGCTGACATCGCAGTCGCAGCAGTCGGTCGCGCCGACCGCATGCGCTCGTCATCTGGTCCATGATCCCGCACGGCGCGCCGGCAATGTGGTTCTCCGCCCACTGGCTCGACGTCGCGATCTCCTCGCCCGTCAGCTCCATGCCGTATCGCGTCGCGATCGCCGAGAGACACGCCACCTCGAGCGCCGCGGACGAGCTCACCCCCTTCCCTTCCGGCACTTCGGATTCGACGAGCAGCCGGAAGCCGCCGCGTCGCGCCACGTCTCCGGCGTCGCGTCGCGCGAAGCACGCGTGCACCACGCCGATCACGTACGCGGCCCATCGCTCATGCTCGTGCGACGCGAACCACGCCGCGAGCGTGGCCGCGTCGCGGAGCTCGCCCAGCACGAGCTCGTCGAGCGCCATCGAGAAGCGCGACGACTCGCTTCCACGTCGCGACACGATCTCGATCGTGCGATCCTCCGTCGGCTGGAGCACGGCGGTCGTCGCGACCGCCAGCGGGAGCTGCAGCACGAGGGAGCCGCTGTAGTCCGCGATGCCCCCCATCACGTCGAGCCGGCCGGGCGCGCGAGCCACGAACAGCGGTCCCTCGGTCGCGAACGTCTCGCGCCCGCGCGCGATCGCCTCCTCGAGCCGCTCGGCGCCGCCCGAGCTCCGCACCTCGTCGAGCGTGCGTACGCGCATCGTCAGACCGGCGACAGGAGCCCGCGCCGACGCAGTGCGCCGATCAACGCCGGCTCGACGGCTCGCCGCAGATCATCGTTCGCGTAGCCGATCCACGCGACGTCGCTCTCGAGGTCGAGCGGCGCGTCGAGCGGCGCGCCCGTCGGTCCGGTGATCGCGAGTCCCAGCTCCTCGGCGATCAGGATCGTGCACAGGTCGTACGGATGACAGCAGAGCGGATTCGGAAGCCCGCGATCGTTCAGCACCCCCTGCAACAGCGGTCGCAGATCGGCGATGTATCGATCGTGCCCCGCCATCAGCTCGTAGAGCTGGCCGCCGCTCGAGATGTACTGGTCCTCGAAGCACGCCGCCTTCCCCTCGACCGGAGGGCCAAGCACGGCGCTCGCCACCTCGTCGTCGATCGCGGCCAGCACGTCGCGTGCGCCGGGAAAGAAGCGGCTCACCGACGCGAATCCATGCGCCGTCGTCTCGGCGCGCGACGGCCGCAGCGCGAGCGGCTCGACGTGACCCGTCGTGCGGTCGAGACGCCTTGCTTCCACGCCCTCGCCACGCACCGCCCAGAGCTGGTCGCAGAGGTGCTGCTTCACGAGCGGAATCTCCGTCTGCACCGCGAGCACGATGTCACGCAGCCGCGTCTCGGCGCCGCGGTTCGGCGCAACGCCGGTGAGGATCCACGCGGGTCGCTTCTGGTACATCAGCCCGCGCGTGCCGTCGATCGGATCGACGAGCAGCCGCCACCGGCACTCGGCTTCGGGCGCGCCACGCGGCAGCACGAGGCCGCTCGACGGCAGCCCCTCGGCGATGAGGACGAGCGGCTCCTCGCGCGCGAGTCGCTCGAGTCCCGCCACGAGCGTCTCCTCGCTCACGCGGTCGACCGCGTAGATCGTGTCGCCCACGCCGTCGTCGGCGACGTCGCTCAGCGACTCCGGACGCTGCTCGGCGAACGCCGCCACCACGCTGGCGCGAATGTGCTCGTGCAGCTCGAGGATCGCCGGCAGCAGCCGTCGCGTGTCGGCAGTCGTCGTCATGCGCGCACCGCGCGGTAGTGCGTCTCGGGCACGGCACGGAGCTCCGCGGCCTTCTGCTCGGGCGCGGTGTCGTTGAGGAAGTTCCCCGCACCGATCTCGGGGCCGCCGAGATACTTGAGCAGTCCCGGCTTGCGGAGCGGCGGATGGACCTGGATGTGGAAGTGGAATCCGTCGTACCGCGCGCCGTCCGTCGGCGCCTGATGCAGCACCATCACGTAGGGGAACGACATGCGCCACAGGTTGTCCATCCGCACGAGCGTGCGCCGCAGCACCTCGGCGAGGTCGCTCAGCTCGTCCGCCGACACCTCGGCGACGCTCGCGTGCGTCTCGCGCGGCGCGATGTACGTCTCGTATGGGTAGCGCGCGAAGTACGGCACGAACGAGAGCGCGCTTCCCTGCTGCACGACGACTCGCCGCCCGTCCGATTCCTCCGCGTCGATCACGTCGCGGAACAACGGACGTCCGTGCTCGGCGAGATGCTCCGTCGACGCCTGGATCTCCGTCTCGATCGTGCGGAAGACGAAGTTCGTGGCGTAGATCTGGGCGTGCGGATGCGGATTGCTCACACCGACCACCTCGCCCTTGTTCTCGAACGCGAGGACGTAGCGCACCTCTGGCCGGTCGCCCAGCTCGAGATACTGTTCGCGAAAGGTCTCGAGCAGCCGGACGATCTCCGGCTGTGGAAGCTCGGCGAGGGTGAGATCGTGGCGCGGCGTGTAGCACACCACGCGGGCCATGCCGTCGGCACGGCGGCTCTGATAGACGCTCGGTGCCGGTTCGGGCACGGCCGGCGAGTCGGGGCCCACGCACGGATGGTCGTTGTCGAACACGTAGACCGACCGATAGTCGGGGTTCGTCTTCCCCGAGATGCGCACGTTGCGCGGACAGAGATAGCAGTCCGCGTCATAGGGCACGTCGGTGTCGCGCCCTTCATCCACCGTCTCGCCGCGCCAGGGGCGATCGTTGCGATGCGAGGAAACGATGACCCATTCGCGACGCAATGGATGCCAGCGCTCTTCCCAGACCATGGTCTCCAGCTTGCGGATGCGGGGAATCGGTACGCCGCGCGAGCGGCCGCGGTAATATAGAGCGCCGAGCAGATGCTCGGAGTCCTCGAACACGAGTCAGATGTCCGAGCCGGAAGTGTGGCTGCGCGGTGCGCTCCCTGACGTCGCTCCGCTGCTTCAGCCCGTTGCGCACAGTCTGCTGCAGTGTCGCCTCGAGGTCCGGGCGACGGTGCCCACGCTCTCGCCCACCGAGCTCTGGGTGACGCCCGGCGGCGCCGCGTCGGCGGGATATCACGTGCGCCACGCGATCGGCAGCCTCGATCGTCTCTTCACCTACGCGCGCGGAGAGCAGCTGTCGCACGCGCAGATGATCGCGCTGCGCGAGGAAGGACGGATGGACGAGCGCGATGGGATCCAGGCGGAGCTCGTTGCCGAGTTCGACGCGGCGGTCGAGCGCGCGCTCACGCAATTGCGCGCCACCGACCCCTCGACGCTGCTCGAGCCGCGCGAGGTCGGCCGCGCGCGGCTGCCGTCGACGGTGCTCGGCTTGCTGTTCCATGCCGCCGAGCACACGCAGCGTCATGCGGGCCAGCTCGTGACGACGGCGAAGGTCGTGCGCAGCGTCTGATGCCGCGTCGGCCTTGGAGTCCGGGCTAGCTTCCACCGTTCATCGTGAGCGAACCACCACCATCAGGAGGCCCCATGCGGCGCGTCGTTCATTTCGAGGTCCACGCGAGCGATCCCGAGCGCACGATGCGCTTCTACACGGAGTTGTTCGGTTGGAAGTTCCAGGCATGGGGACCGCCGAATACCTACTGGCTGATCACGACCGGCGAGCAGGGGCAGGCTGGCATCGACGGTGGCGTCGTGCCGCGCCGCGGAGCCGCGCCGACGGACGGACAGCCGGTGAACGCGTTCGTCTGCACGGTGGACGTCGCCTCGGCGAAGGATTCGCTCGCGAAGGCGATCGCACTCGGCGGATCGGAGGCGCTGCCCGTGATGGCGATTCCCGGCATGGGCTGGCTCGCCTATGCAAAGGACCCCGACGGCACGATCTTCGGCATGATGCAGTCCGACGCTTCCGCCGCCTGACGCGACGATTTCATCTCACCACGTCGCGAGCGCGACGTCTATTCTCCCGCACGCAGGACCATCGATGGGATTCGACCAGTATCACGAGCCGCCCGAGGAGCTCTCGGCGGAGACGCGCACCTTCGCGCGAATGATCACGTCGCTGATCGAGGAGGCCGAGGCGATCGGGTGGTACGAGCAGCGTCTCTCGCTGGAGAAGGACCGCCAGGCGAAGGCGATCATGAAGAACGCGCAGCACGAGGAGATGAAGCACTTCGGCATGGATCTCGAGTTCCTGCTGCGCAGGAAGCCGCAGTGGCGCGAGGTGCTGCAGGGCATCCTGTTCACGAAGGGCGACATCGTGAAGCTCGGCGACGAAGCGGAGGAGGCGAACGAGTAGCTACGCGGGTTTCGCAGCGAAGGGGATGGCAAACCCTCGTTTTGATGCCCGGCCACCGACGCGTGGAGGGTCAGACTCCCGAGCATTCGCCCGCGAAGCGAAGCGTTTTTCAAGGAGTCTGACCCTCTTGATGCGCAAACCTCCGCGTTCTCGCCGTTCCCTCCGCGCTCTCCGCGCCGAGCTGTTCCCGTCACCGTTGTCGTTCCAAGTCGCAACCGCCGGCGTGGTTTTCCAGCAGTTTTCCACGCGCCACTCGTGAAGCGCGCGCAAGGCCGACGAGAGACCCGCACGCCTCTTGCACCTCCCCCCGCCATGGCCGCGGCGCGTGCGATCACGATCCCCGAGAACGTCTCCGACGTCGAGCTGACCATCGGCGGCAAGCGCGTCAAGCTGACCAACCTCGACAAGCTGTTCTGGCGCGACGCTGCGATCACGAAGCGCGAGCTGCTGCAGTACTACGTCGACGTCGCCCCCGCGCTGCTGCCGCATTTGCGCGACCGCGCGATGGTCATGAAGCGATACCCGAACGGTGCGAAGGGGAAATGCTTCTTCATGAAGCGCGTCCCCGAACCGCATCCATCGTGGATCGCGACGTGCTCGATCGAGCACAAGTCGGGGAACGTGATCGATTTCCCGATGGTGCAGGATCTCGCGTCGCTGCTCTGGGTCGTGAACCTCGGCTGCATCGACCTCAATCAGTGGTACGCCCGCTGCGACGACGTCGATCGCCCCGACTATCTGCACTTCGATCTCGATCCCGGTCCCGGCGTGAAGTTCGACCGCGTGCGCGAGTCCGCGCTCGTCGTGCGCGACGCGCTCGAGTCGCTCGACATGGTGCCGCTCGTCAAGACGACCGGCTCCAAGGGCGTGCACGTCTACGTGCCCATCAAGCGAGGCCCGCTGCAGAAGCGCGTCTGGACGTTCGCCAAGGCGCTCGCGCAGACACTCGCCGCGAAGCACCACAAGCTACTCACGTCGGAGTACCGCATCGCCGAGCGGCCGAAGGGGCGCGTCCTCGTCGACTACAACCAGAACGCGTGGGGCCGCACGCTCGCGTCGATCTATTCGCCGCGCCCGAAGTCCGGCGCGACCGTGTCCACGCCAGTGACCTGGACGGAGGTCGAGCGCGGCATCACCATCGAGGACTTCCACCTCGGGAACGTGCCGGCGCGCGTGAAGAAGCTCGGCGACCTCTGGAAGCCGCTGCTCGCGGCGCGCGGACGCTTCGACCTGGAGCACGTGCTGTGACGCTCCCGGTTGCGCGCACCTACGCGCCCATGGAGGCGCGGCTCGTCGACGAGCTTCCCGTCGGCGACGACTGGCAGTACGAGCCGAAGTGGGATGGCTTTCGCTGCCTCGTCTTCCGCGACGGCGCCAAGGTCGACCTCATGTCCAAGGCGGGGAAGCCGCTCACGCGCTACTTCCCCGAACTGGTCGAGATGGTGCGGCAGGTACGCGCGCGGCGGTTCGCCCTCGACGGCGAGATCGTCGTCCCGAAGGACGGCGAGCTCTCGTTCGACGAGCTCCTCCTGCGCATCCACCCGGCTGCGAGCCGCATCAAGCTGCTCAGCACCGAGAGTCCCGCGTCGTTCATCGTGTTCGACCTCCTCGTCGACGCGAAGGGCAAGTCCCTCGTCTCTCGTCCGCTTGCCGAGCGCCGTGCCGCGCTCGAGGCGTTCGTCGCCGCCGAAGTGCCCGTCTCGCTGCGCGTGAAGCTCTCGCCGGCGACGACGAAGATGGCGACGGTGAAACGCTGGTTCCGTTCGGTCGGTGGTGGCCTCGACGGCGTGATCGCCAAGCAGCTCGACCTGCCGTATCAATCGGGTACACGCGACGGCATGCAGAAGATGAAGTCCATGCGCACCGCGGAGTGCGTCGTCGGCGGCTTCCGCTACGCGTCGAAGGGCAAGCTCGTCGGCTCGCTGCTGCTCGGCCTCTATGACGAGGGTGGCCTGCTGCACCACGTCGGCTTCACGTCGAACATCCCCAATGATGCGAAGCCGGCGGTGACGAAGCAGCTCGAGACGCTCGTGAAGCCGCCCGGATTCACGGGCCAGGCACCGGGCGGCCCGAGCCGATGGAGTACCGCACGCTCCGCCGAATGGCAACCGCTCGCGCCGAAGCTCGTCGTCGAGGTGCAGTACGATCACTTCTCCGGCGGCCGCTTCCGCCACGGCACGTCGTTCCTGCGCTGGCGTCCCGACAAGCCGCCGCGGCGGTGCACGATCGCGCAGGTGGAGCAGGAAGGGCGCTCCGCGATGAAGCTGCTCTCGCGGTAGCGCCCCGTCTCCTCATCGAGCGCCGACGGTCACCGGCGCACCGGCACGCTCGCGCAGGCTGCGATCGACGTCCGCCGCAGTCATCATCCGCTGCGGCAGCGTGACCCGGGAGACGCCCCCGTCCGTACCGACGTCCACCACTGCCTGGATGCTCGCCTTCGGCTCGGGTTGCGTGGCGACGATCAGCACGCTCCACGTCCCCCTCGCGCCCCACTCATTGCGTACGGCGAACGTGCCGGTGCGCAGCGCGCTCGGCGAGAGCGGCACCGTGCGCCGCTTTCCGTCCACGAGCCCCTCCGCTCGCGCTTCGACAGTGAGATTCGTCGGTACGGCATGGTGGAAGGTGTGGACGAGGAACAGCGCGCCGCGCGCCGGCACGTCGTACGGATTGATCGGCGTCTCGATCGAGATCCACGGGCCGCCCTTGAACCACGCGGCGTGAGACGAAGAGGCTGCACCGGAGAGCAGCAGGATCGCGCCGCCGAGCGACGCCAGCAGCGCGGTGCGTGCAGCACGGGAACGAGTCTTTGACATCTCGAGCTCCATGAAGGTGATGCTCGTGAGATGCCGTGCATGCGCGGTGTGCTTATCGAGCGCTCACATCCCGCGCAGCGTGATCTTGCCCTTGAAGCTTCGCAGCACGACGCGTCCACCCATCTGCCCGCCACCGATCGCGAGCGACATCCCGCGCCCTTCGCGCCCTGGCACCGGCGGTATCTTGGACCACGCGTTCTCGATCGTCGCGGTCACCGTGGCCGCGTCCACCTCCGGCGGCATCTTGCGCGAGAGCTGCACGTCGATCGGCCCGCTGTGCGTCTCCATCTCCACCGAGGCACCGCGCGTCAGCCCGAGTGCGAAACGAATCGCCCCCGTCGTCGACTCCAGCTTCACACGCTCCACCTCGCCGCCGCGCGCGTCGATCGTGCCGCTGATCGTCGAGGCGCCGATGTCCTCGCCCCCGCGCAGCGCGATGTCGCCCGTCGCCGTCTTCACGCGCATCCACGACGGCGTACCGTCGATCGTCACCGCGCCGTCCATGCTTTCGGCGCGCAGCTCGCGCGGGCTGCCGTGCACCGTGATCGAGCCGCCGACCACGTTCAGGTCGAGTCCTCCCGTCACCTCGCTCGCCGTCACGTCGGAGCTTCCGGTCTTGAGCCAGACGCGTGCGCCGCGCGGCACGCGCACCGTGAGCGACCCCTCGCGCACCGCCTGCTCCGTCGGCGACTCGACGAACAGCTTGAGCCCGCGCGTGGGACCCGCGCCCGGCGTGCCGAGCGAGACCTGAGAGCCCGACGCCACGATGCCGCTCACGACGACGCTGTCCTTGTCCCAGCCGACGACCTGTACGGTCCCGACCGAGGCGAACAGTCGCACCGAGACATCCGGCGTGGTGGCGTAGGCCGTATGCACCTTCTGCTGCGCGTGCAGCGACGTCGCGCTCGTCACCACCGCGATGAGGACGACCACGATTCGCTGCACGCGTGCGCGCGTCACGTGCGCGGAGCGAGCTCGGTCGCTCGCCGCAGGAGGTCGATCTTCCGCTCGTAGTTCGACACGAGTAGGTCGGCCAGCACGCGATTCGCCGGATCGCGCTCGAGCGCCGAGCGCGCCTCGGCGATCGCCGAGTCGGCGATGCGCAGACTCCGCTCGACCGTCGCCACCGTGGACGGCGCGAGCGAGTCGCGCCGCTCGTCCAGCGTCCGCCAGAGCGCGTCGATGCTCCGTGCGTACCCGCGCTCGGCGACGAGCAGATGCGCCGGCAGACGCTCTCCGGCGGTCGGCGCGGAATCCGTCGACGCGACCACGGACGATTCCCGCGCCGGCTCCCTCGAGCGCACGGCCAGCAGCGTGATGATCGACGAGCTGGCCGCGACGAGCAAACCAGCCGCAGCGAGACGCCAGCGCGGATTCCAGTGAATCGTCCGTCCCGAGCGTGGTGCGAGCTCGGCACGGATCGCCGGCCAGAGATCGGGTGGCGGCGCGACCTCGCGCGGCAGCTCCGCCGTCAGCTCGTCGAGGCGGTCCTCGGGGGAAGTGTGTTCGCTCATAGGCTCAGGACCCTCATCAGAAGCTGCCGGGCGCGATGCAGCTGCGCGCGGAGCGTGCCGGCCGCCAGCCCCGTCATCGTCGCGATCTCCTCGTGCGTGTATCCCTCCACGTCGTGCAGCACGAACGCCCGTCGCACCCCCGGCGGCAGTGCGCCGATCGCGCGCTCGAGATCGATCGCCGTCGCGACGTCCGGCGCCATCACCACACCACTCACGACCATCTCCGCCTCGTCCTCGTCGTCGGCGAGCGAGACGCGCGCCGCACGACGCTTCTCTCCGCGGCGCCGCTCGAGCATCGCGTTCACGGCGATGCGGTGCAGCCACGTCGTCAGATTCGCCTCGGCACGGAACCGCGGCAGCGCTTCCCACGCCCGCACGAACGTGTCCTGCGTCAGCTCGCGCGCCACCGTCGCATCGGCGGCGAGCCGCAGGCACAGCGCGTACACCCGGCCCGAGTGCAGTCGGTAGAGCTGCTCGAACGCGTCGACGTCGCCACGCCGCGCGCGATCGACGAGCCCGTCGTCGCCGACGGCGAGACGTGGACTGCCGACCGACTCCTCATGGGACCATGGCTGTGGATTGGACGCCGGCCGCCCGCTCGGCGCTTATCGCGCCGAGGCCACGCCGACCCGCTCTCCGCGCGCGGCGGGCAGGGTGAACCGCACCGTCGTGCCTCGCCCCGCTGCACTCTCGATCCAGATCGTGCCCCCGTGCGCCTCGACGATGCCGCGCGCGATCGGCAGCCCCAGCCCCGCGCCGTGGCGTGCCCCCGCGCGGCTGTTCGAGACCTGGAAGAAGCGGTCGAACACGTGCGGCAGCTGGTCCGCCGGAATCCCCTCCCCAGTGTCGATCACGCTCACCATCGCGCCGTCGTCGTACGGCTGCACGCGCACCTCCACGCGCCCTCCCGCCGGCGTGAACTTGAGGGCGTTTCCCACGAGGTTGGAGAGCAGTTGCGTGACGCGCTCGGGGTCGGCGTGCACCATCGGCAGCTCTCGCTCGAACGCCGCGTCCAGCGCGACCCCGCTGCTCTCGGCGAGCGTGCGCATCGCGTAGAGCGCGTCCTCGACGAGGGGGACGGGGTCCACGTCGCGCGGCAGCACGGTGAGCCGACCCGCCTCGAGTCGCGTCACGTCGAGCAGGTCCTGGATCAGGGCGTCGATCTGGACCGCGGCCTGCTGCATGACCTCCACGCGCTCGGCGACGTCGGGAGGAATGTCGTCGCGCTCGCGAGATTCGGCGAGGATGCTGCGCGCGAGCATCTTCACCGCGCTCGCCGGGTTGCGCAGGTCGTGCGACACGATCCCCATCATGTCGTCCCGCGCGCGGATCGCCTGATGCAGCGCTTCCTCGGCGCGGTAGCGCGCGCTCACGTCGCGAAGAACGGCGGCGTAGATGTCCTTCCCTTCGATCACCATGCGCTGGATCGAGGCCTCGGCGGGGAACTCCTCCCCCGACTTGCGCAGTCCGGAGATCTCCTGGCGCTCACCCATCAGGCGCGCCCGACCGTGCGCCGCACCGAATCCCTGCACGTGCCCGCGGTGCGACGGGCGAAACCGCTCCGGCAGCAGCATCGCTAGGTACTTGCCTCCCACCTCGGCCGCCGACCAGCCGAAGATCTTCTCCGCACCCTCGTTGAAGAAGATGATGCGCTGTTCGTCGTCCACGGCGATGACGGCATCCGCCGAGATCGCGAGGAAGCTCGAGTACAGGTCCGGCGGCAGCACCTGCTGCATGGCGGCACGCTCGACCGCGTTCGTTGCTTCTTTCATCTGGTCGCGCGGCTCCACCGCGATTTTCGGTTCCAGGCGTGTCGGGAGTTTCCCTGTGACCCGGTCAGGCTCGCGCGACCAAATATCGGGCTTTAGTCCGACATGACGGAAGGCTGAGGCCGACGAGATTCCCTGGCGTCCGATCTTTTCCTCTACGACCCTGGACCAAACATGTCGAAGATCATGTCGCACGCCGACGATACGCTGGCGACTCTCGCTGAGGCGCCGACCAGCCGCCGCACCTTCCTTCGTACCGCCTCGCTCTCCGCCGTCGGTGGTGCGCTCGTCGCCTGCGGGAAGGATGGCGGCCAGAGCGGTGCCCAGGCACAGAAGCCCGCAGCCGCTGTTCCGGTTCGACCGGAATCAGGCCAGACCGGCGGAACGATGGGGGCGCACGATACCGTCAAGCCCGCCCCCGGCGCCCTGAGCGCGGCCGACGCGATGGACGCGATGCACGAGAAGGGCATCAAGGCGTTTCCGGCCAAGACCGCCGTCTACGGAAACCAGCCCTTCGAGCCGAAGATCGTGAACGGCGTGAAGGTCTTCGAGATCACCGCGAGCGAGATGCAGTGGGAGACCGCTCCCGGTCAGATGGTGAAGGCGATGGCCTACAATGGCCAGGTGCCGGGCCCACAGATTCGCGTCCGCGAGGGTGACCGCGTGCGGGTCGTGCTGAAGAACCAGCTCACCCAGTCCACGGCGATCCATTTCCACGGCTGCGAGCTGCAGAACGACATGGACGGCGTCCCGTTCATCACCCAGCCGCCGGTGAAGCCTGGCCAGAGCTTCACCTACGAGTTCACGGTGCCGAACGCCGGCTCGCACATGTACCACTCCCATCACAACGCGGCGACGCAGGTGGGGCTCGGGCTCCTCGGCGCATTCATCGTCGAGCCCAGGAACAAGGCACAGGAGCCGAAGGTCGATCAGGACGTCGTGTTCATCCTGAACGACGGGGCGCACGGCTACACGTTCAACGGCAAGAGCTTCCCGGCCACCCTGCCGATCGTTGCCAAGCTCGGCCAGAAGGTCCGCATCCGATACATGAACGAGGGGATGATGATTCACCCGATGCACCTGCACGGGATGCATCAGACCGTGATCGCCAAGGACGGCTGGCCGGTGCCCGCCCCCTGGAAGTGCGACACGCTCAACATCGCCCCGGGCGAGCGGTGGGACGTGATCGTGAACTGCACCAATCCCGGCACCTGGGCCTTCCACTGCCACATCCTCCCGCACGCCGAGAGCGAGCACGGCATGTTCGGGATGGTGACGGCGCTGGTGGTGCAGAAGTAGTATGAGGTAGTACGGGAAGCGGCGCCGAGCACGTTACTCTTGCGAACCGTTAAACGGTTCGACCGTCCAACACTCCCTCCCATGTCCCGTCCCGATGTGATCCGCGTCATCCTCGCCGACGACCATCTCGTCGTCCGCGCCGGGCTCAAGGCACTCCTCGGCACGAGCAAGGACATCGAGGTCGTGGGTGAAGCGTCGAATGGCCGCGACGCGGTCGCCCTCGTCGAGCGGTTGTCGCCGCACGTCGCCGTGCTCGACCTCGACATGCCGCAGATGGACGGGCTCACCGCGACGAAGGAGATCATCGGGAAGAACCTCGCGACGCGCGTGCTCATCCTCACCATGCACACCGAGGACGAGTTCCTCGTGAACCTTCTCGAGGCCGGCGCGGCGGGCTACCTCGTCAAGAACGCCGCCGACCGCGAGCTCGCCGATGCGGTCCGCGCCGTGGCCGCGGGCGACAACTACGTGCAGGCGAGCGCCGCGCGCGCGCTCGCCCGGCAGGTGTCGAAGCGCGGCGAGCACGCCGACGAGCGTGCGCAGTACCAGCAGCTCACCGAGCGTGAGCGCGACGTGCTGGTCCACGTCGCGGGCGGATACTCGGCGTCGGAGATCGGCGAGCGGCTGTTCATCAGCCCGAAGACGGTCGAGACGTACAAGCAGCGCATCACCGAGAAGCTCGGGCTCTCGCACCGCTCGGACTACGTGCAGTTCTGCCTCCGACTCGGCCTGCTGAAGACGGTCTGAGCGTGTCGTCCTCGCCCGCGCCGCGGCGCCCCCGCGAGCGCGGCGGCTTCGGTTCGGTGCCGGGCCCGCGTCAGCGCTATCCGGGCGAGTTCGCACTGGCCGTGATCCGTCGGCCGCTCGCGCTGTTCGAGGAGCTCGCACAGCTCCACGGCGACGTCGCGGGGATCCGCATCGCGAAGCAGCCGGTCGTTCTCCTCAGCGATCCGGAAGACATCCGCGACGTGCTCGTCACGCACGGACGCCTGTTCCACAAGGGACGCGGTCTCGAGCGCGCCAGGATGCTGCTCGGCGAGGGACTGCTCACGAGCGAGGACGATCTGCACCTGCGCCAGCGCCGGCTCGCGCAGCCTGCCTTCCACCGCGCGCGCATCACGGCGTACGCGGAGACGATGGCGACGTACGCCGCCCGTCGTGCCGCGCAGTGGCGCGAGGGTGCGCGGCTCGACGTCGCGCGCGAGATGGCGGCGTACACGCTCGCCGTGGTCGGCAAGACGCTGTTCGACACCGATATCGAGGGCGAGGCCCACGAGATCGGTGAGGCCCTGAGTGCGGCGATCGAGGCGTTCAACCTCAGCGTGCTCCCATTCGGCGAGCTGCTCGAGAAGCTCCCGATCCCGACCACGCTGCGCTTCCGTCGCGGACGCGAACGGCTCGACGCGACGATCTACCGTCTCATCGCCGAACGCCGCGCGTCGGGCGAGGATCGCGGCGACCTGCTCTCGATGCTGCTCATGGCGCAGGACAGCGAGGGCGACGGCGGCGGCATGAGCGATCGGCAGCTTCGCGACGAGGCGATGACGCTGCTGCTCGCCGGGTACGAGACGACGGCGAACCTGCTCGCGTGGACGTGGTATCTCCTGTCGCAGCATCCCGACGTGGAGTCGGCGCTCCACGCCGAGGTGGATGCGGTGCCGGCCGAGCGGCTCGGCGCCGACGATCTCGCGCGGCTCCCGTTCACGCGCGCCGTGCTCACGGAGAGCATGCGGCTCTTCCCGCCGGCGTGGATCATCGGGCGACGCGCGCTCCAGCCGTACCGCATCGGCGAGCACGTGCTGCCCGCGCGCACGATCGTGCTCACGAGCCAGTGGGTCGTGCACCGCGATCCACGCTGGTGGCCCGACGCCGATCGGTTCCAGCCGACGCGCTGGATGCCGGGCGGCAGCGCGCTCGATCCGTCGCGGCCGAAGTTCTCCTACTTTCCGTTCGGCGCGGGGACGCGGGTGTGCATCGGCGAGCAGTTCGCGTGGCTCGAGGGGACGCTCGCGCTCGCGACCATCGCGCGCCGGTGGCGGCTGCGGCTGGTGCCCGGCGCGCCCGTCGTGCCGCAGCCGATCGTCACGCTGCGCGTGCGCGGCGGTCTCCCGATGACCGCGCACGCGCGCTGACGCGACCGATCAGGGACGCGCGCCCGCCGGCCGTCCCGCGTTCGGACCCTTCGACGAATCGCGCACGCGTGCGCTCGTCGTGTCCCCCGCGACATTCGGCTGTCCGGTCGGATTCGAGACGCCCGCCGTGCTGTCGGGCGCGTTGGGCGTCGCCGACATGTCGCGCACCGTCGCGGGAGCCGCGGCGCCGGTGTCGCCGTCGGTGGCGTGCTTGCTCGAGTCGCCGCATGCGCCGGCGACGGCGAGCAGGATCATCGGGAGGATCCCGGCGCGGCGCTCGCGAAGAACAGTGGAGGGCGTCATGACCGTAATCGGTGAGAGTGAGCGGTGAGGGGCGCAAGATCCGCGCGCACGACGCGCGCTTCGCGCGCGGTGAACGGTTGACGGTCGAGGGTGAACGGCCGGCCTCGAGCAGCTCTTGCGTCCCGACGCTGGCCGTTCACCGTTCACCGTTCACCGTCGACGTCGATTGACGGAGTCCCCGTCCCAGCGGCGATGTCTCGAAGTTCGCCACCAGATCCGCCGGGTCGTCGTAGATCGCCGTTGCGTGCCCCAGCGCAGCGTCGTCCCACCAGCCGCCGCAGCGCAGCGCGATCGCCGGCACGCGCGCCCGCGCCGCCGCCTCGACGTCGTAGGGCGTGTCGCCGATCATCGCGCTGTGTGCCGCCTGGCTTCCGCTCAGTCGCAGCGCCGCTCGCACGATGTCCGGGTCGGGCTTCGAGCGCTCCGCGTCGTCCGCCGACGATGCGAGCTGGATGAGATCCGACACTCCCGCCCGCTCCAGCAGCGCGCGCACCTCGTCGTCCTTGGCGGACGTGGCCACCACGAGCTCGAGTCCTGCGCCGAGCATGTGCTCGAGGAGCTGTCGCGCGCCGCGCGTCGGCTGCAGCGTAGGCAGCTCGCGCTCGAGGAACAGCTCGCTCCGTGTGACACTCATGCGCTCGGCCTCCGTGCTCTCCGGATCGAGGCCGGTGAGCGCGGGCAGGACCTTGTCGCCGCCCATGCCGATGAGCGGGCGCACCTCCTCGAACGGCACGACGTAGCCGTGGGCGCGCAACGAATCGACCCACGCGCGCGCGTGCGCGTCGTTGCTGTCGATGAGCGTACCGTCGATGTCCAGCAGGACCGTGTGGAGCGCCGATCCGGGGGGGCGTGGAGTCTGGGTCATGCGGTCCCTCGGTCAAGATCGGTGCCCGCGCGACGACGAGGTTTCGGCGCGCGGATGCGGCGTCTAGTTTTCGCGTTCGATGACATCGACGGCCCCTCCGGACACACGCCCTGCCGGCTCCGCCGAACGCCGCCGGCCCGTCGACTGGTTCGTCGCCCTGCTCTGGATCGGCGCCATCGTCGCCACCACCGTGCAGCATGGCGTCGTCTCCGAGAACAACAACTTCCGGATCTTCCGCGCCGCGTCGCGGCGATTTCTTCAAGTACAGCCCGACGTTCGCGCTGCTGTTCGCGCCGTTCGCGTGGATTCCGTTCGCGCCCGCGATGCTGCTCTGGAACGCGCTCAACGCCGGCGCGCTCTACGTCTCGCTCGGACTGGTGCTGCCGCGCCGCGCCGCCACCGTCGCGCGCGCGATCGTGTTCCTCGACATGCTCGGCTCGCTCCAGAACGTGCAGAGCAACGCGCTCGTCGCGGCGCTGATCGTCTTCACGTTCGCCGCGTACGAGCGACACCACACCGCGCTCGGCAGCCTCGCCGCGATCACCGGCGCGTACATCAAGGTGTTCCCGCTCGCGGGCGTCAGCTTCGCCATCTTCCATCCGCGCAAGCTGCGCGTGGCGATCGCGATCGTGCTGGGACTGGTGCTGTTCGCTCTGCTCCCGCTGCTCGCCACCTCACCCGCTCGGCTCCTCGCCCAGTACGCGAGCTGGCGCGCCATCGAGGCCACCGACGCACTGCAGCGCGGTTTCTCGGTGATGGACGTCTTCGAGCAACTGTTCCACACCGGCCTGTCGAACTGGCCGATCCAGCTCGCCGGGGTGCTGATCCTCGTCGCGCCAGTCGTGGTGCAGGTGTGGCGCTGGCACGATTGGGATCTGCGCCGGCTGTATCTGTGCTCCGTGCTGGTCTTCTGCGTGATCTTCAATCATCAGGCGGAGAGCCCGACGTTCGCCATCGCGATCACCGGCGTCGCCATCTGGTTCGCCGCCATCGCGCGTCCATCACGTTGGGAGTGGGCCCTGCTCGCGTTCGTCGCGATCTTCACGATCCTCGCCTCGTCGGACCTGATGCCCCGCGCGATCCAGCGCGACTTCTTCGATCGATATCGCTTCAAGACCGTGCCGCTGATCGTGCTCTGGATCGAGCTGCAGCGACGCCTGTGGTTTCCGCGGGTGAGAGAGGCGAAGCCCAGTTAGCGCGGGTGCGCGGGTGTGCGGATACGCCACGGCCCGCAGGCCCAGGGCGCACTCGCGCACTCGCGCACCGCGCCCTGCGATTACGCCAAATCCCGAAACGACACGAGCTTCAGATCGCCCCTGTTCAACCGCGCCACGACCGCCGGATCGCACAGCGCGCGTAGCTCCACCGCGCGCTCGGCGCGAAAGGCGTCCTGCGCCGCCAGCACCTCGTCGTCGTAGCCCGGATGGACCATGATCTCGGTCATGCCGATCGGTAGCTGGTCGAGCGTCGCGAGCAGGCGGTCGCGGATGTCGGGCGTGCCCTGCATCGCGATTCCGCGGAAGTGTGGCGCGCGGGCGAGGATCGTGCGATGCGCCGGCGCGACGCCGGTGAGCGCGGTGCGCCACGCCGCGTGCACGACGAGCATCTTCGCGCTCGCCACCGGGTCGAGGATCGACACGCGATCGAGCGGGCGGCGCACCACCGGGATTACGGCGGCGTGCGCGACTGCCGCCACGGCGGGCAGGATTCCCGGCATGGCGTGGGCGTGCCGATGGCTGTCGAGATGTGTCGGCGTGATGCCGGCCGCGACCAGGGCCGCGAGCTGGGCCTCGCACTCGCGGCGCACGTCCACTGGATCGACCTGGCCGGCGAGCGCGCGGCGCGCGAGGACCTCGAGCGAATGGAAGCGTCCCGTCGCCGGATCGACGAGCGACGGGACGCTCGAGAGCGGCACACCGCTGACGAGATTCAGATGGAGCCCCACACCGAGCCGCGGTGCCTCGCGCGGCAGCTGCTCGGCTGCGGCGGTGAAGGCGGGCGTCGTCACCATCATCGACGCCGACGTGACCGTGCCTGCGGCGTGGGCTTCGAAGATGCCCCGGTTCACGCCCGGGGCGAACCCGAGGTCGTCGGCGTTGATGACGAGAATGCGCATGGCGGGGAATTTACGACGAGGGGCCGGCGCCATGCGGCGACCGAGTGACTCAGCGACTCAGTGACTCAGTGAACCGCCGGCTCCAGGACCTGCGGATCGCCAACTCCCTACGACGCTGTGGCGAGCGTACTCGAAGGCTTGCTCGCCGGAATCCCGTGCGCCGGCGTGTGGATACCGCCTATCCAGCGGTCCTCGTCCGGGAACTCGAAGCCCGTCTCCGCCGCCGCGTAGTGACCGCGCCAGGCATTGGTGCGCACCTGCCAGATGTCCTGCAGCATGCGGGAGCTGTCGCGGGCGAAGCGCACCGTGGTCGGCTCGTCGTCGTACCGGAAGTTGACCGCGGTCTGCTGGATCGAGAGCCCGTGCTGCTGCGCGATGTACAGGCACTCGATGTCGAAGCCGAAGCCGGGGATCGTCGTGCGCCCGAAGCAGAGCTCCGCGGCGGCGGCCGTGAACCCCTTGAGCCCTGCCTGCGTGTCGAGGATACCGGGAAGCAGGAACGTCTGCACCACGCGGTTGAACGCGCGGCTCATGAGATGCCGCGTATACAGGTAGTGGAAAAAGCTCGGGCTCATGAGATAGCGCGACTCGGGCAGCACGCGGCAGGCGATCGCCACGTCGGCGCCCCCTGCGAGCGCCTCGGCGATGCGCGTGACCTGGTCGAGCGGATACGCCAGATCCACGTCCGTGAACACGCGGTAGCGGCCGCGCGCGGCGAGCATGCCTCGCGTCACGGAGTATCCCTTGCCACGGTTGCGCGCGTTGCGCAGCACACGGATCCCCTCGCGCGTTCGCGCGAAGTCCTGGAGCATGATCTGCGTCTCGACTTCACTCGAGCAGTCGTCGACGAAGAGGACTTCGAGGCGATCGGAGAATCGCGCGGCAAACTGATCGACCGCGGCGAGCGTGGCCGGGAGTTGATCCGCCGCGTTGTACACGGGGATCACGAGCGACAGGGTGGGTATCTCCGTCGTCGGATCGAACATCTGTGCCTCGTAACCAGTGGAGACGGCGCTGTCTCCGGTGGGGGTCCAACGGTTCCTGCAGGCGCCGCGTAGAGCGGAGGGGCGTACTCCGGCTGTGATGCCGGTCGTGGAGCCCGACCATCGTCTGACTCGAGCACTCTCTCCGGAGCGAAACGGCGCCGGGGAGACTCTGTGTGTTGCGGATGCTGACGCGTGCGTGTGGGGCGAGCGAAATACTAACGCAGTCAGCCGTAGTCGGCTACAGGAAAAGTTGGTTACCTCGGCAAATATTGCCGTGCGCACCGTCCTTTTCTGGCGTCCTCAGTCCCCGCGCCGGCCTGTCCGCCGCTCCAGCACGACCTCGCCCTTGACGACCATGTACCGGATCAGCCGCCCTGCCGCATCCGGAAACACCTTCTGCCGGTCGCGGAACCGGTCGTTCGAGACGATCGACGCCTCCAGCTCGCGCGCGAACGAGAGGATGAAGTAGTCCGCGTCGGTGCCCGCCGGGGCCTGTCGAATCGTCCCGGCCTCGACGAGGCGCTCGTAGCCGGCCCGGTCGTCGATCTGGTGACGCAATGCCGCGTCGACGACGACCACGGGTTCGTAGCCTTCCTCGGACAGTTTGTCACACACGGCAACGATGTTCGCCAGCTTCGGCTGATCCCCCTCGCTCGAGTGGGCCACATTGGACCCGTCGACGAGAACGAGCGACGCCGATCCATCACCGTTGGACCGCTCCGAACCGGATGTCATCGTGAGCTCCCTGGCACGGTACGGGGCTGTTTCAAGTTCTAGACCCGGGGTGGCGGTGGAGCAGTGACTCAGTTCAAAGGGGTCAGAGTCGTTGGGGGTCAACCCCCAACGACTCTGACCCCAACGACGCAGGAAATGGCCTCGGGAGACAATTGCTTCCGGAGGTCGTTTCTGAGTCACTGAGTCACTGAGTTATTGAGTCACTGAGTCACTGAGTCACTGAGTCACTATCTCACTGAGTCACTCGGCTTTGTGCCCCAAATCACAATCCCAACGTGACCCGAAGCATCCCAGCCACTATGGTGTAAACAGACGGAGACCGGCTGGGAGGGGAATCCATGGGACGGAGCAGGAGCGCTGGGAGAGTGCTCGGGCTGGGCGCATTCGTGGCGGTCGCGGCGTGTGGCGACCGGGGCACCCGTGCGTCCGTCGCCGACGCCTCGGCCCGCGTCGCGATCGCCGCTGCGACGATCAGCGGCCAGAACGCCATGCTCGCCAACGAGGTCGCACATCCCTCCTACCTCGGCTTCGACACCGGTACCTACCCCGGCGACGGCGCCATGCGCGCCTGGCGGACCGGCAACTCCCCCTACTCGTGGGCGGGCTACTACCTCAAGAGCCCGTGTCATCAGGACGAGGGCTGGATGGGTAAGCGCGAGACCCTCACCGCGATGGGCTACGGCCTCGCCGTCCTCTACGTCGGCCAGCAGACGTGGGGACGCCGGCCCGGTGTCCCGCACATCGAGCGTGTCAGCGTGCCCAAGCGCGTGACGGCGTACGTCGGGCGAGGGAAGCGCCGCCACAAGGTCACACGCACCGTCATGCGCACGGTGCTGCGCAAGGCGCCCCCGCCGCCGCCGGACGCAACGTGCGATGCCGATTTCGTCGGCGGCGCGCGCGGCATGCGCGAAGGAGTCGACGCGGCGCAGACGACGGCGCGCGAAGGCTTCCCCCGCGGCACCACGATCTTCCTCGACCTCGAGCGCATGGACGTGCTCCATCAATCGATGCGCGACTACTATTCGGCGTGGGTTCGCGCCGTGCTCGACGACGGCCGCTACGTGCCCGGCATCTACGTGCACACCTACAACGCCAACACGGTCTACAACGACGTGAAAGCGCTCTACACCTCCGTCGGCATCGAAGCCGAGCCTCCGTTCTGGGTCGCCAAGTCGAAGGGCTTCGACACGACCAAGCATCCGCGCGAGACCGGCCACACCTTCGCCGCGGTCTGGCAGGGCGTGCTCGACGTCACGCAGACGTGGAACGGCCACAAGATCCCGATCGACGTCAACGTCGCGGCGCAGCGGTCGCCTTCCGCGGTGGTGGCGGAGGTCTCGCTGGTACGTCGGTCGTACTGAGTACCCAGTACAGGAGTGCGTTACTTGGTGGCCACTCGTTTAAGCTCTTCGATCGCCTGCACCCCTCGCGGGCTCACTACCGCGCCCTGCGCGATCGCCTTCACCAGCTCGTCGTCGCGGTGATAGAGATCGTTGCCGAAGTAGAGCTGTCCGTCGCGCACGTACGCCGTGCCGTAGGCGATGTAGACGGGGATCTTCCGCGGCAGCTTCACGCCCTTGTTGTCGCCTCCCTCCTGCATCGCCTGCTCCACGCGCGACGCGTCCCACCCGAGCACCCACTGCGCGAGCTCCGCGGGCTTCTCGACCCGAATGCAGCCATGGCTGAACGCGCGGACGTCCTTGTCGAACAGCTCGTGATTGGGCGTGTCGTGCAAGTAGATGTTGAAGTCGTTCGGAAAGAGGAACTTCACGTAGCCCAGTGAGTTCTTCGGGCCCGGGCGCTGGCGAATGCGACGCGCGCCCTTGTCGTTCCAGTACTCCATGTCGTTCTCGGCGAGATAGCCGGGATTCGACGCGATCTTCGGCTCGATCTCCTTGGTCTGGATGTCGGGCGTCACGTTCCAGTAGGGACGGAACACCACGGTCTCCATCGAATCGGAGAACACGGGGGTCGCCTTGTCCTCGTACTCCTGGCCGACGATGACCTTCATCTCGAGCACCGGCTCGCCCTTGTCGAAGGCGCGGAGCTGGAACGCCGGTACATTCACATAGATGTAGCGCTCGCCGAGCGAGCGAGGCAGCCAGCGATGCCGCTCGAGGTTCGCCGCGATCTGGCCGAGCCGGTACTCCGCGGGCACGTTGAGCGCGTCGAGCGTCTCCTTGCCGAGCGAGCTATCGACATTGATGCCATGCCGCGCCTGGAACTGCGCGATCGCGCTGGCCAATCCCTCGTCGAACACCGCACCGCTCGACGCCGACGATCGCCGCGACGTCGATGCGCCGCTGTCTGTCCCAGTCGACGTCGAGGCCTGCGACCCACCTGCCACCGTGATTCCTTCCGCTTCGAGTCGCGCGCGCAATGCCGCGATGCGCTCCGGCGAGTCCGACTGCCCACGCTTCAGCGGCTTCCCCGCCGGGATGGGCTTCCATCCGCCCTTCTCGACCACCTCGCGAAAGCGCACGAGCTCCTTCTGCAGCGCCGCGTACTCCTCGTCGTTCGGCCGCATCGCGTTGATGGCCTTGTCGAGCGGTTGCTTGACGAGCGTGCGCACGAGCGCGCTGTCGACGTTGTCGTCGCGCGCATCGATGTGCCAGCTCTGTCCCACGGTCTTCGGATCGACCTGCCCGACGAGAAGGTCTTCGCCAAGCGACGCATACGCGGCGGTGAGCAACACGTCGACGTCGGCCAGCTGCTCGGCGGTCGGCTGCTTCGTCGCGCGCACCATCGAGATGGCCTGGGCGACCTCGCGCAGCGGATAGTCGTCGATGCGAAGTCCGTCCGTCGTCGCGTTGAGGAGCGCGTTGGTCAGGGCCTCGACACGGTCCTTGTCGAGCCCGCCTCGCTCGAACCAAAGCGGTGACTGCTGGAATCGTGCATAGAGCCGCCTGGTGTGCTGCCACGCCTCCTCGCCGACCGCACCCGGCACCTTCCCCTTGAGCCGCTCCTGGACGGCGGTGCGAAGCGTCGCGATCGGGATGCCCTTCACTTCCGAGATCTCCGCCGGGGACCAGCCGCGCCCGATGTCTCCTTCGGCGACCTGAGACTCGCCCGCGTGGCTGCGCTCGTCGGCGTCGCTCATGCTGCAGCCGGCGAGGGTCACCCATGGGAGGAGGAACGCCACGGTACGTGCCGCGGCTCGAACGGTCGGGAAGGTCATTGGAAGCATGCTCGTCGCGAGGAAATGGTGTCGGCGGGCGCATTGCCGCTCGACCGACAGAGGCGAGAGTCGGGCCACGTCGAGCGCGCCAGCGCTCGCGGAATCGGACTCTTCACTCGGCGACATACTGGCCCGAACTCTGCTTTGTGGTTCGCCTGACCAGCTCGACCGTGTGCCGGGCCCCGGTGTCAACGACTCAACCAAGCGATTCCCCATGCGAACTGATCGTGTTTTCTCCTCGACCAGGCTCTCCGGTCCCCGCCCCGTCTCCCGCGACCGTCGCCGCCGGACTCGGCTGCGCGACCTGTGCGATGAGGTTCTCGCGTCGTTCCGCCTCGCCTCGGATCGCGATCCGATCAGCGAGCAGGACCGGGAGGCGGCACTCCAGCTTCTGCCGCACGTCGCGCCACGCATGTCCCCGACGGCACGCGCCTGACCGCCTGCCCCCGAATACCGAAGGGCGAGCCGGCCGGCTCGCCCTTCGTGCGTCGTACATCCATTTTCGTCCGATCGGCGTATCAATGGGGAGTCGCTGAACGTCCCTTCCCGAGAGTGCTTCCAATGTCCCGCTCGCCCAAACGCGGTATCGCCGCGCTCACCGCTGGCCTCGTCGCCGCCCTTCTCTTCGTCACGCGCACGATCGCGGGCTCGACGCCGACCATCACGACACTTCCCGACCCCGCGATCGATCAGCCGATCGCTTCCGCGAAGGGCGAACAGATTATCGTGCTCGCCGGCGGATGCTTCTGGGGCGTGCAGGCGGTTTTCCAGCACGTGAAGGGGGTCGTGAGCGCGACGTCCGGGTACGCCGGCGGGACTGTCTCGTCGCCGAGCTACGAGCACGTGAGCTCGGGGACGACGGGGCATGCCGAGTCCGTGAAGATCGTGTTCGACAGCTCGCAGGTCTCGCTCGGCCAGCTCCTCAAGGTGTTCTTCTCCGTCGCGCACGATCCGACGGAGCTCAACCGCCAGGGACCGGACGTCGGCACGCAGTACCGATCGGCGGTCTTCTACACCACCGAGGCGCAACGCAAGGTGGTGGACGCCTACATCGCGCAGCTCACGAAGTCCAAGGCGTTCAAGGATCCGATCGTGACGCAGGTCGCGCCGCTCAAGGCGTTTTACGACGCGGAGGGCTACCACCAGAACTACTACAACCTCCACCCGAACCAGCCCTACATCGTGATCAACGATCGGCCGAAGGTGGAAGCGCTCAAGACACAGTTCGCGCAGCTCTGGCGCGATTGATCGCTCGGCTCGCGCGCCTCGGTCTGCTGCTCGTCGCGCTCACGTCACCGGGCGCGGCGCAGCAGACGTCGAGGGCGACGCCGCATGGCGCGCTCCGCAGCGACGAGCCGGTGCGCGGATGGACGATCCTGTCGAACAGCGAGGTCGATGACCTCGCCGTCATCGCCGCCGCGCCGAAGTACAGGATCAATCACCTCGAGCTCTCGCACGAGGTGATCATGGACCTCAACGAGGTCCGCGACGAGAAGAAGCGTGCGCTGGTGAACCGCCTCGTCGACTCGGCGCATGCCACTGGAGTTCGCGAGGTCGTCGTGTGGGACCACGCGCTCTACGAGCTCGCGTACTACCCCGAGCGCTTCCGCACGGGACCGGACGGGACGATCGATCTCGACGATCCTGCATTCTGGGCGTGGCTCAAGCAGGACTACCGCGAGATGCTCGACCGGGTTCCCGCCGCGGACGGCATCGTGCTCACGTTCATCGAGACGGGCGCGCGCGCCGAGCGCCAGCACTCTCGCGTCATGAACACCCCGCAGGAGAAGCTCGCCGCGGTGGTGAACGCCGTGGCCGACGTGGTGATCGGGGAGCGGCACCTCAATCTCTACGCGCGCACCTTCTCGTACACCCACGAGGAGTATCGCGCGATCATCGGTGCGGTAGAGTGCTGATGAAGGAGACGCCGCACGACTTCTTCCTCACGCATCCCAACGATCGCTACGCGGGGACGATCGCCCGGCCGACGGTGATCGAATTCGATGCTGCGGGGGAGTTCAACGGCCAGGGTCAGATCGCCAGCACATGGCCGGAGTACATCCTCGGGCGAGCGCGCGACCTCCTGCGGCGGCCGCACGTGATCGGCTACACGGCGCGCACCGACCGCTACGGACGCACTCGCCTGGTCGGCCATCCCGCGGAGGTCGATTTGTACGCGCTGGCGCGCTTCGTCGACGATCCGCGAGTCACGGCGGATGCGGTCACGTCGGAGTTCGTCACGGCGCACTACGGCGCGGCGGCGCGGCCGTTCGTGGCGCGCGCCTTCCGCAATGCCTTCGACATCGTCACGAGCAGCCTGTACACGTTGGGGACGAACGTCGCGAACCACTCGCGGCTCGACTACGACGGCTACTCGTCGAGCTACGCACGGCACGTGAGCGGCAAGTGGATCGAGCCACCGGTGGCGCACGTTCGGCACGGAGTGAACCGTGATCTGCACTACTGGCGCGACGTCGTCGACCGGATCGCGCCGCCCTCGGCGAAGGAGCCGAACGGCGCGCAGTGGGGCGAGGTACCGTGGGTGCGCGACAGCGGGTGGATCCATTCGGGGGAGCGGATGGACGAGGGTACGCTCCGCATGGTGCTCACCGAGAAGCGCTGGGGGGTCGCCAGGGCGAGGGAGTCGCTCCGCTCGATCGAGGACGGGCGCAAAGTGATACGTCCCGGCGACTACGCCGACCTGCACGCGCTGTTCGAGCGTACGCTGCTCACGGCGCGGCTGCACGAGGCGGTCGCCTCGGCGTACTACGGCTACCGCGTCTGGACGCGCGGCGAGGCGTACCGCACCCCGTTCGTGACGCGCAGCATTGGCGACGGACTACACGACGTCGTCGAGGTCTCGGCGCTCATGCGAGCGTATCCATCGCCCCCACCGAAGGGACAGTGGGAGTGGGCGAAGGACGCCGACCAGGCGATGAAGTATCACGAGTGGATCACCACGGGCTGGCCGAAGTACGGAGGCATGGCGTTCCTCGCGGCGAACCCTCCCAAAAAGCAGGTGCCCGTGCATCCGGCCGATCCCCCCTGATCCTGTCAAGCCCTCCGTTCCTGATGCCAGTTCGACGCGACGAGCGCCTCGAGCAACCTTTCGAGATCCTGTTCGCTCGACGCGATTCCGGCTGACGCCCGAATGGCGCCGATCGCGTGCGCGCCTCCGCACGCTCGCATCCTGCGCGCGAAGCGCTCGAGCGTCCATCCTTCCTGTCGCGTCTCCGCGATGCAGGCGAGCGCACGGTCGGCGACGAAGCCGAACGCCGCCTCCGATGCGCCCGGATTGCAGAAGCAGCCTCCGCGCACCGAGACGCCGGCGAGGCGCGCGTGCTCCTCGACGAGCTCGTACGACACCGCCTCGCCGCGCGCATCGAGCACGTTGAACGTGACCGTGCCGCCGCAGTCGTATCGGTCGCGCGGCCCGTACACGCGGATCATCGGCGAGCCATCGGGGTGCGTCAGTGCGCACAGACGCTCGACGAGCGATGCGGCGAGCGACCGGACATGCCGGCGGATGCTCTGCATCCCGACGTCGTCGAGGAAGTCGAGCCCGCGAATCACGGCGTCGGCGTCGAGGAAGCTCACGGTACCGTCCTCGAATCCCTCGGCTCCCTCGCGCAGCAGATGCGACCCGTGCTGCACGGACACGTACTCCACCGTGCCACCGGCGAACCACGGACGGCGCAGCCGCGCGAGCGCTTCGCGACGGGCGACCAACGCGCCGACACCGGTCGGATAGCCGAACATCTTGTAGAACGAGCAGGCCACGAAATCCGCCGGCACGTGCCGAAGACTGAGCGGCGACGTCGGGACGAACGCTGCGGCGTCGAGCAGCACCGTGTAGCCCAGCGCGCGGGCGCGTTCGACGAGGGCCAGCGGATGCTGCACGCCGGAGAAATTCGACTGCGCGGGGAACGCGACCAACCCCGCTCCGACGTGCGTGCGGCGCAACACGGCGAGCTGCGACGCGGGGTCGGCGAGCCGCAGCTCGCCGTCGAGCGGAAGGTAGTGCACGCGCGCTCCGGCGCGCTCCGCGTAGGCGCGTACTCCGTTCACGGAGTTGTGATCGTCCGTCGCGAGGATGAATGGCGCGTCGGGTCCGAACGCGAACCCGGATGCCACGAGATGAATCGCCCCGGTCGTGTTCGCGGTGAAGCACGCGACGTACTCGCCGGGATCGGCATCGAAGAAGCGCAGCACGCGCGCGCGTGCCGCCTCCACGAGTGCCGTGCTCGCGCGTGAGGCGGGACTTTCCGAGTGCGGGTTCCCCAGCACGGTGCGGCGCAGCGACTCTGCATGCTCCGTGACGAGGCGCTCCGGATGGAGCGCGCTCCCCGTGTAGTCCAGATACGCGTGGCCACCCGCGTCGAGCCGACGGAACTCGCGTGCACGCAGATCGGCGAAGTCGACGGCGCGCTCGGCGCGCGGCGCGGCGGTGGGGGTCAGCATCCGCGCCTCGGCGTCTCGCCGGCCTCGCCGGTAGTCGCTATCGGCTTGACACGCGGCGGTGTCGGCTCCCCCTCTCGCTCGCGCGCGCTCGTGCGCGGGGCGCCGCCGAAATATCGGCTCAGCGCCGCCACGTAGTCCGCCGAGTCACCGTGAAGCACGGGTTCCATCACCTCGTCCACCCAGGCGTCCATCCCGCCGTCCAGAACGTAGGCGTGCCGATGTCCGCGCGCGGCGAGGTTGGCCAGCGCCTGCGCGTCGCGCACGTCGTCGCCCGAGTACAGGACGAGCGTCTCGTCCGTCCGTCGGGTCAGCGTGTCCAGTCGCGCGCGGTCGGCCGGCTCGGCCGAAGGCACGTGTCGCGCCTGATATGCCGCATTCCCGCGCAAGTCGAGCACGCGGACATCGCGAGCACCTGCGCGGATCCACGCCGCGAGCTGGCGGGCGTCCACGGTGCGCGTGACGAACGAGTCGACGCGTACGCCGTCGCCGATCGCGACTGGCGCAACGCGTGCCGGAGCCACGGGCACGCGAACGATCGCGGCGGGAACCGCCAACGCAATCGCAGCGGCAGCGAGCGCGCGGTGGAGTGCGGTCACGCGCGTGCTCATCGCTCCAGCTCCGCGAGGCGACGCAACTTCCACTGCTCGACCTGCTCCGCGACGATGAACCCGGCGAGCGCCGCGGCGACGACGACGAGAATCAGCGATCCCGTCTCCAGGCCGAGGACCGAGTCGAGCGTCAGAGTGCCGCGCGCACCGCTCTGATAGAAGCGCGCCATCCCCGGAAGCGCGAGCGCCGTCATCAGCACACCGGCAAAGAACCCGCCGACCACCACGAACCCGTCTCCCCGCCCCGTCGCCGCCGCCACGCACGACGTGCCGGGGCACAGCCCGGCGAGTGCCATCCCCGCACCGAACACCAGACCGCCGACGAGCTGTGGCAGGACGAACGTCTCCGGCACGTACACGCGCGAGAGATCGACCACGCCGACGCGCGACAGCCAGAACAGTCCGAGCATCGCCGTCACGATCGCCGAGAACATCACCTTGAACACGGCCAGGTCGGTGAGGTGGAACTGGCCCATGAGCTTCGACGCACTGCCGAGCCCCGCGCGCTCGAGGCACCAGCCGAAGCCGATTCCCACGCCGAACGCGAGAGCGAGCGCGCCGGCCGATCCCGTCGCCAGCGACAGGGGCAGCGGCGCGCTCATGTCCAGCTCCTTCGCGTCACGAACGCGACGAGATACGCCGCCGCGAACGCGGTGCCGATGAACAGCCACGCACCGACGCTGAGCAGCGCACCTCCGGTGAGCGCCTGGCCACTGGTGCATCCGCGCGCGAGCACCGCGCCGCCGCCCATCAGCACACCGCCGGCCATCGCCGCACCCAGCCGCTCCCTCAGGGAGGTGTGCGCACCGCGCTCGACGCGCAACGCGAGCCGGCCCGCGAGCGACGCCGAGAGGAAACCGCCGACGATCACGCCGAGGATCTCCACGACGAGCCAGTCGCGCAGCGGGCCGCCTGCGGCCAGATGATCCGCGAAGTATGGATTGCCGGCGACCGCGCTCGGCGCGACGGCGTTCACCGACGTCGCTGCCGCCGTGGCGAAGGCCCCGCTCGCGCCGAGGCCGCGGCCCGCCAGCACGAACGAGGCGAGCAGCACGAGTCCGAGGCCGACGCCCGCGAGGTATGGATCGGCGTACGGCCGGGCCGTAGCGCGCGCGTTCATTGCGCGCTCGCCTTCCCCGCGCGCGGATCTTCGACGGGGAAGTCCGGACGACGCGACCAGTCCTGGTACGAGCCGTCGTACAGGAGCACGGGATGGCCGATCGACCGCGCGGCAAACAGCACCGCCGTCGCCTGCTGACCGATGTGGCAGTACGCCACCACCGTGTCGCCAGGCGCCACGCCGGCACGTGCGAACAGCGCGCTCAGCTCGGCGGGGCTGCGGAGCTTGAGGTTGTCGTCGGCGATCTCGGTGTACGGAAGGCTCTTCGCGCCGACGATGTGTCCCTTGCGAGATCCGCCCATCTCCACGCCGTCGTAGAACACCGCGGCGCGCCCGTCGATCAGGTGGAAGCTCGGCCTGCCGAGCCGGCTCTTCACCCACGCCGCGTCGACGACGATCGGGTTGATCTGCAGCGCCGCCAGGTGCCCCCGCGACGGCTTCGGCGCGGAGGTCGTGAGCGCTCGCTTCTCCGCCTTCCACGCCGGCATGCCCCCGTCGAGCAGCGCGGCACTCGCTCCGAGTCCCGCGTAGTCGAGGGTGAAGATCACCCGCGTCGCCGGCGACACCCAGTCGTTGCCGTAGTAGACGAT
>QHVE01000022.1:0-34111 GCA_003223455.1 Gemmatimonadota bacterium | reverse complement strand
TCAGACCATTGTCGTGGTCATGGCTCGACACGGAGATGTCGTCGAGCTTCACGTAGCGCGCGCCGGGAATGTGCCCGGCGTCGTACTCCTTCTGCTGGCCGACGTGGAGGAGGACGAGATTCGGGTCGTTCAGGTGCTTGGCCAGCCAGTCCGTCGAGACGACGATGGGAGCGCTGGGCGGAGCATACATCTGCGCCGGCGTGACGCGCGGTGCGGCGACGACCAGGCACGACAGCGCGGCGCCGGCGACGTGGCGGGAGAGGAAGCGGGAGGGAAGCATCGAAGTCTCCTGGCGTGTGACGCCCGGCGTCGTGCCGAACGTGGAGGTATGATGCCGCCGGAGACCGCGGGAGTGGTGGCCGTTCCGTCCCGTGTTTGTGTGGTTTCTATGAAGCCTCGAACCGGTAACCCACCTTCCACACCGTGACGATGTGCCTCGGGTGGGCCGGATCCGCCTCGAGCTTCCGCCGCAGCTCCGCGATGTGCGAGTCGACGGTGCGGGAGAGCACGAACGCGCCGTAGCCCCACACTTCCTTGAGGAGCTCCTGCCGCGTGGCGACGCGCCCGCCGCGCGCCACGAGCGCGAGCAGCAGGTCGAACGCCTTCGGCGTCAACGTGGCCGGCTCGCCGGCGCGTGTCGCCGAGCGTGCGGCGATGTCCACCACCACGTCGCCGAAGCGGAGCTCGTCGGGCGCCTGGGTCGATGCGCGCAACGACGCGCGCCGCAGCAGCGAGCTCACACGCTCGAGGAGCTCGAGCACCCCGAATGGCTTCGTGACGTACTGGTCCGCGTCGAGCCGGAAGCCGCGCACCTTGTCCGCTTCCTCGCCACGCGCCGAGAGGATGATCACCGGCACGTCGTTGCGGTCCTCGCGGATCGCGGCGAGCACGCCGTAGCCATCGAGCCGCGGGAGCATGAGATCGAGGATCACGAGGTCCGGCTCCCACGCGCGCGCGTCGGCGAGCCCGCTCTCGCCGTCCTCAGCGATGCGCACGTCGTGACCCTCGTGGCGCAGATTGTAGGCGAGCCCCTCGGCGAGCGCCGTGTTGTCCTCGACGACGAGGATGCGCCCCATCATCGGTGCACCGGCGCTGGCTCCGCCTCGGCTACGGGCGCTGCCATCGGTGAGGCCGGCTTCAGCTCGCACGCGGGGAGCGTGACGACGAACCGCGCGCCGCGCCCACCAGGTGCGTCCTCCACCCACGCGCGGCCACCGTGCTGCGCGACGACATCGTGGACCACCGAGAGACCGACGCCACTCCCCGCGGTGCCGCCGACCGTCGAGCCGCGCTGATACGGTCGCCAGATGCGCTCACGATCGGCCGGCGGGATACCCGGCCCTTCGTCGGTGACGGCGATGCGAACGCTCGCGCCATCGGGCGTGAGCGTGAGGCGCACCGTCTGCCCGCGCGGGCCGTACTTCACGGCGTTGTCCAGCAGGTTGAGCACGATATGGCGCAGCGCGTCCGGCTGCAGCGCCACGCGCGGTACCACCGCGAGGTCGGCGGCGACGCGTGCGCCGCGCGCGTCGGCGAGCGGCGCGAACTCGCCGACGATCTGCTCGAGCTCCGCGTGCACGTCGACCGGCGCGCGCGGGTCGGGCGAGGCGCGCCCCGAGCGCGAGAAGCGGAGCACGCGCTCGACCAGGTGGCCGAGCCGCGTCGTCTCCCGCTCGACGTTGTCGAGCGACCACTCGCGCTGTTCGTCCGTCGTGAAGCGGCCGAGGCGCAGCGTCTCCAGATAGAGGCGCATCTGGGTGAGCGGCGTGCGGAGCTCGTGCGAGATGCTGGCCACGAAGTCGGCGCGCAGTCTCGCCAGCTCTCCTTCACGGCGGATCTGACCGATGGCGACGAAGGAAAGCGCCGCAGCGACGGCGAGCAGCGCGAGGAGGAAGGGGAGCCGCGAGCGCGGCAGGCCGCCGATCACGAGCTGGTCCGCCATCGAGGCGCGGATCTGCGCGCGCACGTGGAGGTTGCCGAACGACTCACCCACCGATGCCGTGTCGTCGAGCGACCAGCGTGAGACGGAGTCCGACTGGAAGAGCGTGCGCCCGGTCGCGTCCGTGACCTCGAGCTCGACCAGCTCGTTCGCCGGGCGCCCGCGCGTGAACGCCGACGGGAGCAGGTCGTTGTCCGTCATCGCCGAGTGCAGCACGCTGTCGAACGCTGCGGGCTCGTATTCGGCGGCGTAGATCAACGTGTCGCCGGCGAGCCGCGGCATCACCGTGTAGGTGAAGAAGCGGCGCGCCGAATCGCGCGTCGCGACGATCACCGGGAAGCGGCCGATGTCGTGGTGGGCGCGAACCTGTTTCGTGATCGTGTCGTTGATCCACGTGCGCACCGCGGCCGGATACCGGCGTGCACCCTCGACGACCATCGCCTCGGGCACGTCGCGGGACACCGACCATCCCTCGTGCGGCTTCGGGTACGCGTTGAGCGCCACGCCGAGCGTGTCCGTCCCGATGCGGAAGGCGAGGAAGGCGAACGGACTCGGGCCATGCTGCGGCACGCGGCAGTTGCAGCGTACGTCGCCGGGGATGTAGAACGGCATGCTCTCCACCGGCGGCACGTTCGGACCGCGGTGGACGTCGTGCCCGTGGTTGAATGCGCCGACCACCTCCTCGGTGGCACGCCCGAGCCGCGCGCGCAGGTGCTCCTGGTAGCTCCACGCGGCGAACCCGGCGTAGTCGCGCAGCGCGTGCTCGGCGACGGCGCGCTGCGAGCGCACCGCGCGGCTCGCCTCCACCACGCCGATCGTGGTGAGGGCGATGCTCGCCAGGAGGAGCAGCGTCGTCCAGCGGAGCGCGGGAAAGCGAAGAGACATCTCGATGCGGATAGACGCGGAATCGTGGGTCTACGATGCTATCCGAGTCGAGGCCGGGACAATGGGCTGGGTGTGCGAGAATTGTGAAGACCCTGAAGCTGCCGAAGGGCCAATTGAACGTGCGCACCTTCTGCGCACTCTTCCCTGGATGCCTTTGCGGCCTGGTTAGGCATTCAGCAGCCATCACGTGAGCTAGCCGGCCGGCGCCAGGACGTCTGTGCGCGTTTGCCGCCCGGAGCTGCTCATGATTGATAGCGATCTGAAGACGCTGGAAGAGAGAATCGAAGCGCTCGAGCGACGGAAGCGGCCGAGCTGGGTCGACAAACGGGACATCCTGGAAGTGTTTGCGAAGGCATTGCTCCCGATCGCGATCGCCCTTGCCGGACACCTGTTTGGACGCGCGCTGAGTCGGGCACAGGTGGAGGCCGCCGAGCGACTCAGGCAGCGGGACGTTGCATCCGCACGAGAGCTGAAGGAGCGCGACATCGCCGTGTCGATGCAGCACTCGCGCGCTCAGCAGGCCAGCGTCGTCAACACGTTCATGCAGGCGCTGCTCAGCGAGAACCAGCGTCACCGGCAACTGGCGATCAAGGCGGCGCTCATCGCCCTGCCGCAGGACGGCCCGAACCTCGTCGACGCCATCCGCGCGACGGATGCCGGATCGCCGATCGCTCAGTTCGCCGCCGATGCACTCACCCAGCGCAGGGACGACCTGATACACGGCCTCTTCGCCGACAGCGCGAGCGTGCAGGTCGCCGCAGCGAACGGGCTGGTCGAGGGCTGGCGCACGCGGGCGGACATCGTTCCGGTGCTACTGGATTCTGCCACGCGTCGTGCCGACGACCCTCACGCGGTCTACAACACACTCGGGGTGCTCGACGCCCTCGATCCCGACGTCATCAGAGCGGACGCGGGTGCGGTGCGCGCCTTCGCCGAGCGCGCGAAAGTCGGCCCGAACCGCGGAGAGATCGGAAAGCTCGCGCATCGGGTCATAGGGAAGCTGAGCGGCTGACCGGAAACCGAGCAGGCGACATTGCGCCGGTGTCTCACGCGAGGTTTCCATAAGAGGCCGGCACTCGCGGGCTGCCGGCTTGTCGCCGTTGAAAGTCGACATTATTGTATACAGAATGAGCTCCCTCCGACTCGCCGACCGCGCCGAGGCTCCCTACTACCTCCCGCTCGGCACCGAGATCGACCTCTTCCGCGCCTGCCACGAACGTTCGCTCCCGGTGATGCTCAAAGGCCCCACCGGCTGCGGCAAGACCCGGTTCGTCGAGCATATGGCGCATCTCCTCGGCCGCCCGCTCGTCACGGTCGCCTGCCACGACGACCTCTCCGCGAGCGATCTCACCGGGCGATATCTCATCAGGGGTAGCGACACCGTCTGGGCGGACGGCCCGCTCACGACCGCCGTGCGCACGGGCGCGATCTGCTATCTGGACGAGGTGGTCGAGGCGAGGCAGGACACGCTCGTCGTCATCCATCCGGTCACCGACGACCGACGCATCCTCCCGATCGAGAAGACGGGGGAGCTCCTCACCGCCGCGCCGGGGTTCCAGCTCGTCGTCTCGTACAACCCGGGGTACCAGCACGCGCTCAAGGACCTCAAGCCGAGCACGCGCCAGCGCTTCGTCGCGATCGAGTTCGACTTCCCTGCCCCCGCGCGCGAGATGGAGATCGTGATGCACGAGAGCGGCGTGCCGCGCGCCACCGCCCGCGCGCTCACCGAGCTCGCCGTGCAGATCCGCCGGCTGCGCGACCAGGGGCTGGCCGAGGGGCCGGGGACGCGGCTGCTCGTCTCGGTCGCGCGACTGATCGCCAGCGGGATCGCGCCGCGCGACGCGTGTCGCACCGCGCTCGCCGCGCCGCTCACCGACGACCCCGACCTGCTCGCGGCGATCGATGATCTCGTCGAGCAGACGATCTGACGCTGCGCCGCGCGTGAGGCTCAGACGGTACCTCCGCAATCGCGCGGTGCACTGGACGCGGCGGATCTCCTCACCGATGCGTCGCTGGCGCGGCGCACGGGTGGCGGACACGATCTCGCTCGACATGCTGCGCCGGCGGCTCGAGCTGACGCTCGCCGCGATGTACGGCGTGCCGCTCCGCGTCGGCGCCACCGGATCGTCGACCGACTGCGACGTCGTGCTGCCGCCGCGGCTCGCCACGCATGGGGATGCTGATCACGCGGTCGCGCGCTACCGACTGCTGGCGCTCGCACAGGCGGCGCGACATGCGCGCGGCACGCACGCGCACGCGCCCACGGGCGACGCACTCGCGCGCGACGTCTATCTCATCACCGAGAGCGTCGCCGCGGAGCGCGACGTGGCGACGCGCGCGCCGACGCTCGCTTCCCTGCTCCAGACGCTGCGCTTCGCCGAGCTCACGGCGCGGCCGAAGATCTTCCGCCTCGCGCACGCCGAGCGGCAGGTGGAAACGCTGCTGCGCGCCACGCTCGCGTCGCCACCCGACCGCGTGCCCGACGATGTGCCAGCGTTCGCGACACCGGCCGAGTCGCGCGCGTGGGCGGAGGCCACGGCGCGCGAGATCCGTCGCACCTCGGGCGAACCGCCGCACTATCGACCGCTCAATCCGATGACGCTGTGGGGGCTCGCCTGGCCGATCGGACGCGGCACGAACGAGGTCGAGCTGGGGGGTGGCGGGGGAGGATCACGCCCCGATCCGTACTCCGCGCCGCAGGCGGACGACGAGAGCGGCACGCCTCGCGGTGAGAGCGATTCGTCCGATGGCGGCGAGCAGTCCACCGGCGACGACTCGGCCACGCAGGAGACGGATGCACAGGGCATCGCCGCCGACGGTGGGGCGACGCCGTCCGAGCGTTCACAGACAGCGCACGACGTGGAGCACGATACGCCCCTCGATCAACGCGGTGATGAGAAGCGCACCGCGTCCCAGCGTCCGCCGCCGGCCGGCATCGCGTATCCCGAGTGGGACGAGTACGCGCAGCGCATGCGTCCGCATGGCGCGACCGTCACACGTTCGGTCGCGGAGGACGGCGACGCGGCGTGGGCGGACGAGGTGCTGCGCGAACACGCACCGATCGTCCGGGAGATCCGCGATCGGTTCGCGCCGCTTCGCGCGCAGCGCACGCGGCTCCGTCGGCAGCGCCTCGGCGACGAGCTCGATCTCGAAGCGGTCGTCACGGCGCTCGTCGATCGCCGCATGGGTCGCGTGCCGAGCGAGCAGCTCTATCAGGTGGTGCGCCCCGCGCGGCACAGGGTGGCGTTCGCGCTGCTCGTCGATTCGAGCGGATCGACGAACACGCGGCTCGCCGACGGGCGCACGGTGCTCGACGTCGAGCGCATGACGCTCCTGTTGGCGAGTGAGGCGCTCGCCTCGCTCGGCGATCCGTACGCGATGCTCTCGTTCTCCGGCGCGGGACGACACGGCGTGCACGTGCGCACGATCAAGGGGTTCGAGGAGCACGATCCGCTCGTGGCGCGCCGCCGGATCGCCGCCCTCGTGCCGCAGGATAACACGAGGCTCGGCGCCGCCGTGCGCCATGCGACCGGCGTGCTCAACGCGCAGCCGGCGCAGCGGCGGGTGCTTCTGTTGTTGTCCGACGGCCAGCCGAACGACATGGATCTCTATCAGGGCCCATACGCGATCGAGGACTCGCGGCGAGCATTGCACGAGGCGCGTGCGGAGGGGGTGGTGACGTTCTGCCTGACGGTGGAGCAGGAGGAGCGGGAGTACCTCCCACACCTGTTCGGTCGGACCGGCTATCGGGTGCTCGGACGTCCGGAGCAGCTGCCGGGGGCGTTGCTCGAGGTGGTGCGAACGATGCTGGCCTGACCGAACTGAGAGCGAGTACCGGGTCCGGTTGCTTGCGACGTCAGTCGTACTCGGTACTCGCTCTAGCAGTTCAATGCAATGCCGGCGTCACCGCCGCTTCGTCCTTCTCCTTCGTGCGGATCCGGTAGACGTTCTCCACCGGTACGACGAAGATCTTTCCGTCGCCGACCTCGCCGGTGCACGCGGCCTCGAGGATCGCGCGCACGGTCACCTCGATGAACGGGTTGGAGACGCCGATCTCGAGTCGCACCTTCTCGTGCAGCTCCATCTTCACCGTCGTGCCGCGGTACGTCTCGACCGCGTCGGTCTCGCCGCCGTGACCGAGCACGCGCGAGACGGTGAGGCCCTTCACTTCCGCGCGGTACAGGCTCTCGAGGACGTCGTTGAGCTTGTCCGGCCGGATGATCGCGACGATGAGCTTCATGCGACACCTCCCGCGGTGGCGACCTTGGCGGGACGGGCGGCCGGCTGGGCCTCGACCGTCTCGAGGACGAGCAGCGCGCCCTCACCGTTCGTGTAGGCTTCCTCGCCGTGCTGGGAGATGTCCATGCCGCGGCCCTGGGCCCTGGCATCGGCCGCGAGCGCGCTGACCATGGCGATCGCCTTGAGGAGTACGAAGCTGGCGATGGCACTGTAGACGATCGTGGCAGCGACGCCGGTGGCCTGCTTCAGGAGCTGGCCCGGGTTGCCGTGGAGCAAACCGTTGGTGCCGCCCCACGCCGCGTCGGCGAAGACGCCGGTGAGGAGCGCACCCGTCATGCCGCCGACGCCGTGGCCGGCGAGCACGTCGAGCGAGTCATCGAGCCGCGTGCGCGAGCGCCACACGATGGCGTAGTAGCTGGGGATGGCGCCGAGCGCGCCCATGAACAGGGCCGACTGCGGCGAGACGAAGCCCGCGGCCGGCGTGATGACGACGAGACCGACGACGATCGCCGTCGCCGCGCCGACCGCCGTCGCGTGCTTGTTGCGGAAGTAGTCGAGCAGCATCCAGACGACGAGCGTGGCCATCGGCGCGAGCATCGTGGCGGCGAATGCCTGTGACGCGCTCGCGTTCGAGGCCAGAGCGCTACCGCCGTTGAAGCCGAACCAGCCGAAGTAGAGCAGCGCGGCGCCGAGGAGCGCGAACGGGACGTTGTGCGGCAGCATCGCCTGGCGGCCGAAGTCCTTGCGTCGTCCGACGACGATCGCGGCAACCGTGGCCGCGACGCCGGCGTTGATGTGCACCACCGTGCCGCCGGCGAAGTCGAGCACGCCGAGCTTGGAGAGCCAGCCGCCGCCCCACACCCAGTGTGCGATCGGCGCGTACACGAACACCGTCCACAGCCCGATGAAGGCGAGGTACGGCCCGAAGCGCATCCGGTCGACGATGGCGCCGGCGATCAGCGTCGCCGTGACGACGGCGAAGGAGGCCTGGTACGCCATGAACAGGACGTGGGGGATCGTGCCCTTCGCGTCGAGGCCGACGTTGTTGAGGAGCGCGAACGAGAAGTCGCCGAGATAGTTGCCGCCCGTGCCGAAGGCGAGCGAGTAGCCGACGACCGCCCAGATGACGCCGCAGACGCCGAACGCGGCCATGCACATCATCATCGTGTTGAGGGCGTTCTTCGCGCGCACGAGGCCGCCGTAGAAGAACGCCACGCCCGGCGTCATGAGAAGCACGAGGGCGGTGGAGACGAGCATCCACGCCGTGTCGGCGGGCGACACGGTGGGTGGTGGTGCGGCGGCCGCCGCTTCCTGGACTGCCGCCGCGAGCAGTGCGGCAGCGCTGAGAACTGACGAGACCACGGGTGAGCTCCGAGCTGAAGGTTGGGGCGACCTGCGTGCAGTGGAGGAAGCGCTGCCGAGCGTGTGACCCCAGCGAGGATATCCAACAAAATGTGCACCGTCAAGAGTCATCTTTGCACTTTCTTAATGCGTTTTGGTCGATTTGGCGGCAGGAACGCGCGTTTGCTGCAAAATCGCACACGCAGCGAGCGTCTTAAATTAGCATTGACTTAAATACCACGCGACAGATATCTTCACCTCGTGCTCACCTTCGCCGCCCTCGCGGATCCCTCGCGTCGCCGCATCGTCGAGATGCTCGCGCGCGGACCGCTCAGCGTCAGCGAGATCGCCAGCCGGTTCACCATCAGCGCGTCGGCGGTGTCACAGCACCTCAAGGTCCTGCGCACGGCGAAGCTGGTTCGCGCCCGCGTGGCGGCGCAGCAACGCATCTACGAGCTCGATACGGCGGGGCTCGCCGAGATCGAGAGCTGGCTCGATGGCGTCGGTCCGCTCTGGCAGAAGCGGCTCGAGGCACTCGAGCGCGAGCGGCGGCTCGAGGCGCGCGGACGACCCTAGGCGGTGACGCGGGGACCGCCAGATCCGCGTTCCGTCGTTGGAGGGGCCGTCGGGAATCTCCCCGACATGCGTGGGGGAACCGCCGCATCACGATCGTGAAAATGCCCGATCGGTGCTCGTGCGCCTCACGGCCAGATTGAGCTGCGGTGGCAATCCCGCCACCCGCACCGGGCCCGCCATGCACGCCACCGATCACACACCGCGATTCGCCGATCTGAGCGAACAGAGCGCGCGTGCACTGCTCGCGCGGAACCATGTCGGCCGGCTCGCGTTCGCGTTCCGCGACCGGGTCGACATCCAGCCGATTCACTACGTCTACGACGGGGACTGGCTGGTCGGGCGCACGGTCATCGGATCCAAGCTCGTGACGCTGGCGCACCATCCGTGGTGCGCGTTCGAGGTCGACGAGGTTCACGGGCTGTTTCACTGGGACAGCGTCGTGGTGCACGGCAGCTTCACGATGCTCGACCCGAAGGTCGGCTCGAGCGACCTGTACCTGCGCGCCGTCGAGCTGCTGCAGCGGTTCATCCCCGGCACGCTGAGCTCGCACGACCCGGTACCCGAGCGCGCGATCCTGTTCGCGATTCACATCGACGAGCTCCGTGGCCGATCGGCACGGCCCGCGGGCGACTGACGCTTCGAGAGGACCTGACCATGACACTCGCCACCGCACATCCCGCGACGACCACCGCGACGTCCTCGCAGGGAACGCTCGCCGAACAGCGTGAGCCGGTAGTGGTCGCCCTGAAGCCCTACGACGGCTGCGACGCCGCACTCTCCGTGGCCCAGTGGCTCGCCGACCAACAGCACCGGCCGCTGCATGCGATCTCGGTGCTCGAGCCGGACGAGATGATCGCCCTCGCCGCGGGCGCCGCCGGCGTCCCCGCGCTTCCGGAGCACTATCACACCGAGGAGCGAGTGGCGATCGCCACGCTCGTCGAGGAGCGGCTGTCGCGGACGCAGCGACACGAAGGGACGCAGCATGTCGATGTCGTCGACGGCCCCGCGGCGTGCACCATCGCCGACGTCGCGCGCGAGCGCGAGGCGCACGCCATCGTCGTCGGAACGGGGCGTCACGGCGCGCTCGGACGACTCGTGTACGGTGAACGTGCCGTACAGATCGCCCGTCTCGCCGACCGTCCAGTCGTCGTCGTGCCGACCCAGAGCACCGCGGGACCCGTCGCCGAGGCGATCGTCGCGGTGGACTTCAGTCCCGCGAGCCAGCGTGCGGCGCGATTCGCCATCGAGATGGTCGCCGACGGGGGACAGCTCACGCTCGTGCACGTGAAGAGCGCGGTCAACCTGAACGAAGAGAGCGCCGGCTGGTGGGAGGACGCGTACGAGCGGCGCGCGGCAGATCTGTTCCGCCGCTTCACCGCCTCGCTGCGTTCCGAGCGCGGCATCACGATCACGACGCGAATGCTCCATGGCGACGTGGCGGGAACGCTGCTGGCCCTCGCGCGCGAGCAGGGGACCGGACTGATCGCCTGCGGCGGTCGCCGCCACTCGTTCATCGAGCGGATGCTGCTGGGCAGCGTGTCGACGGAGCTGATCCGCCACGCCGATTGCACGGTGATCGTCGTACCGGATCGGGATCAGGAGTCCGGCGTGGACGTGCCGTCGGCCGTCGGTGGGGTCGTCGAGAGCTGGGACGCCAACGCGTGGCCCGGCTTGATCGAGCGGTTCGGCCGACGGAACGGGGGGCGTCCGACGCAGCTTCGCTTCAGGATGGCGAGCCCGCAGGGCGCAGGCAGCGTGGAGTCGGGATACCGCCTCGTCGATGCATCGTTCGACCGCGCGGCGTCACGGGCCGAGATCGTGCTCGGCGATCCCGACACGGCGGGCTCGCAGCTGAGCCACCGCATCTCGAACGTGCGCGCCGTGATGGTGAGCACGGACGCAACGGGCCGCGACACGGCGCTTCGCCTCGACACGGTGGCCGGACGCTGCACGCTGGTGCTGGTGGACGGATAGGGAGTGGGCAGTGGGGAGTGGGTGATAATTTGGTGGTGAGGTGGGTCGGTGATTCACTACTTCATCACCTCACCTCTTCACCACTGCACGACGTCACCACTTCACCGCGGTTCGATGCCCGAGCTACCCGACGTCACCGTCTACGTCGAGGCCATGGCGCGACGTGTGGTCGGGCAGCCGCTCACGGGCTACGCGATTCGCAGCGTGTTCGCGCTGCGCAGCGTCGATCCGCCGCTCGATACGCTCGTGGGACGAGCCGTGGTCGACGTGCGGCGGCTCGGCAAGCGCATCGTAATCGAGTTCGACGAGGAGCTTCGCCTCGTCGTCCATCTGATGATCGCGGGCCGCTTCCGCTGGATCCCCGCCGGCGCACGGGCGAAGGTGCCGGTGCGCATCGCGCTGGCGGAATTCCAGTTTCCCTCGGGCACGCTGGTGCTCACGGAAGCGGGGACGAAGCGCCGCGCGTCGATCCATGCGGTGCGCGGCGCGGACGCGCTCGTGCCATTCGAGCGCGGCGGACTCGAGCCGCTCGAGTCGACACGCGACGAATTCGCCGAGCGCCTGGCGCGCGAGAACCACACGCTCAAGCGCTCACTCACCGACCCGCGCCTGTTCAGCGGAATCGGCAACGCGTACTCGGACGAGATTCTCCATCGCGCGCGGCTCTCGCCGCTCAAGCTCACGAGCCGGCTGAGCACCGAGGAGGCGACGCGCCTTCACACCGCGACGCGCGCCACGCTCACGGAGTGGACCGACCGCCTGCGCGCCGAGGCCGGCGATGGATTCCCGGAGAAGGTGACGGCGTTCCACGACGGAATGGCCGTGCACGGCCGCTATCGCGAGCCCTGTCCCGTATGCGGTACGGCCGTGCAGCGGATCCGCTATCGGGACAACGAGACCAACTACTGCCCGAGGTGCCAAACGGAAGGGCGCCTGCTCGCCGACCGGGCGCTGTCGCGATTGCTGCACGACGACTGGCCGAAGACGGTGGAGGAGCTGGAGTAGCCGGGGGACGGATGTTCGAGGTGAGGCGGGTGGAACGCGCGTGGCTCGCGCGATTACCGGCGATTCCCAACGTCCGGATCCCGCTCAGGTCTACTTCCCCGACAACGCTCCCGCCGACTGGCCGGACTTCACCGCCGACGACGTCGCGGGCACGACCTCGATCGCGCCGTACTTGTGCTCGACCCCCCACCGCCGCCGCGCGTCGCGGGCGTCGTAGAAGCGCAGCTCGGCAACTTCCGGAATCGCGATGTCGCGCAGCGTCTCGATCGCACCGACCTTCTCGTCGCCGACGTACACCACCAGCGAGAGGACCTCGACGGGGAGCGTACTTGGCTGGCCACCGCGCTTCGCTTCGTCCTCACGCTGCTGCTTCATCCACTCCGGACGGTCGAGCTCCACCGCTTCGAGCGCGTTCGTCGCGACCGAGCGTCGCAGCTCGGCGCTGGCGAGGAGGAGCCGACCGGTGCGCGCTGGCACGTTGATCGGCTGCGGGAAGCGGGTGGCGGGATGAACCTTGGGACGCAGGAAGTAGCCAGCGACAGCTCCAACCGTGAGGCCCACCGTGGTGTAGCTCTGGCGCAGATTCGTCTTTTCCGTCGGGGAGATGCGAGCCCAGTCGCTGTTCGCGACCTGGGCACCGAAATAGCCGAGCCAACCGCCGACCGCGGCGCCGACGCCGATGCCGACTGCGGCGCGGAACACGCGGCCCGCGGTGCTCCCTCCCTGCTGGTCCTCAGCCGAGCGCGTCGTGGCGGGCGCGATCGGCGCCATCGTGATGGCGTATGGCTCCGACTCGCGGCGCGCTGCGACGAGCGGCGACGTCGCGGACATCGTGCTCGTCGCGGGAGCGCTCTGCGCCACGACGGACTGTGGAGAAACGAGCGTGACGACGAGCGGCGTCATCAGCGCGAGAATCGTCGCGCGCATCGTCACTGTGGAGTCGGCGGGCTGCTCGACGGCTCTCCTGCCTGCGACTCACTCGGGAGCAGCGGCATCCGCGTCCAGAGCACCAGCGTGCCGCAGCTGGGCGTTCCAGTGCGGAAGCCTGGCGGCGTCGAGGCGAGATCGGAGTAGTACTCGACCGCCATGTAGTCGTTGGCGAGCAGATTCGAGATGTCGTAGTCGTGGTCGGCGCCGATGCGCTGCGTCGAGACGGAGCGGGACGCATTGGACGGCTGCGGCAGCGTGATCTCGATCGACTGGTTCGGATCGGAGAGCAGCGCACCGTCCTGCCAGATCTGGATGCCGCACGGCTTGATGTTGGAGCTCTGGCGGATCGACGCCGGATTGAGCGACCGCTGGCTCACGATGTTCATCTCCCCCTGCACGTTGCGCTGGAAGCGCACCCCGACCATGACGCTCTTCAGCGCGTCCATGAGGGGGCGGCCATCGAACCTGGCCACCTCGTCCGGACCGAGGAAACGACCGCCCGCGGCGCGGTTGCGGCGCTGTTCGAACTCGTGCAGCCTGAGCGGCAGCTGCTTCCGGGCACGCGCCCGCACCTCGACGTTGGCGAGGACGTGGGCGTTCGGGACGAGCGAGAAAGCCTGCTCTATCGTGCCACTGGCCGGCACGGTGACGTCGGCGCGCTTGCCGGCGAAGCCCGGTGCCTCGCCGACGACGGTCAGTCGGCCGGTCGGGAGGCTGTCGAGACGGAAGTGGCCGGTCGAATCCACGGCGACGGAGCGCTCGAGCTGCGGCACGCGCAGACTGGCACCAGGGATCGGCGCGCCAGCCGTGTCGACGATTCGGCCGGTCAGAGTTGCGCTGCCCTGAGCGGCGGCGATCCCTGGCAGGACGAATCCCAGAAACGCCGAGACGGTGCGCAGCGCGACGGCGCGGCGCAGCACGGAAACCATCATACGACTTCCACTCACATGGGGATGATTACGAGCGGCCGGTGAACGACCGGCGACCCATTCAATTAAACACCAGACCGGGCGCAGGGGTTCAGTCGTCACACCGGGCGCGGCCGGACAGAGTCAATTTACCTCGTCGAACGTACCCCCGCCGGGCAGCGGAGTCGGCCATCCCCGTGACGCCGGCGTCCGCCATGAACGTGCACGAGAGCGCTGGCATCGGCCGGTCGCAAAGCGTACGAGACTTGGTATGCGCGTTGCACTTTCGTCGGATGCCGCGACGAACATCCACCGCAGGCCGCGGCCGTCGAGGAGGCGAACGATGACCGACCGAGCGATCCTAGCCGAGCTGGAGCCGATGACCGAGATCCCGAAGGACACGGCGCTCGTATCGGCATCGACGGCGGTCGCGCTCTGGCGCGTGCTCAATGCGCTGCGCGATGGCTGGTTCCTCGAGAAGCGCTTGCGCGAGGTGGCGCGCATGATCGCCGGCGATGCGCGGGCACGTGGGCTGCGCGCCGAGCAGATGCTGGTGGCGCTCAAGCGCGACTGGCCCAAGCTGCTCGAGCGGCGCCGTGTGCCCGACGAGGGGAACCTGCACATGCTCTCCGAGCGGCTCGTGAGCTTCTGCATTCACGAGTATTACGGACCGGAGCGCTGTGCCATCGGGAGCTGTCGCGCCGGATAGCTCGCGCACCGCGTAGCGCGGCGCACGCGGCACGAGCGGCTCGACACGGCCGCGCCGCTACCCGTGCCCGGCGCGTTCCGCGCCGTCGTCGATCTCGTGCGATGGAACCGAACGCGAGCGCCGTTCGCCTCCGCTGAGACCAAGAGCCAATAAGAGCCGGAGTGGGACTTCCGTACCATCTCGGTCCGTCGTGCTCTGTCCGCGGATTTCGTCGTGGGGACTGACGCATGTACGGGACACCCCACAACGAGGCAGACCATGGCGTCAAAGGCAACGCGACTCGAGCACGACTTGCTCGGTGATCTCGCAGTCCCAGCGGATGCGTACTACGGCGTTCAGACCGCGCGTGCGCTCGAGAACTTCCGGATCTCGGGGGTCCAGCTGCGATTGTACCCCAACTTCATCAAGGGGCTGGCGATGACGAAGCTGGGCGCGGCGCGCGCCAACTTCGACACGGGCGGGTTCTCGAAGGAGATCCTCACGGCCATCGAGGGCGCGTGTAACGAGATCATCGACGGCAAGCTCCACGACCAGTTCCAACTCGACGTCTACCAGGGCGGCGCGGGCACCTCGACGAACATGAACGCGAACGAGGTGATCGCCAACCGCGCGCTCGAGCTGATGGGCCACAAGAAGGGCGAGTACAAGTACTGCGACCCGCACGACCACGTGAATCGCTCGCAGTCGACGAACGACTCGTATCCGACCGCGATGCACATCGGCATGGCCCTCGGCAACGCGGAAGTCATCGCCGCGTTCAACCAGCTGATCGACGCGTTCCGCGCCAAGGGCGAGGAGTTCTCGAACATCCTCAAGATGGGACGGACGCAGCTCCAGGACGCCGTCCCGATGACGCTCGGCCAGGAGTTCACGGCGTTCGCCGAGACGCTCGCCGACGAGGTGAAGGCGCTCGAGAACATTCGGAAGGTGCTGTGCGAGGTGAGCATGGGCGGCACCGCGATCGGCACCGGCCTGAACGCACCACCGGAGTACGCGCACAAGTGCGCGGACCATCTGGCGAAGATCACCAACCTCCCGATCAAGCTCGCGCGCAACCTGATCGAGGCGACCCAGGACACGCAGGCGTTCGTGCTCTACTCGTCGGTGCAGAAGAGCCTCGCCATCAAGCTCGCGAAGGTCGGCAACGACCTCCGGCTGCTGTCGTCGGGCCCGCGCTGCGGCCTGCACGAGATCAACCTGCCGGCCGTGCAACCCGGATCCTCGATCATGCCGGGCAAGGTGAACCCGGTGATCCCCGAAGTCACCAACATGGTCGCGTACCGCGTGATCGGAAACGATCTCGTGGTGACGCTGTCCGCCGAGGGAGGACAGCTCCAGCTCAACGCATTCGAGCCCGTGATCGCCGCGGCCATCTTCGAGTCGCAGACGCTGCTCGTGAATGCTGCGCGCACCCTGCGGGTGTACTGCATCGAGGGAATCACGGCGAACCCCGAAGTGTGCAAGCACTACATCGATTCGAGCATCGGGACCGTCACGGCGCTGAATCCGGTCATCGGCTACGACAAGGCGACCGAGCTCGCCGCCGAGGCATTGAAGAGCGGCGAGGGCATCATCGAGCTGGTGCGCGAGAAGCACATCCTCTCCGACAAGCAGCTCGACGAGATTCTCAACCCCGCCACCCTCACTGGCTCCGGACGTTAGGAGCGATCGGAGCACGACCACAACTCGCACCATCGAGCTGTCGACAGACAGCGGGAGTTTTCCATGGTAGTACGGCACATGCTTTCGAGATCGGCGAGCCTCACGCTCGCGATGGCGTTTCTCGCCGGCAGCGCCGGCGCACAGATGGAGAACAAACCGACGAATGGGAATCACAATGGGCTTCCCAACGTGGTCGTGCTCGCGACGGGCGGCACCATCGCGGGCGCTGCGGCGAGCGACGTCCAGGCCGGCTACTCGAGCGGTCAGGTCGGCGTGGAGCAGCTCCTCGCGGCGGTGCCGCAGGCGAAGAAGCTGGCGCACCTCAGCGGCGAGCAGATCTCCAACATCGGCTCGCAGGACATGAACGACGTGGTCTGGCTCAAGCTGGCGACGCGCATCAACGCGCTCGTCGCGCAGCCCGACGTCAGCGCCGTCGTCATCACGCACGGTACGGACACGATCGAGGAGACCGCCTACTTCCTCAACCTCGTCGTGAAATCGCGCAAGCCGGTGGTGCTCACCGCGTCGATGCGTCCGTCCACCGCACTCTCGGCGGACGGCCCGCTCAACTTCTACAACGCGGTGGGTGTGGCGGCCGATGCGAAGGCGGGTGGACGTGGCGTGATGGTGGTGGTGAACGACTGGGTGCACGGGGCGGCGTCGCTCACCAAGACGAGCACCACGGCCGTCCAGACTTTCATGTCTCCGCTCTCGGGTCTCCTCGGGACCGTCGCCTACGGTGACGTGGAGTGGTACCGCGGACCGGTCGGCAAGAACACCCAGGAGTCCGATTTCTCGGTCGACGCGAACACGGTGCTGCCGCGCGTGGACATCATCATGGCCACCGAGAACATGGACGGTGCCCTGATCAACGCCGCCGTGGCGGCTGGCGCGAAGGGGCTGATCATCGCCGGCGTCGGCAACGGCAACATGACGAAGCCCGCGCTCGAGGCGCTCGCCGCGGTGGCGAAGAAGGGAATCGTCTGCGTGCGCTCGTCACGCGTGGCGACGGGCCAGGTCGGGCGCAACGTTGAAGTGAACGACGACAAGGAAGGCTTCGTGGCGTCGTTGGGGCTCAACCCGCAGAAGGCGCGGGTGCTCCTCCGTCTGGCGTTGCTCAAGACGACCGACGTCCAGACGATTCAGCGGTACTTCGATGAGTATTGAACGACCGGGCGCGGTTCGTCCGTGCCCAGTCGGAACGCTCCTGCTCCAGTCGCTCCTCCTGCTGGCGTCATGCCTGTGGTGGGCGCGACCGGCGCACGGGCAGCGGCTCGCTCCGGCGAGCCGCGATCCGTTCGTCGCCACCGCGGCCTCGGTCGGAGCGGCGCGCGCCGACTCCGATTCGGCCGCGGGCCCTGCCGGTGCGACGAAGGCGGCGAAGGAAAAATGGCCGAGCGAATTCGTCCTCCACTGGAACGAGTACAATCTCGGCTTCACGACCCTTCTCTGGGGCGCGGCGGTTCTCACGGACTACGCGAGCTTCAACCAGGATTCCATGAGCGCCGCGCACTTCAACGCGGAGCCGCAGGGAAAGATCCGAGATTCGCGCATCATGCTGTTCGGAACGCTGCGCACCGAGCGGCCGATCACATGGCAGACAGGCCTCATGTACGACTGGGCGGCGTGGAAGTGGAGGGTCCGGTTGTCGATGATCTCCGTCGCTGCTCCAGAGATCTCGAGCCAGTTCCAGATCGGCCGCCTCAAGGAAGGGCTCAGCCTCAATCGCGTGCTCAGCGGATACGACGGGTGGACGTCGGAACGATTCACCTTCTCCGATGCGGCCATCCCGCTCCTGGCAGACGGCATCAAGTGGATGGGCTATGTGCCGAAGGCGCACGTACTCTGGAACCTTGGCTTTTTCACCAACGTCCTGTCGGAGGGCGAGTCTTTCTCCTACTACGAGCACCAGGTCCTCGGCCGGCTCGCCTATGTGCGGATGGATGCGGATACCGCCGGGACGCTCTGGCACGTCGGCGCCGGACTGCACGTCGGCAAGCCCGAGCACGACACGCTCCAGCTCAAGTCGAAGCCGGAAGTGTTCGCGGCAACGAGCTTCATCGACACCGGGAAGTTCCCCGCCAGCCGGGGGACGATCGCGGGCCTCGAGATCTACTATCGCGACGGTCCATGGCTCTACGGCACCGAGTACTATGCCGAACAGGCCAAGTCGCCTCAGGCCGGCGATCCGGTCTTTCACGGCGGAGATGCCTTCGTCTCCTGGATCGTCACGGGCGAGACGCGTCCCTACATCACGCCGTCCGGAACCTTCAGGGCCGTCTCGCCCCGGCGCCCGGTGTTCAAGGGCGGCCCGGGAGCCCTCGAGGCCGTGCTCCGCGTCTCGTACATCAATCTGACCGCGGACAGCCTGAGCGGTGGAAAGCTCTGGCGCGTCACGCCGATGGTGAACTGGCATCTCAACGACCAGGCCCGGCTCGAGTTCACCTACGGCATCAGCGGCCTCGATCGATTCGGCGGGCATTCCACGACGGAGTTCTTCCAGGCGCGCCTCCAGCTCCAGTTCACGAAGCTCAGCGTCGCCACGGATTGAAGAGCGTCCACCGTATCGCGACGCAGCAGCAACGCAACCCAGAAGTCGAGGACACGTCACATGCACATTGCGTCTGCCACATTCCCGATAATCCCGGCCCTCGGGATGTTCGTGGCGCTCCTGATCTTTCTCGAGCTTGGTCGTCGGCTCGGCGTCCGCCGACTGAACGTACCGGGTGCGCGCGCCGGTGTCGGCGTGGTGGACGGATCGGTGTACGCGCTGGTGGCCCTGATGATCGGCTTCACCTTCAACGGCGCGGCGGCGCGGTTCGACAGCCGGCGCGAGCTCGTCGGCGCGACGACGAACGTGGCCGGCACGACATGGCAGCGCATCGACATGCTGCCGGCCGAGCTCCAGCCGCCCGTGCGCGACGCGATGCGGCGCTACATCGACGCGCTCATCGCCTCCTACGCGAGCACGTCGGTCGCCGACGCGGCGACGATCCGCCAGCCCGAGGCGGTCACGCGCGCGCAGAACGACCTGTGGGCGAAGGCCGTCGAGGTCTGCTCGACGCCGGCCGGTGACAAGGCGCGCATGCTGCTCCTGCCCAGCATGAACGAGCTGTTCGGCGCCGTCGAGAAGGAGCGCCTGGCGCGCGCGATCCATCCGCCGCGACTGATCTACGTGCTGCTGGCGATCGCGGCGCTGATCGGCGCCGTGTTCGTGGGCTACGCGATCGCGACCGCCGAGAAGCGGAACTGGCTGTACATGGTCGGCGTGGCCGGCACGATCGCCAGCGCCACGTACGTCGTCGCGGAGCTCGAGTATCCGCGGATGGGGCGAGTTCGCGTGGACGCGATCGATCGGACGCTGGTGGATTTGCGGGAGTCGATGAAGTAGTCGGGGGTCCGGGGCCCGCAACACGAACGGCCTTGGGAAGCTTCCAGCTCCCGAGGCCATTCGGTTTCACGCGGTACATCAAGGGGGCGTCCCACCATACCGGGTACTTGGTACGTCCGTCGTACTCGGTACTCGTTTTGGCAGTCCGGACCTCAATCCCCTGGTACCGGCACAGGCGTCGGTGCATGCGCGGCGGTGCGGCGCCTGAATCTCGCGCCGAGCTTCTCGCGCCAATCATCGAGGATCTCGTAGACCGTCGGGATGACGAACAGCGTCAGGATCGTCGACGTGATGGTCCCGCCGATCACGGCGCGGCCGAGTGGGGCGCGGAAGTCGGCGCCTTCGCCGCCGCCAAGCGCCACGGGGATCATGCCCGCGATGAGCGCGAGCGTCGTCATGAGGATCGGGCGCAGGCGGATCGCGCCGGCTTCGATGAGCGCGTCGCGCATCGGCAGGCCCTTCTGCTCGTGCGTCCACTTGGCGAAGTCGATGAGCAGGATCGCATTCTTCGCCACGATCCCCATGAGCATCATCACGCCGATGAGCGACATGATGTTCAGTGTGTCGCGCGTGACGAGCAGCGCGAGCACGACGCCGATAAGCGAGAGGGGTAGCGACGAGAGGATCGCCAGCGGATCGAGGAAGCTGCCGAACTGAATCACGAGGATGAGATACATCAGCATCACGGCGACGCCGAGCGCGGTGAAGATCGAACCGAACACCTCGGCCTGATCCGCCGTCTGGCCGCCGGCCGAGATGGTGTAGCCCTCGGGCAGACGGAAGCTCGCAATCCGCTGCTGCACGGCGCGTGAGACGTTGCCGATCGAGCCCTCGATGTTCGCGCCGACGACGACCACGCGGCTGCGGTCGAGGTGATCGATCTGCGCCGGACCGCCGCTCGCCGAGATGGTCGCGACCTGACCGAGTGGGACCACCGCGGGGCCGCCCGACGCGCTCGCGCCGGGCAGCACGATCGGGATCGCGGCGAGGTCGGCCGGGCTCTCGCGCATCGCAGCCGGAAGCCGCACGCGTACGTAGCGCGTCTCGCCCGTCGGATCGACCCACGTGCCGGCGTCGACGCCGGCGAACGCCGGGCGGAGCGCCTGGGCGATCTGGCCGACGCTCACGCCGATCGTTCCGGCGAGGCCCCGGTTGATCGTCACGCGAAGCTCCGGCTTCGTGCCCTTGCTCGACAGCCCGACGTCGACGGCTCCGCGCGTGCCGCGCACGATCTTGGCGAGCGAGTCGGCGAGCAGCCCGAGCGTGGTCGCGTCCGGACCCTTGAGCTCGAGCTGCAGCGGCTTGCGTCCGCCGCCCGGTCCACCCGCCTCGAGCAGGTACGCCGTGGCACCGCCGATCCGCTTGAGCTCACGCCGCAGCTCCTTGCCGAGCGCCTGCTGACTCACGTCGCGCTCGTGTCGTGGCTTGAGCCGCAGGTACACCGAGCCCACGTCGACGCCGCCGGAGCCCGATGCGCTGCCCACGGTCGCGTAGGTGTACTGGACCTCGGGATGTGCGCGCACCTGCCGCGCCACCTGCTCCGTGACGACGCGCGTGTACTCCAGGCTGGAGCCCGGCGGCGCTTCGACCGTCACCGTCAGCTCGCTCCGATCGCTGTCGGGAGCGAAGCCGAATCCGCCGATCGTCACCTGCAGCCCGATGGCGGCGACGAACGACCCCAGTGCGAGCGCGATCATCATCTTGCGATGATCGAGCGCCCATGCGACACCGCGGCGATAGCGCTCGGCCTGGCGGTTGAACCAGCCATTGAACCGGTCGAGCGCGCGGGCGATCGGATTGCGCCGCTCGTGCGCCTCGATCTGCGGGTCGGCCCAGTAGGCCGACAACATGGGATCCAGCGAGAACGACACGAACAGCGACACGAGCACCGCGGCGGCGATCGTGAGCGCGAACGGCTTGAACCACTGCCCCGCGAAGCCGCTCATGAAGCCGACGGGCACGAACACGGCGACGATCGAGAACGTCGTGGCCGCGACGGCGAGCCCGATCTCGTCCGTCCCCTCGTGCGACGCGACGAGATGGTCTTTCCCCATCTCGACGTGACGCACGATGTTCTCGCGCACGACGATCGCGTCGTCGATCAGGATGCCGATCGCCAACGAGAGGCCGAGCAGCGACATGGTGTTCAGCGTGAAGCCGAACAGCATGAGCGGGACGAACGACGCGAGCACCGACACCGGGAGCGCGAGCCCCGTGATCACCGTCGAGCGCCACGAGTTGAGGAAGAGAAAGACGACGAGCACGGTGAGCACCGCACCTTCGACGAGCGCCTCCTGTACGCTGAGCACGGAGGCTCGAACGCGGCTGCCCGCGTCACGCACGATCTCGATCGTCGTCCCCTTGGGTAGAGTGGCGCGCAGCGCGGGGAGCCGCGCCTTGATCGCGTCGCTGACGGTGGTCGTGCTGTAGCCCTTCGACTTCACGATGTCGAGACCGATCGCCTCGCGTCCGTTGAAGAGCGCCGCCGAGCGACGCTCGGCGGAACCGGCTTCCACGGTGGCGACGTCGCCGAGCCGGATCGGCACGCCGGCGCGCTGCGTCACGATGAGCTGCGCGAAATCCTCCGGACGCTCCAGTCGCCCTTCGAGGCGAATGGCGCGTTCGGTCACGGGACCGGTGACCTGGCCGACGGGTGCAGCGAGGTTCTGGGAGCGCAGCGCGGCCACGATCTGATCGATACCGACCCCCGTGCTCGTGAGCCGCGCCGGATCGAGCACGACGTTGAGCGTGGCGCTGTCGGCGCCGGCCACCTGCACCTGGGCCACGCCGGGGATCGAACGCAGCTCGCCACCGATCGTCTGATCGCCGATCTGGGTGAGCTGTGCGGGCGTGAGAGTGAGCGACGTCAGCGCCAGCGACACGATCGGCTGCTGCGCCGGATCGAACCGCTGGACGATCGGCTCGACGATCTCCGTCGGGAGCTGAGCGCGCACCGCGGAGATCGCGTCGCGCACGTCCTGGGTCGCCTCGTCCGTCGGCTTGTCGAACTTGAACTGGACGATGATCTGCGCGAAGCCGTCGCTCGACGTCGAGGTGAGCTTATCGAGCCCGGAGATCCCCGAGATGCGGTCCTCCAGCCGGTCCACGACCTCGCGCTCGACCTGGTCCGGCGACGCGCCGGGATACACGATGCCGACGAAGACGATCGGCGCGTCGATGTCCGGGAACTCGTCGGTCTGAAGCCGCGCGAGCGCGGCGATGCCGAACACGGCGAGCGCGATCGTCACCACGACGGTGATGATCGGACGGCGGATGGCGAAATCGGAGATGAACATTCCCTGAGTACGGCTGCGTTCGTTTGCGTGGTGGACTTGGTACGCGGACCGGGTGGGGAGTGGGGAGTTCGGGGTGACCGCAAACGCCGCTCGGGACGCTCCTCACTCCAAACTCCCCACTCCCACCCGTTACAGCACCGACCGCAACACGTTCACGAACCGCGCCACATCGGTCTCGTCATTATAGAGATGCGGCGCCACGCGGATCGAGTCGCCGCGCACGCTCACGAACACCCGAGCCTCGGCAAGGCGCTCCGTCAATCCGCTCGGCAGACCACGTGGCAGTCGCACGCCGACGATGTGCCGCACGCGCTCCGCGTCGGCCGACACCCCGCAGCCGAGCGCCTTCGTCTCGGCCGCGATGCGCGTCGTCAGGGCGCCGATGCTCGCGGCGATGCGTGGCACGCCCCATTCGAGCACCTGCGTCAGCGCGGCGACCGACATCGGGAGCAGCGTGAACTGCGAGAACTCGCCCATGTCGAACCGCCGTGCACCAGGGCGCAGCTCGTCGACGTAATCCACGAGACTGGTGAAGTCCTCGGCGCCCAAACGGGACATCCATGTCTGCTCGATCGGCACGCCGCGCTCGTGCCACTTCGGGTCCACGTAGAGATAGCCGAGGCTGTACGGACCGAGCAGCCACTTGTAGCCGACGGAGCAAAGGAAGTCGGGTCGGATGCGCGCGACGTCGATCGGATGCGCGCCGGCCGCCTGGCTCGCGTCGACGACGAGCGCGGCCCCGGCCGCGCGCACCGCCGGCGCGAGGCGCTCGAGGTCGATCAGCGAGCCGTCGGTCCAGTGACAGACCGGCGCCGCCACCACGGCGACGGTGTCGTCGAGCGCGGCGAGGAGCGCGTCCGTCCAGCTCGAGCCGGCGTCGCGCGCCACGGTGACGATGCGTGCGCCGGTGCGCCGCGCGAGCTCGCGCCAGGTGTATGTGCCCGACGGGAACTCGCGATCGAGCACGACGATCGACTGGCCGGCGCGCACCGGGACGTTCGCGGCAGCGATGGCGAGTCCGTAGCTCACCGACGGCACGAGCGCGACCGACTCCGCGTCGGCACCGATCACGCGGCCGAACAACGCGCGAAGCGGTTCGGCGTGATCGAACCAGTCGCTCGGGCGCAGCGTCCACGGCGACGCCTTCGCACGGACCGCGTCGATTCCCGCCTCCGTTACCGTGCGCAGCTGCGGCGACATGCTCGCGCAGTTGAGGTAGGTGACGCCGTCGGGAATGTCGAACATCGCGCGCTGGGATCCCAGCGCGCGTTCCATGTGCGTGTCGCTCACGGCACGGCGCGCGGCGGACGCTTCTGCATCAGCGCCTCGACTTCCTCGATCTCGCGCGGCGCGAGGCTGATGCGCTCGAGCCCCTTTTCCGTGATCAGGTAGTCGTCCTCGATGCGCACCCCGGTGTTCTCGTAGCGCTGGACGACCGGCTTCACCTTGGCGATGAAGGCACGATTCCGTGGAGTGTCGGGCAGCGCGTCCAGCGCCGTGGTGCTGACGTAGATCCCGGGCTCGATCGTGAAGGCGTCGCCCTGCTTGAACAAATGGTCCTTGGCGTAGAACTGCGCCGGATCGTGGACGGCGAGGCCGATGCCGTGCGAGATGCCGTGGATCATCCAGAACATCGCCTGCTTGCAGGCGCGCGGGGTAGCGGTGCAGTCGGCCGGCCAGGGAAGATCGATCTGGGCGTCCGCGCTCTCGACGAGGCCGAGCGTCGCCAGCCCCCTGGCGCGGATGTCGAACGACGAGTCCTGCGCCGCGACGGAGGACATGCCGGGCTTGGAGTTGCGCTCGGCGGCGGCCTGCGCGTCGCGCACGAGCTGATAGATCGCGCGCTGCGCGGCCGTGAACTTCCCGCTCACGGGGAGCGTGCGCGTGATGTCGGCCGCGTAGCCCTCGTACTCGGTGGCGGCATCCATCACGACGACGTCGCCCGGCTTCACGTCGCCGCGATCGCGCATGTAGTGGAGCTGGGTACCGTGCACGCCACCGCCGACGATGGAGCCGTAGGACGGTCGAGCGCCGCCGAGTCGGAGGAAGGTGCCCTCGAGGGCGGCCTGGATCTCGTACTCCTTGGTGGGCTCGGGGATCGTCATCGCCGCACGATGCCCTTCCGTGCTGATCTCGGCGGCGCGGCGCAGGAGGGCCATCTCGGCGGGACTCTTCCGTGCGCGGAGCTCGTCGACGATCGGATGCGCGTCGCGGATCTCGATCCCCGAGGCGTGGTGCGCCTTGAGCGCGCGCACGAACTGCTTGCCGCGCGTGAGGGAGTCCTGCGTGGCGAAGTCGGCGTCCTCGAAGTCGTCGAGCACGAAGAAGGGCAGGTTCTCGCGGGCGAGCGAATCGACGACGCCGCCGAGCGCGGCGAAGGAGCGCGCGCGCATGCCGAAGCTGCGCACCACTTCGGCCGAGTCGGGCCGCCTTCCATAGTAGAACGCGCGCCGCGGAGCGATCGGCGTGAGGAACAGCGTGCTCGTGCCGCGGCCATCGCGCACGACCATCACGAACGCCGCATCGGGCTCGTGGAAGTTCGTGAGGTAGTGAAAGGAGGGAAGCTGATGGAACGGACCGAAGTCGCTGACGGGCGTGCGGCCGCCGAACGCGACGACGACGCCGTTGTGCACGCGCGCGGCGAGCGAGTCACGCCGGGCGGCGTATTCACCGGCGGGGATCTGAGCGAGCGCGGGGTTTGCAGCGATGAGCGATACGAGGAGGGCGGCGAGAAGGAGCGGACTCCTGGCCAGTGCGGGCATATGACGGTCGGTCTGGGGACATGTCGTTGCCGGGCAACGACATAGATAGAGTGCTCGAAATCTCGCACGTCGCGCGGGGCGACGACAGGCGAGAGGACGAGTATTACTCGAGCTCGCCGTGGAGTCCGCGAGCTTCGCGCGCTCCATGCGAGCCAGATGTTCTCCCCGCCCGTGACATCGCCGGAGTGCCCCCTCATATTCGCGCTATCCGATCGGTCGTAACTCCAGACAGAGAGGCCTCATGTCGACCACGTTCGATGCACGTGACGGCAATGCACCCGACGCTGGGTCGCCTGCCGTCGCTCTTGCAGACGAGGAGACGCTGCGTCGTTTCTTCCTCGAGGAATACCCCGCGCTGACGGAAGAAGCGCGCACCGATCTCGGGCCCGACGCACGCGCACTCGTCGGGAAGGTCGTCGAGGGCGCGTTCGTGCGCGCATGGGACGCGCGAGCGCGGTTCCAGACGCCCGCCGACGTGCATCAGTTCCTCGTCGAGGACATCCATCACGCGGCCGCGCGCGCGCTGAGCCGCCGCGCGGGTGCGCACCGTCTCGCGGGGGGCAGCCGCGCCGACGCGCACGAGTTGCGCGAGGAGACGCAGGAAGAGGCGTGGCTGCACATCATGCACGCCCTGCACGGCGAGGGGCACAGTCCGAAGGCGCTCGAAGAGCTGGCGCGGCACTCGCGGCACGAAGCCGCCGAGCATATCAAGCACTCGGAGCAAGGGAAGCCACTCTGGATCGTGCTCGGCATCTTCGCCGTGGCCCTCGCGGCTGTGTTGGGAGCCGCTTACGGCATGGGCCGTGTGAGCGAAAACGAAAAATTCGCCCGCGCGCTCAACGCGCCCGACGTGAAGCCCATCGCCACGACGTTCGCGAGGATGGGCACGGTCACGCTGGACGACGGTACGAAGGTGCGCCTGGCGCCCGAGTCCGAGCTCACGGTGCCGAAGCTGTTCGGCCCGGAGCTGCGAGTCGTGAAGCTCAAGGGAGCTGGCGAGTTCACCGTGACCAAGGGAATGGAGAAGCCGTTCCGGGTGAACGCGGGGACCGTCGCCGTCGTGGCGACGGGCACGGCGTTCACGGTGAAGGTCGACGAGAACACGATCGAGACGACGGTGGTCGTCTCGGAGGGCTCGGTGAAGGTCGGCAAGCCGAAGGATCTGACCGACGTCCCAGCGGGTGGCGCGGTCATCGCCAAGGACAGCGTCGTGCGGCAGGCGACGGCGGCGCAGAAGGAAGAAGCCGACTCGTGGCGTTCGGGCATGCTCGTCGTGAACGACAAGCCGCTCAACCAGGTGCTCAACCTCATGAAGAAGTGGTACGGCCTCACGATCCTCGTCCCGCAGCCGAAGCTGATGGAACGGAAGGCGAGCTTCCGCGCGTCGCTCGATTCGACCCGCCAGGCGATCCGCGGCATCGAGGCGAGCACGGGTCTGCAGTTCGGCTACGTGGGGCAGAACATGGCGTTCACGGAACCGACGGCGAAGCCGGAGGCGGCGAAGAAGGGGAAGAAGTAGCGGATAGCGGTTAGACGGTAAGACCGTTTAACGGTTTAACGGCCGGCCTCGGGACGCAGGAGCTTCCCGAGGCCGGCCGTTAATCCGTTACACCGTTCTACGTCACCTACGGAAGCGTCACGAACCTCCCGAGAAACGCGCGAGCGGCGTCCGTGTCCGTGCGGTAGTCCCAGCTCGTGGCGCGGCAGTTGGCGTCGCCGGTCGTGACGGTGGCGTAGACGACGCCGGGGTTGCTCTCGAGTAGCTTCGGACCGCCGGAGTCACCGTAGCAGTCGCCGCCAAGGCCGGTGGCATGCGTGTTCATGAGCAGACCGAGCCAGTACGGCCGAAGGGCCATGAACTCGGATTCCGACACGTAGCGCCTCCCGTCGTAGGGGAATCGCGGCTTGCCGGAGCGCGTCGCCGAGGTGCCGTAGCCGACGTTGTAGAAGATCGCGTCCTTGAGGCCGCCCTTCGCCGACAGGCGGTCGAGCTCCCCGCGCGTCGGCAGCGAATAGGGCGTCAGCCCTCTCGTCGAATTCGCGGGGAGGATGATCACCGCGAGGTCGTGCAGGTTCGCCTGATCGTGGCCGTACTGCGGATCGTAGTAGTAGGCGTCGGCCCTGATGACCTCGATGTCATTCGCGTAGAGGTCAGGCGCGAACGACACGTACCACTGGGAGCCAGGAGGCGTGTCCGAGGACGCGACGCAGTGGGCCGCCGTGAGGAACACTGTTGGCGAGATCAGGCTGCCCGAGCAGAACAGGTCGTCGCCGTTGATCACGCCGTTCTTGTCGAAGTCGAACAGGAGGGCGCCAACGCTGGAGAACGATGAGCCGGTATACGTGCCGTTGACGATCGTGCTGGGGGCCGACGGCGCGAGCGTCGACGTCGGGAGGGATGGCTCGGAGCAGGCCGCGAGAGTGAGCGACGCGATCGCGAGCGCAGGGAGCTGACGGAATTTCATAGGATGTGGGGCAGAAGCACCGGTGAGTCCACGCTTTCGAGGGGGGCGTGGATGGGCGGATGCCGGCATCGACATCGATGCGGATTTCTACGGCTGCGCGTCGGCGCTGTCAATCATTTGTTTACGGACGACGGTTTGTGGTTTGGTGGTTTACGGAGGACGGTTTGTGGTTTGGTGGTTCGTGGTTTTAACGGCCTCGGGAAGCAATCGCCTCCCGAGGCCGTTAAAACCACGAACCACGAACCACGAACCACGAACCACTCACCACTCAACCACCGACCGCCCTTACCAGATCCGCACCCTCTCCCCCGGCGCCCGATACAGCTTGTCGCCGGGCTTCAGATCGAACGCCCGCTGGAACGCCTCGCTGTTCGCGACCGGCACGTTCGCCCGGTATTCGCCCGGGGAGTGCGGATCGCTCAGGAGCTGCTGACGGAGCGAGGCCTCCCGGTTGTTGGCGCGCCAGATCTGGGCGAAGCCGATGAAGAAGCGCTGGTCGCCGGTGAAGCCGTCGATCACCGGCGCCTCCTTTCCCTTCAACGAGATGCGGTAGGCGCGATACGCCTGGGCGAGGCCGCTGAGGTCGCCGATGTTCTCACCCATCGTGAGCTTCGGGTTGACCTTCGCGCCCTCGAGGGGGGTGAGGACCTCGAACTGCGCACCGAGTCGGGTGGCGCGCTCTTCGAACGCCTTTGCATCGTCGGCGGACCACCAGTCGCTCAGGTTCCCCGCCCCGTCCGATTTGCGGCCCTGATCGTCGAAGCCGTGGCCAATCTCGTGGCCGATGACGGCGCCGATCGCACCGTAGTTGACCGCGTCGTCGGCCTTGGGATCGAAGAACGGCGGCTGCAGGATGGCGGCGGGAAAGACGATCTCGTTGTTCGTCGACTGATAGTACGCGTTCACCGTCTGCGGGGTCATCAGCCAGCGCGTCCGGTCGACCGGCTTGCCGTACTGAGCGAGCATGTCGTCGTAGGCCCAGGCGCGGGCGCGCATGACGTCGCCGACCAGATCGTCGCGACGAATGGCGAGCGAGGAGTAGTCGCGCCACTTGTCGGGGTAGCCGATCTTCACGGTGAACTGGGCGAGCTTCTCCTTCGCGCGCGCCTTGGTGGCTGGCGTCATCCACTCGAGGCTGTCGATGCCGATGCGATATGCCTCGCGGAGGTTGCGAATCAGCTCGTCGATGCGCGCCTTCGCCTCCGGCTTGAAGTTGCGGGCGACGTACAGCTTGCCGGCGGGCTCGCCGAGTGCGCCCTCGACCTCCGCGACGCCACGCTTCCAACGCGCGCGTTGCGCCTGCTGCCCGTTCAGCACCTTGCCGCGGAAGTCGAACCGCGCCTGCACGAAGGGCGACGAGAGCTCCGACGCGTACGCGTCGAGCAGCTTGGCGGCGAGGTACTCGCGCCAGGTGCCGATCGGCGTCGCGGTGACGATCGAGTCGAGCGCCACGAGGTAGTCGGGCTGGTTGACGATGACACCGGTCGCCGCGCCGAGGCCGGCGGAGCTGAGGTAGCCCTTCCAGTCGAAGTGCGGCGATGACGCGGCGAGCGCCGCCACGGTCATCGGATTGTAGATCGCGTTGCGGTCGCGGTTGCGGGCGCGCTCCCACTGCTTGCCGGCGATCGCGGTCTCGAGCGCGAGCACGCGTGACGCGGCGCCGGCGGGATCGGGGAGCGCGGCGAGCGTGAACAGCTGGCTCAGATAGGACTGATACGACTGCCGCACCGCGCTCATGCGTGCGTCGTTGATCAGATAGTAGTCGCGGTCGGGCATCGTGAGTCCCGACTGGCTGATGAGGACGGCGTTCGTCGACGACTTCTTCGGATCGGAGCCGACACCAGCGCCGAATGGACGCGCGACACCGATGCGCGCGAGATGCGCAAAGACCGCAGGAAGCTCGGCCGAGCTCTTCAGCGCGGCGATGCGGTCGAGCTCACCCTTGAGCGGCGTGACGCCGAGCGCTTCGACACGCGCCGAATCCAGGAAGCTGGCGTAGAGGTCGCCGACCTTCCGCTCCTCCGACCCGGCGGGCGCGTTCGAACGCGCGGCGTCCTCGAGGATCGTGCGCATCGCCTCACGGCTGCGTTCGTCGAGCTCGTCGAACGCGCCCCAGCGCGCGGCATCGCTCGGGATCGGAGTCCGCTTGAGCCAGCCGCCGTTGACGAACCGGAAGAGATCGTCCTGTGGGCGGACGCTGCGGTCGAAGGTGCTCGTGTCGATGCCCGAGGGACGTGTCGACTGCGCTGAGGCGGTGGTTGCGACGGAGACGAGCACGAACGCCGAGGCGATCGCGCGCGCGACGGTCGCCGCGGACGAGGGAACGGACATCACGGGGGGTGCTCCGAGTGGACGGATGAGGAAGATCACCGATGGGGCCGCACGCTGCTGGGACGATCCTGCTCTGCCTGCTGAGCACGATGCAGCGGGTCGAATAACATACGCCGGAACGGCCGGTATGTTGCTGACGTCGTAACGCGGTGCACGTGTCGGAGTCACCGACACAACCAGCCCGCTGGAGAAACGACATGAAGATCCGCACGGCCGTGGGTGTCGCGCTCATCGCCCTTAGCCCGCTCGGGGTGGTGCGCGCGCAGATCAGCAACCCGCTGAAGTTCACGTTCTTCGGTGGGCCGGCGCTCCCCATCGGCGATCTCGACGATCAGGTGAAGCCCGGCTTCACGGTCGGCGGCGCGGTGGACCTCAGGGTGCCCCTGAGCCCGGTCGGATTCCGGGGGGAGATCGTGTATTCGGCGTTCAACGCCGACACGCCGAGCGGAAGCGGCGTGAATCGCGACGTGAACGATTTCGGGGCCAACGCCAACGTCGTCGCGTGGCTGACGCTGCCGACAGCGGGGGTGATCCGGCCGTACTTCACTGCGGGCCCGAGCTACGCGCAGCTCACCGATACCGACAACCACTGGGGGTTCAACGCCGGGCTCGGCGTCCAGTCGGCGCTCGGCCTGATCGGCACACGATTCGATGTGCGATACCGCCGGATCTCGACGAGTGGCAGCGCGTACCAGATCGTACCGATCACGTTCGGGATCACGTTTTGATCTGGTTTGGTGGTTGAGTGGTCTGGTGGAGACGGCCTCGGGACGCTGCAGCGCCCGGGGCCGTTTTGTTTCGCTGTGCTCGGGTCGAACGACGGAACGCGGCGGGGGTCGTTCCGTCGTCGGAAGGCCTGAGCAGAGTGGGCGAGGCGGAATAACTGACTGGTGGGTCGACAATGTTGCTTCCGATCTGTCGCGCTCGTTTGATAGACGTGCACGACCGGGCGGTTGCCCGCTAACCAGTCCTCTATAAGGAAAGCGAACCCATGATCAAACGCACCACCATGCTCCTCTCGCTCGCCGTGTTGACCTCCTTGGGGTCGACCAGCGCCGCGCAGGCGCAGGTGTCGAATCCACTGAAGTTCACGGTGTTTGGCGGCGCGGCACTGCCGACCGGAGACCTGAAGGACGGTGCGAACACGGGCTACAGCGTCGGAGGCGCCATCGACTACCGCGTTCCGCTGAGCGTGTTCGGTGTCCGGGGCGAGGTGATCTACTCGAGCTTCGGCTCGAAGGACACCGGGGGCGCCGACAACGCGGATCTCTCGGATCTCGGCCTCAATGCCAACGCGGTGCTCTGGCTCCCGAATGCCGGCAGTCCGGTGCGGGCATACCTCACCGGTGGGCCCACCTACTCGAAGATCAAGGTTTCCGCGAGCTCGGGGAGCGTGGACGCGTCGGTTTCGGACAACAATTGGGGCTTCAACGTCGGCGGCGGACTCGATTTCGCGCTCGGAACGCTTTCGACCCGACTCGACGTGCGCTATCGCCGCATCTCGTCCAACAACTTCTTCGATACCGGCGAGAGCGGCACGGTGCAGTACATCCCGATCACGTTCGGGATCACGTTCTAGGGCGGTGATGCGCTAGTGCGCGGATGCGAGAACGGCCTCGGGGAGCTCCTGCTTCCCGAGGCCGTTCTCGCATCCGCGCATCCGCGCGTTGGTAATGCTACTGCTTCACCAGCACCAGCTTGTTCGTGAACTCCTGACCGCCCACGCTGACCTTCCGGTCGATGGTCAGCTTCTTTCCACCGTCGGCCAAGGACCATTTCTCGACGGACTGGGCGTCGTTGTCGCCGAACTTCATCGCGCTGGTGAGCACGGGGGAGGCGCCCTCCCAGGTCACGACCGTCGAGACGTCGACGGAGTTGCCACCCATGTTCAGCGTGTTCTTCGACGGCGAGCCGTCGAGTGTGTACTTGAGCTGCGCCGTCGATTCGCCCATCTGATTCGTCTGGGTGCGGTCGAGCGTGAGCCCCGCGGGCGTCTGGGCGATCTTGAGCGTCATCTTCGTCGGCACCATCTGCCCCTCGCTCTGCGCCGGATCCAGCACGTAGGTGCCCGAGTAGTCGGGATGCGCGGCCTGCGCACGCGCGACGGCGGGAGCGACCGCGAGGAGGGACAGGAGCAGGGCACTCGATAGTTTGCGCATGTGGGTCTCGGACTGATTATTGGTGAGCGGACGGCGGCGTCATACCGCACTTCAACATGAGATGTGGAGCTTACTACGGGAAGGCGGGCATGCGCCGCCCCTGCTCCGAGCCGCTGCCCACCGAACCGTGCCGCTTCCCACGATCTCTCGCATGCTGCGCTCGACACTCGCCATTCTGCTCGCTGTGCTCGCCGCCTGTGCCTCCGCCTCGCACGGGACTGCGAGCCGTGAGCCGCACGACGGCACCGCCCTCCTCGCTCGCATGCACGATCGATATGCGGGCCGCTGGTTCCACACGCTCACCTTCGTGCAGCGCACGACTCAGCGGCGGCCGGACGGCACGTTTCAGGTGACGACGTGGTACGAGGCGCAGCGCGGCCCGCGGCTGCGTATCGACATCGGCGATCCCGCCCTCGGCCACGGCGCGCTCTACACGGCGGATTCGCTCTACGTTCTGCGCGGTGGCAAGGTGGTGCGGAGCCTCGCCGAGGGGAATCCGTTCCTGCCGCTCATCGTCAGCGTGTACCTGGAGCCGCTCGACGTCACGATCAAGCAGCTCGCGCCGTACAAGATCGACTTGTCGCGCATCCGCACGCAGGAGTGGGAGGGCAAGCCGACGTACGTCGTCGGCTCGTCGTCGCCGAGCGACACGACGTCGCCGCAGTTCTGGGTGGAGCGCGACCGACTGATCGTGACACGGTTCCTGCTGCCGCTCATTCCCTCTCCCGAAGGGCGCGCCCAGGACGTGCGACTCGAGAACAACGTCGCGCTCGGAGGCGGGTGGCTCGCGACGCGTGTCCGCATGCTCGACAAGGGCGCGGCGATGCAGACGGAGGAGTACTCGGACTGGCGCGCCAACGTGGAGCTCCCGGAGTCGTTTTTCCAGGCGGAGCACTGGAGCGAGGGGAAGCACTGGGCGAGATAGTGCGTGGTTTGTGGTTTAGTGGTTTGTGGCAACGGCCTCGGGAGGCAGGAGCTTTCCGAGGCCGTCACACCACTCACCACTCACCATTCACCGCTCACCGCTCACCACTCACCACTCACCACTCACCACGGCTCCCCAGAATGTTGCGCCCGAACGGGGCCCGCAGTCAGGGGACGCCGGACGTGCTGCCGTCGTCGACTGCCGCCTAGGGAGTGGGTACACGCGTTGACGGATCGCCGAGGGTGGCGAGCCATGTGTGGTGGATCACACACGCGATGTGTGCCACCACAGCGCGCGGCGCTGGACATGCGTGCAGTTTCGGCTTCCCTCCTCCAGATGCGTCGTCGACCAAGATCGTCCGCGAGCATCCGTCCCGCCCTGCACTCTCTCCTCCCATGATCACACCTCGTCGTGTCACGCTCGCCACGTTGTCAGCGTTCGCGCTCGTCGCCTGCGGCCCGTCGCCGGAGCACAAGGCCGCCGACAGCGTCGCCGCCGTCGCCTCCGCGCAGCAGACGCAGCTCGCCACCCAGCTGTCGGCGCAGAAGGACTCCCTGACGCGCATCGTGCTTCAGGCGGACGACTTCATCATGCAGGTCGACAAGAGCATGTCG
>QHVE01000113.1:13953-35092 GCA_003223455.1 Gemmatimonadota bacterium | reverse complement strand
TCCTTCTCCAGCCGCTTGATCGCTTCGTCGCGGCGCAGGGCGGGGGTCTCCCCCTTGACGCGATACAGGTCGACCATCGTCGTGGGACGAGGAAGCACACCCGGGATCGTGTACGCCGTCGTGACGGCGGCGCCAAGGATCTCGTGCGACTTCAGGAGGTCGGCATAGAACTCCGGCGAGTCGGCGCCGCTCGTGCCGGGCAGCGAGAGCCCGAGCTGTGCTGCCAATCCACCGACGGACGACTGGCGCCCTTCGGGCATGAACGAGGACGACGAGGTGTACGTGCGCTCGCGCGAGAACGTCCAGGTGGCGGCGAGGGCTCCGACCAGCAGGGCACACCCGAGCACCAGCACGCGTTGGCGCAGCAGCGCATTGAGCGCCGTCAGAATGGTCCCCCCACCGAGCAGCGACGGCTCCGGTGGCGGCGTACGTCCCGGCGACGGGGCAGGATATGCGCCCGGAGTGGGCGAGATGGCTTGCGTCATCGATCGGGTCTCGTGACCATGTCGTCGGAACCGGTGAAAGATGGCCAGCGGTACACGTCAATGCACCGTCGAGGGCGAGCCCCAGACGACCGGCGTCGCCGTCACGGGCTCGGCGACCGCGCTTCGCTCGCGGGCGTGCGCCAGGCCGTCGGCGATGATCAGGGGCGCCCAGAGCGTCGGAACGAACCAGAGCACGTCCACGAGATCGATCAGCACGACCATCAGCATCCCGCCGACGAGCAGACCAGCGACGATGCGGTCACCAATCCGCGGGCTCGTGCGCACGACTCGATAGTTGAGCCAGAGAAAGCCGGCGAAGATCGGGATGATGAGGAACGACAGCTGCGAGGCCATCGCGTATGCGCCCATGTTGATCTGTGGAAGCATGCCGACGTTTCGAAGAGTGCTGCCGCTGTACCCAATGCCGAAGGGATAGGCCGAGAGGTACGCATCGAGCACCGAGAAGCCGCGCCCTCCACCAGCACCACCCCGAACTCCGTACTCGACGATCTTTTCAATCAGCCCGCCATACTGCTTGCCGAAACGTGACGCGAGGATGACGACGGTTGCCACCGCCGGGACCGCCCACTTGAGCGCAGAGGGACGGATCACGAACCGGTGCAGCAGCAGCAGCGTGATGAGCAGATAGCCGGCGAGGAAGCTCATGCTCGACGCCGAGAAGTTGACGAGCGTCACGAGGAAGAACAGGAGCATCGGTATCCGGCTTCGACGCTTTGCGGCCGCCCAGGCGAAGAACGGGAAGAGGACGATGAGGAACTTCCCGAAGTGCCCTCGCTCGATCGACACCGCGCCGAATGACGGGATGCCCGTAAACCCGGCGTCCCAGTACGTGCCGTACGGGCGCGTGCCGGAGGCGAACACCGCGACCTGGATGAAGTAGATCAGGATGGCCGCGACGGCGTACGTGACCATCGCCTGCATGAGCGCCTCGAAGTCCGCCTCGGTGCGGAACAGAGCTTCCATTCCCACGACGATGATGCCGAGCACGAAGATGCGCGCGACGAGCACGCCGCGCATGATCGCCGTGCCGTTGTCGGGAAGGAGGGAGACGTGCCACACCGACACGAACGCCGCATGCGCCAGCATCACCAATCCCCCGATGAAAATCGGCACTCCGACACGACGCACGTCCATCGTGAGCCCGCCGAGCAGCGAGACGCCGATCCACAGTGCCGCGACCACGCCGGCGATCTCGTTGAAGTGCAGTCCGCCGGGAACGCTGAACGCCGGGTTGTTGTAGACGGTGCCGGCGAAGAACACCGTGATCAGCCGCTGGACCACCGGGCCGCGACCGAGCATCACGCGCGCCGTGAGCACGGCGAACAGAATGAGTGCGATCGTGAGGTGCAGTCCCGCGCGCTCGCGGAAATAGCCACCGCCGATGAACTCGAGCAGCGAGTTGAAGGGGTATCGAAGCTCGTCGAACTCGCCCATTCAGCCCTCCTCGCTCGCGGCGACCGGCAGAGCCGTGGACCGGCGCGCCCGGGAGGCGGCACGACGCCGGCGCCCCGCGCGCCATTCCGATTCCAGCGCCCTGAGCTCGTCACTCCCCGCCCCCCGCAGGCGTGCGAGATGGCCCGATGTCAGCAGGAAGAGCAACGCGACAGCGAGACCGCCCACCGCGCCGGCGATCGTGGCGCGAACCAGACCGCGTGAATCGGGTCGCGGTGGAGTCTCGGGACGCTGGATGATGCTGATGATCTGCGTCGCGCGCGAACGATCGAGCTTCGCCCGCTCCAGCTGCAGCGCGAGCTCGGCGTAGTGTCCGCGCTTCTCGAGGACGTCGGTATCGCGACGCCGGAACTCGAGCGCCACGGCGGAGGTGCCGACGTAGGCGCGATTCGAGGCGAGGAACCTCGCGAGCTCGTCCTGCGCCGCGAGCAGATCTCCCCGCGCGTCGGCGACTGCTCGCGTGAGAAATCCGACCTTCGCCTGAGCGCGGTCGTCGTCCACGCGGCGGTTCGTCGCCATCACCTCGGCGAGCACTCGCTCCGTGACGGCGCGCGCGAAGGTGGGATCGAACGTACGTATGCCGACCGTGAGCACGTTGGTCTTGACGTCGTAATCCACTTCGAGCTCGCGGTCCAGCTTCCGCGCCGCGTCCTCGATGCGCGCGGCGGCCGGCCCCGCGGGCAGATCGTAGAGATCCGCTGCCGTTCCGACGCGCTCTCCCGTCGGCGTCTGGATCGTGAAGCGGCTGCCCGCCACTGTGAGCAGCAAGGCACGAGAGTGCAGGACCTCCCAGTAGTACGCGGCGTCGAGCGGCTTCACGGGCGGCACACTGGGGAGGGGGGACGGTGCAGCATCGAGGGACGTTGCCCGCGAAGAGGTGGTCGAGGCGCCAACGGTCGGCTCCGCACCGCCGAGCACCGCGAGCGCGGCGAGGCTGATCCCGCCGCCGATCGGTAGCGCCGTCTCGGGGACGAACGACGCGATCGCGGTGTAGGTCCGCGGCTGCATTACGCGCACGAGCGCCGAGCCGATCGCACTGCCCAGCACGAGCGCTGCCAACACCCACGGGCGTCGCAGCAGGTCGTTGGCGAGGCCAAGCAAGGTCACGACGTGCGGCGACCGGCCGTCCGTCGCGTCGGCAACGTCAGCTTGCATCACGTGGCTAGCCACTCGGAAACTGGCACGGTGCTCCGTATCTTGTGACCATGCGCCAACCAGGGCTTTGACGAACGGCGAATGGCAGATCTGAAAAGTACGGCGAAGCCCCCGATGCCACAGGCACCGACCGCAGCGCGACGTGCCGCCTGACCGTGGTTCCTGAACCCATCTCGCGGGTCGTGGTGACGGGCGCGACGGGCTTCATCGGGACGCATCTCCTGCGTCGCCTCAGCCGCGAGCGACTCCCCGTGCTCGCCGTCGTGCGCCAGACACCGACCACGTCCGCGGCGGACTCCAACCTCACGTACGTCGAGCGGGATATGGAGCGCGTCGAGACCATTCGCGATCTGCTCCGGCCCGGCGACGCGATCGTGCACCTCGCCGCGCGCGTACACGTCATGAAGGATGACGATCCCGACAGCGAGGCGGCGTACCGCCGCTCGAATGTCGAGCCGACGCGCATGCTCTGTCGCTCCGCCGCCGAGAGCGGCGCCCGACGAGTCGTATATCTCAGCAGCGCCAAGGTCTTCGGCGAGGGACGCGACCGACCCTATGAACGGTCGGACCCTCCCGCGCCTGCGGACGCCTACGCCCGATCCAAGATCGAGGCGGAGCACGTGGTGCGCGAGGTGGCGGGCGCCGGAGGCGTCCAGTGGACCATCGTGCGACCGCCGTTCGTCTACGGTCCCGGTGGAAAGGGAAACTTTCCCCGTCTCGTGGCGCTGGCGCGAATTTCGACGAAGGTACCGCTGCCGCTCGGGAGCATCACGAATCGGCGGAGCGTGGTGTTCGTCGGGAATCTCGTCGACCTGCTCGCTCGCTGCGCGCTCGACGCTCGTGCGGCCGGCCAGCTCGTGCTCCCGAGCGATGCACGCGAGGTGTCGACGCCGGAGCTGTTGCAGGCGATCGCGAAGGCTCGCGCGTCGCGCGCGCTGCTGTTCCCCTTTCCGCCCTCGCTGCTGCGTGCCGCGGCAGCGGTCGTGGGTCGGTCCGCCGAGATGGATCGATTGACCGAGAGCCTCCGCCTCGATGTGCGGCACCTGCGCGAGGTGCTCGAGTGGGAGCCGCCATTCACCCTCGAGCACGCGATGCAGCGGTCGGTCGGCACTGGTGGCGTCGTCGGCGCGGAGGTCGGGCATGGGTGAGTCGCTCGCGGTGATCGGCATGGAGAGCGCCGTGCTCGCGTTCGTGCTGGTCGGCCTCGTGCGCCAGCTCGCTGTGCGGCACGGCGTGCTCGATCATCCCACCGAGCGCAGCTCGCACGTGTCGGCGACGCCGCGTGGTGGGGGCCTGGGACTGCTGTTGGCGGCGTTGTCGATGTCCGTCTGGCGAGTGGTGCGCCCATCCGATTGGCCGGTGACGCTGTTGCTCGTGGGCACTGCGCTGGTCGCCGTGGTCGGCTGGGTGGACGACCGCCGCGGGCTTGGCGTGCGCACGCGACTCGGCGTGCATGTCGCGACGGCCATGTTCGTCGGCGCCGTGGCCGCCGCCCAGGGTGCACCGATGATCGTTCGTGTCCTTCTCTTTACCTGGTGGACTTTCTGGGCCGTGTCGTCCGTGAACCTCGTGAACTTCATGGACGGGATCAACGGGCTGGTCGCATCGCAGATCGCGATCTTCGCGTTCTCGCTCGCGCTCTTTTCATCGAGCGCCGCGACCGTACCCGTGCTTGGCGTCGTGCTCGGCGCCGCATGCGTCGGGTTTCTGCCATGGAACGTCCCGCGTGCTCGCATCTTCCTCGGCGACGTCGGATCGGGCGGGCTCGGCTATCTCGTACCGGTGCTCGCGCTCCTCGCAGCGCGAAGCAGCGACGTGGACATCGTGCGGGCCCATCTCCCACTCGTGCCGCTCTACGGCGACGCGACGTGGACGATCCTTCGTCGCTGGCGGAATGGGGAGCGGCTGACGGAGGCGCATCGCAGTCATCTCTATCAACGGCTCGCGAACGGGGGCATGGGGCACACCGCGGTGACGCTCCTCTACGCGACTGCCGCCCTCGCCGGAGCGCTGGCGGCGCACGCGGCGGGTCCGTGGGGGGCGTCGCCGTGGACCGTCGCGTACGCGCTGTCGACGCTTCTGGTCGGCTATTGGCTCCATCGCCGTGCATCGCGATCGGCGGCCGCCGTCTCCTAGAATGCCTCTCGGCGAGCGCGGACGAACGCGACGCCGCGCTAGACCACAGTCGGAATCGCGGCGTGGTCCACGAAGTCGAGCACTTCCGCGGCCGTCACGCTCACGGCGCCGAGTTTGCTCACCTCGATCCCTGCCGCGATGTTCGCGATGATCGCCGCCTCCAGCATCGTGCCTCCGGCGGCCAGCATTCCCGCGAGATACGCCGTGACCGTGTCGCCGGCGCCCACGACGTCGTAGACCTCGCGCGCGACGGTCGGCACGCGCGCCATCTCGCCGTCCGATGAGAACAGCGCCATCCCGCGGTCGCCCAGCGTGAGCAGGATGTGCTCGACCCCAAGTCGCTGGAGCGTAGCGGGCACCGCGTCCGGATGATCCACGTCGACCGCGGCGCCGAGCGCAGCCTCGAGCTCGCGGCGATTGGGCTTGAACACTGTCGCGCCGCGATACTCGAAGAAGTGCTTGAACTTCGGATCGACAATGATCGGGAGCTTGCGTGCGACGGCGAGCTCGATCGCGGCGCGAATCACGGGTGGCACCAGCACACCCTTGTTGTAGTCCTCCAACACGACGGCGTCTGCGTCCGCTACCGCTCCGCGCACCGCGTCGAGCACCCGGGCCATGTCCGCGCCGGCGAGGTCGGCGTCCTCCTCCTCGTCCACGCGCAGGAGCTGCTGGGACCGCGCGACGATCCTCGTCTTCTGCGTCGTGCTCCGGTCCACCGTGACGAGCGACGTGCTGCCACCTCCCAGCTCGTCGAGCAGCTCGCGCAGGATCTGCGCGCCGCGATCCGCGCCCACGGCGGCCACGAGGTCGCACGTCGCGCCCACGGCCACGACGTTCTGCGCCACGTTCGCGGCGCCGCCCAGGGCGTGTCGCCGCTCGCGCACGCGCACCACCGGCACGGGTGCCTCCGGCGAGACGCGATCGACGTCGCCGCTGAGGTACACGTCGAGCATCGCATCACCGATGACCGCGATCCGCTTGCCGCGCGCGCGCTCGAGGAGTTCTACCAGCCGGCCGTGCGCGATCGATGTCGACATGGCGCGCAACCTAGAGAGGCCCTCGGCAGGGGTCAACAGAATGGCTGCGCCCGGCACACGCCTTGCCTAGATTAGTGTCGCCCCTCCTACCCGACGCGCACCCGCACGGCCCCGTTTGCCCGCACTGACCGAGCGACTCGCTGACGCTTCCAAGCAAAAACTCCGCACCGTCCAGGACTATTTTGGCCTGGCCGGCAAGGCGTTGCGCTTTGCGTTCGTCCGTCCGTTCTACCACCAGGATCTCGTCCAGCAGATGGACGAGATCGGGGTGAAGTCGCTCGGCATCGTGCTGCTGACGGGCTTCTTCACCGGCATGGTCCTGGCCCTGCAATCGAGCGTGCAGCTCCAGACCTTCGGCGCCACGATGTACATCGGCCGCCTCGTCTCGGCGTCGATGATCCGCGAGCTCGGTCCCGTGCTGGCGGGTCTCATGGTCGCCGGCCGCGTTGGCTCCGGCATCGCCGCGCAACTCGGTTCCATGCGGGTCACCGAGCAGATCGACGCCCTCAATACGCTCGGGACGGATCCGATCAAGAAGCTCGTCACACCGAGAGTTCTCGGGGCGCTCATCATGATGCCGGTCCTGACCGTCATCAACGACTTCGTCGGAATCCTGGGCGGCAACCTCATCTCGACGTTGCTCGTCGGCGTGCCCACGGGGCTGTACTGGCGTACGGTGTGGGAGCAGATCGCCAGCGACGGCTTCACCCTGCGGTTCATCCCCAACGATTTCGTCCAGGGGCTCGTCAAGCCGTTCGTCTTCGGGGGAATCATCGCGATCACCGCGTGCTACTTCGGGTTGAATACGACTGGCGGAACGGAAGGGGTGGGGCAGAGCACGACGCGGACGGTGGTGCTCTCGAGCATCCTGATCCTCGTGCTCGACTATTTCCTGACCCAGATCCTGCTCTCGGTGCTGGCGGTATGAGCGACGACACGCGCGACGCCGCCGGCTCCCGGCCCCTCCCGCCGACAGGTGGCGTCGAGCCGGCGGGACCGCCGTCGGCGGAGCAAAGCGCGAGCGAAGAGCGTCGCCAGGACGGACGCCGCGCGTCCGAACGCCGGCCGACGACGATCCGACGCGCCATCCGCGACGAGCTCGCCGAGGAGGAATCGACGGACGAGTTCTACGCGGAGACGCACCCGCAGGAGCATCGCGTCACCCCCGTGATCGAGCTCGATCACGTCTATCTCGGCTTCGATCGACCGATCCTCGAGGACGTCTCGATCGAGGCCCGCAAGGGCGAGACGATCTGTCTCGTTGGGGAGTCGGGGACCGGGAAGAGCACGACGCTCAAGCTGATTCTCCGGCTGCTCGTGCCCGACCGCGGCAACGTCTGCATCCATGGCGAGGACATCACCAACCTCACCTTCGAGGAGGCGCTCGACGCCCGCCAGCACATGGGGATGGTGTTCCAGAGCGCCGCGTTGTTTGACTCGATGTCGGTGTTCGAGAACGTCGCCTACCCACTGCGCGAGCACACGGCGCTCGACGACGACGAGATCGAGCACCGGGTCCGCGAGAAGCTCGCCTTCGTGGACCTCGACCCGGACCAGGTCATGGGACAGCTTCCGTCGCAGCTTTCCGGAGGCATGCGCAAGCGCGTCGGCATCGCGCGGGGCATGGCCAACAACCCGGAGATCATGCTCTACGACGAGCCGACGTCGGGCCTCGATCCGCTCAGCACCGGCACCATCACCCGCCTGATCATGAAGTTGCAGCGCGAGCTCGACGTTACCAGCGTCGTGGTCTCGCACGACATTCGGTCGGTGTTCCGCATGGCGACGCGCGTCGCCGTGCTCAACGAACGGCGCATCGCGTTCTTCGGCACTCCCGAGGAGATGGCCGCGTCCGACGACAAGTACCTTCGCGACTTCCTCGGCGGATCATGACATGAGACGTTCACCGAGCATCACCTGGGATCAGCTCCGCGTCGGTCTCGTCATTGCCCTCGCGGTGCTCGTGCTGGGCGTCGCGATCTACAAGCTCGGGCAGGCCGCCAACCTGTTCGCCAAGCGCTACGAGCTGATCGCCTTTCTGCCCGACGCCAACGGGATTCGCGAGGGCGGGTCGGTCATGGTCGCCGGACAGCTGGCGGGCACCGTGACGAAGATCCAGTTCCTCCCGGTCGACGCGGATACGACGCGCAACCTGCGCCTCACCCTCGCGGTGGACGCTGGCGTGCGCGAGCAGATCCGCCGCGATTCGCACGGGAAGCTTCGCACGATGGGACTGCTCGGCGACAAGGTGTTCGACATCTCGCCCGGCACGCCGCGCACCCAACCGCTCCAGGAAGGGGACACGATCACGGTCGTCCCGGCGCTCGACTACGAGGCGGTGATCGCGCAGGCGAGCGGCGCGGTGACGGACATGGTGGCGCTCACGCGCGACCTCCGCACGATCACCGGAGGGCTGGTCAAGGGAGAGGGCACGGTCGGACAGCTCCTGACGAATCGTACGTTGTACGATCAGCTCAACGGCACGCTGGGTCGCGCCAACGCCATGCTGGCCCGCTTCCAGAACCCGAATGGCAGCGTGGGGCGGATGCTCGACGATCCGACGCTGTACAATCGGCTCGTCGGCGTGATCGGGTCGACGGATTCGCTCGTCATCTCGCTCAACTCGAGCAAGGGCACGGCGGGGCTGTTGATGCGGGACACGACGCTCTATCGCAACATGGTCGGCATCACGCGCGGGGCCGACTCGTTGATGCGGACGCTGACGAACGGGCAGGGCACCGCGAGCCGCTTGCTCACCGATCAGACCCTGTACGATCAGCTCAACAAGCTGGTGGCCGATCTGAGCGCCGTCGTCGCCGACGTGCGGCGCGATCCGCGGCGCTACACGAAGGGCATGGTGAAGGTGTTTTGACCGGGTCGAAATACCCTTGCGACGCCGTTTGCCGGGGACTAACGTTTGTGTTCAGCCTCGAGCCGAGCTCGGGGCACCGGTCGCGTAGCTCAGCTGGTTAGAGCGCTGCTTTCACACAGCAGAGGTCCACGGTTCGAGTCCGTGCGTGACCACTCGTTCCTGCCTCACCGCCGTCCGGGCCGCCCCCCTCCGACGTTCGCCCCGCAGGCGACATCCATGCACGCTCCCGTCCTGCGGTCACTCTTCGTGGCCGCTTCTTTTTTGCTTCCGAGCCTCGCCGGCGCGCAAGTGCCGACGACGCGTCCGACGCCGGAGCAGGCGCAGACCCTCCTGCAAACTCGCCCCGATCTCGTCGCGCAGCTGCGTCAGCGCTTCGCGACGAGTGGGTTGACGCGGCAGCAGGTGCACGATCGACTGAGGGCGGAGGGATACCCCGAGAATCTGCTGGACGCATATCTGCCCGGGATGACGGGTGATGCGCCGGCCCTGACGGACGACGTGTTCGCCGCGGTGCGTTCCCTGGGCGTCGTCGACAGCAGTGACGTCGAGGCGATGCGTGCAGGCTATGGGATCCCGTATCCGCAGACGGTGGCGGCGGGGGTGGTCTGTATCGTGGATCCGTATGCCGGCCGCCTGTATCCGGGCCAGACGTATCCTGGCGAGACGTACCCGGGGCAGCCCAATTCGGGACAGCCGTATCCTGGCCAGGCGTTTCCGGGCCAGCAGTATCCGGGGCAGCCAAATCCCGGCCAGGCGTATCCGGGTCAGCGCTCATCCGCCGATACCGGGACACAGCGCCGCCCGACCACGCAGCTGCCCGGCCAGTATTCCCCTCCGGGGCAAGTCTATGCTCCGCCTTCGGCACCAATCGACACCTCGATGCTCGGGCAGCCGACGCGTGGAGGACTCCCGGGTCAATCCACCGCCGCGACGCGCGCCGTGAATCCGTGTCCCCCCGGGCAGATCCCGGCGCGCGCCGATCCGCGGATGTACGATCCGCGCTACGAGACGCTGCTGATCGGCCGGGACAGCGCGGACCGCTACGCTGCCCTCGTCGACAGCGGGTACGCCGTCTTCGGGCTGGACGTCTTCCGGAGCGCGACGTCGCAGTTCGATCCGAGCCTCTCGGGGCCAGTCGATGCGAACTACCGGCTCGGTCCCGGCGATCGACTCGTGCTCATTCTGACGGGGGACGTGGAATCGTCGTACGACATGCCGGTCACCCGTGAGGGATTCGTCGTGATCCCGCAGGTCGGTCAGGTCTTCGTCGCCAACCTCACGCTCGCCGAGTTCGAGCGCGTGCTCGCCGCGCGCCTCGCCCGCGTCTATTCCGGTGTGCGCGCCGACAACCGCGGCTCGACCCGGTTCTCGGTACACGTCGCGCGCCTGCGCTCCAATCAGGTCTATGTCGTGGGAGACGTGAGTCGCCCGGGAAGCTACGTCGTCTCGAGCGCCGGAACGGCGCTCACCGCGCTGTACGCCGCGGGCGGGCCCACGATCAACGGCTCGCTGCGCAACGTGCAGGTTCGGCGTGGCGGGCAGGTCATGGACACGCTCGACGTCTACCGGCGATCTGCTCTTCGTGCCCGTGCACGGCGCGCGGGTGCGCATCCTCGGCGAGATCGCACGCCCCGCGACCTACGAGATCAAGCCGACCGAGTCGCTCAACGACCTGCTGCGCGCCGCGGGCGGATTCAAGGCCACCGCCTCGCGACAGCGCGTGCTCATCGAGCGCATCCTGCCGCCGGCTGAACGCACGGCGACTGGCCGCGATCGCGTGACGATCGACGTGTCGTCATCGGCCCTCGGTGGTGTGGGCGGACCCGCCATCCCACTCCAGGATGGCGACGTCGTGCGTGTCTTCCCCGTGGCCGAGCGGGTGCGCAATCGCATCTTCGTGGATGGCAACGTCCTGCAGCGCGGCGCGCAGGGACTCTCGCCGAACATGCGGCTGAGTGACGCGCTGCGCCACGCGGGGCTGAAGCCGGACACCTACCTCGGCGAGGTACTGGTGTCGCGGCTCCGTCCCGACTCCACTCGCATCCAGCTGCGTGCATCGCTCGCGGACACCAGCGGCGCCGTGGTGAACGACATTCCGCTCCAGGAGGACGACCAGATCCAGGTGTTCTCGCTGACGACCTTCCGTCCGGTGCGCTACGTCGCGATCGGCGGTGCGGTGCGTCGGAGCGGTCGTGTGCCATATCGCGAGGGGATGACGTTGCGCGATCTGGTACTGCTCGCCAACGGCGTGCAGGAGGGCGCGTACCTCAAGGAAGCCGAGATCGCCCGGATGCCGGAGGATCGGAACGGCGGTCGCACGGCCTCGACGATCCGCGTTCCGCTCGACTCCACGTATCTGTTCGAGCGCGGTCCGGACGGACGATACATCGGTCCGCCGGGATTGCCCGTGCCCTCCGGTGGCGAGCCCGATGTCCCGCTCAAGCCGTACGACAACGTACTCATCATGCGCCAGCCCGATTGGGCGCTTCAGCGCTCGGTCAGCATCCAGGGCGAGGTGAAATTCCCGGGAGTCTACGCGCTCACGAACAAGACCGAGCGACTCTCCGACGTCGTGAGACGCGCCGGCGGATTGACCAGCGAAGCGTACGCCGATGGCATCGTCTTCCTCCGGCGCGACAACAACATCGGTCGTGTCGGCGTCGAGCTCTCGAGTGCTCTGCGCCGATACGAGAGCGCGGACAACCTGATCCTCCGCGATGGCGACAACATCTCCATCCCGCCGTACAACGCCGTGGTGACGATCAACGGCGAGGTGAACATGCCGTCGACGGTGGCGTACATTCGCGGAAAGGGCATCGACTACTACATCAACGCGGCCGGCGGTCCGACGACGAAGGGCGACGAGGACCACGCATTCGTGACGCAGCCGAGTGGCAAGCTGGAATCGGTGCGAGAGCACTTCTTCCTGCCGGATCAGATGCCGAAGCCGCGACCGGGCAGCATCGTCACCGTACCGACGAACGAGGGGAAGCAGAAGACGGATTATCTCCCGCTCCTGACGGGCCTCGCGCAGATCATCGGCAGCACCGTGGCGATCATCGTCGCCGTGACGCGCTGACGCGTTCGCCATGAGTGCTCCGGGGACGGACCGCCGAGCGCCGGTCGTCCTCGGGCTCGCGCTGCTGGGTGTCTCGCTCTCGGGGCCGCTGGTCCGGCTGTCGCACGCGCACCCACTCGCGATCGCGGCGTGGAGGCTCGCGTTCTCTCTCGTCGTGATCGCCATCGCGCTGCTCGTCTCCGGCGAGTGGCGGCAGTGGCGCCGGCTCACGTGGCGTGAAGTCGGCATCGCGCTCGGTGCGGGCAGCATGCTCGCGCTGCACTTCTGGAGCTGGAACACCTCGGTCGCGCTCACGAGTGTCGCGGCGTCGGTCGTGCTGGTGAACACCCAGCCGGTCGTCGTCGCGCTGCTCTCGGTGTTCTGGCTGCGCGAGGCACCGACCCGTCGACAGTGGATCGGTATCGCGGTGGCGATGCTGGGTGCCTTCATCGTCGCCCTTCCCGATCTTCTGGCGCCGACGAGCGCGTCCAACGGATCGCGAGCGCTGCTCGGCGATCTTCTCGCGCTCGTCGGCGCCGTCACGGCCGCCACCTACTTCGTCGCCGGGCGACGACTGCGAGGCACGCTCGAGCTCTGGGCATACGTCGGGCTCGTGTACGGGAGTTGCTTCGTCGTCCTGCTGCTGCTCGCATTCGTCACGTCCGCGCCGCTCCTGCCGCAGCCACCGAGAGAGCTCGCGATCTTCGCCGGACTCGCGCTGGGCCCCATGCTGCTCGGTCACACGGGACTGAACTGGGCGCTCAAGCGCTCGCCCGCCTACGTCGTGAATCTCACACTGCTCGGGGAGCCGGTCGGCGCGACGCTGATCGCGGCGTTTCTGCCGGGTATCCGCGAGGTGCCGGTGCCACTCACCTTCGTCGGTGGCGCGATCGTGCTCGTGGGGATTCTGCTCACCGCACGCCGCTAGCCCAATTCCGCATCGCGCCCGGTTATCTTTCGTGCTCCCTTACCGGGCACACCGGGGCATGGATCAGCTCTCACTCGACGTCATCGTCACGCGCGGCGCTCTCGTGGAGTCGCGCCATCGCGTGCACGCGGCCGTCGTCGACGCCTCGGGCACGCTGATCGGCGCGGCGCGCGACGCGACGGTCGTCTCCCACTGGCGATCGTGCGCCAAGCCGTTTCAGATCATGCCGCTGATCGAGAGCGGTGGATTCGATTCCCTCGCCTGGGGCGATGATCAGCTGGCGCTCGCGTGTGCCTCGCATGGAGGCGAGCCGGAGCACGTCGCCATCGCCCAGGCGATGCTCGCGTCGATCGGCATGGAGGAGGGCGATCTCGTCTGCGGCCCGCACGACCCGCTGTCGCAGCGAGGGCAGAAAGCGCTGCGGGATGCCGGCCACCGGCCGACGCGCCTGCACAACAACTGCTCCGGCAAGCACGCCGCGATGCTCGCGCGCGCCCACACCGCCGGGTGGCCCTCGTACGGTTACGAGCGATACGACCATCCGGTTCAGCAGGCCTGCCTCGACGAGGTGTCGCGGTGGGCGGACGTTCCCTCGGAGAAGATCGGTCTTGCCGTCGACGGCTGTGGCGTCACGGTGTTCGTGCTCGGGCTCGAGCCGATGGCGCTGGCATACGCCCGGCTCGCCGATGCGGCGCGACGCTCCGCGGAGATTCCGTCCCGGATCGTCCATGCGATGCAGACGCGCCCTTTCCTCGTGGGTGGCACCGACCGGTTCGACTCCGCGGTGATCGAGGCGACCGAGGGACGTTGCATCGCCAAGATCGGCGCCGAGGGAGTGCACTGCGTCGCGTTGATCGACGAAGGCGTCGGCATCGCGATCAAGGTCGAGGATGGCGCGCAGCGCGCGCAGTTTCCCGCCGTCATCGCCGTGCTCCAGCACCGCTGCGGAACACGCGAGGCGAGATCGTCGGCGAGGTACGGCCGCTCGGTGACTCGTAGCGAATCCGGGCTGGACGACGCGACACGCGTCCTCGTCCAGCTCAGCGCCGCCATCGCATCGAGCGACGAGGCGACGGTCAGGTACTGGCTCACGCAGGCCGCGCGCGACGTCCCGCCCGAGCAAACGGAGGAGCTGATTCTGCAGAGCTACCTGTTCTGCGGCTTTCCTCGTGCGCTCAACGCCGCCCGCGAGTGGCGGCGCGTGTCGCAGCGCGCCGCGCCGACGTCCGACGAAGCCGAGGACATCCATCTTGGTGAGGAATGGCGCGAACGGGGTGAGCAGACCTGTGCGGCCGTCTACGGCAGCATGTACGAGAAGCTCAGGCTCAACGTCCGCGATCTCCATCCCGCGCTCGACGCGTGGATGGTCGTCGATGGCTACGGGAAGGTGCTTGGGCGGCCCGGCCTCGATCTCGCCCGCCGCGAGCTGTGCGTCGTGGCGGCGTGTGCCGCGATGGGGCAGGACCGCCAACTGCATTCTCACCTCCGCGGTGCGCTCAACGTCGGCGTGGAACCAGCCGCTCTCGCTGAGACGCTGACGGCAATCGCCGGCCTGATCGGTGCCGAACGGGCTCGATCCGCACAGCTGCTGCTCGCGCGAGTCCTCGGCAAGTAGCTTTCCCTGCGCGCGATCGATCGTGCGCGCGGTCGATCCTGCGCGCACGCGATCGCTGACGCAGTCGCAACTCCTTCGCCTACTCTTCGCCGATCAACTGCATGTTCATCGACCGCGTCATCGTGCGCGTCACGGCCGGCAACGGCGGATCGGGCATCGTCTCGTTCCGCCGCGAGAAGTTCACCCCGCTCGGCGGGCCGGACGGCGGCGACGGAGGGAAGGGAGGAGACGTGATCATTCGCGCCGACAACAACCTCGCCACGCTGCTGGACTACACCTATCGCGACTCGTGGCAGGCGGAAAGTGGCGCGCATGGCAGCGGCTCCAACAAGACCGGGCGGTCTGGCGACGACATCGTGCTTCCCGTTCCACCGGGCACGATCATCCGCAATCACGACACCGGCCAAGTGCTGGGCGAAGTGATCGAGAGCGGCGACAGCTTTGTCGTCGCACGAGGCGGTCGCGGAGGAAAGGGCAACACCTGGTTCGCGACCTCCGTCCACCGCAGCCCGCGCGAGTGGCAGCCCGGCGAGGACGGCGAGGCGGTCACGCTGGAGCTCGAGCTCAAGCTGATCGCCGACGTCGGTCTCGTCGGCCAGCCGAATGCGGGCAAGTCCACGCTGCTCTCCGTCATCAGCGCTGCCACGCCCAAGATCGGCGACTATCCGTTCACGACCCTCGCGCCGAACCTCGGCGTCGTGCAGCTCAGCGACAGTCGAACGTTCGTCGTCGCCGACATTCCCGGGATCATCGAAGGCGCGCACGAAGGAAAGGGGCTTGGCCTCCAGTTCCTGCGTCACATCGAGCGCACGCGGCTGCTCGCCTTTCTCGTTCCGATCGATTCGCTGGATTGGCAGGCCGAGTACGACCAGCTCCGCGGGGAGATCTCGCACTACTCCGCGGAGCTTGGCCACAAGCCCCACTGCGTCGTCTTCACCAAGATGGATCTGCTCGGCGAGGACGAGCCACCACCGATCGAGGCGCCCGATGCCTTCGGCGTCTTCACCATCAGCGCCGCCGCACGCACGGGCCTCGACGCACTCAAGGCTGCCTGGTGGAGCGAGCTGCTCCAGATGCGCAAGGCAACGATCCGACCGGTACAGGACGCCGAGCTTCCCTGACGTGGAGCTTCAGCGGGGAGCAGCAGGGTATCCGGCCGCGCTCGCGGACTGCCCCGACCCACCGCGGACGCTCTGGGCACGGGGCGATCTCACGCTGCTCGACCTGCCAACGGTCGCCATCGTCGGCACTCGTCGCGCAACCGCGTATGCCGAGCGTGTCACGCGACAGCTCGCGTGCACGCTCGCGCGAGCCGGCGCGTGCGTGATCAGCGGCCTCGCACGTGGTGTAGATGCGGTGGGCCACCGCGGCGCGCTCGAGGTTGGCGGCGCGACGGTCGCCGTGCTCGGCACCGGCATCGACGTCTACTATCCCCGGGGACACGCGCCTCTCCAGCGGGAGATCGCTCGACGCGGGCTCCTTCTGAGTGAGCTGGAGCCGAATGATGCAGCGCACCGCGGATCGTTTCCGAGGCGCAACCGCATCATTGCCGCGTTGGCCCGCGTGACAATCGTCGTGGAGGCGGGGGTGAAGAGCGGTGCGCTCATCACCGCGAGGCACGCCCTCGAGATGAGCCGAACCGTCGCCGCCGTCCCCGGACCGATCGATGTCCCTCAGGCGCAGGGGAGCAACGAGCTCCTGCGCGACGGCGCGGCGATCATCGCGAGCATGGCCGATGCGCTCGCGCTGATGGGCCTCACGGCGCCGATCCGGTTGCAGGAGCTGCCGCACGGCACGGCCGAGCGCACCGTATGGGAGGCGCTGGACGGCGGCGGCCTCGATCTGGAATCGCTCGCCGCTCGGGCCGCGCTTCCGGCACACGCAGCGCTCGCCGCCGTCAGCGCCCTCGAGCTGCGCGGTCTCGTCGAGTGCGCGCTCACTGGCGAGATCCGCCGGATGTAGCCCGAGGCGAAGCACCGGGAACCGCAGTGCGACCCGTGCGATATTGCGTCGTGCCTCGCCACGTCTATCTCCACGTTCCCTTCTGCGCCCGGCGCTGCAGCTACTGCGACTTCTCCATCGCCGTGCGGCGTGATGTGCCCGTCGACGAGTATCTGTCGGCGCTCGACGCCGAGCTCTCCGTCCGCTTCGGCGGGGACGCGCCGGCGGCGGTCGACACCATCTACCTCGGCGGCGGCACGCCTTCGCGGCTCGGAGGGGTCGGCGTCGCGGGCGCCATCGCGCTCGTCGAGCGCCATTTCCCGCTCGCGAGCGGTGGTGAGCTCACCATCGAGGCCAATCCGGAGGACGTCGACGCGCGTGCGGTCGAGGCCTGGCTGGCGGCCGGCGTCAATCGGCTCTCACTCGGCTCGCAGAGTTTCGACGACCGCGTGCTCGCGTGGATGCATCGCACGCACGACGGGTCGGCGATCGAGCGCGCGGTGGCGACGGCGCGCGCCGGCGGCATCGGCAACCTCTCGCTCGACCTGATCTTCGCGCTCCCCGCGGCGCTGGGCCGGGACTTCGAGCAGGACGTCCGGCGCCTGCTCGCACTCGCGCCCGATCACGTGTCGCTGTACGGACTGACCGTGGAATCCGCCACCCCGCTCGGTCGCTGGGTCGCACGCGGCACCGCCGTCGAGCGTCCGGAGGAGGGCTACGAGGAAGAGTTCCTCGCCGCGCACACACTGCTCACCGCGGCCGGGCTCGAGCACTACGAGGTCTCGAACTACGCGCTTCCTGGTAAGCGAGCGCGGCACAATTCGGCGTACTGGGCGGGCGTTCCGTACGTCGGCCTCGGTCCCGCCGCGCATGGCTTTGACGGGACGACTCGGCGCTGGAACGCGCGCGCGTATGCGAGTTGGCGCGACGCCCTGAACTCCGGTGCCGATCCGGTCGAAGGGGAGGAACAGCTCACCGAGGCCAACCGAATTGCCGAATCGGTGTACTTGCAGTTGCGGAGCGACGGCGGGCTCGCGCTGCTGCCGGGCGAGCGTGACGTGGTCGCGCCGTGGCAAGTCGCTGGATGGGTGACGCTCGACGCCGACGAGAGACTCCGCTGCACGCCATCGGGCTGGCTGCGGCTCGATGCCCTGGCCGCCGCCTTGACGCACAACCGAAGTCGTTAGCATATTTGCACTTATGACCACTCCGGACGAGCTCACGCCACGCGAGCGCCAAGTACTCGAGGCGGTCATTCAGACGTTCGTGCAAACCGCCGAGCCTGCCGGCTCACGCGTGCTGGCCCGTCGGCATGGGCTGGGCGTCTCGCCCGCGACGATTCGCAATACGATGAGCGACCTCGAGGAGAAAGGGTTCCTCTCGCACCCGCATACGTCGGCGGGCCGCGTGCCGACCGACAAGGCGTATCGCGCCTACGTCGACTCCCTGCTCAACTCGCCCGCCGGAGCCATCGTCGTGGCCGAGCACGAGCGGCTTCGGGAGCAGCTCTCGTCGAGCCACTCGACGATCGAGATCATCCTCCGGCGAGCGGCGCAGAGCCTCGGCGTGCTCACGCAGGAGCTCGGGATCGCGTTGGGGCCGCAGCTCGACACCAGCATCCTGTGTCGTCTCGAGCTGGTGCGGGTGGGCGCGGAACGGCTTCTCCTCGTCCTGACCCTCGACCCGGGCGTCGTGCGCACGGTGTTCGTCGAGGTCGCCGGTACGTTGGCCGATGTCGCGGTCCAGGAGGTTACGCGCGTGCTGAACGAGCGGCTCGCCGGTCACACGCTGCGCGAGCTGCGGACGTCGGTGGCCGAGCGGCTGCGCGATACGCAGACGAAGCCGGAAGCCGAGGAGCTGCTGAACATCTTCGTGCAGGAGGGAGAGCAGCTGTTCGACGCCGCACTTCCGATGGGCGAGGGAAGCGTGATCGTCGGGCAAACGAGCGTGCTCGCCGAACAGCCCGAGTTCAGCGGGGCCGACAACCTGCGCCGGCTGCTCTCGCTCACGGAAGAGCCCGCGCGGCTGGCCGATGCGCTTCGGCGGAAGCACAGGGGCGACGAGCGACCGGGGGTGAGCATCACCATCGGCGGCGAGCACGGCGACCCGCGTCTCGATCAGTTCACCGTCGTTACGGCGGAATACCACGCGGGTGCGCTCGCGGGGGTGATCGGCGTCATCGGACCGACACGAATGCCGTACGAGAAGGTGATCGCGCTCGTCCAGCATACGTCCCGCTTGCTGAGCGACTTACTTTGAGTCGTGAGGCGCGGCTCGCTCGCGCCGGATTATCCACTGAATGGCTTCGAACATGGCTGATTACTACGGCGTCCTCGGCGTCGATCGCGGCGCGTCGGACGACGATATCAAGAAGGCATATCGCAAGCTTGCGATGACGTACCATCCCGACCGCAACAACGGGTCGAAGGATGCCGAGGAGAAATTCAAGGAGATCACCGAAGCGTACGACGTGCTGCGCGATGCGCAGAAGCGCGCCGCCTACGATCGCTATGGCGAAGCCGGTCTTCGCAGCGGCGGCGCGGGCTATCACCACGTCGACCTCTCCGAGGCGCTTGGCATCTTCATGCGCGACTTCGGCAACTTCTCCGGCCTCGAGGATCTTTTCGGGCGCGGACAGGGCGCCGGCGGGACGCGCTCGGGCGCCGACGTCAAGCTCACGGTGCCCCTCACGCTGGCCGAGGTGGCGACGGGCGTCGAGAAGCAGATCACGCTCAAGGTCCTCGACCCGTGCGACCGCTGCAGCGGCAGCGGAGCCGAGCCCGGCAGCAAGGCCCAGCAGTGCCCCACGTGCGGCGGCCAGGGTGAGGTGCGGCGTGCGCAGCGCTCGTTCTTCGGCCAGTTCGTGACGGTCGCGCCCTGCCCGACCTGTCACGGCGACGGCAAGATCATCGAGTCGCAGTGCAAGAAGTGCCGTGGCGACGGTCGCGTTCGCGCCGAGAAGACGATCAAGGTGGCCATCCCCGCCGGCGTCGCGACGGGGCAGTACATGACGATGCGCGGCGTCGGCAACGCGGCGCAGCGTGGTGGCGAGCGCGGCGACGTGCACGTCGTGTTCGACGTCGCCGACGATCCGCGCTTCGAGCGGGATGGCGAGGATCTCTACACCGAGGTGCTCGTCACCTATCCCCAGCTCGTGCTCGGCGCCACGCTCGACGTGCCGACGGTGACCTCGAGCGTCGGGCTCGCGATCCCGCCGGGCACGCAGAGCGGTCAGCTCTTTCACCTGCGCGGGCGCGGTCTCGCGCGGGTGAACTCGAGTGGCACGGGCGATCTGCACGTGCGTGTACAGCTTTGGACGCCGGACAAGCTCTCCCCGGAAGAGGAACAGTTGATCGAGCGGCTCGCCAAAGTGCAGCAGGCGGTGCCGGTCGATCGTGACAAGGGATTCTGGGCGAAGATGAAGGAAGCGCTGGGCGCGTGAGCTGGCTCGCCGTGCGGGTGAACGCGGGCGACGCACGAGACGCCGCGCTCGCCGCGCTCTTCGAGCTCGGCTCACTCGGGGTGCAGGAAGTCGGCGACGAGCTCGTGACGCATTTCCCCGATGACGTGGAGGCGAGCGCGGTGGTCGGCGCCGTGCAGCGCGCCGCGCCCGGCTCGACCGTCGCCACCTCGCACGTCGCGGCGGTCGACTGGAGCGAGGAGTGGAAACAAGGCGTTCGCGCCCACGACCTCGGCGCGCTCTCCATCGTTCCGCCCTGGCTTGCCGCGTCGCGGGATCCGGCGTGCACCGTGGTCATCGAGCCGGAGATGGCGTTCGGCACCGGCGAGCACGAGACCACGCGCGGCGTCGTTCGGCTACTGCCCGACCTCGTCCGTCCCGGCGACCGCGCCGCGGACCTGGGCGCGGGGAGCGCGGTCCTCGCAATCGCTGCCGCCAAGCTGGGCGCTGGGCACGTCGTAGCGATCGAGCTCGATCACGACGCGATCGGCAACGCCGAGGAAAATGTGGCGCGTAACGCCGTCGAGGATCGCGTCACCGTGATCGAAGGGGATGCGGCATTGCTGTTGCCGCTCGTCGCACCGCTGCGCGTCGTCCTCGCCAACATTCTGTCGTCCGTGCTGCTCGAGCTGCTCCCTGCCATCCGTAGCGCGCTCACGACCGATGGCGAGGCGATCCTCAGTGGCATCCTGCTCGACGAGCGTGCCACGATGCTCGCGGCGCTCGCCCGCGACGGCTGGCGCGTCGTCGCCGAAGACGTGGAAGGGGCGTGGTGGACGGTCCGCATCGCACGGTCGTAGCGACGTTCTACGCGCCGGGCGAGTGGCCCGACCACGTGGCGCTCGACGAGAGCGCGGCGCATCACGCGACCGTCAGGCGACTGGCCGTCCGCGATCCCGTGCGGCTCACCAGTGGTAACGGTCGTCGCGCGCATGGAACGATCGCGCGGCTCGGCAAGGGGCGGCTGGAGATCGCG
>QHVE01000113.1:9462-13896 GCA_003223455.1 Gemmatimonadota bacterium | reverse complement strand
AGGCGGCCGAGCTGGGTGCGTCCTCATGGCGCTCGATCGTGTATCGTCGCTCGCGCAGCGTGACGCCGCGCGGCGAAGGTGACGCATTCCGCGACAAGCTGCGTCTGAGGATGGTCGCGGCGCTCGAGCAGAGTGGTGGCGCGTGGCTGCCGACGATCGAGCCGCAGGCCGACGCGCTCGATGCCATCGCGTCGGGGATACACGGCCACGCGATCCTGCTCGACGCGTTCGGCGCGCCCATCGTCGACGTGCTCGCCGAGGCGCACGAGCCACTCGTCCTCGCGTGCGGTCCCGAAGGTGGTCTCGAGCCGGCGGAGCGAGCCGCCTTCGACGACACCGGCTGGCGCGCCGCATCCCTCGGCCCCAACGTCCTTCGCTTCGAGACCGCCGGCATCGCCGGACTGACCCTGTCCCGCGTTCTGTTGAGAGCTACATGACCGACAGCTGTCTCTTCTGCCGCATCGTCCGAAAGGAGATTCCGGCGACCGTCGTGTACGAGGACGAGCACTCGCTCGCGTTTCGCGACATCGATCCGAAAGCGCCCACGCACGTGCTGATCATCCCCAAGAAGCACGTGCCCTCGCTGAACGAGGCAGACGACCCCGAGACGATCGGCCGACTGCTGCTCGTGGCGCGCAGCATCGCGAAGGACGAGGGGATCACCGCCGACGGTTATCGCACCGTCCTGAACACCGGCGCGAACGCTGGTCAGACCGTGTTTCACATCCACGTCCACCTGCTCGGTGGCCGTCGGCTCGGCTGGCCTCCGGGCTGACCGGTACGATACCTTACGACGTCCCTTCACGCGTACGGTAATGGCACTCTTCGACACCCTGCAGGCCGATCTCAACGCCGCGCGCAAGGCACAGGATAAAGCGCGCGTCCTCGTGCTCGGCACGATCTTCTCCGACGCCAAGAATCGGAAGATCGAGTTGCGCCGCGACCTCACCGACGACGAGGTGGTCGACGTGCTGCGCAAGGGAATCAAGCGACGCCGCGAGTCGATCGAGCTGTATTCCGGCAAGCGCGACGATCTCGCCGACAAGGAGCGCGCGGAGGTCGCAGTGCTCGAGGCCTATCTGCCCGCCGCGGTGGACCCCGAGGAGCTGCGTGCCGCGGTGCGTGCCGCGATCGCCGGCGGCGCGATGCAGATCGGCGCGGTGATGGGGAAGGTGCTGCCGCAGTTCAAGGGGCGCGCCGAGGGAAGCACGATCAATGCGATCGCGCGCGAGGAGCTGAGCAGGCAGGGGTGACGGTGGTGCCTTCGGTCGGTCGGCCCAACCCGGACGGACGCCGCGCGTCGTTCGGGTTTTTCGTCCCGGCGCGCGAGGGACGATGAACGCGCACGCGCTGGGCATCCTCGAGTATCCACGATTGCTCGACGTCGTCGCGGACTTCGCCGCGTCGGCGCTGGGGGCAGCACGGGTGCGCGCGCTTGCCCCACGTGCGGATCTCGCCTGGCTCGAGACCGAGCACCAGCGCGTCGGCGCCGTCCGCGGCCTGCTGGGCGGCGACCTCCCCTGGCATCCCGAACCCGTGCCGGAGCTCGAGCAGGCGCTCCAGCGGCTGCGCATCGGGGGGATCGTGTGGACTTCGCACGAGCTGCTTGCCGCCGGCGTGCTTCTGCGGTCGGCGCGGCGCACGCGAGAGGCGCTGCGCGACGAGCGCCGTCCGGCGATCCTGCGTGCCGTGCTCGCGCCGTTCGTCGAGCGGATGGTCGTCGCGAGGAGCGCCGAAGAGCAGATCGAGCGTGCGATCGGCGAGGACGGGCTCGTGCGCGACGAGGCATCGCCCGTGCTGCGGCGTATCCGTCGCGAGTTGCGCGCATCGCACGGGGAGCTCGTCCGCATCCTCGAGCGCGTGATGGGCGGGCTCGAGGCACACCATCGCGCGCCCGACATGTCGGTGACCGTGCGCGAGGGGCGGTACGTCATCCCCGTTCGTCGCGAGGGCGTGCGACAGGTCGGAGGGATCGTGCACGGTGCGTCTGGCACGGGAGGCACGCTGTTCGTCGAGCCACCGGCGGCGATCGAGTTCGGCAACCGCATTCGAGAGCTCGAGAGTGAGGAGCAGGAGGAGATCGAGCGCGTGCTGCGTGAGCTCACCGACCTGCTCCGTCCCCTGCGCGACGCGATGCTGGACAGCCTCGATGCCCTCGCCGAGCTCGACTCACTGTACGCGCGCGCGCGCTACGCCGTGCGCTACGAATGCACGCCCGCGGTGCTCGTGCGCGCGCGCGATGGCTTCGACGTGCACGACGCACGGCATCCGCTGCTGCTCACCAAGGGGATCAGCGTCGTGCCGTTCAGCCTCGGCCTCACCGCCGACGAGCGTACGCTTCTCGTCTCTGGTCCGAACACCGGTGGCAAGACGGTGTTTCTCAAGGCGCTCGGCCTCATCTCGGCGATGAGCCAGGCGGGGATCCCGGCGCCCGTCGGAGCGGAAAGCCGCGTACCCGTGTTCGACGACGTCTTCGCCGACGTCGGCGACGAGCAGTCAATCGAGGCGAGCCTCTCGACGTTCAGCGCGCACCTCAAGAACCTGTCCGAGATTCTGCGCCTGGCGACACGTGATTCCCTCGTGTTGATCGACGAGCTGGGCTCGGGCACGGATCCACAGGAGGGTGCGGCGCTCGGTTGGGCGATTCTCGAGTCGTTGACGGCGCGCGGCAGCACGACGCTCGCCTCGACGCACCTCGGCCAGTTGAAGGAGCTCGCGACGCAGGTGCCCGGCGTGGTGAACGCCTCGCTGCAGTTCGATGCGGTGCAGCTCGCGCCGACGTACCGGCTCGTCAAGGGCGTGCCCGGTCGGTCGTACGGCATCAGCATCGCCCGTCGGCTCGATCTCCCCGCCGACGTCGTGGCGCGCGCCGAGGAGCGCATCCCGCAGGGTGAGCGCGACATGGCCGCGCTCATCGAGCGGCTCGAGCGGAAGGAGCAGGAGCTGGAGGAGCGGGAGCGCGAGGCGACCGCGATGCAGGACGACGCGCGCGACCGCATCGCGAAGCTCCTCCGTCGGGAGCACAACGTTCGCGAACGTGAACGGACACTCGAGAAGGAGAGCCGCAAGGAGGCGCGGAAGTACGTGCTCGAGGCTCGCGCCGAGATCGAGCGGACGATCAAGGAGCTGAAGCGGCGGGGCGAGGCGACCGCGGACAAAGCCATCGACGAGCTGGGACGCGACGCGCGTCGTCGCGCCGAGGAGCTCGCGGCGAAGCAGGCAGACGTGCTCGACCGGCTCGACAACGAGGAACGCGCGGCGGCACGCAAGCGCGGCACCGTCCCGCCGGCCGAACGTGGTCCGGTCACGGTCAACGACGCCGTCGAGGTGGGCACGCTGGGCGGCAAGGTCGGCCGCGTGCTCGACCTGCGCGGAAAGGAAGCGATCGTCGCCGTCGGCTCGATCAAGTTGACGGTACCCCTCGCGTCGCTGCGCAAGACCGACGCACCGCAGGAGACGGCGGTGAGCTACGTCGGCGACGCACCCGAGGTGCACGTCAGCACGGAGATCAATCTGCTCGGACTGCGCGCCGACGAGGCGGAGAGCGCCGTGCTCCAGGCGCTCGACAGTGCCGTACGCGCCGACCTCAAGTCGTTGCGCATCATTCACGGCAAGGGCACGGGCGCGCTGCGGGAAGTCGTCAACGAGATGCTCCGCAAGGACACCCGTGTGCGCGAGTTCCACATGGGCGCCTGGAACGAGGGTGGCGCCGGCGTCACCATCGCGGTGTTCGCGTGATCTCCGACGAGACCGTCGAGCGGGTGCGCGAGAGCGCCGACATCGTCGCCGTGATCGGCGAGTACGTCGAGCTCAAGCGACAGGGCACCGACTATCGCGGCCCGTGTCCGTTCCATCAGGGCACGCATCGCAACTTCTCGGTCTCGCCGAAGAAGGCGATGTACTACTGCTTCGTGTGTCACGAAGGGGGCGACGTCTTCAACTTTCTCACGAAGCGTCTCGGCGTCGACTGGCCCACCGCGGTCAGGATGGTCGCCGAGAAGTCGGGGATCGAGGTCGTCGAGACGCAGAGCCGTCGCACGGAGCAGAAGGACGAGCGCGATCCGCTGTGGGAGGTGAACGGCGCGGCCGCCGATTACTTCCGGCGCATGCTCTGGGAGGACGACCTCGGTGGCGACGCGCGTGCGTACCTCGAGGAGCGCGCGATCTCACGTGAGCTCGCCGATCGCGTCGGCCTCGGCTTCGCGCCGCGCGAGATCGGCCTGATGCGCACCCATCTCGCCACGCTCGGCTTCGACGACGAGCGGATGACCCAGGCAGGCCTGCTCGTGGTCCCGGAAGAGGGCACGGAGCCGCGACCGAGGTTTCGTGGTCGATTGATCTTTCCGATCTTCGACCTCTCCAGCCGTGTCGTCGGGTTCGGCGGCCGGCTCCTCGGGCCCGGCGAGCCGAAGTACCTCAACTCGGCCGAGTCCG
>QHVE01000113.1:0-9398 GCA_003223455.1 Gemmatimonadota bacterium | reverse complement strand
CGAAGCAGGCAGCGCGACGCGACGAGCGGATGTTGGTCGTCGAAGGCTACTTCGACGTCCTGCGGCTGATCGGCGCGGGAATCGAATCCGTCGTCGCGCCGATGGGGACCGCCCTCACCGAGGAGCAGGCGAAGCTGGTTCGCCGGTACACCCAGCGCGTCTTCCTGCTGTATGACTCCGACAAGGCGGGTCTCAAGGCCACCTTCCGCTCGGGAGACGAGCTGCTGCAGCAGGGAGCATCGGTGCAGGTCGTCACCCTGCCCGAGGGCGAGGATCCCGATACGTTCGTACGGACGCACGGCGCGCGGGGGCTCGAAGCGCAACTCTCGAGCTCGATCGACGTCTTCGAGCGCAAGATCCAGATCCTCGAGCGCGGAGGCTGGTTCGCCGATCTTCGACGGAAGCGCCAGGCGTTGGACCGCCTTCTCCCCACCTTGCGTGCGACGAGCGATCCGCTCACGCGCGACATGTATCTCGGCTACGCCAGCACGGCGGCCGGCGTGTCACGTGAGATGCTCGAGCGGGAGCTCGCGAATGCGCGCCCTCGCGTGGTGCGCGCTGCCCGTCCGCCCGCTCCGGGAGGTCCCGACGCCCATCCCCGTGAACAGCGTGGACAGCCCGCGCCGCCCCCCGATGTGCAGCGCGTTCGCCGGGCCGACAGGCGGCGCGTCGCAGGCGAGCGCGCGATCGGTGCCGAGCGCGAGCTCGTGCGCGTGCTGCTGCATCGGCCGAACTACTTCGAACAGGTCGTGGAACGCGTCGGTTCGGACAGCTTCCGTGATCCCGAGCTGCGACGCATCTTCGCGGCTCTCGTCGTCCTCGGCGCCGACGCGGGACCCGAAGCGCTCGCCGAACGACTGGATGCCGACTCGGTCGAGCTGTTGCAGGAGCTGCTCGAGGAGGGGGGAGGGTTGGATCACGCCGACGAAGCGGTGTCGGGAAGCCTGGCGCTGCTGCACGAGCGGACCCTGGAAGAACGGATGAGCGAGATCGATCGAGAGCTTCCGCTCGCGAACTCCGAGGAGAAGGACGAGCTCACGCGCGAGAAGATGCAGTTGACCGACGAGCTGCGACGTCTCGGCGGGCGCCGCTGGAAGCAGTTCAGGTAATGGCTTGCACGACCGTGTAAGCTCCCTATGAGTAGCATCTCTTCATCTTCACGCGGGCACCATGCATCCTGACGTACAATCGCTCCTCGCCGTGCAGCAGGACGACCTCGAGATCTATGCCCTCGAGGCCCGGCTCTCGGCGCTCGGTCCTCGCCTCGCGGCCCTGGAGAACGAGCGCGCCCGGGCGGCTCAGGAGCTGGAGCGGGCGCGCAAGGCGGTGGAGTCCGACGAGGCCCGACATCGCGAGGCGACGCACAAGCTCGAGACGCACCGGCAGCTCGTCGAGCGGAGCCAGCGCCAGTACGAGAGCGTGACCTCGCCGCGTGAGGCGAATGCCGCCATGACGCAGCTCGAGCAGACCAAGCGGATGGCTGACGACAGCGAGCGCGATGCGACGCAGATCCTCGGCCGCATCGGCGAGATGCGCCACCACGTGGCCCAACTCGAGTCGGCCCTCGCCGACGTCGAGCACCGGCAGGCCGAGGCGCGGTCGGTCCTCGATGCGGAACGGGCCGAGATCGAGGGGCAGGTCGCGCAGGCTCGGGCCAAGCGCGATCGCACCGCGCAGGGCGTGCCGAGACCCATGCTCGCGAAATACGACAAGGTCCGGTCGCGCCGTCGCGCCGAAACGCTGTTTCCGTTGCGCGGTCCGTCGTGCAGCGCCTGCGATACGGCGATTCCCACGCAGCGCCGGGCCGTCATGGCGGCATCCGGCACGATCGAGATGTGCGAGGGCTGCGGGGCGCTGCTGTACGCGCGAGAATGACGACGCGCTGACCGTTGTTCGACCCCCGCGCCGGGTCTAGCTTCCGAGGATGACCGCGTCCGCACCCGCCGCGCGCCCGCGCGCCCGATGGATCCTGCCGGAGCAGCCGGATCCCTCGCTCGTGCGGACTCTGTGCGACGAGCTGCTGCTCCCCGAGCCCATCTGTCGACTGCTCGCGGCCCGAGGTCACATGCCCGCGGACTCGGCCAAGCGATATCTGCGCCCGCGGCTCGATCAGTTGCTCCCACCGGAGCAGTTGCTCGATCTCGCCCGCGCCGTCGACCGGCTCGTGCGCGCCATTCACGGCGGCGAGACGATCCTCGTCCACGGGGACTACGACGTCGATGGCATCTCGTCCACCACACTGCTCACCAAGGCATTCCGGGCGCTGGGCGCCAAGGTCGTTCCGTTCATCCCCCGCCGTCTCACCGACGGCTACGACCTCACCGAGGCCGGCGTGCGGGCGGCGCAGGAGGCTGGGGCGACGGTCGTCGTCACGTGCGACTGCGGCACGAGCGCCGTCGCGCCGGTGAACACGCTGCAGGCGGCGGGGATCGACGTCATCATCAGCGATCACCACCTGCCGGGCGGCGATCTGCCGAATGCATTCGCCATCCTCAATCCGAAGCGTCCGGGCTGCAGCTCGGAGGACAAGGATCTCGCCGCCGTCGGCGTGGCGTTCAAGCTCGCGCTCGCCGTCACGCGTGCGCTCGGCGGCAACGAGAACGTCGTCTTCGGGATGCTCGACCTGGTGGCGCTCGCCACGATCGCCGACATCGCCCCCCTCCGCGGCGAGAATCGGGTGTTCGCCCGCTATGGCCTCAAGATGCTCGCCGAAACGAGGAACCTCGGCCTTCGCGCGCTCATTCGGTCGGCGGGCCTGGAAGGGAAGCCGCTCACGGCGGGACGTATCGGCTACATCCTGGCTCCGCGACTCAATGCGGTCGGGCGGCTCGGTCACGCGCTGCGCGGTGTCGAGCTCCTCACCGCCGAGAGCGAGCACGAAGCCAACGTGATCGCGCGCGAGCTCGAGGAGCTGAACGCGCGCCGGCAGGAGATCGATCGCGCCACGCTCGAACAGGCACGGCGCCGCGTGCTCGCCCTCGACCTCGACGAGACGTTCGGCATCGTCGTCGCGGAGGAGGGTTGGCATCCGGGCGTCATCGGCATCGTCGCCTCGCGCATCGTCGAGGAGTTCGGGCGCCCGACGATTCTCATCGCGCTCCACGGCGAGGAGGGGAAGGGGTCGGGCCGCTCGATCTCACGCTTCGATCTGCACGCCGGCATCGGCGGCTGCCGGGAGCTTCTCCTGCGCTTCGGCGGCCATCGGAGCGCGGCCGGCGTCACGATCGCCCGCGATCGGGTGGACGACTTCGCGCGCTGCTTCAACGCCGCCGCGCGCGCCGCACTCTCCCCCGACGACCTCGTGCCCGAGTTGCGCATCGACATGGAGGTCGCGCTCGCCGATCTCACTCCCGGCTTCGAGGCGCTGCTGCGTCACCTCGAGCCGTGCGGCGTCGGCAATCCGTCGCCGATGCTGCTCGCGCGCGGGGTACGTCTCGCCGCGCCACCGAAGATCGTCGGCCAGGGTGGACTCAAGCTCCGCATCCAGACCGACGACGAGCCGCTCGAGGCGCTCGGCTGGTCGCTCGGCAATCGCATCGGCGAGATCGACGTCAACCGCCCGCTCGACATCGCGTTCCGGCTGGAGCGTGACGAGTATCAGGGCGTCTCGAGACTGCAGGCGAAGCTGGCCGACTTTCGCGCCTGAGCGGTGCGCATCGTCGCTGGACGCTGGCGGGGAAGGACGATCACCGCACCGCTCGGCCGCGACGTGCGTCCCACCGCCGACCGCGTACGCGAAGCCTGGATGAGCATCGTCGCACCGCTGCTCCCTGATGCGCGCGTGCTCGATCTGTGCGCCGGATCCGGTGCGCTGGGCATCGAAGCGGTTTCCCGCGGCGCGGCGTCGGCGGATCTCGTCGAGATCGCCCCCCCGAGTCTCCGTGCGATCAAGCACAACGTCGAGTTGCTGGGCGCGGCCGACGCGATTCGCGTCCATCGAGTCGATGCGCTCCGCTTCCTCGAGCAGCTCGGCTCGGGCGAGTACGACGTCGCATTCGCCGATCCGCCGTATGACCTCGACTTGGCGCGCGCGATCGCCGAGCGCTGGCTTGCCGTGCCTTTCGCGTCCGTCCTGGGCATCGAGCATCGCCGCGGAGAGCCGATGCCCAGCGACGGTGAGCGCCGGCAGTACGGGCAGACCGCGATCACCTTCTATCGTCGCGAGTGAGCACGCGACGTCGGCCGGCGCGATTGCCTTTTCCCCGGCCGGCGTCGATTCTTCCCCTCGTGCCGAACTCGCGAATCGCCATCTACGCCGGCAGCTTCGACCCGATCACGCGCGGGCATGAGGATCTCATGCACCGCAGCCTGGAGTACGTCGATCGGCTCATCGTCGCCGTAGCCACGAACTCGTCCAAGCAGCCGCTCTTCTCCATCGACGAGCGGGTGGAGCTGATCCGCGCCGCACTGGCCGACGAGCCGCGCATCGAGGTGCGGTCGTTCGGCGGACTGCTCGTGGATTTCGCGCGCGAGTGCCGCGCCAGCCTGCTGATCCGGGGGCTTCGCGCCGTGAGCGACTTCGAGTACGAATACCAGATGGCGCTCATGAACCGCCACCTCTCGCCGCGGCTCGAGACCGTCTTCATGGTCCCGTCGCTCGACACGACCTACATCAGCGCGAGTCTGGTGCGCGAGGTCGCGCGCTACGGCGGCGAGGTCGGCGACCTGGTGCATCCTCGCGTCGCCGAGGCGCTCCGGTCGAAGATCGTCGCGCAGTGAGCTTCGTCGACACGATCCGCAGCCGCGCCGCGACACAGCGGCGCCGGATCGCCCTGCCGGAGACCGAGGATCCGCGCACGCTCGACGCTGCGCGCGCTCTCGCTGAGGCGAAGGTCGTCGAGCCCGTGCTCATCGGCGCACCACGGGCTTCCATTCCGGGCTGCGAGGTGATCGATCCGACTGCGGGTGGGCTCATCGACCAGGTGGCGGCCGAGCTGCTCGCCCTGCGCGGACCGAAGGGAATGACCGAGGCGCAGGCCGCGGCGCACGCGCGATCGCCCCTTCTCGTCGCCGACGCCCTCGTGCGATGGGGTCGGGTCGACGGCTGTGTCGCCGGCGCCGTGCACACGACCGGTGAGGTACTGCGCGCCGCGCTGTGGCTCGTCGGACCCGTCGCCGGCGTCGAGACCATCTCGAGCGCGTTTTACATGGACGTGCCGCCCTTCAGGTCCGCTGATCGCGAGGTGCTCACGTTCGCGGATTGCGCGGTGGTCCGTTATCCTTCGGCGCCGCAGCTCGCCGACATCGCGATCGCCGCCGCCCTCGACCGTCGGCGGATCGTAGGCGACGAGCCACACGTCGCACTACTTTCGTTCAGCACGTTGGGCAGCGGCACTGGCACCACCGTGGACCTCGTGCGCGACGCGCTCGCCCTGATTCGGGAGCGCGCGCCCGAGCTCGATGTGGACGGAGAATTGCAAGGGGACACAGCGCTCGTGGCGGAGGTGGCGGCTCGCAAGGCGCCAGGCAGTTCCGTCGGTGGCAGGGCGAACGTTTTGGTCTTCCCTTCGCTCGACGCAGGGAACATCGCCTATAAGTTGGTGCAGCGGCTGGCGTTGGCGCGTGCGATCGGGCCCATCCTCCAGGGGATGCGCCATCCGTGCAACGATCTCTCGCGAGGAGCCTCCGCTGAAGACATCTTCAATGTGGCCGCGATCACCGCGTTGCAGGCGGGCGAGCCGGCACTCACGGCACTGAACGAGATCCGCCAGGAGACAGGCACATGAGCTTCACGATCAAGAAGGAAGGAGAGATCGTCGTGGTGGACGTCGAGGGTCAGCTCATCGTCGGTAATCGACAGGAGCTCAAGCAGAAGGTGCTCGACGAGCTGGAGCGCGGCGAGAAGAAGTTCCTCATCGACTTCGCCCAGACCGGCTACATCGACAGCTCCGGGCTGGGCGTGCTCGTGTCGCTCTCCAAGAAGATTCGCGAGCAGGGCGGGGAGCTGCGGCTGGCGAATCTCAACGACGACCTGAAAACCCTGTTCGAGCTCACCAAGCTCGACACGCTGTTCCAGATCTCGGATACGCGCGATCGCGCGCTGGCGAGCTTCTGATCTTCCGCGCGGCCCGCCAGTCGGCGGGCCGCGCACCCGTCGCAGCTGGCGCGACGCCTCCCACCCCGCGCCGCCCCCGCCCCCGCCATGGCCGCGTCTCCAACGAACGACGCTGGGCTTCGCGTCTCGCTCGAAGTCGAGATCCCCAGCGACGTCGCGTACATCGAACGCGTCGTCGAGCTCATTCGACATCCCTGTGCCGAGCTGGCGTACAACGCCCACCAGCTCGCGCTCAACGTGCCCGTCGCCCTCAGCGAGGCGATCTCGAACGCGATCCTCCGCGCGAACAACGAGGATCCCGGCAAGCGCGTCTTCGTACGCGCCGACGTGGACGCCCTCCGTCTCGTCGTCGACGTGCAGGACGAAGGCGAGCCGTTCGACATCGACGACAACATCCGCGACGCGACCGATCCCGATAACATCGAGCGCGAGGACGGCCGCGGGCTGTTTCTCATGCGAGCGCTCATGGACCGGGTCGAGCGCTTCGATGCGAACGGCGCGCCAGCCGGGAACGTGGTGCGACTCATCCTCACTCGCGCATGAGCGAGCTGGGCGAGGTCCTCGCCGCCTTTCACGAAGCCACCGGGTGCGATGCATCCGTCTGGCGTCGAGACGGCGGCGTGAAGGGCCCGCTCCGATTCATCGCCGGCACGCGCCGCGCCGACCCGCCTCCGCCCGAGCTGTTGCCCCCCCTCGGCGTCGTACGCGACGAGGCGACTGAACGCGGGCGGCTCGTCGTCGTGCCGATTGCCGGCCCGCGGCCCGCCTGGCTCGTGCTCGGCCCCTGTCCGATCGAGCGACGTGAGATCGACAGCTACCTGAAGTTCCTGCGTCCCGTCGTCGCGCAGTATCTGCAGAACACGCTCGAGGTCGAGCACGCGGCCAACGAGCTCGCCGAGCGCTACGAGGAGATCAATCTCCTCTACTCGATCAGCGAGATCCTCGGGCGCACCGTGTCGCTGGCCGAAGGTGCCGAGACGATTCTTCGCGAGGTGAGCGAGACGGTCGGCGCGCGGCGCGCGTCGATCCTCATCCACGATCCGGAGACGCACACCCTCGACGTCGTGGCGCGCCTCGGCGGGGAGGACGTGCCCATTCGCCCGATCGCGGTCGATGATGAGTCCAGCGTGAGCGCACACGTCTTTCGCACGCTGCATTCGCTCATCGCCGAGGAAGGGGACATGCCGTGCGAGGCGGAGCGTGGATTCAGGAAGGGCGCCATGCTCACCGTGCCGATCCTCTGGACCACCCAGGACGGCGGCGAGCCGCTCGGCGTGGTGAACCTCTCCGACCGGCGCTCCGGACAGGCATTCACGGCCGGCGACCAGAAGCTCGTCACCGCCATCGCATCGCAGATCGGCGCCGCGATCCAGAACGCCCGACTCGTGCGGCAGTCGCTCGACCAGCAGCGCCTTCAGCAGGAGATGCAGCTCGCGCACGACCTGCAGATGAAGCTCCTGCCGGACGTGAGGCACATCGCCCCCGAGGCAACCGTCGCCGCGCGCGTCGTCCCGGCCGAGGACGTCGGCGGGGACTTCTACAACCTCTATCGCCTGTCGAACGGCCGCATCGGCGTGATGATCGGCGACGTGTCCGGACATGGGTATCAGGCCGCGCTCATCATGGCCCTCACCATGAGCGCGTCGGCGATTCACGCCCAGGGCACCGACGATCCCGCCGAGATGCTGCGCCGGCTCTACCAGTCGGTGAAAGAGGAGCTGACGACGACGGAGATGTTCGTGTCGGCGCTCTACGCCGTCGTGGACCGGAACCTCGGCGTGCTCCGCTACGGGAATACCGGACATCCCCACGCCTTCGTCGTCACGCGCGCGGGGGACGTGGAGCGCCTCGGCGCCGGCGGTCCACCGCTCGGCATGTCCGACGAGGCGCCGCGGTCGGAGGTGCGGCCCTGGGACGTCGGCGGCGACCTCCTCGTGCTCTTCACCGATGGCATCACCGACGCCCGGAATCGCGAGGGCGTCCGCCTCGGAGAAGAGCCCGTGCTCGACTGCGTGATGCAGTATCGCGAAGAGCCGCCGGAAGAGATCGCGACGCGCGTCTTCACGCTGCTCGACAATTACACCGGCGATGTTCCTCGCCGCGACGATCTGACTCTCGTCATCGCGAAGAGCTGATCGCATGAGCGGCGACCGTGGCGCGCCGCGGGAACGCCGTGCCGCGTTCCCGCCGACCCGCAAGAGTCTGGGGCAGCATTTTCTCAGCGATCGGCGCATCCTCGGCCGCATCGCGGACGCGCTCCAGCTCCAGGGAGGCGAGACCGTGCTGGAGATCGGGCCGGGCAGGGGAGCGCTCACCGACATCCTCGCCGAGCGCGCCGGACGGCTGATTGCGATCGAATACGATCGCGCCCTCGCCGCGATGCTCCGCGAGCGCTACGCACGCCGCGGCAATGTCCTCATCGCCGAGGCGGACGTGCTCGAGGTCTCGCTGGGCGACCTGGCGGCGGGACCATACGTGCTCGTGGGGAACGTCCCCTACTACATCACGACACCCATTCTCTTCCACGCGCTGGCGCCGCCGCGCGCGGATCGCGCCGTGTATCTCGTCCAGCGCGAGGTCGCGCAGCGGCTCGTCGCCAAGCCTGGCGGCAAGGAGTACGGCGCACTGACGGTGAACGTCGCCGCCGTCGCGCGCGCCGAGACACTGTTCGCCGTCCCAGCCGGTGCGTTCGCCCCGCCCCCGAAGGTCGAAAGCGCCGTCGTCCGCATCACGCCGCTCGCCACCCCGCTCGTTACCCACGAGGAAGAGCACCGCTTTCGCGTGCTGGTGCAGAGCGCCTTCGGGATGCGCCGCAAACAGATGCGGCGCGTCGTGCGATCCCTCTTCTCGCTCGACGCCGAGCAGGCAGACACACTGCTCGCCCGCGCCGGGATCGATGGGCAGGTGAGGCCGGAGGTACTGAGTCCGGAGCAGTTCGTGGGGCTGATGAGGGCTCGATGAACTGCAACGGCGAGTATCCGGTACTGACGTAGCAGGCACCCGGTTCCGGTGGCACGCTCCCGGTATGCCCGTCAGCCACTGGTTGGTGAAGATCTGTCCGGGTCGTGATTTCGAGGCGCCTTCCGGGAGCCAGCCGACCGCATCTGGGTACTCGCTACGTCCGTCGTACTGGGTGCTCGCCGTTGCAGTTCGTCGCCGATCCTTACTCCCGATTCGTCAGCGCGAACGACAGCCCCTCCAGTTCCATCGCCATGTTCACCGCCCTCACCGTGACGTCCGGCGGCGCGTTGAGCTGGATCGGCGCGAAGTTCAACACCGCTTTGATGCCCGTGCGCACGATGCGATCGAGCACGTCCTGGGCTCCCTCGGCCGGAATCGCGAT
>QHVE01000006.1:26719-27984 GCA_003223455.1 Gemmatimonadota bacterium | reverse complement strand
GGCAACACGTTGCTCACGCTGTTCAGCAACATGCTGACGAACCTGAACCTGACCGACATGGAGACCTGCTACAAGGCGGTCCGCGGCGAGCTGGCGCGGGGGCTCGTCGGGGAGCTGACGTCGGACCGGTTCGGCTTCGAGCCGGAGATCACGGCGCGGCTCGCCCAGCGGGATGCCCGCATCTACGAGGTGCCGATCTCCTACGCGGGGCGGACGTATGCCGAGGGGAAGAAGATCAACTGGAAGGACGGCGTCGCCGCCTTCTGGCACATCCTGAAGTTCAACCTCCTCGCATGACCTTCGCGGCGAGCGGTCGCCTCACGGGGCGACCGCCGCGGCGTTGCTCATTCTCCCTTGTACTTCTCCACCAGCGACCGATCGCGCTTGGGCGGTCCGGCGTAGCTGCCGCGCATCGCCGCTTCGATCTCCTCGATCTCGCGCGGTGCGCGCGAGATCCACTCGACGCCCTTGTCCGTGGCGATGTAATCGTCCTCGATGCGGACGCCGATGTTGCGGTAGGTGTTGACCGCCCCACGGAGCTTCGCCGCGATCTCTCGATTCCGCGGCGAGTCGGGCATCTCCTCCAGCACGTGCTCGCGCACGTAGATCCCCGGCTCGATCGTGAAGGCGCTGCCCGGTGCGATGGTGTGCGTGAAGTAGTACTGCTCGGGATCGTGCACCTCGAGGCCGATGCCGTGCCCGAGGCCGTGCATGTAGTACATCCGGTACTGCGGGCACTGTCGTGGCGATTCGCCCACCTCGCAGTCGTAGGTCGCCGTCGGGGACTCGATCAGACCGAGCTTCGCGAGTCCCGCCGCCAGCACGGCGCGCGACGAATCGTCCATCAGCTGCGAGCTCGCGTTGAGCTTCGCCTGCCGCTCGGCGGCCGCCTGCGCGGCGCGCACGATCTCGTACACGGCGCGCTGCTGCGGTGAGAACGTTCCGCTCGCGGGGACGGTGCGCGTCACGTCCGCCGCGTAGCCCTTGTACGACGCGCCGATGTCCATCACGACGACGTCGTTCGGCCCGATGAACCGGTCGTCCGCGCTGTAGTGCAGTGTCGTCGAGTTCGGGCCCGAGCCGACGATCGTCGAGAACGACGGCCGGTCGGCGCCGTTGCGGCGGAAGGTGTACTCGATGAGCGCCTGAATCTCGAACTCGTTCATCCCCGGCTCCAGCGCGGCCATCGCCTCGCGCTGCGCGAGCACGGTGATGTCCACCGCCTGCCGGATGTACCGTTGCTCGATGTCGCTCTTCTTGCCGCG
>QHVE01000006.1:24866-26648 GCA_003223455.1 Gemmatimonadota bacterium | reverse complement strand
AGCAGGCGCGCAGCACCGTTCGCCTCTCCACCTTCGCCGAACTCACCGACCACCGACATCGCGACGCCCGCGGTCGCGAGCGAGTCGAGCACCTTCGGCAGCTCCTCCACGTTGCGTCCGTTCATCCCCGTGAGCTTCGCGATCCCCTCGACGCCGACGCGGCCACCGGTCCACACCTCTCGGCTCGGGAGCCGCGGTTGCACGAACATCGTCGAGGAGGCGACGCGGCCGCCCTGCTTCACGACGACGAGCGCCGCGTCCGGCTCCTTGAACCCGGTGAGATAGTAGAACGACGGCGATTGCACGAAGCTCACGTAGTCCTGCGCGGGCTCGTGAGCGCCGAGCGCGACGAGCACGCCATCGGGCATGTCCGCCACCACGGCGGCGCGGCGCGCGGCGAACTCCTGCTGCGACTGTGCGTGCAGCAGAGCGGGCACGAGCAGCAGGGACGAGACGAGACGTCTGATCACGAATCCTCCTTCGAGGAATAGTGCGCGCTCAGCCGATGAGCACGGTGACGAGATACAGCACGAGGCCGACGAGGCCGCCCACCAGCGTGCCGTTGATGCGGATGAATTGCAGATCGCGGCCGATCTGGACCTCGATCTTTCGCGAGGCGTCGGTCGCGTCCCATCCCTCCACGGTGCGAGCGATGAGCTCGGCCACCTCGGGCCGATACTGATCTACCACGCCCAGCACCAGCCGTTCCACGGCGTCGTCGATGTCCTGCAGGAGCTGCTCGCTGGCGAGCGCCCGCTCGGCGATGCCCGCAAGTGCGCGCTCGAGCGGCTCGGGTGAGGGCGCGTCGGGTCCGGCGTACTTCGCCAGCGACTGCCGCGCCGCGCCGAGCAGCGCACCGGACAGCTCCCCCACGGCGGGATGCGCGAGCAGGCGCTCCTTCATCCCCTCGGCGCGGGCGATGACCTCGGGAGAATTGTGCAGCTTGTCGGTGAAGTCGCGCAGCGCATGATCGAACTGCGCACGGAGCGGATGCGCGTCGTTGGCCGAGACGTCGTCGAGCGTGCGCTCGATTCCGGCGACGATCTTCTCATAGAGCTTGTCGTCGACGACGTTGGGCACCCACCACGGGCTCTCCTCGGCGATGCGCACGCGGATGAGCTCCTTGTTGTCGTGCACGACGCGACTCACCAGCAGCACGAGCCGGTCGAGCATCTCCTGATGTCGGTCGTCGGTGGTGGCGAGGGCGAGGAGGTCGCCGAGCAGCGGCGCCACGTGCGCCTTTCGCAGCTGCTCGACGAGCGTCGCATGGACGCTTTCCTGCAGCTCGTCGTCGGGTACCGATTCGGTCGCGCGCGCCACGCCACCCGCGATCGCGCGCGCGACGCGCGACTGATGCGTCGGCTCCGAGAGCCAACGCGCTGCGCGCTCGCCGAGCCGCATGCCGGCGAGCTGTCGCGCGATGACCTCTCGCGCGAGGAAGTTGTTGCCGACGAAGTTGCCGAGGCTGCGACCGATCCGGTCCTTGCGATGCGCGACGATCGCCGTGTGCGGGATCGGTATGCCGAGCGGATGGCGGAACAGCGCGGTGACGGCGAACCAGTCCGCGAGCCCGCCGACCATCGCCGCCTCCGCCGTCGCACGCACGAGCCGCACCCAGAAGGGAGCAAAGTCCGGGCGCAGATGCACGAGAATCGTGACGCCGACGAACAGCAGCGCGAACGCCGCCAGCAGCCCCGTGGCGCGGCGGCGCATGATGGCGTAGAGCCGGGCCTTCTCGGTGTCCTCTTTTACGACGAGCATGCAGAAAGGTAAAGGGTGATG
>QHVE01000006.1:0-24858 GCA_003223455.1 Gemmatimonadota bacterium | reverse complement strand
ACTGCCACTTCGAGTACCCAGTCGAACAGACGTAGCGAGTACCCAGACCCGGTCTACTGGCTTTCGCTACCGGGTGCTCGCGGTGGCAGTTCACGCGCGTCCTTCCGCCAACCCAGCCACGTACTCCCTCGCACCCTCATCGAACCACGGCGGGTCGCCGGCCGCGGCGTTGTCTCGCGCGTGGTGAACGCGGCTGGTCGCAGGGATGACGCAGCTCACGCGCGGATCACTGAGAATCCACTTGAGCAGCGCCTGTGCCCACGTGGTCACGCCATACTCGCGGAGCGGGGCGAGCTTGTCTGGCTGTGGCGCACGTCTGGGGAGCGCACCCTCTCCGAGCGGTCGCATGACGAGCACGCCGATGCCGAGATCGGCGGCAATCGGGAGCAGCTCACGCTCCGCCGCCCGGTCGCGAACGTTCAGCGGCAGCTGCACCTGCTCGACGTGCCCGCTCCGCATGATGCGGGCGAGGTCCGCGAACGACGACTGCGCGTAGTGGGTGACGCCGACGACTCGCACCTTCCCCTCGGCCTTCAGCGCACGCAGGGCCGGCAGCCAGTGGCTCACCGCGACGAGATTGTGCACCTGGTAGACGTCGACGAAGCCGCCGTACAGCGACATCGCATCCTGGATCTGGCGTTCACCGGCCTCCCTGTCCGACGTCCAGACCTTCGTGGCCACCAGTGCTCGGTCGCGACGACCCGCGAGAGCGTGGGCCAGCACCCGCTCGGCCTCGCCGTACATGGGGGAGCTGTCGAAGAGGTCGCATCCGACATCCAGCGCGGCGGTGACGAGTTCCCTGCGGGACTCCACGTCGGCCGGAAACCGGACATCGAACGTCTGCCACGTTCCCATTCCTACAGCGGGGACCGTGAGTCCCGTCTCCCCGAGCGGCCGTCGCTCCACGCTGCCTCCCGTCAGCTCTCCATCTGCTCGCCTGCCGAAATGAGATGGGTGACCGGCTTCTCGGGACCGCCGCGTTCCAGCACGCGATCGACACCGGCGGCCGTGATGGCTAACCCGCCGGACTCGTCCCGCTTGATGAGTCCATGCTCTCGCAGGTACCAGACATGGAACTCCATGAGTGACTCGGGGCAACCCAGAGTGCGCTCCAGCTCCAGGGCGCCAACCCCGGGGTTCATGCAGTCGTTACGTCGCGCGACGTACAGCAGCGCGAGAATGGCGTTGCGTATGCGCGAGTCGGCGGCGATCTCGCTGCGAGTCGTCTCCTGGTCGAAGATCCGCCACTGCGCCGCCTTCACCTGCTCGTACAGGACGTCGTAGCGGGCGCGCTCCTCCGGATCGGAGAGCACGCGGTTCGCCTCGACGAGCCGGCTGAACGCGTCCGTGTTACCGCTGTCGCGATTGTCCGGGTGGTAGCGTTTCGCGAGGTGGCGAAACACGCGTTCGATGGTCTCCCGATCGGCGCGCGGCGACACCTGGAGAATCTCGTAGTGGTCGGGGAGCTGAATAGCTGTCATCGTCGACAGTGTATGCGGTGAGACGGGACCGAGAGCCGGAGCCGCACTCTCTCAAGGTAAGGAGCGCATCGGGAGTGTGCCTGCTCCGAGTGGGGGACGTGCCGTCACGAGAGCCGGATCAGGCCTGGCCGTCTCCGTTCTCGAGCGAGCGCCAGAGATACCAGCTCGCGATCGACGCGTACGGTCGCCACTTCTCTCCGATGCGCAGCACATCCTTCGGTGTGGGCCGCTTCTTCAGCCCGTACGCGCGCTGGATCGCGGTCTGCACGCCCAGGTCCAGCTCCGGGAGCACGTCGGGCCGGCCGAGCCGAAACATGAGGAACATCTGCACGGTCCACCGCCCGATCCCCTTCACCTGCACGAGGTGCTCGACGATCGCGTCGTCGGAGAGGCGCCCGAGGTGCGCGAGCGGCAGCGAGCGATCGGCCACGCGTGCAGACAGATCGCGAAGATAGCCGATCTTCTGCCGCGAGAGTCCCGCGGCACGCAGCACGTCGTCCGCCGTCGAGAGCACGTGCTCGGCGCGAGGCCGCTTCCCCGGATAGATCTCGCAGAGCCGCCGATGGATCGTGCTCGCTGCCTTTCCGGACAGTTGCTGAAAGACGATCGACCGAACCAGCGCATCATAGTGCGTCCCGGCGCGCCGTGGCTCGAGCCGGCAGGGGCCGACGCGATCGATGATCGTCGCGAGGACGGGATCGACGCTTCGGAGATGGGCGAGGGCTTTGCGGTGGGTGGCGGAGGGCATGCGGAAAGATAACGGCCAGGGCGAATACCGAGCATGACTGACGTAGCAGGTACCCAGTAACGGCTGGACGCTCCCGGAAGGCCGGTCGCCCGATCAGCAGTGACGATCGCTCCGGGTCGCGGTCTCGAGGCGCTTTCCGGAAGCGTCTTACTGGTACCGGGTACTCGCTACGTCGGTCGTACTCGTCACTCGATGTGGCAGTTACTTACGAAGCCACTTCGCCACCTTCTTGAGATCCTCCACGAACGCCCTCTCCGCACCCGCTCGTACGTCGCTCGGCGCGCGGAGGATCGAGCTCGGATGCACCGTGGCGAAGCCTGCCTCGGCGAGCGGAGTGCGGATCACCTTGCCGTGCTGCACCGTCACGCGGACGGTGGGGCCGAACAGCGCTTTCGCCGCCGTTGCGCCAAGTGCCACGATCGCGCGGGGCTTCACGATCGCGATCTCCTCGTCGAGCCAGGGATGGCAGGCGCGCACCTCCGACGACGATGGCGTCTTGTGGATGCGGCGCTTTCCGCTGCCGTCGGGCACCCACTTGAAGTGCTTCACCGCGTTGGTGACGTACGCCTCTCCCCGATCCAGCCCCGCGCGCTCGAGCGCGGAGTCGAGCAGCCGGCCGGATGGACCGACGAACGGATGGCCCGCACGATCCTCCTGATCGCCCGGCTGCTCACCGACGAACATCAGGGTCGCCGAGCGCGCGCCCTCGCCGAACACCGTCTGCGTGCCGACCTTCCACAGGTGGCAGCCGCGACATCCCGCCGCCGCGCGCCGCAGCGACGGCAGTGTACGGCGCGCTGGCAGGAAGTCAGCGGCGCTGCCGGTCGTCTCGACCGCTCTCGCTCGTGTCGTCATCCTCGGACGCTTCGTCGTCCCGATGCATCGGTTCGTGGATCTGCTCGAGGAAGCGTGAATGCGCCTTCTCCCCGTGCTGACCCTCGGCGTGCTCCTGCGGGCCCTGCTGATGACCGTCACGCGACTTCATGGAGTCCTCCCCTTCGAGATCCGGTCCGACCGATGGACCGTGTACGCGGCAGCGGGCAATCACCGGGCCACACTGCCCGTGCGCCGCGCCGCGAACCGCGCTACCATAAATCACGTCGGCCATCCGTACTCTTCCGGAGATCACCATGCTCGCCGCATTCGCTCCTCGTGTGGCCGCGGTCGCGCTCGCCGCGCTGCCGATCGTGGCGTGCTGGTCGGGATCGACGTCGATCCCAACGCCGGCGCCCGTCGCGACGACGACGCTGCTGACCCGACTCGGGGCCGACACCCTGGCCGTCGAGCAGTACACGCGCACGACGACGCACATGGTGGGGACGCTCGTCACGCGGCTGCCCGCGACGCGCATCGCGCGCTACACGATCGACCTCGCACGGAGCGGAGCACCCGTGAAGGTCGATCTCTCGGTGCGCGACGGATCGGGCGCTCCGCTTCCCGGCGGCCTGCAGTCGCTCTCCGTACGTTTCGGGCGCGACTCCGCCGTGCTCACCGGCCATCGCAGCGCGAGTGATACCACGCGGGCGTTCGTCGTGCGCGGGCCGGTGCTGCCAGCGCTCGCGATGTCCTTTGGCCTGTACGAGCTTGCGCTTGCTCGCATGAGCCTCCTCGGTCGCGACAGCGTCGAGTTCGCGAGTGTGCCGATCGGTCTTGCCACCCGGCAGGCGACGCCACAGGCGGTGCGCGTCGTCGGCCGCGACTCCGTTCGCGTCACCGTGAACGGCAGCCCGCTCTTCGTTCGCCATGACGGGCACGGTGGCATCGTCGCCGTCGATGGCGCGCACACGACGTTCAAGGTGCTCGTCACACGAATCGACTCGCTCGACGTCGAACCGATCGCGCACGCGTGGTCGCAACGCGAACAGGGCGGCACGCCCGCCGGCCCGGCCTCGACGCGCGACACCGTGCAGGCGACGGTGGGCAGTGCTCACCTCTGGATCGACTACGGCCGTCCAGCGCTCCGCGGTCGCGACGTGTGGGTGAACGGCGTCCTCGGCGACACCCTCTGGCGAACCGGCGCGAACGCGGCGACGCAGTTCCGGACCGACGTCGACCTCGTCGTCGGCGGCGCGACGGTACCGGCGGGAACGTACACGCTCTGGACTGCGACGACGCCGAGCGGCTACCAGCTCGCGATCAACCGTCAGGTGGGCCAATGGGGCACGGTGTACGACTCGAAGCGTGATCTCGTGCGCGTGCCCCTGCGCGAGAGCAGCGTTGCGGCGCCGGTGGAGCGATTCACGATCGACGTCGAGCAAGGGAATCCAACGGCATCGCTCAACCTCACCTGGGGGACGAAGCGGTTGAGCGTTCCGCTGTCGGCGAAGTGACCTGATGTCTCGGCTACTGAATTACTTCTTCAAGGGCGTCGTCCTCCTCGCGCCGCTCGCCTTCACGGTCTACGTGTGCGTGCGCGTGTTCGCGACGATCGATGGCTGGCTCGGCATTCCGATCCCCGGTGTCGGCTTCGTCGCGACCGTGGTGCTCATCACGCTGTTCGGATTCCTCGCATCGAGCTTCATCACGCGACGAATGCTCTCGATGGTCGAGGGCGTGCTCGAGCGGCTGCCATTCGTGCGCCTGCTGTACTCGTCCACGAGGGATCTGCTCAACGCCTTCGTCGGCGAGAAGCGCCGCTTCGACAAGCCGGTCCTCGTCGCACCATACGCCACGAGCGAGGCACGCGCGCTCGGCTTCGTCACGCAGGAGACGCTGGCCTCGATGGGAATGATGGAGCACGTCGCGGTGTACCTGCCACAGTCGTACAACTTCGCCGGCTCCCTGCTCATCTTTCCCTCGAGCGCCGTCACGCCGCTCGACGCCGAGAGCGCCGACGTGATGGCATTCATCGTCTCGGGAGGTGTCACGGTGCCGCCCGCACGTCGCGATCTCCTCTCGACGCAGGACGAGGCCGAGGCAGAGAGAATCGCCGGGGCGCCGTAGCCGTCGGCTGAGCCGCATCGACCGGCGATTCAACGACCGAACGCGGATCTGGAACGACGATGACCCGGAAAGTGCCGGATCTTCGCTCCTCTCGCTACGGCGAGACTGCGTTCGGCTCCGGCTCCGGCGCTCTCGGCAACCACGCGAGGTGCGCCTTGAAGGCCTGGTAGCTCGGGTCGTCCCGCCGCAATCCTCTCAACGCGGACGGAGGAACTGCCGCGATCTCGTGCTCGGTCGCCACGATCCGGTCCTCCTCGAGCGGATGCGAGGCGAAGAACGCTTCGATCCCCAACGGCGACGTGCGTCGCTCCTCCAGCAGTCGCCTGAACATCGTCGGGATGCCGGTCGGATCGATCCCGGCGTTCACGACGAGCCGCACCGCCTCCGAGTCGGCCTCCGCCTCGTCGTGGCGGCTGTACCGCGCGAACAGCGCTGCGCCCCCGACCTGGATCGCCGCGCGCGCGACGTCGCTGTTGCAGAGGTTCGTCAGCCGACATCCCAGCTCGACGGCCACGCCCGTCTTGTTCTGCTTCTCGATCTGGTGCACCGAATGCCGGAGCACCACGTGGCCGACCTCGTGCGCGAGCACCCCTGCGAGCTCGTCGAGCCCCTCCGCGCGCTCGATCAAGCCGCGATTCACGTAGATGAATCCTCCGGGAAGTGCGAAGGCGTTCACCTGACGACTGTCGATGATGCGGAATCGCCAGTCGAGGTCGGAGCGCTCCGTCGTCCGCGCGATGGACGTGCCGAGCGCCTGGACATAGTTCGAGGCGACGGGGTCGCGCACCACTGGCAGCTGCGCATCGACCTGCTCCGCATTGCGCCGGCCGAGTTCGACCTCCTGATCCTCGCTCACGCTGCAGCCGGGGAGCACGAGCGTCAGGAGTCCCGCGAGCGCGAACCCGGCCACGCGCGCACTCGCGCGGCGTCGCATCACGGCTGGGGAGGTCCCGCCGTGAGCGCGTCCGACACGCGCTCGATCTGCTGCTCGTTCTTGCTGAACAACAGGCCGAGCAGGTTGTCGTTCTCGATCACTGTCGCTTGCGAGAGGACCGTGGGCCCCCGTGGGGCGCGAACGAACTTCACGGTGTCGAGCGTCGTCGCTGCGCGCGCGCGCGTCGTCGAATCGGCGAACAGATACACCGCGAGCCCTCCCTTCCCGAGCCGATACACGATCGGCGACGGACCGAGCGCCGGCAGCGCGTCGCGCGTCGTATCGCGCGGGGCCAGCCCCGATCGGATCAAGCGCTCGTGCACCTGACAGTCGATCCAGTGCCCGGTTCTCGGGCACGCCGGCGTGCGCGCATCCTGCGTCGTCGACCCCGCCCTGGCGGTCTGCGTCGATGCAGACCCGGTCGCCGGCGGACTCGCGGCTCTCGTCGAGTCGGTGGCGCGTCCAGCGCCCTTCCCGCACGCCGTCACGACGAGCGCCAACGCGAGGGCGCGCGCTCGGCAGGCGGCGCGCCGGCGCGCGCGAGGCATCAATGCCAGCCCTGCCGGTGGCGGAGTCCCGCGATGTGTGCCGTGTGATGCCTGCCGTGCCACGAGTACAGGCTCACCATCGCGTCGAGCGTCATCGGGCCATTCTCAGGATGGAAGATCTGTCGCTGGAACGCGGCCCCGGGCACCGATCGCAGCAGATGGACCCAACGCTCGTGAAGCGCGTCGATGAGTCGCAGCGAGACGTCGATCGGCAGCCGCATGTCCGGCAGCTCCGACCACGCCTGCTCGTCGTAGGGCTTGATCGTCGGGTTCTCCTCCGTGAGCCCGAGGCGGAAGCGGACGAACGCATTCATGTGGCTGTCGCCCACGTGGTGCACCGTCTGACGCACCGTCCAGCCGCCGGGCCGGTACGGCGTGTCGAGCTGTTCGTCCGACAGACCGGCGACGGCTCGCCGGAGCTGCGCCGGAGTCGCGGCGATGTCATCGATGCGTTGCGCGCGCTCTCCGGCCGATAGCGGCGTGGTCATGTCCGACCGGCCGATGGGGTAGCGCAGATCCTGGTCGGAGACGGAAGGATGCGTCATGGCGCGAAGTCTCGTGTGGGAGTTCGAGGGCGAGCTCTTGCAAGCTATGCGGGGCGACCGCGACCACGCGAGTGCGTCGCTCGGACCTCCCGCCTCGCCGACGGTCGGCATACGTTTCAGCGTGCACATGACGATGCTCGTATCATGACCGACAAGAAGCGCCGACCGCCGAAGAAGCGATCCGCCGCCGCCAAGTCACCCTACTTCCTCCAGCCCGGGAAGCAGGGCGCGGTCACCGTCTACCGCCGTCCCGCCGGCAATCGCATCGACGCGAAGCTCTGCGGCACGATGCCCAGCCGTGCCATGGCGCTCGCGCTCGTGAAGCAGCTCGAGAAGGCGGAGTCCGTCGTGCACGACCTCTTCCTCGAGGCGACCGACGACGGCATCGAGGCGCTCGAAGCGGTGCTGGAGGCGTGCCGTCAGTCGGTGGTGCGCCGCGCGCCGAGCATCGAGGCCGGAGTCACCGCACCACGTCCGCCCAGCACGCGAAAGCGCGGCCGCGGCCGCCGGCGCGGTCCGTCGCGCCGTGGCGGACCCGAGGAAGCGCCACAAGGGGACGCGTCCGGCGGTACCGCGGACCCGAGCGCCGCCTGACCCAGCTTCCGCTCTCGCGCCCCTACGTCGCGCGCGACGGCGCCCCCGTCGTGCACGAGGTGGATGCCGCCATCTTCACACGCCACTATTACGGGCACTGCCTTCGCTGCGACTTCTGCGGCGACGCCTGCTGCACCCACGGCGTCGACGTGTCCGTCGTGGAGCGCGACCGCATTCTCGCCCGCGCCGACGAGCTCGCGGCCCTCGTCGCGCTGCCGCGCGAGCGATGGTTCGTCGCGGCCGTCACCCCCGATGCCGATTTCCCCGGCGGTGCGGCGACGCGCACGGCGGTCGTCGACGGCGCGTGCGTGTTCCTCCGCCGCGATGGGCGCGGCTGTCTGATCCACGGAGCGCTGCTCGCCGCGGGCGAGGACTATCACGCGCTCAAGCCGATCGTCAGCACGCTCTTCCCGGTGACGTTCGGCGGCGGTGCACTCCTCTGTTCGGAGGAGCTCTACGACGGATCGCTCGTCTGTGCCGGGGAGGGTCCGACCGCGTACGAGATGGCGCGCAGCGAGCTCGCGTACTACTTCGGGCCCGAGCTCGTGACGGAGCTCGACGCGCACGCGCGCGCGATCGCCACGGCCTCCACGACCTAGCGCGCGCGAGGAGTCGCGATCAACCGGCGGCGGTCAGGGCGTCGCCGTCGCCGGATCGCGAGGTCGCCTGTTGCTCGTACCGCACTCGGCTCAGGAACGCCGCGGGGCCGGCGCCATCGGGAAGCAAGCGGAGGATGCGGAGTGCGTCGTCGCGATGAACGCCGATGCCGGCGGGGAAGCTGTCGAGGTCCACTCCAACGCGCTTGAACTCGGTCAACAGCTCTTCGAATCGTCGCTCGTTAGTCATGCGCCCATGCCCTTCGCGACAGCGGCCGCACGCTTTCGCGACGGCGGCGCCTGGCTGACGTACTGGTGTCGAACCGTACTTCGCAATCGCAATCGGTGTCGCATACGGACTCGTCTACCTGGCCTTCCCAATCCGGGAGCGGACGACGCTTACCTCCGACGGTCGTGCTCGCCGCAACGGGCGACTGCACCTGCTAGTAGCAATTGGAGCAAAAACGACGCCAAGCAGGCTGGTGCAGGAATGGGCAGCCAACGTGCGCTGCCCATATCACTTCACTCCGGTAACGCGCGTTGCGTCACTGTTTACGGTTGCGGAGCCACCATCGCGGCAGCGCCCCAGCCGTTGTTCGAGCGATCGATGTCGACCAGCCGCTCCTCCGGATCGAGCTCGATGCGACGCAGCGTCTTGCCCCGGAAACCGTACTGCCGCACGTAGCGCGTCGTGTTCGTGCTCCACACTTCGGCTGGGTAGTCGTGGCTCTCTGTCGAGCCGTCACTGAACGTGAACCGCACGTGAATCGGGAGCACGCCGCGCGCACGGTTGCCGTACGCGACGACGACCTGCTGCACCTCGCCGTCCTGGCGCGTGATCACGGTGTCGATCGCCTGATCGAAATGTGGATTCTCCTTGAACCACTCGCGCCAGAACCAGTCGAGCCGGCGGCCGCCCGCGTCTTCCATCGTGCGGTAGAAGTCCGCCGGCGTCGGATGCTTGAATGCCCACCGCTGGATGTACGTTCGGAACGCGTCGTCGAACGCCTCCGGCCCCATGATCTCCTGCCGCAGCAGCTGCAGCCCCACGCTCGGCTTCACGTACGAGGCGAGACCGAGCAGGCGCGGGTCGATACGGTCGGGCATCACGTCGATCGGCTTGTCGGAGTTCGCCTTCATCGCCGCCTCGACGTACCGCCGCTCGTCGTGCGCGCGCGCCATCTGGTCCCCACGTTCCGGGTACCGTCGTCCCTCGCTGAACGTGTTGATGAACGTGTTGAACCCTTCGTCCTGCCACATGTGCACGCGCTCGTTCGAGCCGACGAGCATCGGGAACCAGTTGTGCCCGATCTCGTGCGTCACGACGTTGTACAGGTCGTACTTGTCGCTGCTCTTCGCTTCCATGACGAGCATCGGGTACTCCATGCCGCTGATCGGGCCTTCGACGGCGCTCATCTGCGGCCACGGATACTTGATCCAGCGCGTCGAGTACTCGTCGAGCGACATGCGCGTCTGATCCGCTGCGTCCTTCCACGGGTCGATCGCGCTCGGCCGGTAGAATGCCTGCGCGAGAATGCCGTTCCATCCGCTCGCGTCCCAGATGTATTCGGGGGAGGCGGCCCAGGCGACGTCGCGCACGTTCTTCGCCGCGAACTTCCAGGTCAGCGTCGCGGCACTCACCTTCGGCCGCGCGGCGCCCGAACGGATCTCGTCGAGCGTGACGATGTTCACCGTCGTCGGAGACTTGAGCGCCTGCGCGAGCCGCGAGACCTGCGTCCCCGGCAGCACGGCCGAGGCGTTCGTCAGTGATCCCGTGCTGGCCACGATGTAGCCCGTAGGCACCGTGATCTCGACCGTGTAGTCGCCGTACTCGAGGTAGAACTCGCCCTGGCCGAGGTATGGCTCGATGTTCCAGCCGCGCACGTCGTCATAGACGGCGACGCGCGGGTACCACTGCGCCAGCTCGTAGAGCGACCCGTCACGACCCATACGGTCGGCGCCATGCTCGGGGATCAGGAAGTGCCACGCGACGTCGAACGTCGCGGCGCGGCCCGGCGCGAGCGGCTCGGCGAGATCGACCTTCATCACCGTCTCGTTCGTGCGGCGCTTCACCGCGACGCGTCGCGCGCCGCCGAGGATCTGGTCGAACCGCTCGATCACGTCGCCACCCTCGAACCCGCGCGCGCCGAAGCGGGATTCCTGCGGGAAGATGTACGAGTTGAGCGACTTATCCTTGAACGCGTTCTGCTCGGCCTGCAGCCAGATGAAGCGGAGCGTGTCGGGCGAGTTGTTCGTGTAGCGGAGTCGGAGCGAACCGGTGAGCGTCTTGGTGGTCGTGTCGAGCGACGCCTTGATGTCGTAATCGGCGCGGTTCTGCCAGTACCTCGGCCCCGGCGCGCCCGACGCCGCGCGATAGGTGTTCGGCGTGGCGAGATCGAGCGGCGCGAACATGGACGTGTCGCCGACACCGGTGCGGTCGTACGCGATGGGGGCAGCGGCCGGCCGCGCCGGCGCCGGTGCAGCGCTGCCTGGCGTCGCCGTCGTGGCCGGTGCGGTCTGGGCATGGAGCGGGGCCGCCGCGGTCGCCAGGATGGCGAGGGCGAGCGCCCGAAATCTGTTGATCATCGAGTCCGGTCTCGTGCGTGAGAGGTCACAGCGCACCCGGCGGGCGCGCGCTGTACCCCGGCGGACTCCGTCCAGCACCACGAAACGCATCTACGGAAAAAGCAGTTGACAGAATCCGATCACCGCTTCATACTACGGAAGAACCCGTAGAGAGGCCCATGAACGACATCTACTTTCCGCCGCGCGAGCTCGAGGTCATGAGCATCCTCTGGCGCCTCGGCTCCGCCACGGTCGCCGACGTGCGCGACGCGCTCGACGAGCCGCTCGCCTATACCTCCGTCCTCTCCGCGCTCCAGACGCTCGAGGAGAAGGGCTACGTGCGCCACGAGCCGGAGGGACGCGCCTACCGGTACTTCCCGACCATTGGCGCCGAGCGCGCGGGTGGGAGCGCGCTGGCGCGGATCCGCGACGCGATCTTCCACGGCTCGGCCGAGCGGATGTTCGCGCAGTTCGTGTCGGACCGGAAGCTCGGTCGCGAAGAGCTCGAGCGGATGCGCCGGCTGCTCGCCGAGCGGCTGAAGGAGGAGCCATGACGATCGCCTGGCTGCTCTACATGCTGCTGGTCGGGGTGCTGTTGTGCGCCGGTGCGGCAGCGCTGTCGTCTGCCGCGATCGCCCTCGGTCGGCCATCGCGTGGCGTCTGGGTCGCGGCACTCGCCGGCACCGTGGTGCTCGGCATCGCCGCACCCGAGCAGACGCGTCTCCGCGTCCGCTACGAGGCGAGCGAGTCGATCGCGCCGGCCTCGACTCCGCGCGCCACCGCGCCGACCGGTGCGAATGCCGGGGTGCGAGACGCGTGGGACATGCTCGGGCGGGGATCGACGTCTCTCATCGCAGCGCTCGACCGGCGCGTGCCGCAGGCCGTTGCGATAACCATGCTCGTCACGTGGGCGACGGCGAGCGCGCTGCTCGTGGCGCTGTTCGCGGCCGTGAACGTTCGAGCCGCCCGGGCACGTCGCGGCTGGCCGTTGCGGCTCCTGCACGGCGTCGCGGCCCGGATCGCGCCGGCGACGGGGCCGGCCGTCCTCGGGCTCGCTCGCCCGGAGATCGTCGTGCCTCGATCGCTGCTCGAGCGAAGCGACGCCGAGCAGCGATTGATCCTCGCGCACGAGCGCGAGCACGTGCGCGCACACGATCATCTGCTGCTGGCTGCGGGATGGCTCGTCGTCATCGCGCTGCCATGGCATCCGGTGGTCTGGTACATCCTCAGCCGGCTGCGTCTCGCCATCGAGCTCGATTGCGACGCTCGCGTGCTTCGCGCTGGCGCCTCTCCGAGGAGCTACGGCACGCTGCTCATCGAGGTGGCCGCACGTGGCGGAAGAAACCGCATCGGCGCGCTCGCGCTGGCGGACGGCCCATCACAACTGGAGCGGAGGATCAGGGCAATGAACGGATCGAAGAAGCGACACGGAGCCGCGTACGTGGCCGTCGCATGCGCGGCTGGCGCAGCGCTCGTGCTGGTGGCGTGCGAGGCGAAAATCCCGACGTCGGCGGAGATCGCGCAGATGGACGTGGCGAGCGCGCAGCGGAGCGCGGCCGAAGGAGGATTCCTGCGCACACCGTCGAAGACGACAGTGGACTACTTCGTCAACGGTGTTCAGGTGAGCGCCGAGAAGGCGCGCGGGCTCGAGGCGCGGCAGATCGGCAGCATCGAGGTCGTACGGAGCGAGCTCCCGACGGGGCGCGACACCATCTTCGTCACGACCGCCGATCGGATGCCGCGTCCCACTCTGCGGTCGGATGCGAACGAGGCAGTCGAGTATGGCACCTCGGAGTATTCGTTCGAGAAGCGGATGTCGGATTCGACCGAGAAGATGGTCGCGCACGTGGAGCGCGAGCTCGCCGGCGCGAGGACGAGCGAGTCGGGATTGAACCAGAAGCGATCGTCCCGCCCATCGTTGCGGCGCACGCCATCGACGGGCGAGCCGGAGCCCACGATCACGATCGATGGAAAGATCGCGACGGAGGCACAGCTCGCAGCGCTCGACGAGCGCGACATCGCATCGATCGCCGTCTACAAGGGGAAGGAAGGCCAGATGCTGCTGCGCTCCGCCGGTGGGGAGCACCTGGAACTGAAGTCGGGGCCCGTTCCGAGGTCCGGCGCGAAGGATTCCGAGGCGCTCATCGCCGTGACGACGAAGATCGGACGGCAGGCGCAGGTGAAGCGTCCGTGAACGACGCGGGGCGTCGGCTCTGCGAGCCGGCGCCCCGATCGATCGCCGTGGAATCGGTATTACCGCCGCGTGATCGAGACCGAGCCGTTCGTCGTCGTGGCGCGAATCGTCCGGCCTCCCCCGCCAAGCGGGATGCTGAGCTGGCGCGAGATGCGTCCCGACAACGTCACCGGGATGTCGGTGCGGATGGAGCCGTTCACGGTGCCCGTCTCGAGCTGCGCGGCATACTGATCGGGGACCGCGAGCCGCACCGAGCCGTTCTGTGTTTCGGCGTCGAGACCGGTGCCATCCCACCTGGTGCCCGTGAGCTGCACGTTGAGCGAGCCGTTCTGGGTGTGGGCGCGCACGTCGCCGCCCACACCGACCAGCGCGACGGAGCCGTTGTGCGTGTTCAGCGCGAGGTTGCCCGACACACCATCGACGCTCAGCCCACCGTTGTGCGCGTCGAGGTCGAGATCGAACCGGCGCGGGACGTACACGTAGTAGCTCACGGACCACCCGACGTAGTCTCCATCCATCGCGGGGCCATCGGAGGCTTCGCCCATCAGCGACGATCCTGATCCGCGAGAGAACCTCGCGTGCGCCCGCGTCGGAGCGGTCCTGAGCCTGAAGGCGGGCCGTGACCTGCACGGAATCGCGATCCCATCCGAACACTCGGACGCCGCCATTCTGCTGGCCGTCGATGGCGATCGAGCGGCCGCTCAGCCGCACCGGGACGTTACGCACCTCGCAGGCGCGCCCGCGGTCGTCGCCCCCCGAGCTCTGATGGCGACAGCTCTCCAGCCATTCGGCATCGGACTCGCGGTCGATCCGCTGTGCGACGAGCAGAGCGGGCGAGAGGAGGAGGGCGAACGCGGTCGAGAGACGGACGAGGCGCATGGAGGGCTCCGGGTAGGGGCGTAACGTTCGGACAGCAGAGGAGGGGGAAAGGTTGGATGGGACAGCCAAGGCGAGTACCGAGTACGACGGACGCAGCGAGTACCCTGTACCAGTGGGAAGCTCCCCGAACGCGCATTACTATCCCCCTCGAGCACCCCTCCAGCCTCCACCCCGAATGCCCCCCATTCAGCCGATCGTCACGCACATGTTCACCGCCGACCCTCGCGCGCACGTCTTCGAGGGGCGGCTCTACGTCTATCCGTCGCACGACATCGAGGCGGGGGTACCCGAGAACGACGAAGGGGATCACTTCGACATGCGGGACTGCCACGTCCTCTCGATGGACGAGGTCGGGGGCGAGGTCACCGACCACGGCGTCGCGCTCCGCGTCGAGGACATTCCGTGGGCCGGACGCCAGCTCTGGTCGAACGACGCGGCGTACAAGGACGGCACGTACTACCTGTACTTCCCGCTCAAGGACCGGAGCGACGTGTTCCGCATCGGCGTCGCGACGAGCACCTCGCCAGCGGGGCCGTTCACGCCCGAGCCTGAGCCGATCCCCGGTAGCTTCAGCATCGACCCGTGCGTGTTCCGCGACCGGGACGGCACGCACTACATGTACTTCGGCGGCCTGTGGGGCGGTCAGCTTCAACGCTGGCGCACGGGCACGTACGACCCGACGGTGCCGCGCGACCCGATGGACGACGGCCCCGCGCTCGGCCCGCGCATCGCGCGGCTCGCCGACGACATGAAGCACTTCGCCGAGCCGGTGCGCGAGATCACCATCGTCGACGAACAGGGTCAGCCCGTAAGGCAACAAGATCGGAAGCGCCGCTTCTTCGAGGCGTGCTGGATGCACACGTACCGCGGCACGTACTACCTGTCGTACTCTACCGGCGACACGCACCTCCTCGTCTACGCCACGGGCGACAACCCGTACGGCCCGTTCACCTATCGCGGCGTGATCCTCACGCCGGTGCTCGGCTGGACGACGCACCACTCGATCCTCGAGTTCAAGGGAAAGTGGTGGCTGTTCTATCACGACTCCTCGCTCTCCGGCGGGAAGACGCATCTGCGGAGTGTAAAAGTCCGGGAGCTCCGATACCGGGAAGATGGAGCGATCGAACAGATGGAAGGGATGGACGTCGCTTCCTGAGGCGCGGCCGTACTCTGTACAGCAGTGCCTTACCTGAGCATGCTCTTCGCGATCGTCTGAAGTTGCATGTTCGACGTCCCCTCGTAGATCGTGCCGATCTTCGCGTCGCGGTAGAACTTCTCGGCGGGGTAGTCCTTCGTGTAGCCGTAGCCGCCGAACAGCTCGAGCGAGATCGACGTCACGCGTTCCGCGACCTGGCTCGCGAACAGCTTCGCCATCGCGCCCTCGAGGGCGATGTCCTCGCCGGCGTCCTTGAGGCGTGCGGCGTTGTAGACCATCAGCCGCGCAGCCTCGGTCTCGGTGCGCGCCTGGGCGAGCTGGAACTGGATTCCCTGGAACTCGGCGAGCGCCTTCCCGAACTGATGGCGCTCCTTCACGTACGCCGTCGCCGCGGCGAGTGCGCCCTGCGCGACGCCGATCATCTGCGCGCCGATGCCGATGCGTCCCTCGTTCAACGTCTCGATCGCGATCTTGTAGCCCTGGCCGACCGGTCCGAGCACGTTGTCTCGTGGGACCTCGACGCCGTCGAGGATCAGCTCCGTCGTGCTCGAGGCGCGGATGCCGAGCTTGTCTTCCTTCTTCCCGACGGAGAAGCCGCGCATCTCGCGCTCGACGATGAAGGCGGTGATCCCCTTGTAGCCCAGGCTCGGGTCGGTGTTCGCGAAGACGACGTAGATCCCCGCCTCGGCGCCGTTGGTGATCCACATCTTCCGTCCGGTGAGCACCCACGTGTCGGCGCGCTGCTCCGCCCGCGTCGACAGGGCGAAGGCGTCGGATCCCGAGGACGGCTCACTCAACGCATAGGCACCGATCGTGTCGCGCGTGAGGCGCGAGAGATACTTCGCTTTCAGCGTCTCACTGCCGTACCGGTTGATCGGGTAGTTCACCAGCGTGTTCTGCACGTCGAGCATGATCGCCGCGGCGCCGTCGACCTTGCTCACCTCCTCGACGGCGAGCGCCACCATCATGAGCGAGCCGGCCGCTCCGCCGTACTGCTCCGGCACCTCGATCCCCATCAGCCCCATCGCGAAGTACTGCTCGACGAGCGCGGGGTCGATGCGTCCGGCGCGCTCCATCTCCTGCACCCGCGGCTTCACTTCGTCCGTCGCGAAGCCGGCCACCGCGTCGCGGAACGCGGTCTCGTCGTCCGACAGCCGAGTCAGCGCGGGACGAAGGTCGGTCGCGCTTTCGCTGGACATGGGTTGATTCGGTCGAGGTGGTCCGCCGTCAGTCGGCGGCGATGCCGGCGCGCGTCGTCGCAGCGGGCTCGCTCACCGGATGACAGCGGCACGCGTCGCCGCATGCCTCGCCCGACCCCGAGCTGTGCCAGCAGCGCGATGCCGCCTCGCTCGTGAGCGGGTTCGCGACGGGCAAGCCCGCGCGACCGAGAATGAGCTCGCCCAGCTTCTCGTGCACGCCGAACGCGCTCGTCACCCGCACGACGAGCTGCGGAAATCGCGCGGCGGCCTCGGCGACCATCCGCGGGATGTCGCCCGTCGAGTGCTTGCCTGGGGAGAGCATGTACGGGAAGACGATGAGCTCCGTCGCGCCTGCCTCGACGCACTCCTGCACGCCGGCGGCGATCGAGGGCTCGCACAGCTCCATGTGCGCGAATCGGACCACGATGCTCGGGCCCGCCATCGCCTGCACGAGGTTGGCCATGCAATTCATCATCTCGTTCGCCGCGTCGCGACGCGAGCCGTGGTCGACCAGCAGGATCGCCTTCATGGACTCCTCGTTCGATGAGGGTGCCAGCGCAAGTTATCGTGCGGCGATGGCGCATGCACGCCCGGTGAAACCTCGTCTTCCGGGCCGGCGTACGACCGGGCGCACCTACCCGCCTTCCATGCGATCTTTCCGCGCATCACTTGGCGCCGCAATGCTGTCGCTGCTCGCGGCGTTCCCGCTCCGTCTCGCCGCCCAGATCGATCTGACGGTCGATCACGTCGGCATCGCCATCGGCGACGTGCCGCGCGTCATCGGCTTGCGGCTGAACTACCGCGACCGCCGGCTCGAGCGCGTGGACGGCGTGAACGCCACGATCTGGTCCCCATATCAGAACGGTAGCCGCGGCCTCGTGCGCGGAATCGCGCTGGGTGTGCCGGTCACCGGCGCCGACCGCATCGATGGTATCGGCATCGGAATCCTCGGCGTCGGCGCACAGGACCGGTTCCGCGGCATCGGGATCGGCGCGGCAGGCGTGGGCAGCGGCGGTGATCTCGAGGGGCTCATGATCGGTGGCCTCGGGGTCGGCTCCGGCCATGACGTAAAGGGGATCGGTGTCGGCGGGCTCGGGATCGGGAGCGGCGGCTCGCTCTACGGCGGCTTCGTCGGTGGCTTCGGGGCTGGGAGCGGGAAGGACATCGTGGGAGTCGTCATCGGTGGACTTGGCGCGGGGGCGAGCGGCGACGTGACGGGGATCGTGGTGGGCGGTCTGGGCGCCGGCGCCAGTCGCGATGTCACAGGTCTTCTGGTCGGTGGCCTCGGCGTGGGAGCCGGCGGCTCCGCACGCGGCATTCTCGTCGGCGGCCTCGGCGTGGGTGCGTCGAAGGACGTGCGCGGTATCGCCGTCGGCGGCCTTGGCGTGGGCGCCGGCGAGCGGTTCACTGGTCTCGCGATCGGCGGTGTGGGCGTCGGTGCGGGTGAAGTGCTGCGCGGCGTCGGCATTGCGCTGGTAGGCGTCGGCGCTCCCGACGTGCGCGGGCTCGCCCTGGCGGGCCTTGGCGCCGGCGCTCGCGACGCGCGAGGCGCACTCGTCTCCGCCGGCTTGACGCGGCTCGAGCACGGCACGTTGCGCTCAGCTGAAGGGCGTGCAGCGCGGTCTCGCGATCGGCATCGTGAACTACGCCGAGGAGCTCCATGGCGTGCAGCTCGGGCTGATCAACATCGCGCGCAACAACTCGCGTGGAACGAGAGTGCTGCCGGTGGTGAACGTGCATCTGGACTAGGGGTCCCGGGGTCTGGGGGTCCGGCGGTCCGAGACATCTGATGCCGAGGCGCGAACCTCGAGCGCGAGCACGCACGGATTTCCAGCAGTACCTCGTACGTCGTACAGGCTACGTGGTACGAGGTACGCCCGGTTCGGCGCGCAGACCGGACTTCCGCGGAGGCGGAAGAGGCAGAAGGGGTCGGACTCCTTCGATCCCGGACTGAAGGAGTCTGGCCCTCTCGCACGAACCGCGAGCTTCGCGACCCGGAGCCCCCGGACCCCCGAGCTCCCCAACTATCTTTCCCGATCACGACACCCCCCAGGAGCGCACGGATGAAATACCGCAGGTTCGGCCGGACCGGATGGCAGGTCAGCGAGATCGGCTATGGCATGTGGGGGATGGCCGGCTGGACGGGCTCCGATGATGCGGAGTCGCTCACGGGATTGCAGCAGTCCGTCGACCTCGGCTGCAACTTCTTCGATACGGCGTGGGCCTATGGCGACGGACACAGCGAACGTCTCCTCGGCCGACTGATCGCGGCGAATCCCGACAAGACGCTCTACGCGGCGACCAAGATCCCGCCGAAGAATCGACAATGGCCGTCGCGACGAGGCTCGCCGCTCGACGAGGTGTTTCCCGTCGACTACATCCGGGAGTACGCCGAGAAGAGCCTCGCCAACCTGAATCGCCCGCACATCGACCTGCTGCAGTTTCACGTGTGGGAGGACGACTGGGCGGACGACGATCGCTGGCAGCGCGCGATGGACGATCTGAGGCGCGAGGGGCTCGTCCATGCGGTCGGCATCAGCGTCAACCGCTGGGAGCCGTGGAACGGGCTCCGTACGCTGCGAACGGGCCTCGTCGACGCCGTGCAGGTGATCTACAACATCTTCGATCAGGCACCGGAGGACGAGCTGTTCCCGCTCTGCCGCGAGCTCGACGTCGGCGTGATCGCACGCGTGCCGTTCGACGAGGGCTCGCTCACCGGCACGCTGACGAAGGACACGACGTGGCCCGAGGGCGACTGGCGCGGAACGTACTTCGTGCCCGAGAACCTCATCCCCTCGGTCGAGCGCGCCGATGCGTTGAAGCCGCTGGTGCCGAAGGGCTCATCGCTGCCCGACATGGCGCTGCGCTTCATCCTCGCGAACCCCGACGTGAGCACGATCATCCCGGGGATGCGGAAGCCATCGCACGTGAAGGCGAACATCGGGGCGAGCGACGCACCGCCGCTCTCGACGGAGCTCCTCGCGACGCTCAAGCAGCATCGGTGGGATCGCGAGCCGAGCAAATGGTCGCAGTGAGGCGGTTCGTGGTTCGTGGTTTGTTGTAACCACGAACCACGAACCACTTCACGCCGCCGCCCTCTTCCGCGCCGGTGCACCAGCGTTTCGAGCAACGCGCCACGACGTCCGCCAACCATCGTTCATCGCCATCAACGTGCGGAGCAGCAGCAGCGTCAGGAGCGCCACCGCGCCCAGCACGACGAATCCGGCGCCGAACGATCCCGTCCGCTGCTTGAACTGGCCGAGCATCGTCGGCAGAATGAACCCGCCGAGTCCTCCCACCGCGCCCACGATGCCGGTCGCGACGCCGATCTGTCGACGGAAGCATTGCGGCACGAGCTGGAACACCGCGCCGTTGCCGAGCCCGAGGCAGACCATCGCCGTCACGAGCACGGCGAACATCGGCGCGATCGCGGGCAGCCGCGACGCGGCGAGGTACGTCGCGCCGATGCCGCCGAGCAGCACCGAGAGAAGTCGTACGCCGCCGAGCTTGTCCGCGACCCACCCGCCGACCGGCCGGAGCACGCTGCCGGCCAGCGCCGCGAGCGCGGTGAGGTAGCCGGCGTTCACTGCGGTGAGGTGATACTGATCGCGCAGCAGCAGCGGCATGAAGCTGCTGAGCCCCACGTAGCCGCCGAACGTCACGCTGTAGAGCAGGCAGAACCACCACAGCTCGCGCTCGCGGAGCACCGCGAGGTAGCCGCCCAGCGATTGCCGTGTCACGCGCGCCGGACTGTCCTTCGCCAGAAGCCAGAAGGTGGCCAGCACGACGACGAGCGGGATCATCGCGAGCGCCAGCACGTTGTGCCACCCGACCGCCGCAGCGATTCGTGGCGCGACGAGATTCGCCACCACGGTGCCACTATTTCCCGCCGCGGCGATTCCCATCACGAGCCCCTGCCGCTCGGGGGGATACCACCGGCTCGCGAGCGGCAGAACGACCGCGAACGACGCGCCGGCGACGCCGAGCATCAGACCGACGCCGATCAGCGTGCCGAGCGACGTTCCTGCCTGCCAGCCGATGAGGAGAGGAATGAACAGCGCGAGGAGCATCGCGAGCCCGACGCGCCGGCCACCGAAGCGGTCGCTGAGCAGTCCGAGCGGGATGCGCATCACCGAGCCGCTGAGGATCGGGATCGCGACCATCAGTCCCTTCTGCGCCGCACTGAGCCCGAGGCTCTCGCTGATCGACACGCCGAGTGCGCCGAGCAGCACCCAGATCATGAAGCTGAGATCGAAGTGCAGGAACGCCGCGAGCACCGTCGGCTTGTGGCCGTAGGTCGGCACCGGATCGGCGGCGTGCTCTCGGGGAGGTGGAATCACGGAGTGCTGTCGACTGTGGGATGATTGCGGCGCGCGGCGAGCGCGTCGCCGATGGCCGAGACGAGAGGACGCATCTTCGGTGGAGAAGCCTCGACGTGCGGCGGCACGCCATGCTCGTCGAGAGCGCGCGAGCAGGTTGGCCCGATCGAGCCGACGATGGTGCGGTGAGTGAGCGCGTAGCGCATCGCCGCGGTTCGTCCCATCCCATCAGCCACCTGGAAAACGTGCCGCACCTGGACCTGATTGGTGAATGCCACGGCACCGAGACGTCCGTCGACCAGCTCGGCGATCAACGACTCGATCGGCGCGACGTCGTCGGGCAGACGCCACTCGTACGACCGAAGCTCCTGCACCCGCGCCCCGCGCGAGCGCAGTGCTTCGACCAGCGGGGGATTGCCGCCTCCGTCGTGGAGAAGCGCCATGCCCTGCGCCGCGACGAGTGCGTCCGGCAGCACCTCGAGCAACTCGGTCGTCGTGTACGGCGAGCGCGCGTTGACGTGCACGGGGATGCCGAGCTTGCGCAGCACCGCCGCGGGCTTCGGTCCACGGCACACGGTCGTGGCGTTGCGCAGCGCGTCGACGAGAGAGTCGTACGCCCCCGCGTCGCGCGCCTGGTCCAGCAGCGACGACGCGCCGGCTCCAGTGAGAAAGACGACGATGCGCACCCGCTGCTGCCGCAGATCGTCGACCAGCGCGGGCAGTGCTGGTGCGAGGTCCACCGGCGCCTCACGGACGGCCGGTGCGCACACGGGCTCTCCACCCTCTCGACGCACGAGCTCCGCGAGCTCGCTGGAGAGTCGAGCTTCGAGCAGTCCGATTCGCGCACCAGCCAGCAGACTCACGTGCTGCCGCTCCATCCGGCGGCGGCCGACAGCCACAGCAGCACGCGCCGGTCGTGGGAGATCTCCGTGCGGTACGTCGTGAGCGACTGGCACGCGTTGCCGAGCGGCGCGCCGGTGGCGAGGTCGAACTTGTTCGAGTGCAGCGGGCAGATCACTTTCCCGTCGCCGACGATACCGTCGGCGAGCAACCCCGCCTTGTGCGGGCAGCGCGCCTGCGTGGCGTACACCTCGTCCGTGCCACGCGCGCGAAACACCGCGATCTCGCGCCCGGCGACGAGAAAGGTCTGTCCCTCACCGGGCGGAATGCGGTCGATGGTACCGAGGTCGTAGTGCACCATCCCGTCGAGCGGGATCGACGCGGCCGTCACGACGCCGACCCCGCGCCGACGGGCTCCAGGGCGTCGGCGAACTGCGACGGATGCACCGGTGCCACCGCCTCCTGCCACGGATCGAAGTACGCGTCGACGGCGGCGTCGATCGCCTCGTCGAGCCGCGCACAGAGCCCCTCCGAGTCGTCGACGAGGATGCTGCGCAGCGTCTCGATGCCCATGCGCGGCACGAAATCGTAGGTGCGCTCGAGATACTTCGCCTGCTCACGGTAGTACTGCATGAATCGACCCATGTACGTGAGCACCGCCTCGTGCGAATCGACGACGACGAGGACGTCGCCCTTGCGCACGTGCGCGCCCGCGGCCCCGCCGACGTAGACCTCCCACTTTCCGCCCTCGATCGCCACGGCGCCGACGTCCTTCGTCGTCGCTTCCGAGCAGTTCCGTGGACACCCCGCCGTCGCGAGCTTGAGCTTGGCCGGCGTCTCGAGCCCCTGATAGCGCCGCTCGATCTGCACGCCGAGCGTCGTGCTGTCGCCGACACCATACCGGCAGAACTCCGAGCCGAGACAGGTCTTGCAGGTGCGGAACGACTTGGTGTACGCGTGGCCCGACGGCATCCCGAGCTCGCGCCACATCTCGGGAAGCTGCTCCTTTCTCACTCCCACCAGATCGATGCGCTGGCCGCCCGTGATCTTCACCATCGGCACGCCGTACTTCTGCGCCACGTCGGCGATGCGGCGCAGCTCCTCCGCCGTCGTGACGCCACCGAAGATGCGCGGGATCACGCTGTACGTGCCGTCCTTCTGCACGTTGGCGTGTACGCGATCGTTGATGAACCGCGCGTCGCGCTCGTCGTCGTACTCCTTCCCCCAGATCGTGCGCAGCAGGGACGCGAGCCCAGCCTTGCTGCCAGGGTCTTCGTGTCCACCGGCCAGCGCAGCGAACACCGACGACACGCTGCGAAGCCCGCGCTCGCGCACCGCCGTCACGAGGTCTGCCTTGTTGAGCGGCACGCCCGGCACGTAGTAGTGCACGGACGGATCGGTCTGCATCCGGTCTCCCGCCGCGAGCTCGAGCACCTGCTGCACCTGCGCCTTGCACGCGCCGCAGCCCATGCCGGCGCGTGTCGCGTCGCACAATGACTTGAGCGTGCAGTGCCCCGCCTCGACGGCCGCGACGAGCGCACCCTTCGACACGCCGTTGCAATTGCAGATCTGCGCGCTGCTCGGCATGTCGGCGATCCCCGTGACGCCTTCCGCCGCCGCGAGCTGGAAGAGCAGCTCGGCGCGGTTGTCAGGCAGCTCGGTGCCGCGATCGAACGCCTGGAGCAGCACCGGCGCGGCGCTCGCGTCGCCGAGGAGGATCGCGCCGCCAAGTCGGCCGTCGCGCACGATCAGCTTCTTGTAGATGCCGCGTGCGGGCTCGCTGTACGTCACCACCTCGTCGCTCGCGTCGGCGGGATCCTGATCGCCCATCACGGCGAGGTCGATCCCCATCACCTTGAGCTTCGTCGACACGCGCGAGCCGGTGTACGACGCGTCGGGGATGCGCCCCGCGAGGCGATCCGCCAGCACCTTGGCCTGCTCCCACAGCGGAGCCACGAGCCCGTAGAGCTGCCCGCGGTGCTGCGCGCACTCGCCGATCGCGAACACGCTTGCGTCACCCGGGCAGCGGAGCTCGTCGGTCACGACGATGCCTCGCTCCACCATCAGCCCGCAGTCGAGCGCGAGTGACACGTTCGGGCGGATCCCCGCCGATACGACCACCATCTCGCATGGCAGCGTCGTGCCGTCGGCGAAGACGAGCCCCTCGACGCGGTGCTCGCCGAGCACCTCGGAGGTCTGCTTGTCGAGATGCACTCTCACCCCCATCCCCTCGAGGGTGGCCTTGAGCAGGTGCCCCGCAGGCGCGTCGAGCTGCATCTCCATGAGATGCGAGCGCAGGTGCACCACGTGCACCTCGAGCCCGCGCTCGAGCAGGCCGCGCGCGGCTTCCAGCCCGAGCAGTCCGCCGCCGATCACCGCGGCGCGCGTCGCCTTCGGAACGAAGCCGATCATCCGGTCGCAGTCGTCGAGCGTGCGAAATGCGAAGAGCCCTTCCTTCATCTCGGTGCCGTGGCTGCTCAATCCCTTGAGCGGCGGCACGAACGGGCTGCTCCCCGTCGCGAAGACGAGCACGTCGTACGGCTCGATGATCCCCATGTCGCCACGGACGAGCTTCGCGTCGCGGTCCACCGCCGTGACGCGCACGCCCGCGTGCAGCGTGATCCCATTGTCCTCGTACCACTCGAGCGGATTGATGTAGGTGTCCTCGACGTCGTGCGACCCGGCGAGGATCCCCGAGAGCAGGATGCGATTGTAGTTGCCGGTCGGCTCGTCGCCGAACATCACGATGTCGTAGCGGTCGTTGCCGCCACGCGCGATGAGCTCCTCGACGAACCGTGCGCCGACCATCCCGTTGCCGATCACGACGAGACGCTGTCTGTCGGGTCCGGCGAACAGCTCGCTCTCTGCCTGCATCATGCGGTCATCGCTCCTTGTCGTGCCGTCGGCGCCTCGATGCGCACGGCGCACACCTTGAACTCGGGCATGCGGCTCGTCGGATCGAGCGCGGGGTTGGTCAGTCGGTTGATCGAGCTCGCGCCGCCCCAGTGGAACGCCACGAAGACGGTGTCCTCGCGGATGTCACGAGTCAGGCGCGCGCGTGCGACCGCGGAACCGCGACGCGACACGAGCGTCACGAGCGCGCCGTCCGCCACGCCGGCGCGTCTGGCCGCGACGGGATGGATCTCCAGGAGCGGCTCGGGCGACAGCGTCGCCAGCCGTTCGACGCGGCGCGTCTGTGTGCCCGATTGGTACTGCGAGAGCACGCGTCCGGTCGTGAGATAGAGCGGGTACTCGGCGTCGGGCTCCTCCGCCGGCGCTTCGTGCCGCACGGGATGGAACCGCGCCCGCCCGGTCGG
>QHVE01000021.1:43384-53274 GCA_003223455.1 Gemmatimonadota bacterium | reverse complement strand
GAGCTGTTCGTCTCCTACGGCGACAACACCAATCCCTTCACCGCCGGCGACTACGCGCCGATCGATCCGACTCCGGGGAAGTCGCTGGCCGACGCACTGCGCTCGTCGGCGAACACCCAGGATCTGCGCGGCAAGATCCTGCGCATTCGGCCGATCCAGAACGGCACCTACGCGATCCCCGACGGAAACCTGTTCGCCGATCCGAAGGAAGGACGCCCCGAGATCTACACGATGGGTCACCGCAACCCGTACCGCATCAGCGTCGACCAGCACACCGGCTGGCTGTACTGGGGCGAGGTCGGCCCCGACGCGCGCAACGACTCCGAGCTCGGCTCCAGGGGGTACGACGAGGTGAACCAGGCGAGAGGACCCGGCAACTTCGGCTGGCCGATGTTCATCGGCGACAACCGTCCCTACCGCAACTACAACTTCACGACGAAGCAGCTGTTCGACTTCTTCGATCCGAAGCGCCCCGAGAACACGTCGCCCAACAACACGGGCGCGCGGATCCTTCCGCCGCCGCAGCCGGCGATGATCTGGTATCCGTACGAGCGAACCGATCGCTTCCCGCTCCTCGGTGAGGGGGGACGCACGGCGATGGCCGGCCCGGTCTATCACTACGGCGACTACGAGCGCTCGACGGTACGGTTGCCGGAGTACTACGACCGCAAGTTCATCCACTACGACTGGATGCGCGGGTGGATGATGGCCGTGACGTTCGACGGGGCGGGGAGCTACTCGCGCATGGAGTCGTTCCTCTCGCAATTCAAGTTCGATCATCCGGTCGACATGGAGCTCGGGCCCGACGGCTCGCTGTACGTGCTGGAGTACGGCACCTACTGGAACGCGAAGAACGCGAACGCGCGGCTCAGTCGCATCACCTACCATCCGGGCAACCGGCCGCCGGTGGCGAGGCTCGTCGCCTCGCGCACCGCCGGCGCGGCGCCACTCACGGTCGATCTCTCGGCCGACTCGAGCTTCGACCGCGATCCCGGCGACTCGGTGCGCTTCACCTGGTCGATTCCCGATGCGCCCGATCGCGATGGTGCGCGCGTGTCGCACACGTTCACGACGCCCGGCATGAAGCACGTGCGACTTCGCGTGCGCGATCGCGCGGGCGCCGAGACGGAGGCGACGACGGACATCCTCGTCGGCAATGCGCCGCCGCAGGTCGCGATCGACGTCGCCGGCAACCACTCGTTCTACTGGGGAGATGCCGGCGTCGACTACGCGGTGCGCGTGAGCGACACGGAAGATGGCACGCTCGGCAGCGGGATCGACCCGAGCAAGGTGAGTGTGTCGATGTCGTACGGCCCGGGCGGCGTCGCGCTCGCGCCGACGGCGGGCGCGGGCGGTCAGGCGGCGTCGGTGCCGGACGGACTGGCGCGCATCCGCAGGAGCGATTGCCTCGCCTGCCACGCCGTCGACAATGCGTCGCTCGGACCGTCGTACGTCAGCGTCGCGCAGCGCTACCAGGGAAAGACCGACGCACGCTTGCGGTTGATCACCAAGATCGCGACCGGTGGCACGGGCGTGTGGGGTGACCGCGTCATGCCGCCGCATCCCGGGTTGTCGGAGGACGATCGCCGCGCGATGGTCGACTACATCCTCTCCCTGGCTTCGTCGACGCTGCCGCCACGTGGACATGCGGCACTGAGCCGGCACACGGCATCGCCGGGCGGCGCGTACCGACTGACGGCGATCTACGCCGACCAGCCGCGCAACGGCGTGCGGTCGCTCGCCGACACCGCGGTGGTGATCCTGCGCTCGCCGCGCGTGCCCGCGGCGACGGCCGTCGCGTTACAGCACATCGGCCTGGGGACGGGCTCCGGATCGGACGCGACGTCGCACCTCGTCGCCACCGTCTACGCCGACACGGCGAGCCTCTTCATGGGCAGGCTCGATCTCACCGGCGTATCCCGCGTGACATTCGAGCTCCGCTCTCCCGCGCCGCACCCATTTACCCTCGAGCTGCGCGACGGCTCGCCGACCGGCACTCTGCTCGGCAGCGTCGAGGTGCGTCCCGCGACGCCGCAGCAGTGGTACACGCAGACGATGCCGATCACGGCGAGCGGCGAGAAGGCCGTGTACGTCGTGCTGAAAACCCCGGTACAGGGAATCGGTCAGTTCAACAGTCTCGTCACCATCGACGCCCTGCGCTTCGAGCCGTAAAAGGCGTCAAGGGTCGTGAAGCCCCCTTTACGTAGAGCATCCCGTCGCGTACTATATCGGTGGCCGATATATCCACCAACGCTATAGTCGATGCCTGTGACCGATCCCGAAGCGCAGTTGCCGCTCACCCCGGCGACGTTCCACATCCTTCTCGCCCTCGCCGACGAGGAGCGCCACGGCTATGCGATCATGCAGGAGGTCGCCGAGCGGACGGACGGCGCAGTGAAGCTCGGACCCGGCACGCTCTACGGCTCGCTGAAGCGGCTGCTCGAGCAGGGGCTCGTCGAGGAGAGCGACGAGCGGGCCGATCCCGCGCTCGACGACGAGCGCCGGCGCTACTACCGCATCACGCGGTTCGGCATGTCGGTCGCACGCGCCGAGGCACGCCGCCTGGAGGCGTTGGTACGGTCCGCGCGCCAGAAGAAGCTCATCGGGAGAGCCACCGCGTGAGCGCGCGTCGAGGCGAGCGTGCCTACACGCTGCTGCTACGCGCATATCCGGCCGAGTTCCGCGATGCGTTCGGACACGAGATGACGCTCGCGTTCCGCGATCTCATGAGCGAGGCACGTACACCGGATCTGCGCTTCTGGATGAGGATCGTCGCTGACGTGGCGCGCAGTGCGCCGTCACTGCACGCCGAAGCACTGCGCGCGCGGTGGACCGCGAGACACCGAATGGAGGGACGACGAATGAAGCCCATGGGAGTACTGGCCATCCTGATCGGCGCGTTGCAGATCGCGAACGCCGCGATCGAGCTGGTCGCTGGCGGCTCAGCGTTGGGAGCGTTTCCCCGATTCGCCGTGCTGCTGGCGATCGTGGCGGCTCTTCTGCTCGTCACGGCCGGTGTCGCGCTCGTGCGACGCTCGCCGCGAGCACCAGCGCTTGCCACGATCTCGGCCGTCGCCTGGCTCGTGCTCGTGGCGATCACGCGCGCCGTGCATCCGTGGATGTCGATCTTCGCACTGCTGCTCGCCGTCGTCTTCCCGATCGCGTTGCTGGCGTTCGTGTGGGTGAAACGAAGCGACTCGGTGACTCAGTGACTCAACCCACGATCGCCATCAGGAACCCGTCGTAGCTCTTGCCACCCACCGTCTGGATCGCCGTCGCCGAGATGGTCGGCTGCGTCGCGAGCCACTCGGTCATGCGGCGGATGCCCTGGATGTCCTCGTCGCCGCTCGATGCGTCGGCCACTTTGCCGTCACGCACGACGTTGTCGACGATGATCACCGTGCCCGGGTGCGACAGCGTCAGCACGGCCTTGAGGTAGACGTCGCTGCTCGCCTTGTCGGCGTCGATGAACACGAAGTCGAACGGCTCGACGAACCCCTGCATCGCGTCGAGCAGCTCCGATGCGCGCCCGATGCGCACCTCGACGCGATCGCTCAGCTTCGCGCGGGCGAGGTTGCGACGGGCGACCTCGGCGTGATGCAGGTCGATCTCGAGCGTGATGAGCCGTCCACCCGGCGGAAGCGCGCGCGCCATCCAGATCGTGCTGTACGCGCCGAGCGTGCCGATCTCGAGGCGATCGGTGGCAGCTGCTCGGCGACGTTCGTCTCCAGCGTCGCGCGCAGTACGTCGTCCGCGGGGAGGAGGTTCGTGGTGAAGAACTCGTCGACGTCCGCCCAGACTTGTTCCGGCATGCTGTGGTGAGTGACGGGTGGGTGATCAGTGCGGCAGACGATGGCGCAGACGACCGTACGTCCACGTGCCGAGCATTGCACTCACGATCGCGACGGCCATCGTCGTCACGCCGCTGCCGAGCAGCGCGAACAGCGGGCCCGGACACGCGCCAGTGAGCGCCCAGCCGAGTCCGAAGATCGTACCTCCCGCCGCATAGCGCACCCCCGAGCCGAGATGCTTCGGCGGAATCACGACCGTCTCGCCGCTGAGCGTGCGCCTCCAGCGCTGCTTCAGGAGCTGCACTCCGACGATCGCCGTCGGCAGCGCGGTGGCGAAGATGCCGAACATGTGGAAGCCCTGGAACCGGAACATCTCCTGGATGCGGAACCAGGAGATCGCCTCGCCCTTCGTCAGTACGATGCCGAACAGCGTGCCCACCAGCAGGTAGATCCAGAGTCCCGGCGCAGTCGGGTCGCGCACTTGCTCGGCGCTGAGCTCGTGCACGTCGTCATCGTCCAGCTCGACGTCGACGCGTGACTCGACCGGTGTGGTCATCAGCGCAGCCCCAAAACGAGGGGCAACAGCACGAACGTGCCGAGCAGTCCGCCGGCGAAGAAGCCGCCGAGCGCGATGAACGACGGCTTCTCCAGGTTCGCGACCCCAGAGATGCCGTGACCGGACGTGCATCCGCCGGCGTACGCGGTACCGAATCCGACGAGGAAGCCGCCCCCAACGATGACGATCCATCCCCGCGCCGTCGCGAGGCTCGACCAGGCGAAGAGCTCGCGCGGCACGAGGCCGGTCAGGTCGTGAACGCCAAGCGATGCGAGCGACGCACGTGTTGACGCAGCGACGGCGACAGGCTCGGGATTGCCGAACACCAGGCCGGCCAGCAGCCCGCCGACCACGATCCCCGCGACGAAGGCGAGGTTCCAGCCGCCCTCGCGCCGCCAATCATATGAGAGGTACGGAATTCCCCGCGGTGCGATCGCCGAGCAGAGGTGCCGCAGATTGCTCGACACACCGAACAGACGGTTGCCGAGCCAGAGGAGCAGCGGTGCGAACAGCCCGATGAGCGGGCCGGCGACGTACCATGGCCACGGATGCAGAAGCATTTCGGGCATCGCGAGTCAGTGCCCGTCGTACGCGCGTTGCAGCTCGCTCATGTCGATCTTCTTCATCCGCATCATCGCGTCCATCGCCCGCTGCGCGCCCGGCGACTCGGCATCCTTCAGCATCTCCTCCATCCCCTCCGGCACGACCTGCCACGACAGCCCGTACTTGTCCTTGAGCCACCCGCACTGCTGCGCTTTCGGATCGCCCCCGTCGCCGAGCCGTTCCCAGTAGTACTCGATCTCGTCCTGCGTCTTGCAGTTTACCTGGAACGACACCGCTTCGTTGAATTTGAAGATCGGCCCGCCATTGAGCGCCGTGAACGACTGGCCGTCGAGCTCGAAGCTCACCACCATGACGGAACCTGGCGGCCGATGATGGAACTCCTGCCCCGCGCTCGAATAGCGTGTGATCGCGGTGATGCGCGAATTCTTGAAGACCTCGACGTAGTACGTCGCCGCTTCTTCGGCCTGATCGTCGAACCAGAGGCAGGGGGTGAGGCGTGGGGAGAGCATGGGGTGGTGTAAGCGAAGGTGAATGGTTTGACGGTTAGACGGTTGGACGGTTCACGGCCAGCCTCGGGAGGCTTCTGCGTCCCGAGGCAGACCGTCACACCGATGAACCGTTATACCGTAGAACGGCGCGCGCGCAGCGCCGCGCCTACTGCACCGGCACACTCGGATCCATCCAGAACACCTCCCAATGATGCCCGTCCGGATCGTAGAAGCTCCAGCCGTACATGAAGCCGTGGTCCTGTGGCTCGAGCGCGTGCGCTCCGCCGTTCGCGACCGCCTTTTCGACCATCTCGTCCACCGCCGCGCGGCTCTCGACGCCGAGTGCGTAGAGCGCGCTCGTCTCCTTCGGGCGCTTGCTGAAGCTCGCGAACTTCTCCCTCGTGAGGAGCATGAAGTAGGCGTCCTCGCCGACGAGCATCGCGGTGGCCGTCGCGTCGGTGAACTGTGCGTTGAAGGTGAAGCCGAGCGCTTCGAAGAAATCGATCGAGCGCTGGAGATCGCCCACGGGGATGTTGACGAACAGCTTTCGCGGCGTGGCCGGCTTGGTGCCGACGTTGGTGAGCTTGGGAGCGGGAGCCTGGGCGGTGGACATGGAGTGAACCGGTTGCGGGTTGTGGGTCGAGGGTAATGGGTCGCGGCGAAGTAGAATTCAGCGCTTGCCGAGCACGGCACGGACGCGCGGATCGCGGAGGTACAGGGCGCCCCAGATCAGCGCGGAGACGTAGATCGGGAACAGGACGTGGGTGAGCAGCGGATCGCCGACCCGGAAGTGCGTCACGATCGCTCCGCCGAAGTAGCCGGTCCAGAGCACGGCCCCGAGCGGCGCGGTGCGGGGGATGAGGTAGACGACGAGGCAGACCGCGGCGATGACGCCGATCACGAACACCTGGTCGGGAGTGAAGCCGAGCTGAGCGCTGCCTTCGACTGCGGCCTTGGCGCGGACCAGCTTGATGCCTGCGTCGAGCGTCAGCAGCAGCGCAACGATACCGGTGAGGATGCGCCCCGTGATGAGAGCGCGCCGGGGCGGGCGGGACGTGGTCGTCGACGTCTTCGACCGGGCGATGTCGTACGAGACGGAGCGGAGCAGCGTGGCGGACATGGGATCGTCTCCTGTGAAGGTCGTCGTCTTGGTCTTCACAGGGTTAGACCGGGAGTGCCCCGAAAACTCATCGGTCGTGTTTCGCGCTCATTGCCGACGACGGCAACTCGTTGTCGCCGAGTGGCTTGGGAAGAAGCGCCCAGTCCGCCTAAGCGCCCGTGTCGCGGCTGGCATCTCATCGGCAGCATTCCTCTCTCACCCGAGCCGCCGCATGCACCGCTTCGCGATCCCGCTGGCCGCCGTCTGCCTCGCCACCGCTGTCAGCGCTTCGTCGGGAACGCGCGTCTACGCGCCCACACGCGCATCGTCTCCCTCGACGCACACCATCGCATTCGCCCCGAAGCGCGACGGCAACTGGGAGATCCACCTCGTCACCGCCGACGGCGCAAGCCGCACTCGGCTCACGACGCGTGCGGAGCAGGATCGCTTCCCGCTCTGGTCCCCCGACGGTACCAAGCTCGCCTTCGGTACGCAGGGCATCGCGGGGTGGGAGCTCTGGGTAATGAACGCCGACGGCTCCCGCGCGACGCAGCTCGCCGACAGCATGGTCGCGAAGGCACATCGCCAGTGGTCGCCGGACGGCACGCGCATCGTGTTCGAGAAAATGCGCAATGGACGTCGCGTCATCTTCGTCGCACGCGCGGACGCCAGCGCGCTGTCTGCCCTCACCGACGGTCGCGCCGACGACCGTGATCCAATGTGGTCCCCCGACGGCTCACGGATCGTCTTCTCGTCGTCGCGCGGCGGACGCTCGTCGATCTGGGTCATGCGCGCTGACGGCAGCGCTCCGACGCGGCTCACGAGTGGCGCGGGAGCGGACATGAGCCCGACGTGGTCCCCCCATGGATCGACGATCGCCTTCGTGTCGACGCGCGACGGCGGGCGCGACGTTTATCGCGTGCGCCCCGACGGGACCGGCATCGAACGACTCACCGTCGGCGCCGACGCGACGCGCGACATGTCGGCGTGGTCTCCCGACGGCTCGCTGCTCGCCATCCAGACGGCGCACGACAAGAACTACGACGTCGAGATGGTCCGCATCGCCGATCGTGCGCGGCTTCCGTTCGCATCGAGTCCCGACTTCGACGGCCAGTTCGCCTGGTCGCCCGACGGCAAGTCGGTGGCGTTCATCTCCGGTCGCGATGGCTACGACGCGCTGTACGTCGCCGACGCGTCTGGCGCGAACGCACGACGCATCACCTCGGAGCCGTCGCTCAATCCGGCGTGGAAGCCCTGAGTGGGCGTGCAGGTCCCTGGACTCGCTGTGCGCTCGCACGGGATGACGGCCGCTGTCATCCCGTGCGCGTCGAGGGATCTGCACTCCGTCGTTCGCGCACCGCATATGCATCAAGAACGGAGGGCTCGAGCGGATGACGCGGATTGGGCGGATGCACGAGCAGCGACAAAGACTTTGGGGGTGCGCTACGGCAGCCTCGACTTGGCGGACCCCCAAAGAGCAGTTGCCCGTGCATCCGCTCGATCCGCCTGATCCGCCTAGGCCTTCCGTTCTTGATGCTCGTTCAAGGGGGTCAGACTCCTCGTTCAAGGGGGTCAGACTCCTTGAAAAACGCTTCTGCCGTGGAGCGTTTTTCAAGGAGTCTGACCCCCTTTCAATGCCGCCGTTGTCATCCCAAGCGAAGTCTCAGGCTCGGCTTCTAGCTCTCGAGCTGCATCGGCAGCCCGAATCGTGGGAACAGTGTGTCGACGTCGAGGTACGACGTCATCCCCGTGATGCGATCGCCCACCACGTCGAGCAGGATCAGCGCCCACGGCCACTCGCCCATCCGCCGATACTGCGCGAACGCCGGCGTGCCGCCGCACGCCTGCACCGGCACGAGCACCGAGCCGCGACAGCCGAGCCCGAAGCTGAGCAGCCACTCCGCGATCGACGCGTGCCCCTGCAGCCACATCTCGTAGGGCGGCATCGACAACGTCGCTTCCTCGTGCAGCAGCTTCGTGAGCGTTTCGACGTCGTAGGCCTCGAACGCCTCGACGTAGCGCGCGACGAGCCGCTGCTGCTCCTCGTTCAGTGCGCGCGGCACGACCGATGGATTGCGCGTGTCGAGCGTGGCGCGCGCCCGCTGCAACGCACTGTTCACCGCGGCCACACTCATCTCGAGCGCCTCGGCCGTCTCGGAGGCGGACCAGTTGAGCACCTGCGTCAGCAGCAGGACGGCGCGCTGGCGCGGCGGCAGGTACTGCAGCGCGGCGACGAACGCGAGGCGGATGCTCTCCTTGAGGATCGCGCGCTCCTCCGGCGTGTGCGCATCGTCCGCCGGTAACGCGAGCTTGTCGGGGATCGGCTCGACCCACGTCTCGCGACTTCGCTGAGGCAGCGCCATGTCGCGCTTCACCTCGCCCGGTGTGTCCGAAGTCTCGAGTGGGCGGATGCGCGTGCGGCTCGTGCTGTTCAACGTGTCCAGACACACGTTCGTCGCGATGCGGTAGAGCCACGTCTTGAGCGACGACTGCTCCTTGAACCGGTCGAGCGACTTCCACGCGCGCAGCATGGATTCCTGCACCGCGTCCTCGGCGTCGAGCACGGAGCCGAGCATGCGATAGCAGTGGCCGGTGAGGGCCGGACGATAGGTCTCGAGGGCGGCGGGTGACGTCATGAGCCTGCGTGACGTAATCGCCGGGTGCGCCAACGTGTCAACCTCGGCGGGCGGTCGGCCGCCAGCACTGCCGCGCTGCCGCGAGCACCTCGGCGATCTCGGCCGCTCCACGACGCAGACACGGCGTCGCACCGGGCCGGGCGTACACGTAGCCGGCCGCCGGCTTCGGGGCCAGGTTCAGAACGACGCCGGGCGATGCCGCCGATCGCACCGTGAGTCGCGACTGCGTGACGAGGGCGAACGCGATTCCGTGCGCGGCCAGACTGTCGCCGAGCGTCGCCATTGCGACGTTCCAGTCGTCGGCGAGCACCGCGACGTCGGGCTGGGAGTCTACGACACCCTCCGGGATCACGAGATACGCAATGACAGTGGGCTTCGTGACGACGATCGTCGTCGTGTCGATCGCGACGGGACGCTCGGCCGGTGACGCCAGACGAGCCGCCGCCGCGAGCGCGTCAGCAGGCCAGCTCGCAAGGAGCGCAACGAACACTCCCAGCGTCCGCCAACCTGCCTTCCGCAACCACGCTTCGTAGCCGCGCTCGTACGCCTCGCGGTCCTTCGGCGGCGGAATACGCCCAGCTGTCGCGAGCCGCTCGGCGAGCGGCTCCAGTCCCACCGCACGACGGCGGTCCTCGACGGCGTCGGGATCCTCGATCGGGAGCGGGGACAGTGTTCCGTCGTCAGCGACCGTCAGCTGCGTCCCATATCGCTGCATGCGGCCCTCGAAGACGCGGATACGGTCCTCGAGGATCGCCG
>QHVE01000021.1:0-43353 GCA_003223455.1 Gemmatimonadota bacterium | reverse complement strand
GCACCGGCGCTGGAACTCCGGCTCGCCAATGGCGTGCTGCGCGATCAGCCACGCCGCGTCGGCACCGTCAGCGCCGACGAGCGCCGTACCGGGCCAACCGTGGTGGCCGAGCACTGCGGCGAGGTACGCGGCGTTGCTGCGGTGCACCGCCTCCATCCGCGGATGGTAGCCGTCGAACAACGTCCCCTCCTCGGCGAGCTCCGCGCGGACCCGCTGGTCTTCCGCCGCGAGCGCGAGCAGCTCGCGTCGCAGATCCTCCGCCGTGCTTGCACCTGCCGCAGTCATCTCGTCCTCCCGCTCACTCCCCTTCGTCGAACAGCTCGCGGAACTGCCTCGGCTGCGAGCGCAGATACTGCTTCGGCGCGCGGACCTTCGCGCCGAGGTGTGCCGCCGCGTGCCACGGCCAGCGCGGATCGTAGAGGATGCCGCGCGCGAGTGCGATCAGGTCCGCGTCGCCCGACGCGATGATCGCCTCGGCCTGATCGTAGTCGGTGATCAGCCCGACGGCGACGACGGGCATCGACGTCGCCGCCTTCACCGCGCGTGCGAGCGGTACCTGGTAGCCCGGCCCCACGGGAATCTTCTGCTCCGGCGTGAGCCCGCCGCTCGAGACGTGGATCGCACCGCATCCGCGTGCCTCGAGTGCCTTCGCGAAGGCGACCGTCTGCTCCTCGTCCCAACCGCCATCCGCCCAGTCGGTGCCCGACACGCGCACACTCACCGAGCGGTCGCTGGGGAACGCGGCGCGCACCGCGTCGAACACCTCGAGCGGAAAGCGCATCCGGTTCTCCAGGCGGCCGCCGTACTCGTCGTCGCGCCGGTTGGACAGCGGCGAGAGGAACTCGTGCAGCAGGTAGCCGTGCGCGCCGTGCAGCTGCACGGCGTCGATGCCGATCCGTGCCGCGCGACGGGCCGCATCGGCGAACGCGTCGCGCACGCGCGCGAGCCCGTCGCGGTCGAGCGCGACGGGCGGATGCTCGGCCGGCTCGAACGGGATCGGCGACGGCGATTCCGTCTGCCAGCCATTCGGCTCGTCGGGCTGGATCTGTCTCCCGCCCTTCCACGGAATCTCGTGCGACGACTTCCGGCCGGCGTGCGCGAGCTGGATCGCGATCGGCATGTCCGACCAGCGACGGACGCTCTCGAGCGTCCGCGCCATCGCGGTCTCCGTCTCGTCCGACCAGAGACCGACATCGGCGTAGGTGATCCGTCCCTCGGGGACGACGGCGGTCGCCTCGATCGTGAGCAGTGCCGCGCCCGAAAGTGCGAGATGTCCGAGGTGAATGAGATGCCAGTCGGTCATGCAGCCGTCGACGGCCGAATACTGGCACATCGGCGCGATGACGATGCGGTTCGCGAGGGCGAGCGTGCCGGCGCGGAGCGGAGTGAAGAGATGCGGTGTGGCCATGACGACGAATCTACCCTCAGCCTTCGAGCTCCCAGAGCCCCGGATAGCGCCGCACGAATCCGTCCGACGCCGTCTCCAGCACGGCGTGATAGTCCTCCCGAGCGAGCGCAGCCGCGCCTCTGTCATCCCGAGCGAGCGCAGCGAGTCGAGGGATCTGCACCTCCGAGAGCCATCGCGACTCGTAGTCGTACGCCGAGTCGGTCAGCCGATGATAGCGCTGCTCGAGACGCTCGAGCGTGTTCGCCGGCACGTCGAGCCACGCGACCGGCACGTTCGCCGCTTCGCCGACGCCAAGATCGACGCGCCGCAGTTGCAACAGGTTCGTCGCTGGCGTGAAGCCGAAATCGACGTCGACACAGTCCTCGAGCCCGGGCACGGGCACGCCATCGAGCAGCCACCGACCGTCGGCGGCATGAGCGATGGTGATCCCGATCGATGCCGCGCCGGCCCATCCCTCGACGCGCGCGCCGCGTGCGAGCCAGTCCCGGCTGCACTCCACGTGGTAGTCCAGACGTGTCGGTAAGTCGTCGAGACGGAATACGGCCGTGCCGTGAAGCCGCCAGCCATCCTTCACCTCGTCGAGCCGACAGGCATCGTGCCCCGGCACGTCGAGGCGTCGCCAGATCGCGGCGATGCTCACTTCCCGCGCAGTCGCGCCACCGGACCGTCCACACCGTTCGGGATCTGCACGTCGGCCAGCTGATCCTCGTCACGCACCTCGCGCTTGAGCCGCGCGAGCTCCGCCTTGAGCGAGGCGGTGAGCTGCTCCGTTCCCGGCTGGCCGTACAGGTTGTGCAGCTCGTAGGGGTCGTTCACGAGATCGAACAGCTCCCACTGATCCTTCTTCCAGTAATAGATCAGCTTGTGCGTGCGCGTGCGTACGCCGTAGTGCGCGCGTGTGTTGTGATCGCCGGGGTCGTGGTAGTAGCGGTAGTACATGCTCGTCCGCCAGTCCGCCGGCGTACGTCCGCGCAGCACGGCGCGCAGGCTGCGCCCCTGCATCTCCGCCGACGGCGGCAGCCCGGCGACGTCGAGGAAGGTCGGTGCGAAGTCCACGTTGAGGCCCATCGCGTCGCTCACGGTCCCCGCCGTTATCTCCGCCGGCCAGCGCACGAGGAAGGGCATGCGGATCGATTCCTCGTACATGAACCGCTTGTCGAACAGGCCGTGATCGCCGAGGAAGAACCCCTGGTCGCTCGTGTAGATCACGAGCGTGTTGCGGGCGAGTCGGTTGCGGTCGAGGTAGTCGAGCACTTTTCCCACGCTCTCGTCCACCGACTGTACGGTGGCGAGGTAGTCCTGCATGTACCGCTGGTACTTCCAGCGCGTGAGCGCTTCGCCCGTGTGTCCGGCTTCGTCTGCTGCCAGCGCCCGAGCGCCGCCGCGTCGAGTCCTGTGGGAGGCGTTCGCTTGAGGTCGCGGTTGGTGAGATCCTTCGCCACGCGCTGCTGGTTCTCGTGCAGCGCATCGGTGCGCGTCTCGTAGCCGTCCCAGAAGGTCGTCGGCTCGGGGATGCGCATCGAGGCGAAATGCGCGGCGTGAACGGAGTCCGGGTCCCACGGCCGATGCGGCGCCTTGTGATGCATCATCAGGAAGAACGGCTTGTCGCGCGGACGCTTGTCCAGGAAGTCGATCGCGCGCTCGGTGATGACATCCGTGGCGTACTTGCCGACGTACGTCGTCTCGGAGGTCGCCGTGTACATCACGGGATCGAAGTACACGCCCTGACCGGGCAGGATCTCCCAGCGGTCGAACCCGACCGGGTCGCTGCCGAGGTGCCATTTCCCGATCATGCCGGTGTAATAGCCGCCGCGCTGCAGCAGCCGCGCGACGGTCATGCGCGAGCCGTCGAAGCGGTTGAACATCGTCACGCCGTTCAGGTGCGAGTACTGACCGGTGAGAATGGCCGCGCGGCTCGGGGTGCAGATCGAGTTCGTGGCGAAGACGCTCGTCAGCCGCGCTCCCTCGCGTGCGAGTCGGTCGAGATTGGGCGTCTTGTTCACCCGCGATCCATACGCGCCGATGGCGTGTGCGGCGTGGTCGTCGGTCATGATGAACAGGATGTTCGGCCGCGAGGTCCGCGAGCCCTGCGGGCGTACCGCGGCGGGAAGCAGCGCGAGCGCGGCCAGCGTCGCGACGGTCGCGCCCAGGAAGCGATTTCGTGCCGTCATAGCGTCAGCCGGAAGCCGAACACGGGAAAGCCCTCCTGGAGGAAGTCGAGCTCGGGCGCGCGCACGAAGCCGAGTCGTTCGTAGAGGCTCCACGCCGCACGCATCACCTGCGTCGTGTGCAGCACGACCTGCGCGTGCCCTGCCTCTCTCGCCAGCTCGATGCATGCGTTCGTGAGCGCCCTGCCCACCCCCGCGCCGCGGTGCGCGGGATCGACGCCGAGCAGCCGGATCCCCGATGCGTTCCTCTCCTCCGACGCAATCCCGCCCGAGCCGTAGTGCGCCATGTCGCCGAAGTAGACCACGCCACCCAGGATCGTGCCCGATCTGTCGACGGCGACGAGCACGCGGGCATGCGGCCGCTCGCTGAACTGCCCGATGTTCGCCAGCAGCTCGTAGTACGCTGGCTGCTCGGCCGGCGTCGGAAAGCCCTCGAGGCTCGAGTAGACTCGTACCATCAGCCGGCCGAGCGACTCGAACTCGGATGGCCGAAGGTCGCGAATCTCGTAGTGCACGCCGCTACTTGGGCGCCAGATAATCCTGCGCCGCGACGATCTGCCAGCCCTGACCTCCCTTCACCCAGGTGTCGGTGAAGCGATAGCGGTTGGTGTATGCACCGCTCTTCCCCTGGAAGGCGACGATCAGCCACCCCGTCACGACGGCGGTCGTCGGCCCGTACTCGTGCACGACCATCCCTTCGTTGTGCGCCGCGGTGACGCGGTCGCTCCCGTCGGCCACTTCGTGCAGCACCTCGGCGCGACTCATCAGCTTGTCGTTCTCCGTGTACACGAACTTGGGTGCGAGGAGCTTGTCGAACAGGACGCGGTCGCGCTTGACGAGTCCCGTGGTCCACTGGTTTTCGAGGCGAATGAGCTCGGCGCCCGGACTCGTGGTGGCGGACTTCTGCTGGGCGACGAGTGGCGGCGCGGACAGCGCGAGCAGGAGCGTGACGTGGGAGAGGAGTCGGTGCATGAGAGTGGTGACGAGTGATGGGCGTGCGTCGACGATGATGCTCATGGAATTCCGATCCGCAATGGCGTCGCTCATCCGGGGAACGCGCGCTCGATCAGCGCCGCCAACGGTGCGCTCGGCTCGAGCGTGCCGAAGGCGACGCCGTGCGTGCGTGCGAGCCGGTTCTCGGCGAACGCGTCGGCGATGGCGACGTTGCCGCTGCGAACGAGGCAGGCCGCCTGCAGCACCATCGCCATCCGCTCCACGATCCGGCGCGAGCGCGGCTCCAGGTCGTCGGCATCCGCCGCCAGCAGCTTGCGCAGCGCACCCGCCTCGCGGTCGAGCGGCGTATTGCCCCCACGGACCGCTTCCAGCTCGGCGAAGAATGCCTCCTCGCTCGCGGGCTCCTTCTTCAGCGCGCGCAGCACGTCGAGGCACTGGATGTTGCCGCTCCCCTCCCAGATCGAGTTGAGCGGCGCCTGGCGATACAGCCGCGGCATCCCCGAGTCCTCGACGTAGCCGTTGCCGCCCAGGCACTCCTGTGCCTCGCTCACGAACGGCGGGCACCGCTTGCACACCCAGTACTTCCCGATCGCGGTGACGATGCGTGCCAGCGCGCGCTCCCGCTCGTCGCGTCCGCTCGCGTCGACGGCGCGCGCGACGCGGAACGCCAGCGCCGTCGCCGCCTCGCTCTCCAGCGCGAGGTCCGCCAGGACGTTCCGCATCAGTGGCTGATCTACGAGCGCCTTGCCGAACGCCCGGCGGTGCCGCGCCTGATGCACCGCCTGCACGAGCGCCTGACGCATGATGCTGGCCGACCCGATGATGCAGTCCTGGCGCGTGAGCATCACCATCTGAAGAATCGTCGCGATGCCGCGTCCCGGCTCGCCGACCATCCACGCCAGCGCGCCCTGAAGCTCGACCTCGGCGCTCGCGTTGCTCCAGTCGCCGAGCTTGTCCTTCAGCCGCTGGATGCGCACCGCATTGCGCGATCCGTCGGGGGCGAATCTCGGCAGCAGGAAGCACGAGAGCCCATCGTCGGTCTGCGCGAGCACGAGGAACGCGTCGGACATCGGCGCCGAGAAGAACCACTTGTGTCCGACGAGCTCGTGGAGCGCACCGGGCTCCGACCTGTCGACCGGAGTGGCGCGTGTCGTGATCGCGCGTACGTCGGAGCCACCCTGCTTCTCCGTCATTCCCATGCCGACGGTGTTGCCCGCCTTCTCCCACGCGGGCACGCTGCGGCCGTCGTACGTCGGCGCGACGATGCGCGGCAGCCACTCGTGCGCGAGCCCCGGCTGCAGCTCGAGCGAGGGCACGCACGCGTAGGTCATCGTCAGCGGGCAGCTCGTCCCCTGGTCGGCCTGATTGTGCAGGTACAGCAGCGCCGCGCGCGCGACGTGGGCGCCCTCCGGGCGCGCGGCGCGCCACGCGAAGCCCGTCACCCCGTGGCCGATCGCCAGCTCCATCAATCGGTGGTAGGCGGGATGGAACTCGACGTCGTCCGTACGGTCGCCGAACCGGTCGTACGCACGGAGCGTCGGGCGCTGTGCGTTCGCGGCCACGCCGAGCGCCATCGCCTCGCCGCCGGCGATCGGGCCGTAGACGGCGACCTGGTCTTCCGCCCACGCACCGCCCTCACGCGCGAGCGCCTCGCGCAGCGCGACGTCGGTGGCATACGCGTCGTACGGCGCGAGCGGCGAAGGCTGGTTCTCCACCTCGTGCGTGCGGAAGCGGTCGGCGATCGGCATGACACTGTCCCTGCGTTCCAGACACTCGTAAGGTCGCCGCTGTACCCGCGCGCCACGAGTCCGCGCTTCGAGCTCTCCCACGCGGCCAAAACACCTCGGCTTGACAGGTGACCTTTTAGTCACCTATTATGTCCCATGACCGACGACCGCGTGTTCAAGGCACTCGCCGACGCCACGCGGCGGCATCTCCTCGATCGGCTCTTCGCGCGCGACGGCCGCACGCTCACGGAGCTCGAATCCGATCTGGAGATGACCCGGTTCGGGGTGATGAAGCACCTCCGCGTGCTCGAGGACGCGGGGCTCGTGGTGACCCGGAAGGTAGGGAGGGAGAAGCTGCACTTCCTCAACGTCGTCCCGATCCGGCTCATCCACGACCGTTGGATCGACAAGTTCACCGAGCGCCGCGTTTCGGCGCTCACGGATCTGAAGCGACGACTGGAGGAGGACTCGGCATGACGAGCATCGCACCGACGGAGACGGGCACGACGACGCAGGTCTATCGCATCTTCATCAGGGCCACACCGCAGGCGATCTGGGATGCCATCACCAAGCCCGAATGGACGCAGCGCTTCGGCTATGGCCTGCGCGACGAGTACGACCTGCGTCCGGGCGGCAAGTATCGCGGACTCGCCAACGAAGGAATGGCCGCGATGGGAATGTCCGGCGTCATCGTCGACGGCGAGGTCATCGAGTCCGATCCGCCGCGCAAGCTCGTGGTCACCTGGCGCATGGCAATCGATCCGACCCTCCACGCGGAGGGGTTCACGCGTCTCACCTACGAGATCGTCGAGGGCAAGGGCGGCGTGAGCCGGCTCAGTGTCATCCACGACCTCGAGAAGACCCCGGGTCACGCGGCGATGGTCGCCGGTGTGCTGCAGGGACCGGGCGAGGGCGGCGGTTGGCTGTGGATTCTCAGCGACCTCAAGTCGCTGCTGGAGAGCGGCTCGCCGATGACGACGGCGCAGACGTGGCCGTGAACTTCGAGAGTTCGTAGCTCAGTGGGCGCGCGCGCTGCGGACGGCGCGCGCGCCACGGCCGCTCGTCATACGTCGTCGTCCCGCCTTGGCCTCAGGGACCAGAGCAGCGCCCCGCCCGCGATCAGCAGCACGGCTCCGAACACCGGGCGCACCGTGAGACGGGATCGCGCACCCGCTGCTGGCGACTCGCGAAGCTGGCGCGCCTGCTTCGCGGTGAGCGTGATCGGCTCGCCTCCGGTCTGGATGACGACACCGGTGCTGTCGCAGAAGAGATCGTACAGGCCGGGCGAGCGGGAGCGGTAAAGGATCTGCCGCTCGCGCTCGAGCCCTCTCGGATTGTGCGTGACGGAATACCAGGTGGGCTCCGATCCGCCGCCCTCACCCTGATAGAGCGTCACCTCGGCGCTGTCGGACAGCGTACAACTCGCCATCTCGCGCTCGTGCCACGGATCGCCCTGCGTATTCCGTCCAGGAATGAGGAGGAACACACCGGACACGATGAGCAGCGCGCGAATGATCGCTCCGCCCGCGAGCCGCATCGATCCGACGACCTGTGTGCGGAGCGAAGTTATACGCCGCGAGGCGGTGAGCGTCAGCCCGTCGCCTCGGGTCGCCGCTCGGTCGCTCAGCTCTTCGCGTCGTCCTGCAGACGCGCGAACCGTTTTGGCGACGTGCCCACCAGCCGCCGGAACGTGCGCGTGAAGTGGCTCTGGTCGGCGAAGCCGAGCTCCGTGGCGAGACGCGACACGCTGACGTCGCGCTCCTTGAGGCGAGCCTTCCCGCGCTCGATCCGCGCGCGCAGCAGGAACCCCATCGGGCTCTCGCCGGTGCTGACGCGGAACATTCGGGCGAAGTGGAAGCGGCTCACTCCTGCGACGCGTGCGAGGTCGTCGAGGGAGATCGGCTCGCCGACGTGCTCCTCGATGTAGGCTCGCACGCGCCGCAGCGTTCGGATTCCGAGTCCGCCGTGCAGAGGCTTGTCGCGCGCGCCGAGGGTGTTGTGCCGCGCGAGGATCCGGCTGGCCAGCGCGCTCGCGATCGACTGGACGACGAGCGACTGCGCCGCGTAGGGCCCGATCTGCGCCTCCGCTTCGAGCGCGTGCACCAGGTGCGCGCATACGGGGTCGCGCTCCTGAAAGGCATTCTCGATCTCGATCCGATCTGGGTTGGCCAGGCCAGTCTCCAGAGCAGAGCGACGCACCAGCTCCGGGTCGAGACAGGTGATGCTCGCCTCGTGCGGCGCCGTCCAGACGTAGCGCGCGCCCGTGCTCGCTCCCCGAAAGCATGTCGCGCCCGCAGGAAGATGCAGCGGATGCCGATAGCCGTTGCCCTCCTCGCTCATGTACGAGGCGCTCCCGGTGAACGTCGAAACGGCGTGGAACGCGATGGGAGCGATCTCGCACTTGCCAGCGCCGTGGAAATGCAGCTGGACGAGCTGTAGCTCCGACCAATCGGAGAGGTGGAGCGAGATCGCGCCTTCCTCCGGGGCCGTATCGCTGAGCGCCGCCGCCACTTCCACAGGCGACGAGAGATGGCGAGGACTGCGCACGGCACCGCTCCTTTCAGGCGTGACGGATGGTCGGTGAGCGCTGTCGCGACAGCGGGGGCATCCCGACGCAAAGGTGTCTCTACTCGCCGATACTGTCAAGGAAAGGCACATTGTTGATCCCGTCGCGAAATCGTGACTGGTTTTTTGGTCGAGTCTGCACGCAGATTCCAGAAATGGCATGTACGATCAAGCTCTGCCGACGGACGGTGTCCACTTTTCGACATCCACCGTGGCAATCACCCCTTTCGACTGAGCGCGTCCGCACCGCACGCTCAGTCGAACTCAGCGCATCATGACCGATCGCACTCTGGCTCCTGACACGATCGTCCTCGTCCACGGCTTCTTGGTGACTCCACGGAGTTGGGAGCACTGGATCCCGTACTACGAGGCGAAAGGTTACAAGGTCATCGCGCCCGCATATCCCGGCTTCGAGCTCGAGGTCGAGGCGCTCAATGCCGACCCGTCGCCGATCGAACGGGTGACGGTTCCGCAGATCATCGCGCACTTGGAGAAGATCATCGGTGCGCTCGATGCCCCGCCTCTCCTCATCGGGCATTCGGCAGGTGGTGTGTTCGTGCAGATCCTGCTCGATCACGGGTTCGGCGCCGCGGGGGTCGCCATCAACTCCGCGCCGACGGAGGGAGTGGTCGTCGCTCCGTTCACTCAGCTCCGGTCGGTGTTTCCCGTGCTGAGGAATCCGACGAACCGCCACCGCGCCGTGGCGCTCACTCCGGAGCAGTGGCGATACGCGTTCACCAACACCTTCACGGAAGCGGCGTCGCTGGAGCTCTACAAACGCTACGCGATCCCGGCGTCCGGACCGATCTTCTGGGACAGCCTGCTCGCGAACCTCATCCCCGGCCCGCAGGACGCCTTCGTGAACTATCACAACGACGCGCGCCCGCCGCTGCTGTTCATCTCGGGATCGGCCGATCATCTCATGCCCCCCGTGGTCCAGCGCTCGAACGCGGCGCACTACGAGTCGCGGTCGCTCACCGAGGTGAAGCTGTTCGAGGGGCGTGCGCATCTGCTCACGGCACAGAAGGGCTGGGAGGAAGTCGCCGACTATGCGCTCGATTGGGCGGCGAAACACGCGGCCATCGAGACGCGCCCCAGAGTGCGCACGTATCCCACGATCTCGGTCGACCTGCCGGCGCGGCGGCAGTCGCTCCGCGCGCCGTAGGGAGAGCAGCAACTCGTCGACGTCGATCGCGCGCGTCGAGTCGTTGCCCATGTCGCGGCGCTAGCGCTCCCGCCTTCCCCACCTCCCGCCCGCGCGCCAGTTTTCGCGCATCATGCGGAAGCTGCTTCTCCTCGTGGCCGCCCTGCTCGTCGCCCACGTCGCCCTCCTGTTCATCCATCCCGCGGGCGCCGCCGCTCCACCGGCCGGTCATACCATAGATGTGGGGGTCGTCTTCGACCTCGGCGGACGCGGCGACAAGTCCTTCAACGACGGCGCCTACCTCGGCGCCGAGCGCGCCGAGAAAGCGCTGGGCGTCCAGGTCCGCTTCATCGAGCCAGGCGAAGGCTCGGACAGAGAATCGGGGCTTCGCCTGCTCGCCGCAGAGGGGATGGATCTCGTGATCGGTGTCGGATTCATCTTCACCGACGACCTCACGCAGTTGGCCAGGGAGTATCCCAACACGAAGTTCGCCGGCGTCGACTACTCGGTCGCCACCGATCCATCCGGCAAGGTCGTACCCCCACCAGCCAACCTCGCCGCGCTCAAGTTCCGCGAGGAGCAGGGCTCGTATCTCGTCGGAGCGCTCGCCGCACTCGTCGGAAAGTCCAAGAAGGTGGGCTTCGTCGGCGGGATGGACTCGCCCCTCATCCAGAAGTTCGAGATGGGCTACAGGGCGGGCGTGAAGCAGGTCTGCCCCGACTGCATCGTGCTCTCGCAGTACGCCGGCGTCACCCCTGAAGCGTTCCGCAATCCGGGCAAGGGGAAGGAGATCGCCCTCTCGCAATACCAGCAGGGGGTGAACGTGATCTTCCACGCCTCGGGTTCCACGGGACTCGGCGTGTTCGAGGCGGCACGCCAGACGAACAAGCTCGCCATCGGTGTCGACGCCGATCAGTACAGTGAGGCGCCGGGCTATGTGCTGAGCTCGATGGTGAAAGGGGTCGACAACGCGGTCTACGACGCGATCCGAAAGGTGAAGGACGGCCAGTTCAGGGGCGGCATCTATCAGTACGGGCTCGCCGAATCCGGCGTCGGCTACGTGTACGACAAGAACAACGAGCGGTTGATCCCCCCCGTGGTGCATGCGAGGCTGGAGCAGCTCAGGCAGGAGATCGTCGCTGGCCGTATCGTGGTGCCGAGCACGCGGTAGACTTCCTCACCGGCGCTCGCGACGCGCGACGACGCGCGCCGTTCCCCCTGGACCACGCATGGCCGATCCCTCCGCATCGACAGCACCCACTCCCGCGATCCGTCTGCGCGACATCGTCAAGTCGTTCGGGCCGGTGCAGGCGAACCGCGGCGCGGAGCTCGAGGTGGCACGAGGCGAGATCCACGCGCTCGTCGGCGAGAACGGCGCCGGCAAGTCGACGCTCATGCGCGTGCTGGCGGGCATGTACGCACCCAACTCCGGCCAGATGGCCGTGAACGGACGCGACGTCACCGGGTGGAGCACCGCCGATGCGATCGCGGCGGGCGTGGGCATGGTGCACCAGCATTTCATGCTCGTTCCCACGCTCACCGTCGCCGAGAACGTGGTGCTCGGCTCCGAGCTCACGCGCGGCCCGGTACTCGACCGCGCGGCCGCTGAACGTGCGGTGCGTGAGCTGAGCGAGCGCACGGGGCTCGTCGTGCCGCCGCACGCGCTGGTGCGCGAGCTGTCGGTCGGCCAGGCACAACGGGTGGAGATCCTCAAGACGCTCTACCGCGGCGCGAAGATCCTCGTGCTCGACGAACCCACCGCCGTGCTCTCGCCCCCCGAGGTGCAGGAGCTGTGGACGGTGCTGCGTGCGCTGCGCGACCAGGGCGACACGATCGTGCTCATCACCCACAAGCTCGACGAGGTGATCGACATCTCCGAGACGATCACCGTGATGCGCGCCGGCCGCACGGTGGCGCGCATGCCGACCGCGGGCACGACACCGCAGGCAATTGCGCGTGCGATGGTGGGGCGCGACGTCGCCCTCGCGCTCGACGCGGACTACGCCGGCGTACCCGCCGTTCAGCAGCTCGGCGCGGTGCCGGCACTGCTCGAGGTGCGCGAGCTCTCGGTGAGCTCGGCGGCCGGACACCCGGTCGTGCGGAACGTCGAGTTCAGCATCGCGCCCGGCGAGATCCTCGGCATCGCCGGCGTCGAGGGCAACGGGCAGACGGAGCTGATCGAGGCGATCGCCGGACTTCGTGCGGCCACGGGCACGATCGCCCTGGGCGGGCGCGACCTCATGCCGCTCGACGTCCGCCGGCGCGGCGACGCAGGACTGTCGCACATCCCCGAGGACCGGCACGAGCGCGCGCTGGTGCTCGACTACTCCGTCGCCGAGAACCTCGTGCTCGGTCAGCAGCACCGGTTCACGCGCGGCGCGGCGCTCGATACGGGACGCATCCTCGCGCACGCGCGCGCGCTCATCACGCACTACGACATCCGTCCGCCGGATGCGGCGCTGCCGGCGCGCGCGCTGTCCGGCGGCAACCAGCAGAAGATCGTCGTGGCGCGCGAGATGTCGCGCGATTTCAAGGTCCTGCTGGCGGCGCAGCCGACGCGCGGCGTCGACGTCGGCGCCATCGAGTTCATCCACGCGCGCTTGCGTGAAGCGCGCGACCAGGGCAAGGCGGTACTGCTCGTCTCGGCGGATCTCGCCGAAGTGCTCGCCCTCTCCGACCGCGTCGCCGTGATGTACGGCGGGCGGATCGTCGCGCTGCTGCCGCGGAGCGACGCCTCCCCCGAAACCCTCGGCCCCTACATGACCGGCGCGGAGCGCGCGGCATGAGCACGACCGATCCGACGATCGCGCGCGTTGGCGGCGATACGCCCACGCCGGCCGCAGCGTCGGCCGTGAGCGACCGCGCATCGCGACGCGCGTCGATCGAGGAGGCGGTGCTGCCGCCGCTGGTTGCCCTGCTGCTCGCTGCGGTGGTGGGCGATGTGCTCATCCTCAGCTTCGGGCAGTCTCCCGGCGCGGTATACCGCCTCCTCGTCGACGGCACCTGGGGGAATGCGTACGGGTTCGGGCAGGTCCTCTACAAGGCGACGACGCTCGTGTTCACCGGGCTGGCCGTCGCACTCGGCCTGCGTGCCGGATTGTTCAACATCGGCGCGGAGAGCCAGCTCGCGGCGGGCGGGTTCTGCGCGGCGATCGTCGGGCTGCTGCTGCCGGTGGGGATTCCGTCGCTGCTCTGTCTCCCGATCTACATCCTCGCCGCGGCGCTCGGCGGAGGCGTGGTCGGTGCGGTGCCGGGTGTGTTGAAGGCACGCTTCGGCGCGCACGAAGTGATCGTCACCATCATGCTCAACTTCATCGTGCTCGCGCTGCTGAACTATCTCACGTCGACCAGGCTGCACGTGCCGGACACGCTGCACACGGCGGAGATCGGGAGCGGCGTGCTGCCGCGCGTGTCGGACGTGGTGCCGTCGTTCCAGGGCTCGGCGGCCAACGCGACCATCCTGCTCGCGCTGCTCGCGATGATCGCGCTCTGGTGGTTCCTCTTCCGCACGCGGCGCGGGTTCGAGCTGCGTGCCGTGGGGTTGCAGCCGCACGCGGCGGAATACGCCGGCGTACATGTCGGGAGCGTGACGTGGCGCGCGCTGTCGATCTCCGGCGCCATCGCCGGCATCGGCGGGTTGAACTACGTGCTGGGCTACAAGCACTACTATGAGGAAGGGTTCGCGACCGGCGCCGGCTTTCTCGGCATCGCGGTGGCGCTTGTTGGGCGCAGCCATCCCATCGGTATCGGGCTGGCGGCGTTGTTGTTCGCCACTCTCTCCCAGGGTGGCCTCGCGGTGAACGCGCTCGTGCCGAAGCAGATGGTGGACGTGCTGCAGGCGGTGGTGATCCTCGCCGTGGCGACCTCGGTGCCCGAGGTGCGGCGGCTGCTGCGCGGCGCTCGGCGGAGCGCCGAGCGATGATCGCGCTCGCCTTTTTCGCGCAGACGCTGCGCATCGCGATCCCGTATCTGCTCGCCGCTGCGGGCGGCGTGATGAGCGAGCGCGCGGGGCTGATCGGGCTGACGCTCGAGGGCTACATGCTCGGCGGCGCGTTCTGCGCCGTCGCCGCGAGCTTTGCGTCCGGCTCTCCCTGGCTCGGTGTGCTCGCGGCCGTCGCAGGAGGTGCGCTGCTCGCGCTGTTGTATGCCGTGAGCGCGATCCGCTTCCGCGCCGACCAGGTCGTGGTCGGCATCGCGATCAATTTGTTGGCCATCGGGCTGACGCGGTTTCTGCTGCGCCTGTTCTTCGATTCCTCCTCCAACTCGCCGCGCGTGGCGGGGTTCACTTCGCAGGGGAGCGGCACCGGATTCGGGGCGTTGGTGCAGAATCCCGTCGTCTGGCTCGGGATCGCCGTGATCCCGGCGGCGGCGTGGCTGTTGTACCGCACGCCGTTCGGACTGCGCGTGCGCGCCGTGGGTGAGCATCCCGCCGCGGCCGCGTCGGTCGGGGTACCGGTCGCGCGGGTTCGCTATCTCGCGGTGCTGGTGAGCGGCATGCTCGCCGGTCTCGGTGGCGCGTACCTCGCGCTCGATCAGCACCAGTTCACCGACGGCATGACGGCGGGACGCGGCTTCATCGCGCTGGCCGCGACGATCTTCGGTCGCTGGGATCCGCTGCGCGCCGGCCTCGCGTGCCTGCTGTTCGCCGCGGCGGAGACGCTCCAGATCCAGTTACAGGGAACGCAGGCGATCCCGTCGCAATTCGTGGAGATGATACCGTACGCGCTGACGATCGTCGCGCTCGCGGGAGTGGTGGGGCGCGCCGTCGCGCCCGCCGCGCTGGGAAAGACGACGATCGAATGACGAGTCCATAGGCGCGATGGCGTTGTCGACGAGCAGTCGCAGCAAGCTCTGGATCCTGATGATCACGGCCTTCATCGACATGGTGGGGCTGTTGATGGTCATCCCGCTGCTGCCCTTCTACGCGAAGTCGCTCGGCGCGGGTGGGCTCGTCGTCGGAACGCTCATCAGCTCGTTCGCGGTGGCGCAGCTCATCAGCGCGCCGATGTGGGGGCGGTTCTCCGACGCGTACGGCCGGCGGCCGGCGCTGCTCGTCGGGCTGAGCGCGTCGGTCATCGCATACATCGTCTTCGCCTTCGCGCTCTCGCTGCCGCATCCGCTGTTCTTCCTCTTCCTCTCGCGCATCGTGCAGGGCGCAGGAGGCGGGACGGTGAGCGTGATCCAGGCGTACGTCGCCGACGCGACCGCACCCGAGGAGCGTGCCAAGGCGCTCGGCTGGCTCTCCGCGGCGACGAACGCGGGCGTCGCGATCGGGCCGCTCATCGGACCGCTGACGCTCCGCTGGGGCGAGCGTGGTCCGGGCCTGTTCGCCGCCGTGCTCTGCGTGCTCAACATCGCGTTCGCGTGGCGCTACCTCAACGAGTCGCGCGACATGAAGGAGGCGGCGGAGTCGAAGGCGGACACGACGAAGCGCGGGCGCTCACGCGACGCGATCGGGCGCGTCGTCAGTCATCCTGCCGCGCCGGCATCGCGACTCATCTGGATCTACGCCATCGGGCTCGGAGCGTTCCAGGGCGTCATGTCGATGCTCGCGCTCCTGCTGTCGGCACGATTCGGTGTGACCGCGAACACGATCGGCTACTTCTTCGCGTATACCGGCGTCCTCAGCGTGGTGACGCGCGCGCTGATCCTGGGGCCGATGATCGACCGGTTCGGCGAGCCGCGCCTGGCGCGCATCGGACAGATTCTGCTGGCGACCGGACTTGCATTGCTGTCGTTCATCCGACCACTCGCGGATCCCGCCGCCGTGGCCGCGATGCTGGGCGGCGTGCTGCCCGCGCGCGCGGTCGCCCTGCTTCCCTATCTCCCGCTCGCCATCGCGGTCGCCTTCCTCCCGCTGGGCACCGCGTTCACCTTCCCATGCGTGACGTCGCTGCTCTCGCGCGTGATCTCGAGCAAGGAGCGCGGGCTCTACATGGGTGTGCAGCAGACGTTCGGGGGCATGGCCCGCGTGCTCTTTCCGATTCTCTTCGGATTCCTCTACGACCGCGGCAGCGGTCTCCCCTTCCTCGTCTCGGCGACGTTGGTGTTGTTCACCGTCTATCTCGGACTTGGCATGGAGGCGTACACCCGCAGCGACGCGAAGCCGGCAGCGGCGTAGCTCGCAGGATTCGATTGGCGTTCCGACGATTGAATGATAGAGCGACGGAACGCGGAAACGACGGAGCCAGCCCGACTACTCTCGCCCGTCTAGAAAATCGAGGACGAGGTCTGCGAAGATCGCCACGGTGCGATCGCTCACCTTTGGCGTCATGATCTCGCCGAGGTAGCTGCCGTGGGTACCTGGGAGGATGCACAGCCGCGCGTGCGGCAGCGTGCGTGAGAGCTCGAGCGCATGTTCGGGGCGGATCACGTCGCGGTCGCCGACGACGACCAGCGTCGGCGCCTGGATGCCGCGGATCGAGGCATCGGGGATGTCCTTGAACCCGAGCATCCGCTTGGCGTCGCGGTCCTGCATCGCGTGCACACCCGCCTGACTCGGATTGATCTTCAGGTAGGCATCCTCGTACGGCTTGGGCATGTCGGCGTACGTGCCCTTCTCCATGAAGTCCCAGAACCCCGCCGCCATCCCGTCGCGCTTGTAGTTCGACGAGGCGATCACGAGGCGGTTCACCTTGGCCGGGTGACGGATCGCGATCTGGAGTGCCGTCGTGCCGCCGTTGCTGAACCCGAGGATGTCCGCATGCGGTACGTGCAGCGAATCGAGCAGCGCGGCGATGTCGTCCGCGTCCTGCTCGAAGGTGAACGGCCGGTCGATGTCGCGCGTGTGGCCATGCGCCTGTACCTCGACCGCGATCACGCGCCGGTTTCGTGACAGCAGCGGCAGGACCCGGCTGAAGTTCGTGCCGATCGTCGAGCCGCCGCCGTGGATGAGCACGAGCGGCGTGCCGCCGGCGCCGTGGAGCTCGTAATACATGTCGAGTCCGTTCACGCGGACGAAGCCGGATTTCGGGAATCCGGAGGTCCGGGGGTTCGCTCGGGGCGTCTGCGCACGTGAGGGCAGCGCGGCACTCGAGCTGAGTGCGATGGCCAACAGCGGCGTGAGGGCGAGTCTCATCTCATCCCTCCTCGCGCAGCGCGCGCTCGAGGTTGTCCAGCAGGTCCTTCGTGCCGCGCTCGCGCTCGGCCAGACCATCACGCCCGTCGAGGTAGACTCCCTGCTCGATGAAGCGCATGTGCGTGCCAGTGCCGAGTGCCGAGAGCTCCAGCGTGGCGAGCGACACGGAGATGCGCCGTCCGCCGACCTGCATCGCGTAGCTCCAGACGATTCGCTCGTCCGGAACGATGTCGTGATAGACCGTGTCGTTGCGATGTGGCGCATGGCCCGGGGGCCCGCCGCGCCACACCTCGCGGCCGCCGACGCGGAAGTCGAGTGTGTGCTCGGCGACCTCCCATCCTTCGACGCACCCGAACCAGCGTGCCTTCTTCTTCTGGTCGGCGAACGCCGCGAACACGCGCGTCGGCGGCGACGTCAGGCGCCGCTCGATGACGAAGGTGTCGTGCTGCGTGGGCGAAGCGGTCATGATCGTCTCCCTGACTTGCGTGGTTGCGTCCGTGGCGCCTCCTGCTTCTCCTCGTCGGCGAGGAAGGCTTCGAGCCGATCGAACCGCCGCTCCCAGCTCGCGCGACGCTTGGCGAACCACCCCTCCGCCGTCGCGAGCGCCTTCGGCTCGATGCGACACATCCGCACGCGTCCCGTCTTCTCCGATCGCACCAGGCCACTCGTCTCGAGCACCTGCAGGTGCTGCATCACCGCGGGCAGCGACATCTCGAGCGGCTGCGCGAGGTCGCTCACCGAGGCCGGCCCGCGACTGAGCCGCTCGACCATCATCCGCCGCGACGGATCGGAGAGGGCCTGGAAGACGACGTCGAGCTGGGGATGGTTAAGCATTTACTTAACTATAACCCCCGTTGCGGGTCTGTCAATCCGACTCTGAAAACGCATCTCGCCGAGTGCGGCGACCCCGCACGAGGGATCTGCACTTCCCGCTGTCATCCCGAGCGCAGTCGAAGAGACGCTGGCGGCTCGTGGCCCGCCCGGGAGCCTCTATTGCTGTCGCAGGTACTCGCGCAGTGGATTCGTAGCGCCGAGCGCCCGGAGTCCCTCGACCACCGCAGCCGCATTCAACTCGGCCCCGCGTGCACTCGAGTGCAGATTCGCATCGCCGAACAGAGAATCCACGCGCGCTGGTGGCATCGTGTCCATCTTCGCCGAGGCGAGCTCCGTCAGGTTCACGAACGCCACCCCCTCCGTGCGCGCCACCTGCTCCGCCCAGTCGGCGAAGCTGTCGCGGTTGCGGACGATGCGACCGTCCTTCCAGAACTTGCGCGGCGTGAGCGAGTTGATGATCGGCGTGGCGCCGCGCGCGCGTGTCTCTCGCACGAACTTCCGCAGGTACTCGCCGAAGGTGTACACCACCTCGCCGCGCTGCTTCGTGATCAGGTTGTCGATCACCACCGAGTCGCGGCCGATGCCGCGCAGCACGCCGCGCGCGCGGAGCGTGTCGTTCACCGGGCTCGCATCGTTGTGGCCGAACTCCACCATCACGAAGTCGCCCTGCTTCACGAGGGCGAGCACGCGATCCCAGTACCCCTGTGAGATGAACGTCCGCGCGCTCAAGCCACCGACGGCGCGGTTCACGACGTTGATCCTCGTCGTGTCGAACCAGGGGGCGATGAAGTCGCCCCATCCCCACTGTCCGCCCGCCCCGTCGCCGCGACCGTTCCGCACCGTCGAGTTGCCGACGAGGAACAGCGTCGGGCGCGTGCGGTCGGCCGGCCACGACAGCCCCAGCCCGACGAGCGGGTCGGGGCGAACGGAGTCGCCCTTCGCCGACAGCCACGTGCGCGGCACTGCGCTCGGACGCAGTGCCTTCAGCGCCGACACCACCGTGCGCGCGTGCAGGTCGGCACCCTCGGCGTTGAAGTGCACGTAGTCCTGCACGTACATCGTCTTCGTGCGCTCGGGCCCGAGGCGCTGCAGCGAATCGGCGACGAGGTCCGTGAGGTCGATGAACCTGACGCCGGCCTCCCGCGCGAGCGCTGCCGACCACGCGCCATAGCGCCCGGAGCCGCGCTCGATCTGGCCGTCCTTCCACAGATTGCGCACCGAGAGCGACAGCACGATCGGCGTCGCGCCCTTCGCCTTCGTCTCGGCGATCATCTTCCGCATGTACCAGCCGAAGCTGTGGACGACCTCGTGACGCTTGGTGATGAGGTTGTCGATCGCCACGGAGTCGTCACCGAGCCCGGGGATCGATCCGCGCGCGCGCAGCGTGTCGTTGATCGCGCCGCCATCGTTGTGGCCGAACTCGATGAGCACGACGTCGCCAGGCCGCACGTCGGCGATCAGGCGCTCCCACAACCCTTCCGTGACGAACGTGCGGCTGCTGCGCCCGCCGCGCGCGCGGTTCACGACGCTCACCTTCGTCGTGTCGAAGTAGTCGGCGAAGGGGACGCCCCACCCCTGCTGGCGTTCGCCGGCCCCGCGCGCCGCGGTGGAGTTGCCGGCGATGAAGAGTGCCGGCCGCGACGTCACGCGCGCGGGGCCTGCGGCCGACGCCGAGGCGGTGGCGACCGGCGCCGAGGATCGCGCGCAGCCGAGCGCGGCGCTGATCGTGACGACGAGCGCGACGACGACCCGCCGCGCCGCGCTCACTTGTCCTTCGCGTGCTCCTGGAGCCCGGGCTCGCTCGCCAGCACGGCGCGCGCGATCTCGACCATCGGTACCGAGCGATCCTGGCTGGTGCGCTGCAGGATGCGATACGCCTCCTGCTCCGACGATCCCGTGCGGCGCATGAGAATCCCCTTGGCGCGCTCGATCATCTTGCGATTCTCGAGTGCGCCACGAGCCGCGGCAGCGTCCTGTCTGGCCGTCATCAACTCACGCGCGCGGCTCACGGCGAGCCGAAGCGTCGAGTCCAGCACGCGAGGCGGGGTCGGCTTCGGGAGGAACGCGATCGCCGCCGTGGCAGCGACCTCGCGCTCACTCAAGGTGATCGTCTGATCGCCGCTGAACAGCACGACAGCCACGCCCGGTATCTCCTTCGCGATCTCCTCGGCCGCCTCGATCCCCGAGCCGTCGGGCATGTGCACGTCGAGCAGTACGACGTCGGGCACGACGTCCCTGGCCCGCTCGATCGCGTCGCGTCCGCCAGTCACTTCGGCGACCACCACGTGCCCCATGGAATTGAGCAGGTCCACGAGGAGCGCGCGCGCGTTGTCGTCGTCTTCGGCGATGAGGATGCGGATCGAGCCCGTGTCAGGCATTGCGTTGGTCGAAAAGAGAGATGTGCGAGAATGTGAATCTGGGTCGATTCACCCTTCTCCCGCAATCTGCATCAGGAATTCGGTTGCGCCGACCGGCTTGCGCAGCGTGAAGTCGCAGGCCGGATCCTGTTCGTTGCGCGGCTCCCACCCGGTCACGACGCCGATGCGAAGCGCTGGACGTACGTCGCGGCCAAACGCGACGAGGTCCCAACCGCTGCCATCGGGCAGTCCGATGTCGGTGACGAGCACGTCGAGCGGACGTGCGAGGTCGGCGATCCGAGCCCGTCCTTCCTGGACGGTTCGGACCGCCTCCACCGTGTGTCCGTCACTCTCGAGCAACGACTGCATGAACTCCCGGCTGTCGATGTGATCTTCCACGAGGAGGATGTGCCGACGCGGCCGCGCCGCGCGCGCGCTGGCAGGCCGGCTCGTGCCGGGCGACGCGGGCGGAAACACAAGGCGCACGGTCGTCCCTTCGCCGAGCGTCGACTCGATCTCGGCGCGTCCCCGATGCCGACGCGCGATGCCATATACCTCGGCGAGGCCGAGGCCGGTGCCGTTCACGCCCTTCGTCGTGAAGAACGGCTCGAACGCACGTTCACGCACTTCGGCCGACATGCCGGTACCGGTGTCGCCGACGGCGACACTGGCCTCGGTGGGTGTGAGCTGGGTCACAATACGAAGCACGCCGCCGCCCGGCATCGCGTCGAGCGCGTTCTGGACGAGGTTGAGCAGCGCCTCGCGCAACTCGCCCGCGATCCCGCGCACCACGACGTCGGTCGCGAGGCTCGGCTCGAGCTTGACGACGCCGCCCTTTGCGCGCTCCTGCCAGAGCGGACGCGTCATGGCGACGACCTCCTCGACCATGACGGAAAGGTCGACGACGTCCTCCCGCGAGCCGAGCAGCGGCTCCTGCCGGATGAATCGCCCGACGCGCGCCGCGGTCGCGGCTCCCGTCTCCGCCGCGCGGGCGATTCGCAGAGCGTAGTCGCGCACGGCCGCGGGGTTCTCGGCGTTCATCTCGAGCAGATACGCCGCGGCCATGATCGGATTGAGGGCGTTGTTCACGTCGTGCATCACACCCGCGGCGAGCTGCCCGACGGCCGCCAGCCGGCGATCGCGCGCGGCGGCTTCCTGGAGCGCGAGCAGCTCGCGCGTGCGCTCGTTCACCATGCGCTCGAGGCGCTCCGCTTCCGTCTGCACGCGCTGCTGGAGGCGCGTGCGCTCGGTCACGTCGCGCTCGACCGTCACCGCGCCGCGAACCCGCTTGTGTGGGTCGTACAGCGGGTTCGAGTTCACCTCGATGACGGCCGACTCGCCGCCGCGTCGCACCTCGAGCGTCTCGCCGCGCACGCGCTCACCGCGCAGCGCGCGCGCCGTGGGATGCTCGTGCACGAACAGCGTCGTGCCACCGAGTGTGCGCGGTCGGTCGAGCTGCCAGAGCTCGCGCAGCGTCTGCGGGTTGCCCGGCGCATGCTCCTGCTGGGCCTGCGAGTTCGTGCGCACGGTGCCGCCCTCGGCGTCCACGACACGCACGGAATCCGGGAGCACGTCGAAGATCGACTCGAGCTGGGCGACGCTGCGCGCGAGATCCTCGCGCAACCCTTCGCGCTCGGTGATGTCGCTGCCGGCGAAGAGCAGTCCTCGGCCACCGCGCGCGTCGAGCAGCGGCGAGAAGGTGGCCTCCACGAGCCGACGCCCTCCGCGGTACTGGAAGGGAACGCGGACCGATACGACCGGCACGCCGCCGGCCGCGATGTCGACCTGCTCGGTCAGGTCGGCGAGCGCGTTGGGGAACGCGTCGTACACCGATCGCCCCACGGCCTGCGTGACGTCGACGCCGGTGAGGTCGCGATATCGCGCATTCGTCGCCGCGAGCAGCAGTGCCCCGTCGAACACCGCCACCGCCAACGGCACGGCCTCGAGCAGTGCGTCGAGTCGAGCGTATTCCTGCTCGGCGGGGGAGAGAGTGGACATGGGGGAAGGTTGGGGCCGGGAGATGCTTGGCGTCAAATGGGTGAGTTACCGACCAACTCACCAACTCACCAACTCACCAACTCACGAACTCACCACTTCCCAGGAATCGGCTGCTCGCGCCCCGGCTCCATCTTCCGTCCCGTGATCAACCTCGCCCCCCGCTCGTACGTGAAGTAGCTGTACGCCCACTCGACGAGCACGCTGATGCGGTTGCGGAAGCCGGCGAGGTACATGATGTGGAGAAAGAGCCAGAACCACCACGCGAGGCCGCCGGTGACGCGGAGTCGGCCGAAATCCGCGATCGCGCGGTAGCGGCCGATCGTCGCGAGGTCTCCCTTGTTCCGGTATCGGAACGGGACGCGCTCGCGCTGCTCGAGATCGCGGCGGATGTTCTTCGCGGCGAGCGCGCCCATCTGCATCGCGGCGGGCGCGACGCCGGGCACCGGCTTGCCGTCCGTCGTCGTCGCGGCGAGATCGCCGATGACGAACACCTCGCGTCGGCCGGGCACGCTGAGGTCGGGGTCGACCTCGACGCGGCCCGCGCGATCCAGTTTCGCGTGCAGATCCCTGCCGAGCGGGGACGCGGCGTTTCCCGCCGCCCAGAGGATCGTGTGCGCGTGGATGCGCTCCGTACCGGCAACCACGTAGTGCGGACCGATCTCCGAGACGAGCGTTCCGGTGCGCACGTCGACGCCGAGGTTGGTGAGATCGCGTCGCGCATGCTCGCTCAGCTCGGCGGGGTACGTGGCGAGGATCCTCGGCCCGCCCTCGACGAGGATCACCCGCGCACTCTTCGGATCGATGCGCCGGAAGTCGTGATCGAGCGCATGGCGGGCGATCGTCGGCAGCATTCCCGCAAGCTCTGTCCCGGTCGGGCCGCCACCGACGATGATGAAGGTGAGCCACGCCGCGCGCTCCTCGGGATCGTCGATCATCTCGGCGCGCTCGAACGCCGTGAGGATCCGCCGGCGCAGCTCGATCGCGTCGTCGATGCTCTTGAGCCCGGGCGCGAGGGCTTCCCACTCCGGATGATTGAAGTACGCGTGCCGCGCACCCGCCGCGACGATGAGGTAGTCGTACGCGTACTCGTGCCCTTCGGCGGTGGCGACGACCCGCCGCTCCGCATCGATCCGCGCGACTTCCTCCATCAAGACCGATGCGTTGGACTGCTTGCGCAGCAGCCAGCGGATCGGCGCGGTGATGTCCGTCGGCGCGAGCGTCGCGGTCGCCACCTGATACAGCAGCGGCTGGAACAGATGGTGATTGGTCCGGTCGAGCAGCAGGACGTCGACGTCGTCACGCTTGAGCGCGCGGGCCGCGTACAGTCCTCCGAAGCCACCGCCCACGATGACGACGCGCGGGCGGCGGCGCTCGCGCGCCCATGGCGTGAGGGAGGTCGTCACGGCCTCGCCGCGCAGCTGCGCAGGTGGGTCGCGAGCTCGAGGTGCAGGCCGCGCAGGGCATCGAGCGCGAGACCGGCCATGCGCTGCGCGCCCAGCGGGTTGAAGTGCGTGTCGTCGTGCACGCCGGCGGGATAGTTCGGGTTCGCACCCGGCTCGAGGTGCAACCACAGCGCGCGCGACGAGTCCTGGCCCATCGGCTCGACGAGCTCGGCGCTCGCCCGCGTCATGTCGACGAGCGGGACGTGACTCTCGGTCGCCGCCGCGCGTGCGGCATCCGGATACCCGTCGTGCGTGTCGAGGAGGCGCGCACCCTCGAACCGCCGACGCACGACGGGAGTGAACAGCACGGGATGGCCACCGCGCGAACGCACGTCCTCGACGAAGTGAAGCAGGTTTCGCCGATAGTCGTCGGGCGACGAGTAATTGGCCGTGCCGACCTTCTCGTCGTTGTGCCCGAACTGGATGAACACGTAGTCGCCCGTCTTCAGGCTGTCGAGGATGGCCTTCCACCGCCCCTCGGCGACGAATGACCGCGTGCTGCGCCCGTTCATCGCGCGGTTGGCGATGCGCACCTCGGTCGAGTCGAAGCAGGGTTGAAGCGCCTCACCCCATCCGGTCTCCGGGCGCTTGTCGGGCTGCTTCTGCGCCATGGTCGAATCGCCCGCGAGCCAGACGGTGATCGGCTCGGCGCGCAGCGCGAGGAAGGAAAGGGCGAGGAGAGGCGCGAGTCGCGAGAGAAGCGGCATGGGAGGATGAAATTAACCGCCACGGCGACTACCCAGTACGACGGACGTAGCGAGTACCCAGACCCGGTCAGCGCGCTCCCGGAAGGTCGCTCGACATCCGTACTGCTGTGAAAGCAGTCAACGCGCCTTCCCCCTCACCACCGGCCTCACCGCGTTCACGGATTGCGACGGCGCCCGCCCCGCGCAGTGTGGCGAGAGCAGGCCGCCGAGCACGAGCGGGACGCCGTTTTCGTCACTCGTACTCGTCCACTGCGCGATCGGCGACGCGAAGCGCTCGATGCCGTGCGGCGATCGTACCCGTCCATCCAGCTTCTCGAGCCCGTTCCCCCACGGGAAGCGGCGCCCGTCGGTGCCGCGGGCCGCGCACTCGAGCTCGTCCGCCGTCGGTAGCGTGACGGCGGCGCCGGTGCGCGTCGAGATGTGCTCGCACAACGCGAGTGCCTCGTCGTGCGTGAGGGCGAGTGGAGGATCCTGGGTTTCGGCGAGCCGTGCCGCGAGCGTCGGGTCGGACGGCGGCCGCGACGGGAAGGGACCGAGGCCAAGCTGCAGCGCCGCAGCGGCTGACAGGGGCCGGCGCGCGATGAAGAATCCGCCCGCCGGCGTGTGCTCGCGCAGGTCGAGCGCCTTGGGCTGGTGCTCCCACTGCAGATGATCGCCCCCCACGAGGTGCGTCTGCGGCGACACCCAGCACAGCTCGACGACCCCTGAGAGCCAGGCGCGCTGGTCGTGCAGTGTCAGTCCTGGCGGGAGCGGGTCGGGGCGCGGATCTGCGAGCTCGTTCGGGGTGGCCAGCGAATGGAGCAGGAGCCAGGCGCCGTCGTGCTGCTCGACGGAGAGCCCGAGCACGCTGCGCACGAGATGGCGCGGTGCGTCGGAGAGCTGGCGCAGGATGACCTGCGCCCGGTCCATGTCGTCCGGGCTGGCCGAGGCGAGCGACTCGATGGCGATGATGCGCGACGCGACGAGCACGCGGACGTCGCGCTCCGACAGGCCGTGCTCGTTGGCCGACGGCAGGACGGTCTCGCGTACGAGCCCACGCAGTTCCTGGAGGCGGACGCGCGCGCTGACGATGATCGCGCTGGCTCTCACCTCCCAGTCGTGGTCGGCGAGCGCGGCGCGCAGCGTCTCGACGATCGCGGGGGTGGGGCCGTGATACTCGCGGCCGATCCATCGCACGATCTGGCGCCGCATGCGCGCGTCGCCGAGATCCTTGAACGGGACGGTGCGTCTGAGCCACCCGCGACGCTCGCGTCCGTCGCGCGTGAAGCGGTCGACGGCAGCCCACGCCGCGGGTTCGGACTCGAGGTGCTCGCTCATGCGGCGGTGACGAGACGGACTGCTGCTGCTTCTGCTGCGGCGCCGACCTCATCGTCAGCCACAAACCAGTCGCTGCATTTCCCGCGCGCGGGACGGTGGCGCGGGGAGGTTCAGCATACCGCCGTGGAGCGCAGAGAGTAAGCGGCGCACGTACGAAAAACGGCGGGCTCGGCCGTCGTGAACCGTTGCCGGATGAGCGATGCCCGGCTCGGCGAGACGCGCCAATCCGGGCATCGACGACACCACCCACTTCCGATTCGCTATCCCGCTGCCATGGCTGCGAGCTCGTTCCACTCGGCCGTCGTCGGATCGATGACGGCCGCTACCTCGAGCACGCGGTCGGCTGGGAATCCCCCCAACCGGCCGTGTTCCCGGATCATCGCCGGGGCGGGGGCGATGTAGACACAGGTGATCTTGTCCTCGGTGACGAAGCTCTGGACCCACTGGATGCTCGGCCCGAGCTGTTGCAGCGCGGCGCAGGAGCGCTGCGAGATCGACTTCAGGTCGGCGGCGGAGAGCGTCGCCGCGTTCGGGATCTCACGTTCGATGATGTATCTCGGCATCGGCCTCTCCGATCGGCGTTGAGGGTCGCGCTGTCGGCGGGCGCGTCACGGCGCATTGTCGCAATTGACGCGCGGGTTCCAGTTGGCGTAGATGCCGCTCGGGTTGTTCTCCCAGGCCCAGACGTGGAGCGCGTACAGGTTGAAGGCGTTCAGCTTGAGCTGCTGTCCGAACAGCCGCGGGAGGGTATCGGCGTGCCACTGGTCGGCGGGGATCACGTACTCGACCGCGACGAGCCGAAGCTGCCCATTGCCTTCGGGCTCGTAGAGCAGCGCCTCGGGGTTCGCGACATCGACGTGGCCGTCCAGCAGCCCTGTGTTGACGTAGTGGTAGCCCATGCCGCCCAGCTTCTGCTGGCTGTCGTCCACCATGCACATGTTCATGAACAGGAACGTGTACTGGGCGTCCTTCGCCACCTCGAAGCGGTGGAACCGCGCCGTCGCTGCGTGCAGGGTCGCCAGATCCTGGTTCTCGGACGCCGCCGCGCGGCTGGCCGACGCCAAGGCATCCTGGGGGTTCATCGTTCCGGTAGTCGTCGACTCGGAGCATGCGCCCAGAAGGGCGATCCCGAGGACCAGTAAAGAGATCCGTCGCATTGTGGCCTCGTGCGGTGAGAGTGATCTTGATCGGTCACGCAACATGAGGCGGGTCGGTTAGCTGTCTCTTGCGCCGGGAATTAGCCAGGAATTAGCGACTCACGAGAGGCGATGATCACGGTCCAACTGCTCGGGGGCGCCACCCTGCGTTCCGGAGACACGCCGATCAGCGGTCCGCCCACGCAGCGTCATCGCATCGCTCTCCTCACGCTGGTCGTCGCCGCGTGGCCGCAGCCGCTGGCTCGGGACCGCGCCACGGCGCTGCTCTGGCCGGAGCGGGACACGTCCAATGCCCGCCGGCTGCTGAATCTCGCCGTGCACGTCCTCCGCGCCGCACTCGGGGAAGGCGCCATCGCCTCGGCGGGCGACGCGCTGCTCTTCGATCCCTCCCGTCTGCGCTGCGACCTGCACGAGCTTCGCATGGCGATGGCGGCGGACGACCTCGAGACCGTCGTGGGCTCGTACACGGGACCCCTGCTGGACGGGTTCCATCTCGACGACGCGATCGAGTTCGATTACTGGCTCGAAGAGCGGCGCCGCGAGCTCGACCACGCGTACATCGGCGCTCTCCGCGCGCTCGCCGAACGTCAGGAGCGGGCGGGTGACGTGTACGGACGCGTGGGCACCTGCCGGCGGCTGGTCGTCGCCGATCCGCACTCGAGCGTGTACGCGCTGGCGCTGATGCACGCGCTCGACGCGGCGGGTGACTGGATCGGCGCGGTGCAGCATGCGGCGGAGCACGCCCAACGTCGCCGCACCGACCTCGAGCTCGAACCCGACGCCGACGTCGAGGCACTCGCGGCCCGGTTGCGCACGGCGCCACCGAAGCGACAGCCGACGACCGTCGCGACCGTGCACGAGCCGTCGGCGACGATCGCGGTCCTGCCGTTCCGCAACCTGAGCACGGATCCCGAGAACGCGTACTTCGCCGACGGGATCACGGAGGACGTGATCGCCAACCTGTCCAAGATCCGGGCGTTCAAGGTGATCTCGCGCGCCTCGGTGATGCGCTTCAAGGAGGAGCACCCTCCGCTCAGGGAGGTCGGCGCGACGCTCGGCGCCAACGTCGTGCTGGCCGGCAGCGTGCGGCGGGCGGACGATCGTGTGCGGATCGTTGCGCAGCTGACGGACGCGGAGACCGATCGGCATCTCTGGTCGGAGACGTACGACCGCCGGATGGCGGACATCTTCACCATCCAGTCCGAGGTCGCGCTCCAGATCGCCTCGGCGCTCGAGGCCGAGCTGTCGCCGTCCGAGCACACGCGCGTGCGTCGCACGCCGACGAACGACCTGCAAGCGTATCACCTCTTCCTGCAGGGTCGGCAGGTGCTCGGCCGATACACCACGGATGCGATGCTGAGCTCCCTGGCGTTCCTCGCGCGCGCGATCGCGCGCGATCCCGACTTCGCGTCGGCGCACGCGATGCTCGCCATGGTGCACGCCCAGCTGGCGGAGATGGGGATCTTCGAGCCCGCCAATGCGTACGCCCGTGCCGCCGAGGCGGCGCACGAGGCACTGCGGCTCGATCCCGATCTCGACACCGCGCACTGTGCGCTCGGATTCCTCAAGGCGGTCCGCGAGTACGATTGGGTCGGTGCCGAACGGGAATTCGAGCGCGCGCTGGAGCTCAATCCGAGTGGCGCCGACACCTACGACCTGTATGGACGCGTCTGCGCGGGGATCGAGCGGTACGATCAGGCGATCGCTCTGCTGGAACGGGCCGTGGAGCTCGATCCGCTCGCGCATCGCGTCGACATCACGACCACGCTTCTGCGCGCCGGCCGCATCGACGAGGCACTCGAGCGCGCCGAGGCCGCGCTCGAGCTCGAGCCGCACGAACGCATTCGCGCGACACTGGGCTGGGCGTACTTCCTCAAGGGGCGACACGAGGAAGGGCTGGCCGAGCTCGAAGCCGCGGTAGCGATGGATCCCGGCTCGCTCATGTGGCTGGCCCAGCTCGGCGAGGCGTACGCGTTGGCGGGAAAAGTCGAGCGAGCGAACGACGTCCTGCGCACGCTGGACGAGTGCTCGCGAGAGTTGTACGTCCCGCCGTACTACTTCGCGTACGTCCACACCGGCCTCGGTGACGCCGAGCGAGCGATGGACTACTTGGAGCGTGCGGTCGCCGAGCGCGCCGGTCCGGCGTACGCGATCAAGGGCTCGTTCCTGCTCGCCCCGCTGCGCGCGCATCCGCGCTTCCGCGCCCTGATGCGGCAGATGAACCTGGCCTGACGAACGCCGTCACCGCCCGGCGTTCATCACCCCTTCCCCCGCGATGAACCGTCCCTCGAGCCAGCGCGCGCCGATGGTGATCGCCAGCACGAGCAGGATGAGCAGGACGCTATAGGCCGCTGCCGTACCGAACGCGGTGTTCCGGATCTGCGAGAGGATCTCCACGGAGATCGGACGGCTCGCGTGCGTGTACAGCACCACGCTCGCGACGAACTCTCCGACCGCCGCGACGCCGGCGAGCATCGTGCCGGCCACGAGGCCGGGCCGCGCCGCGGGGATGATGACGCGCCGCAGCGCGAGCCAGCGCGAGGCGCCGAGCCCGCGCGCCGCGTCCTCGAGCGTCGGATCCATCTGACGCAGCGAGCCTTCCACGGCGCTCGTGACGAGCGGGATGTTCCGCACGAAGTACGCGAGCGGCAGGATCCAGAACGTGCCGACGAGCAGCACGCGCAACTGCTCCGGCGCGTTCCGGTCAAACGTCGCCGCTAGCCCGAGCGCGATCGCCGTGGCGGGGATCGCCCAGGGGAGCGCGGCGAGCAGCGCGATCGCTCGCCGCCCCGGGGCGCGCGAGAGCACGACGACGTAGGCGATGGCGAAGCACACGATCGCGTTCGCTGTCGTTGCCGCCGCGGACATGCCGATGCTGTTCGTGATCGGGCGCCAGAGCTGCCGCTCGGTGGCGAGCCGCCGGTAGTTGTCGAGCGTGTACTCGGGGGGCATGATCTGCGTCGTCCACGCGCCGTCGCGCGCGAAGCTCACGAGCACGACCATCAGGTGGGGCAGGACGAGCAGCACGACGAGGGTGAGCGCGAGTGGCGGCAGCAGCGCGCGCGCGGTGCCGGACCGCAGCATCTGCCGCGTCGCGCGCCCCTTGCCTGCCACACTGTACTGCCGCTTCCCCTCCAGCCGCCGCAGCAGGAGGAGCGCGAGCACGGCGGTCACGGCGAGCACCGTGGTCTCGACGTACGCCAGCCCGAGCGCGCCGTTCAGCTTCGACACGAGGATCTGCGTCGCCAGCACGCGTGCGCCGCCACCGAAGATGTACGGCGCCGAGAACGAGCCGAGCGCGCTCATGAAGACGAGCAGCATCGCGCCGGCCAGCGAGGGCGTGAGGAGCGGCAGCGTGACGCGTCGCAGCGTGAGTGCGCGCGATGCCCCGAGCCCCGCTGCCGCCTCGTCGAGCGTCGTGTCGTACCGCTCGAGGCCCGCGCTCACGAACAGGAAGACGTACACGTACATCGTGTAGGCGTGGACGAAGATCACCGCGGGAATCCCCGTCAGCGTCCACGGCGCCGACTCGAGCCCGAGCACGTGCTGCACGGCGCGCGTGACGACGCCGCTCTCCCCGTAGAGGAACAGGAATGCGAGGACGCCGACGAGCGGCGGGAGCGCTGCGGGCAGCGTGGCCACGGCGCTCAACACGCGCCGTCCGCGGAACTCCGTGCGCGAGAGCAGGAACGCGAGGGGCACACCGATCAACAGTGCGCCGATCACGGACCCGATCGACACGACCACCGTTCCCCACAACGCGTCGCGGTCGGCTGGGCTGCCGGCGAAGTCCCGCCAGTCGCCGAGTCCGCGCTCGAAGCTGCCGACGATGATCGCCGCGTTCGGATAGACGACGCTCCACAGCAGGAGCGCGAGCAGCGCGGCCGCCACGAGCGCCGTGGCCCAGCCGCCCGGCGGGCGCCGGAGCCGCGCCGCACGCATCATGCGCGCACCGTGGCGATCGGTTGTCCGGACAGCCGCACGCGCACCGTCCCTCTCTCCGGCGCGCCGAAGCCGTTCCCCATCACCTCGACGACCGCACCGCTCTCCAGACGCACCTGATAGACGGTATGTCCACCGGCGAATCGCCGCCCCGCGACGGTGCCCTCCCACGCCGGCTGCTCGTCGTCGTCCACGAGCACGAGCGATTCGGGACGCAGCACGGCGGCGAGCGCGCCGGAGCCGCCGTCGGCATTCGCGTCGGGGCGGGCCGGCGCCGCCAGCGCGACGCTGCCCACCGTGACCCACACCCCCTCGCTCATCCGCTCGGCGGGGAGCAGCGCGGCGCGTCCGACGAACTCCGCCACCTCGCGCGTCGCCGGCGCGTGATAGAGCTCTTCCGGTGTGCCGACTTGCAGCAGCCTCCCCTGGGCCAGCATCGCGATCCGATCGGCGACGGCGAACGCGTCCTCCTGATCGTGCGTCACGAACAGCGCGGTCACGCCGGAGTGCCGGAGCGTGGCGCGCAGCTCGTCGCGCATCGACTGGCGCAGCGTGGGATCGAGGTTGGAGAGCGGCTCGTCGAGCAGGAGAACGCGCGGCGAGATCACGAGCGCTCTGGCCAGTGCTACCCTCTGTTGTTCTCCGCCAGAAAGCGCCTGCACCGGCCGCGCCGCCTTGTCGTCGAGGCCGACGCCGGCGAGCGCCTCACGCGCCTTCGCCAGCCGCTCCGCCTTCCCGACGCCGCGCGCCTCGAGCCCGAACGCGACGTTCTGCTCCACCGTCATGTGGGGGAACAGCGCGTAGTGCTGGAACACCATGCCGAAGCCACGTCGCTGCGGCGTCTCGTGCGTGATGTCCCGCGTCGCCCCCGACTCGTCGGTGAGCATGACGCGCCCGGAGTCGGGGGTCTCGTAGCCCGCCGCGATGCGCAGCGTCGTGGTCTTCCCCGAGCCCGATGCGCCGACGAGCGCGAGGAGCTCGCCTGGTGCGATCGACAGCGAGACGCCGTCGACCGAGGGCTCGGGGTTGCCCGGATAGCGGCGCGTCACCTGCTCGAGCACCAGCGCGCTCGCGCGTCGCGCTCCGCCGCCGGCGTCGCGCGCGGAGGTCACTTGCCGCGCTGGCTGTTGCGGATGCTGCTGTCCCAGAACTTCATCCATGTGTCGAGGCTGTCGGCGAGCAGCTTCGCATCGACCGGCATCGCCTTGAGCTCCGTCCTGGCGCGACGGACCGGCTCGGGGAGCGAGTCCACCGGCAGGTCGGTGCGCGCCGGGATGCGCAGGAACTTCACCGCCGCATCCGTGAACGCGGCGGGCGTCGTGACGTACTCGTAGAACTGTTTCGCCGCCGCCTGCCGCCGGCTTCCATGCACGAGCGCGATCGCGTCGACGAGCAGCGGCGTGCCGCTCGCCGGAAAGACGAACCCCACGGGCGTCTTCGTCCGCGCCTCGAGCGTCGCGATGTCGGGCATGTTGTACAGCGTGATCACTCCCTCCTGGCGCCCGAGCTTCTGGTAGAGGAGCGCGGGGTTGAGCACGTACTCCTTCGTGTTCGCGTCGAGCTTGCGCAGCCAGTCCCATCCCTGCGCCGTCGATCCGGTCCGGGCGATCGATCGCGCGAGGATCGCGCCGAAGATGGCGCGCATCGTCCCCGACTCGACGGGATTCCGGATGAGCACTTTCCCCTTCCACTTCGGATCGATCACCTCGTCCCAGTCCTTCGGCGCGTCGGCGGCGCTCACGGCCTGGGTGTTGTACGCGATCACCTCGGGGGTCATGTACGTACCGAACCAGCGTGCCTGCGCATCCTTCGCTTCCGCCGGCACCTTGTCCGCCCACGTCGGCGTGTACGGATCGAGGAGCCCTTCGGTCGCCGCGCGCCCGAAGATCTCCGACGGCGCGCCGAACCACAGATCGGCCTGCGGGTTCGCCTTCTCGGCGCGCAGGCGGTCGAGCACCTCCTGCGATCCCATGTCGACCCATTGCACGTCGATCGTGGGATGCGTCGCCTCGAACCCCTTCTCGTAGTACTCGAGCAGATCCTTCCCGTGCGGCGAGTAGATCGTGAGCACGGTGCGTCCGTCGCCGCCGCTGCAGGCGGCGAGCAGCGCGAGCGACGCGAGGGCGAACGGCCGCGCGCCGCGCTTCATCGGCGGTCCCACGCGAGACGCGCGCCGAGCGCGACGAGCACGCCACCAGTCGCGCGCTCGAGCCACGCTTTCACCACGGGACGCGTCAGCGCGACGCGCAGGCGGTCGACGAACTGCGCGTAGAGCGACAGCCAGGCGAAGCCGAGCGCGTTGTGGATCATCGCCAGCAGGAGCGACGTGCGCAGCACCGGCGCGCCTGCCGGAATGAACTGCGGAAGGAAGGTGAGGTAGAACAGCGCGACCTTCGGGTTCAGGATGTTGGTCAGGAATCCCTGCATGAAGGGATGCCCGCCGGGCGCCGTCGGTGCAGGTGCAGATCCCTCGACTCGCTGCGCTCGCTCGGGATGACGAGCCTCAGTCATCCCGAGCGCACTCGAGGGATCTGCACCTCCCTGGGCGTGGCGAATGGCCTGCACGCCGATCCACACCAGGTACGCCGCGCCCACGAGCTTTACCGTCTCGTACGCGCGCGCCGACGTCGCGAGGATCGCCGACAGTCCGAGCGCCGACGCCGTCGCGTGCATGAGGCAACCGGTGAGGATCCCGAGGATCGTCCACCGCGCGCCGCCGAGTCCGAGCGTGAGTGCGTTGCGCGTCACCAGCGCCGTGTCGGCACCGGGCAGCAGCGTGAGCAGCAGCGCGACGGGGATGAACGCGAGCAGGGACGCCGTCATGGCCGTGGCAGCGCGCTCGCCGTCGACTCTCCGGTGGCGGCGAGCAGATTGAGGAAGATCCGCGCGCCGCCCGGGACACCGGCTGGCAGCTGGCGGAACAGCGCGAGCGTGCAGTAGACGTACGCGCCCTTGCCGAGCGGCGCCACCAGTACGGCGTTCTCGTTCGGCGGCTCCCCTGGGTCGTGCATCTCGAGCAGTCGACGATAGTGGGGATCGGCGGTCGTGGGCATGTACGTCGCCCGCTCCTGCACCCATCCCTTGAAGTCGTCCGGCGTGATCCGGTTCGGATACGCCAGCAGCCGCGACGACGGCTCCAGCACCTTCACCGGCGCGTTCTCGTCGGTGACGCGCTCCGCCGTGCGCGAAAGCGTGACGGGGTACGGCAGGTAACCCGGCGTCTGCATCTCCTGCTGACCGTACTGCACGACGACGGTCCCCCCGGCACGCGCGTACTCCTGCAACCGTGCCGCGCTCGCCGCGATGAGCGGGGTGGCGGCGAAGGCACGCGGCCCCACCACCACGGCGCCGTAGCGCGAGAGGTCGGCCGTCGCCAGCAGCTCGGGCGACAGCATCGTCACGCGAATACCGAGCTGGTAGAGCATCGGCGCGACGTTGTCACTCACCCCCTTCACGTACGCGACCTGCGGATTGCGCGGGAGCTGCGCCTCCACCGCTTCGATCTGCACGGTCGCCATCCGGTAGTAGCGCAGCGGCCGGATGTGCTCGTACGTGATCGGCAGCCACCCCGTCATGAACTTCTCGCCGCCGCTCGACGCCGTGGCATTCACGTAGTGCCGTCCCTTCGGCAGCTGACCCTTCACCCTGAACACCACCGTCTTGCTGCTGAACGGATCGAGCGCGACGTGCCGGACGGTGGAATCGGTCACGAGCCCCTTCGGCAGCGTGAGCTCGACGGTGACCGCGCGCGCCGCGGTCGCGGACGACGCGACGCGCAGCGCGTACTCGCGGTCGAGCGCAGTGCCCACGCGGGCGTACTCCACCTGGTCGTCGAACCGCAGGCTCACCGCCGGCACCGATGCCACCGGCCGTCGCAGCTCGCCCCGTGCCGGGTCGGCATAGCGGTACACCACCGGCCCCGCGTCGACGACGAACGATGCGCCGGCGATGCGAAGCGCGGCGCGCGCGTGCGTCTCGGCGACGCGGTCCTCGCCGATCGGGCCGTTCGCACTGATGATCCCGCCCGGCGGCGGGCGGAACATGTCGGTGCCCGGCTGGAAGCCGTTCTCCATCCACCACGGCGCGCTCGCCCACTCCGAGACGAGCGGCAGGGTGACACGCGCCGAACTATCCGGTACGATCGTCACCGGCGTGCCGGCGGGTGGCGTTCCGTACACGTTCTGCATCCACGCCGACGCGCCGTCGAGCACCACGTCGCCGCGGCCCTGGTTGTACACCGACACGGTCACGGGAATCGTATCGTGCACGGCAACGAGCTCGCGCGGCGCCGTCGCCTCCACCAGCACGCCCGCCGCGGAGAGCAGCGCCTGCTGCGCCCGCCGCAGCGCGGTCTCGAGCGATATCGCGAGATCGCCCTCCACGCCCATGCATCCGCCGGCGAACCCGTTGCGCGGACAGGTCAGCCCCGATCGCGCGCGCTCCAGCAATCCGACGACGCGCGCCAGCGGCGCCACCATCGGCGCCGGCGCGGCGAGGTTCTCGGCGCGCCGGACGTCGGCGATCGCACCGTCGAGCGAGTCGATCGCCGCGCGCGCGCCCGCAGGGAGCTGTGCACTGGCGAAGCGCCCCCATCCCGTGGCGAGCGTCTCGAACATCGACGTCTCGCGCACGATCGGCGGCGACACGTGCGACGCTTCCAGCTTCACGTAGTCGAACCACGTGCCGCGCCGCTGCAGTGCGCCGAATCCCTGCGACAGATGCTGCGACCGACTCACCGACGCGATCTCGGCGTACGTCATCCCGCGGAATGGGCTCAGCTCACCGACGTTCATCGTCAGCGTCGCATCCGCCGGGTTGAACCGCTGCGCGCGGTAGAACTTCGCCGGCACCCACGCGCCGAGTCCGACCGTGGCGGCGCGTGGGAAGCGCATCGTGTCCGCCGCCGCGTCGAACGCCTCGCGCGCCAGGATCCCCGACACCTGATGATGCCCGTGCCCGTCGCGCGGTGTGCCGCTGAACACGGCCACGATGATCTGCGGCCGGAACGCGCGCACCACCGTCACGACGTCACGCAGGATCGAGTCCTTCACCCAGTGCGTGTACGTCTCCTCGGCGGTCTTCGAGAACCCGAAGTCGTAGGCGCGCGTGAAGAACTGTCGCCCGCCATCCAGCCGACGCGCCGCGAGCAGCTCCTCCGTGCGGATCATGCCGAGCAGCGGTCCGAGCTCGTTGCCGATCAGGTTCTGGCCGCCGTCGCCGCGCGTCAGCGAGAGATACGCCGTCTCCACCTGGCGTCCGCGCGCCAGCCAGGTGAGGAGCTGCGTGTCCTCGTCGTCCGGATGGGCGCCGATCAACAGCACGCGAGTCGTCACGTCGAGCCCCGCCACGGCCTCGCCCAACGCGACTGCGCCGCGCTCCTGGGCTGAGAGGAGTCGCGGCGCGGCGAGGACGAAAATGGTCGCGGCCAGAAGCCGCATCGCTCTCGTCATACCTTGGAGGTCTTTCGTTTTGCGCTGGTCGGCGCGGGGTTGAGCACCTCGGCCACGATGCGCTTCTGTTCTTCCTCGTGCGCCTTCGAGTAACCCTCGGCAGGGCTCGCGCGTTCCGGGCGCCCGATGTAGCGGATCGTCAGCATGTTCCCCGTGGCGACGCGCAGCTGCGGCGCGACGTAGCTCCAGGCACCCATGTTCTTCGGCTCCTCCTGTGCCCACACCACGTCCTCGAGGTTCGGGTACTGGTCGACGATCTCCGCCACGGCGTCCCCAGGCCAGGGATACAGCTCGTCGACGCGCACCAGGGCAACGTCCGCGCCCGCCGGTCGCGACGCCAGCAGATCGTAGTACATCTTCGCCGTGCAGAGCACCAGACGTCGCACCTCGTCGCGGTGATCGGCCACCGCCGCGTCGTCGATCACCGACAGGAACCCGCCGTTGGCGAGATCCTCCAGCCGCGACGCCGCCGCAGGCAGACGCAGGAGGCTCTTCGGCTGCATCAGCACCAGCGGCTGCCGGTCGGCGCGCAGCGCCTGCCGGCGCAGGATGTGGAAGTACTGTCCCGGCGTCGACGGATACGCCACGACCATGTTCCGCTCGGCGCAGAGCTGCAGGAACCGCTCGAGGCGTGCGCTCGAGTGCTCCGGACCGCCTCCCTCGTAGCCGTGCGGGAGCAGCAGCACCAGGCCGCTCCGCTGCCCCCACTTCGCACGGTCGGCCGAGATGAACTGGTCGATGATCGGTTGCGCGACGTTCACGAAGTCGCCGTACTGCGCCTCCCACAGCACCAGGTCGCGCGGCGCCGCGGTGGAGAAGCCGTACTCGAACCCCATCACCGCCGTCTCGGAGAGGGGGCTGTTGTAGATCTCGAACGTGCCACCACGCGACTGCGGCAGCGTGGCGAGCGGCGTGTGCGTCACTCCCGTCTCGACGTCGTGTACGACGGCGTGACGGTGCGCGAAGGTACCGCGTTCGGCGTCCTGGCCGCTGAGGCGCACGTTGATCCCGTCGAGCAGGAGCGAGCCGAAGGCGAGCGCCTCGGCGTGCCCCCAGTCGATGGCGCCGGTGTGGAGCGCGTCGCGCCGGCGCTCGAGCGTCTTCGCGAGGCGCGAATGGACCTTGAACCCCTGCGGCCATTCGAGCAGCCGCGTGTTGATCGACTCCAGCGTCTCGCCCTGCACCGCCGTCGCGGGATCGGGCGCGGGCGCACTCGGAGCCGACCGCTGGGCATCGGTCGACTCTTCCGGGGTGGCCTTCATCTCGTGGTAGACCGCCGTGATCTTGTCGGCGAACTCCTTGTCGATCGCCGCGACCTGTGCGTCGCTGACGATCCCTTCGCTGACCAGCCGCGCGCCCCACACCTGCCGCGGCGTCGGGTGCTGCTTCACCAGCTCGTACAGCTTCGGCTGCGTGAACGCCGGCTCGTCGGTCTCGTTGTGTCCCCAGCGCCGGTAGCCCACGACGTCGATCAGCACGTCCTGGGCGAACTGGTCGCGGTACGCCACTGCGAGCCGCACTGCGGCGATGCATGCGTCCGCGTCGTCGGCGTTCACGTGCAGCACGGGCACCTCGAACCCCTTCGCCGGATCGCTGGCGTAGTGCGTCGAGCGCGCGTCGATCGGATCGGTCGTGAAGCCGACCTGGTTGTTGACGATGATGTGCAGCGTACCGCCCACCCGATAGCCGCGCAGCCGCGAGAGATTGAACGTCTCCGGCACCACGCCCTCACCCGGGAACGCCGCGTCGCCGTGGATGCAGATCGGCAGCACGAGCCGCTCGTTTCGGCCGTCCTGGGCGCCGGCCATCCGCTGGTAGGCGCGCGCCATTCCCGACATCACGGGGTTCACCACCTCGAGATGACTGGGATTCGGCGCGAGCTCCAACTTGATCGTCGTAGCGCCGACCTTCCGCTCTCCCTCGTAGCCCAGGTGGTACTTCACGTCGCCCGTGCTGCTGTCGGCGCTCGTCTCTCCCTGCCGTCCCTCGAACTCTCCGAACATCTCGACGTAGCTCATCCCCATCACGTGGGTCAGCACGTTGAGACGTCCGCGGTGCGCCATCCCCATCACGACCTGGCGTGCGCCCCCCTGCGCCCCGCGCGCGATCGCCTCGTCGATCATCGGGACCAGCACGTCGGTCCCCTCGATCGAGAACCGCTTGTAGCCGAGATACGCGCGCTGCAGGAATCGCTCGAGGCCATCGACCTCGGTGAGCCGGCGCAGCACGGCGAGCTTCTCGTCGAGGCTCAGCGGCCGCGTGAGCGCGCCTTCTTCCATCGTGCGACGGAACCAGAGGCGCTCCTCCTCGTTCCCGAGATGCACGAACTCGAGACCGATCTTCCCGCAGTACACCCCGCGCAACGCGCGCACGACGTCCGCCGCCGTTCCCGACTGATAGCCGAGCGCACTCGCCGGCACGTCGGCCAGCTCCTGCTCGGTGATGCCGTGGAACTCCGGCGTCAGCTCCACCGCGCCGGGCGGCTTGGTGCCGAGCGGATCGAGCTGCACGGCGAGATGGCCGTAGTGGCGGATCGCGTCGATCAGCGCCGCTGCGCCGGCGGTCTTGCGGAGGAGCGCCGGATCGCTGCCCGCGGGCGTGGCGCCCGTGATCCCGGCGAGCGATTCGGCGGTGCGGAAGAATTGTCGCCAGGACTCGTCCACCGACGACGGATCACGACGGTAGGCCTCGTACGTCTCGGCGATGTAGCCGTCGTTGAAGACGGTCGTCGTCGGAGGGAAGGTGCTCATATTCCCTGAAATTAGCGGTCGACGCCGTGGGAAGGCAGGCGGTGGATCGCTGGTGAGTTGGTTGGTTGGTGAGTTGGTGAGCTGGTCGGTTGATTGGTGAGTTGAACGGCCCTGGCCACGAACCAGCGTGGAGATCCCTCAATAGGGCTTCCATGCCGGTTGTCACCAGGGCCGTTCCGTTCACTGGTTCACCGACTCACTCACTAACTATCCAACTCTCCAACTCACCGCAGCTCGGGTCCGTGCCATTCCAGCGGCAGCACGACACTGAACGTCGACCCGATTCCCGGTTCGCTCGCGACCTCGATGTGCCCGCCGAGCATCGTGGCGAGGCGGCGAGAGATGTAGAGCCCGAGTCCGGTGCCACCGTGGCGTCGCGTCAGCCCCGTGTCCACCTGGGCGAAGGGGCGGAACAGACGGGGCAGTTCGTCGGCGGAGATGCCGATCCCGGTATCGGAGACGTCGATCCGCACCGAGGTACTCGCCCTGGCGAGTCGAAGCGTCACCCGACCGCGATCGGTGAATTTCACCGCGTTGCCGAGCAGATTGACGAGGATCTGCCGCGCCTTGTCGATGTCGCTCGTCATCCGCACTGACGTCGCCTGGAGCTTCAGCTCGAGCGCGATGCCGCGCTGCTCGGCCATCGGCTCCACCACGGCGAATGCCGACCGCACGAGATCCTCGGCGAGGAACTCGCTCGGGCGCACCATCTCCCGCCCTTCCTCCAGGCTCGTGAAGGCGAGGATCTCCTCGATCATCGCCGACAGATGCGTCGTCACCGACCGCATGCGCTCCAGGATGTCGAGCTGGGGCTCGCTCATCGGACCGATCACCTGGTCAGCGAGCAGCTCCCCGTAACCCGCCAGCGCGGTGAGCGGCGTGCGCAGCTCGTGGCTCATCGTCGCCAGGAACCGTCCCTTCGCGCGGTCGGCGCTCTGCGCCTGCTGGAGAAGCAGCGACTTGTGCACGGCGAGCGCGGCGTGATCGGCCAGCACGCGCAGCCGCGCCCGGTCGCGGGGAGTGAACGCCATCCCCGCGGTACCACGCGTCACCGCGAGCATGCCGAGCATCTCGCCGTGAGCGCGCAGCGGTGCGACGAGCATCGGCCCGAGCGTCAGCTCGGGAACGACGCGCATGAGCGGGCGACCCGAGTCGCTGAAGTTCTCCTCCTGCACGACGTCGCCGAGTTCGAGCGCCTCCTCGAGCATCGAGCCTTCGAGCTCGAAGCAGCGCCCGCGCGCCGGCACCACGTTGCCGACCGCCGCCACCACTTCGCCGAGCTTTCCCCTCATGTGGAGCACCGCGGCGCCGGTGCCATGGCACTGCCGCGCCGCGATCTCGCACAGCGTGCGCAGCACCTCGGCCATGTCCACCACTTCCGCCAGCCGGCGGGCGACGTCGTTCAGCGGCATCCGGTCGTCGTCCACCTCACCGCGCGCCTCGAGCACGAGTCCCGTACCGATGCGCCGCACCGTGCAGCCGATGAACCGGGCCGCCGTGTCCGCGTGCGCCGTCTTGAGCGTGAAGTGGGCGTTCCGCGTCTCGCCGTCGGCGAGCGTCGCCCTGAGCGCCACGAGCGACTCGCCGGCGGCGAGATCGACGAGCGACGAGAGCAACGCCCCCGTCGGGATCGGCGCGCCCCGCCACGCGGTCCACCGCGCGTTCGCGTACGTCACGCGCAGCTCGTGATTCAGCATCAGCACGCCCGTGTCCAGCGAGTCGAGCGCCCCGTGGGGCGACGTGGCCGATGACATCTCTTCGACGAGGGAGAGGTCGCGCTGGGTCGCGCTTGCGCTCAGGGCGCTGAATCCGCCGCTCCGACGTGCTGGCACCGGTTCGCCGCGCCGCTCAGCGTGCGGAGACGGAGTGCGACGGCAGCGGTGGCGTCCAGCCGACCGGTGGTACCACACCGCGCCGGCGATGCGCACCAGCGAGCAACGCGAGCACCTGGGAGCGATCGAGGGTCGGCAGGTACAGCACACCGGCAACCCCCAGCAGCTCGACCGGCGGCAGCTCCTCGGGTCGGCGTGTCAAACTCACGGCGAGCAGCGGCACGTCGGCCATTCGCGCCTCCACCGCCCACTCGTCGAGCAACGCGGGAGTGATGAGATCACAATCGCAGACGATCACGTGCGGTTCGTATTCGGTGGCGATGCGGAGCGCCTCCGAAGCGCCCACCGCGGCCGTACAGTCGGCACCCAGCCCTCTGAAGTAGCGGCACAGGTGCTCGCTGAGGAAGGCGTGGCGCCCCACGCAGAGCAGACGCATGCCAGAATATACCGCGTTGGGCCACGGAAGTTCAGAGCGCACGGTCGATCTCGGTGCGAATCACGCGACGGCGCGACGACGTGACGACGATCACCAAGCGACAGGCTCGGCGCGCGCCGTTCTCGAGTGGAGAACATTGTGTGCGCGTCGCACGCCATCGTCAAGCGCGAGAATCAGCGCGCGATGTGCGCCACGTCGCTCGATTCCGCGTGCTTCGGCACGCGCGTCACCGGTCCGTCCGACGTCGCAGGCAGGGTCAGTCGGAACGTGCTGCCGGTGCCCGCTTTCGATTCCACCTCGAGCCCGCCCTGCAGCATCTCCGCCAGCCGGCGCGAGATCGGCAGCCCGAGTCCGGTGCCCTCGGTGAGCTGCGTCTTCCCGAGCTGCACGAACTCGTCGAAGATCTTCTCCTGATCTGCCGGTGCGATCCCGTCGCCCTGATCCGTCACCTCGATCACGACGCCGCCGTCATCGCGCGGACGCGAGCCGACACGGATCGGCTTTCCCTTCCCGAACTTGATCGCGTTCGAGAGGAGGTTGAGCAGGATCTGCCGCAACCGACGCGGATCGCTGATCACCTTCACCGGCTCCCCGTCGTGCTCGAGCGAGAGCTGCGAGCCGTACTGGTCGGCCAGCGGACGCACCGTCACGAACAGATCTTCGATCAGCGCCGGGAAGTACACCGGCTGAAGCCGCAGGTCGATCTTCCCCGCCTCGATCTTCGATAGATCGAGCACGTCGTTCACGAGCTCGAGCAGATGCTTGGCTGCCTTGTGGGTGCGCGTGATCCCCTCGGCCTGCTTCTCGTTGAGCGGACCATAGATGTTCTCGAGCAGCAGCGTGCTGTAGCCGAGCACCGCGTTGATCGGGGTGCGCAGCTCGTGGCTCATCGAGGCGTAGAACCGGCTGCGCGCCGCCATGGCGCGCTCGAGCTCCGCCTGGCGGTCGGCCAGCTCGTCGTTGAGCCCCTTGAGGTCCATCATCGCCTTCTCCAGCGACTTGGCTTGCGCCTGAAGCTCCGCTTCGGCACGCTTCCGCTCGGAGATGTCGCGCACGATGAGCGTGTATGTGCGGCGGCCGCGCACGTCGAGGCAGCTCGCCGTCGCCTCGATCGGGAACTCCTCGCCGCCGGCGCGGAGCCCGGTGAGCGACAGGATGTGCTCCGACGGCGTCGTCTCCGCCCCGCTCGACACCGTGTCCGACGCCTGGCACACCCGGTCGAGCGACTCCTGCCGCAGCGGCTCCGGGAGCAGCATGCGCACGTCGCGCCCCACCGCGTCGCCGGCCGGCCATCCGAACATGCGCTCGGCCGCCCTATTGAACAGCGAGATGCGCCCGTCGGTGTCGAACACGATGATCGCGTCCATCGCCGAACCGACGATCTCGGAGAAGCGCGCCTCCGATTCGGTCATCTCGAGCATGTGCTTGAGCTCGAGCTCGCGAACCTCGCTCGCGCGCAGCAGCACCTGCTGCTCCGAGAGCTGCTTCTGCTTGAGATACAGATCGACGAAGACGCTGACCTTCGAGCGCAGGATGTCCGGCTGGAACGGCTTCGCCAGGTAGTCCACCGCGCCGACCGAGTAGCCCTGGAAGACGTACTGCTCGTCCTTGCTGATCGCCGTGAGGAAGATGATCGGGATGTACTTCGTGCGCTCGCGCGACTTGATCAGCCGCGCGGTCTCGAAGCCGTTGATCCCCGGCATCTGAACGTCGAGCAGGATGACGGCGAAGTCGTGGAGGAGGAGCTTGCGCAGCGCCTCGTCCCCCGAGTGCGCCCGGATCAGCGTCTGGCCGAGCGGCTCGAGGATCGCCTCCAGCGCGAGCAGGTTCTCCGGCCGATCGTCGACGAGCAGGATCTCGACGGGCCCGGGGCCGGGCTCCGTGCTCTGCGACGGAGCGCTCGCCGGCGTGGGCTGCTCACGGCGGGACAGCGGAGTCGCGCCCGTGCTCATGCGTGCTCCCGCTCGGGCTGCCCCGCCGGCAGCGACGTGACGAAGCGCGTGATCGCCGAAAGCGACATCACTCGCGCTCGCGGCACGGCCTTCTGCGCCGCCTCGGGCATCGTCGGGCTCTCGGCGGTCTTCGGG
>QHVE01000122.1:2438-8373 GCA_003223455.1 Gemmatimonadota bacterium | reverse complement strand
CAGCACGGTCTTGTCGAACGGGCACCAGTTCACCGCCGCGCGCTTCTTGTAGGCCAACCCCTGCTTGTAGAGCTGCAGGAAGACCCACTGCGTCCACTTGTAGTACGCCGGGTCCGTCGTCGAGAGCTCGTGGGTCCAGTCGACCATGAGCCCGGCGCGTTTCAGCTGGCGCCGGAAGTTGTCGATGTTCCGTGGTATGAGCTCGCCGGGGTGCACCCCGACCTTGATGGCGAAGTTCTCGGAGTGGATCCCGAAGGCGTCGTACCCGAGGGGCTCGAAGACCGTGTGCCCCTTCAGCCGCTGGAATCGTCCATAGATGTCGTTCCCGGTGAACGCGAAGAGGTTGCCCACGTGGAGCCCCTCGGCGCTCGCGCTCCACGGCGGCGGGATCGTAGCCAGCCGGTTGCTCTCCGACAGGCTGGGCTGCTGCAGTCTCGGTCATGGTGTGACGGCTCGGCGCTCGGACCCAGGGCAGGACGACGCTCGACGCCTGCAGTCGGAAGTGGCTCTCTGGTCGCAATCTAGTACGGTGGGAGGGGCTATCAACCGCGCACGCGCGCGCTCCGCTCACCCCGCGCTCCTTCGGCTCGGGACATCCCATGTCGTCAGTCTCCAACTCAGACAGCTCCACCGCACGCTCCACCTCCTCGCTGCAGCGCCGCTTCCTGCTCGGTGCGGGTCTCGGCGGTGCGGGACTCATCCTCGCACTGGCATGGGGCAGCAGTCTCGTGCTCGACCGCTTCGAGCGGCGCGAGAGCGACGTGCACCTGGCAGGTGCGGCGCAGCGCGCGCAGCTCCTCGTCGACCAGGTGCTCGCCGAGCGCGAGCGGCAGGCGGAGCTGCTTGTCCTCTCCCCGACCGTCGTCGACGCGGCGCGCGAGGGAGGAGCCCGCGCGGCGAGCCTGAACATCGCCGGCATGCACGCACCCGAGCTCGAGCAACGCTTCGACCTCGAGCGCTCGCTGCAGGCGTCGCCCTCCGCCAGGGCATTCCTCCTCGGCGTGCTCCCCCGACTGGATGCGGCCGAGATCTCCATCACCGAGAGCCACGGATTCAACGCCGTCACCACCCGTCGTGCCGCCGACTTCGTGCAGAGCGACGAGAGCTGGTGGCAGGCCGCATGGCAGGACGGTGTCGCTCCCGCGCGTGCCGTGTACGATTCGACACTCCGCCACTCCATCGTCTCCGTCGCGGCTGTGGTGAAGGACGGCAGCACACGACTCGGCGTCCTCGCGCTCTCCTTCCATGGGACGCCGCTCGTGGCGGCGCTCGAGAAGGCCGGCGACGGCGTCCGCATCGACGTGGTGGACAGCACCAACCGCATCGTGCTCAGCTCGGACTCGCTGATGCTCGGTCACTACCTGGCCGGAGTCGCCGCGAGCCGGAGCCAGACGGACGGCTTCTCATCCGCTTTCGACTCGGGCTCCGAGCGCGCCGTGGTGTCAGGCGCCAACCGCGGACGGTGGCGATTGCTCGCGCACCAGTCCTCGGGCGTGCTCGCCGCTCCGTATCGCGCCACCAGGCTCTCGCTCACTGGAATCGTCGCCCTCCTGCTTGCCCTGCTCGGCGGCATCCTCTTCGCCGCGCACCGCTACCTGGCGCGCCGGATCTCCGGCCCTGCCACGGAGCTCGCAATCGCCGCTGAAGCCGTCGCCGCGGGCGACTTCTCCGTCGAGATCGGCCACACCGGCTCGGACGACGAGATCGGCCGGATGGGTCGCGCCGTCGGCGCGATGATCCTCGAGCTTCGCCGCCTCGCTCAGGCGCTCGCCGGCTCGGCGCGCGAGACGACGGCGATGTCCTCGGAGATCACCGCCGGCTCGGAGGAGATGGCCGCCACGGCAGGCGAGATCGCCAACACCGCCAGCGACCTTTCGGCGCAGGCCACGACGATGGCCGAGACGATCGCGTCGCTGGCGCAGTCGGCGGCCACGCTGAAGGAGCTCGCTACGACACTCGATGACGGCGCGCGCGGCGGCTCGCTGCGCAACACGACGCTGCGTGCCCTGGCCATGGAGAACCGCGCCGGCCTCGATGCCAGCGCCGAATCACTCGGCGTCCTTTCCAATGACGTCACCGCCAGCGCCCAGGCGATCGAGTCGCTCGGCACCGCGTCCGAGGAGATTCGGTCGTTCGTCGGGCTCGTGCGCAAGCTCGCGCGCCAGTCGAAGCTGCTCGCCCTCAACGCGGCGATGGAAGCTGCGCGCGCCGGCGAGCACGGCGAGGGATTCGCCGTCGTCGCCAGCGAGGTGCGACGCCTCGCGGCGATGTCGTCCGACGCGGCCGAGCGCACCGAGGAGATCGTCGCCGGCGTCCTCTCGGCCATTCAGGAGTCTCGCGCCTCTGCGGCGCGCGCGGTGACCACGGCCGAGGAGGTCCGCGGCTCGACCGCCCGCGCCTCCGACTCCTTCACGGAGATCGAGGCGGCCGTGGTCGAAGCCGAAGCGTGGACGGCCTCGGTGGAGCAGACGTCGGCCGAAACGAGCAACCTCGTGTTGGAGATGACGCAGCGCCTCGAGGTGCTCTCGGCGGGCACGGAGTCGTTCGCCGCGGCGATGGAGCAGGTCGCCGCATCGAGCGAGGAGCAGAGCGCCAGCACCCAGGAGATCGCTGCCGCGGCCGCCACTCTCGCCACCGCCGCCGACCGCCTTCAGCGGCTCGTCGCCAACCTCAAGCTCGGGAACGAGCAGGGCCCGCCTCCCCCCGCCGCGCCGCCCACGCCCGTGCGGCTCTCGAGCGGTCGCGCCCGGGTCGGAGGGTTGGCGACGGCGGGCTGAGTCGGCCGGGTCAACAAGATCCGTCTACAAGGGGGTCCGACCCCGTCGGACCAAGGGGGTCAGACTCCTTGAAAAACGCCCCAGCGCTGGGGCGTTTTTCAAGGAGTCTGACCCCTCGTTCTCCTCGTTCTGACCCCCTTTGTTCACGCCTCCCGTCCGTACCGCCGCCGGGTCGGGCGTACCTTGTACGTCGTACTTCGTACCCAGAGCTACTGAGTACTGCTGGGAGTCCCCGCGTTCCGCCGCGAAGCACTCGCGCGCCACGCGCCGAGCCTGCGGCTCCCAGCCCCCGAGCCGCGGGAATACCCGCCTGTCTCACACCGTCTGCCTGCGAGAAGGGCGAATCGGGCGGGATGGCCGGTCGAGTCGGTCGCGGCGCATGCCCGCCGCTCATCGGTCGGTCCGCATATCCGGCGACGCCCCGCAAACTGCAAAACATCGATCACGCGCAGCTCGTCCGCAGATCGGGACGAGCTCCGACGTCCAACGACCGGCTTCACAACAAGGAGTTCCGATGCGCGCTCGTCTCATGATCGTTCCCCTGGCCGCTGCCATCCTCGCCTGCGGCGGCAGCTCCGACAGCACGGCCCCCGGCACCGGCAGCACCGGCGGGACAGGCGGCACCGGCGGTACGACCCCGGTGGCGACCACCTCGGTGGAGATGCTGAACACGTCCTTCACGCCGCGAGCGATCAGGGTCGCACCCGGCGCCACGGTGACGTGGACCAACTCGGATGGTATCGCTCACAACGTCACCTTCGCGGCAGCGGCCAACGTGCCTGCCTCGGCCAACTTCGCGGCCGGCAGCGTCGCTCTCCAGATGCCAGCCGCCGCCGGCACCTACGCCTATTCCTGCACCCTGCACCCGGGCATGTCCGGCACCGTGACCGTGCAGTAGCGTCAACCGAACGCAAGCGTTCGAGGTGGGGCGCACCGGGTTCGAACCCGGTGCGCCCCACGTGCGTTTTCCCCGCGTTTAGCTTTCGCTCCCCATGTCCACGGCGATCCGCGAACAGCTCCGCTCCCTCTCCTTCGTCGAGGGGCTCACCGACACCGCACTCCATCAGCTCTCGCACCTGCTCCAGCCGGCGGACTATGCCTGCGACGAGCTGCTCTACTCGCGAGGCGACGAAACGGCCGGTCCATCCGCGTCGCCACGCTCGGTGCGGGCGAGGCGGTCGGCGAGGGCCTGCTGCTCGACGACCGCACCCACGGCACCACGGCACGCGCGCTCACCGACACCTCCGTGCTGCTGCTGTCCAGGGACAGCGTCACGCGGATGATCCGCGAGACGCCCGCGCTCTACGCGGCTCTCGTCGGACGCGCGGCGCGGGCCATCGCGCATCGTCTCGCCGCCGTCGACGCCACCATGTTCGGCCGAGGACGCGCGCTCGGGTTCGGCGGCAAGCGCATTCGCCTCGAGCACGATCTGCTGGGAGAGCGCGAGGTCCCCGACGAGGCGCTCTACGGCATCCAGACGCTTCGGGCTCTCGAGAACTTTCCCATCACCGGCGTGCCGTTGCGCGAGTTTCCCTCGCTCATCGACGCTCTCGCCGCCGTGAAGGAAGCCGCCGCGCTGGCCAATGCCGAGCGTGGGCTGCTGCCGCAGGAGATCGCCGACCTGATCGCGCGCGCCGCACGCGAGATCCGCGGCGGACGCCATCACGAGCACTTCCTCGTGGACATGATCCAGGGTGGCGCGGGCACCTCGACCAACATGAACGCGAACGAGGTGATCGCCAATCGCGCACTCGAGCTGCTCGGCCGGCCTCGCGGCGAGTACCAGACGGTACACCCGAACAACCACGTCAATCTCAGCCAGTCCACGAACGACGTCTATCCGACGGCGATGAAGCTGGCGCTGCACTCGCAGATCGAAGGGCTCGCGCGCGCGATGAGCGAGCTCGCCGCCGCCTTCCTCGCGAAGGGCGACGAGTTCTCCCCGTTCATCAAGATGGGGCGCACGCAGTTGCAGGACGCGGTGCCGATGACGCTCGGCCAGGAGTTCACCGCGTTCGGCCGCACGATCCTCGAGGACGTGCTGCGGCTCGGCGAGGCGCAGGCGCTGATCCGCGAGATCAACCTCGGCGGTACGGCGATCGGCACCGGCATCACTGCTCCACCGGGCTACGCGGAAGCGGTGCGCGCGCACCTGTCGCGCATCACGGGGCTCGAGCTCATCACGGCGCCCGACCTCATCGAAGCCACCGCCGACACGGGCGCCTTCGTGCAGTTGAGCGGCGTGTTGAAGCGCTGCGCGGTGAAGCTGTCCAAGATCTGCAACGACCTGCGGCTCCTCGCCTCCGGACCGCGCGCGGGGTTCAACGAGATCGACCTGCCCGCGATGCAGCCCGGATCCTCGATCATGCCCGGCAAGGTCAACCCGGTGATCCCCGAGGTCGTGAACCAGGTCTGCTTCGACGTCATCGGTGGCGACGTCACGGTGACGATGGCCGCCGAGGCCGGGCAGCTGCAGCTGAACGTGTTCGAGCCCGTCATCGCCTTTCGGTTGCTCGCCGGCATCAGCTCGCTGACCAATGCGTGCGTGGTGCTTCGCGAGCGATGCATCGACGGGATCACGGCCAACCCGGAGCGCATGCGCTGGTTCGTCGAGCATTCCGTCGGGATCATCACGGCGCTCGTGCCGATCATCGGCTACGAGCGCTCGACCGAGATCGCCCGCGACGCGCTCGAGACGGGACGCGGTGTCTATGAGCTCGTCATGGAGCACAATCTGATGACGCGCGCCGAGCTCGATCGCGTGTTGAACCCCGAAGCGATGACTGGCCCGCCGTCCACGGCGGCCGCGGGCGACGTGCGATAGCGATGCCCGCTCGACGCCGAAAGCGGATCGACCCCGCCCTGTTCGCCCTTCCCGTCGAAGCGATCCGCGCCGGCACCTACAGCGACGCGTACTTCAACAGCGCGCGCGCCGCGCTCCGCGCCGAACGTCGAACAGCCCGCGTGACCTGGCAGCTCTCGGTCAAGCGCGACGGCTGGCTCGGCGGCATCGACGAGGCGGTGGCGCTCCTCAAGCTCTGCAGCGACGACTTCGCCGCCCTCGAGGTGCACGCGCTCAACGAGGGCGATCGCGTCGACCTCTGGGACACGGTGATGACCGTCGAGGGCGACTACGCCGGCTTCGCGCATCTCGAGAC
>QHVE01000122.1:0-2384 GCA_003223455.1 Gemmatimonadota bacterium | reverse complement strand
CTACTTCGGTGCGCGCAACGATCACGCGCTGCTTCAGCCGGGCGACGGATTGAGCGCACACGTGGCCGGCGCCGCGTCCGTTTCCACCGATGCGCTCGGCATGCTCACCGGCAAGTCCGGGGTCGGCACCGTGCCCCACGCGCTCATCGCCGCCTATGGCGGCGACACCGTTGCGGCGACGCGAGCCGTTGCGGCCGTGTTGCCGAAGGAGATCCCCGTGATCGCGCTGGTGGACTACGAGAACGACTGCGTCGCGACGAGCCTCGCCGTCGCGCGCGCCCTCGACGACCGCCTCTGGGGTGTCCGGCTCGACACGTCCGAGTACGTGGTGGACCGCTCCGTCATCGGTCAGATGGGCAACTTTCGCCCGACGGGCGTCAACGCGCCCCTCGTCTGGAACGTGCGCAACGCGCTCGACTCCGAGGGGTTCGGCGACGTGAAGATCGTCGTGTCGGGAGGCTTCGACCTCGACCGCATCCACGAGTTCGAGGATGACGGCGTCCCCGTCGACGGGTACGGCGTCGCCGACGTCGTCCAGCTCGATGGGAAGCCGCAGGCCAAGGCCGGCCGCGAGCTGCGCCCCAATCCCCGGCTGGAGCGCGTGAAGTAGATGCTCCTGGTTCGTCTCTGGTGGAGCAGGCACGCCACCACCCGGACCCCGATCCTCCCATGGCAGCAGGTCCCAAGCTCGACGGCGCCGGCGTCCAGAAGATGAAGACGCTGGAAGACGCGACGACGATGCTTCACCGCATCCACGGACTCGTCGAGACGTACGCGATCGCCGTCAAGAAATCGCACCCGACCTCCTTCACGATTCAGCAGATCCGGCGTGCGCTTCCGCCGCTGATCGGGCTGCTGAAGGGCCAGTTCGGGATGATCGCGGATCAGGTCGCGGCGCTCAATCTCGTGGCGTCGCGTGGATCGAACGAGCAGACGCGGCTTCGCGTGCTGCGCGAGGGCGTCGGCTCGGCCCGGATCTCGATCGACATCGCCATGGTGCGTGTGAAGGAGAACCACGCCGTGAAGGAGGACGACGCCGCGCAGCACGGAGCGGCGTAGCGCGGGCATCATGTGAGCTCGGCGCGCGACGCCGCTCGAGCGTCGCGGCGTAACGTCGTGTCGGGAAAAGTCCTACGTATCGCGTCGCGGGCGCGCGCGTTGCGTTGCCCTTTCGCGCCCCGTAGCTTTCCGAGGCTCTACGCCCGCATGAGAGCGTGACGGATTCGCGCCGTGGCGCTCCTGCTCACACCGCCGGAACAAGGATCTCGCATGCCCGTGACCTCCCGACTGCGCCGGCTGTTGACCGCCGCGCTGCCGGCCGTCGCCGCGGTGACCTTCACCGCGTGCAACGCAAACTACCCGAACTCCATCTTCCACAACCACACGGACTTCAACCGAGACGTCGGAGTCCTTTGGACCATCCTCCTGTGGTTGGGAACGGCGGTGTTCATCTTCGTCGAGGCGCTTCTCCTCGTCGCGCTCTTCCGCTACCGACGGCGGAGCGAGAACGACCGGCCCGAGCACGTCCACGGGAACACGACGCTCGAGATCCTGTGGACGGCGATCCCGGCGCTCATCCTCGCCTTCATCGCCGTCCCGACGGTCCGCACCATCTTCAAGACCCAGGCGAAGGCAAGTGCCGACGCGCTGCAGGTCGAGGTGGTGGGACATCAGTGGTGGTGGGAGTTCCGCTACCCGCAGTACAAGATCATCACGGCGAACGAGTTGTACCTGCCGCTCGGCCGCAAGGTGAACTTCACGCTGCGCACCCAGGACGTCCTGCACTCGTTCTGGATCCCGCAGATGGGCGGGAAGCGGGATCTCATCGCCAACCACCCGAACTATCTCTGGTTCACGCCGGATTCGGTGGGCGAGATGGCGTGGAACGGGTTCTGTGTCGAGTACTGCGGCGCGTCCCACGCGAACATGCGCTTCCGCACCTTCACGGTGACGCCCGAGCAGTTCGCGGCGTGGGCGGCGCACCAGGCATCACCCGCCGCGTTCGGAGCCGTCGCCCCAGCGAGTGTGCCCGGTGCCGCTGGTACCGCCGGCACTGCGGCGCCTGCCGGCGCGGCCGCTCCCGCGGCGGCTGCCGATAGCACCAAGGGTCCCGCGAGCTCGCAGGCGCAGCAGGCGCAGGTGGCCGCGGGCGCGGCGGGCGCGAGCGGTCCGGGCAGCACGGTCGCCGCACCGAACGGACCGCAGGCGGCCGGCGCGACCAACCGTCCCGATGGCCAGAACGTGGCGACGTCGGCCGGCGCCGCGACGGTGCAGCAGGCGGGCTTCGTCGCGTTTCCGCGCGAGCGGATGCCGGCCCACACGGTGCCGCGCACGCCGCTGCCCGCAGGGCTTCGCTTCAACGATGCGCTCGTCGGCAACGCCGA
>QHVE01000020.1:155491-187682 GCA_003223455.1 Gemmatimonadota bacterium | reverse complement strand
GCGTGGACGGCGCGTCGATGAACGTGCGACTAGCCGACGTCGAGGGCACTCCAGTGCGCCTGCTCACCGTCGGCGACGAGGTCCATCGCATCGTCGTACGTCCAGCAGGGACGCGAGGCCGGTACGCGATCTGGGTCGACGGCTTCCGTCACGAGGTCGAAGCGCTCGACGAGCGTGCTCGCGCGATCCGTGAGTTGGCCGGTGCGACGGCGGGACCGAGCGGGCCCGCCCCGCTCGTCGCCCCGATGCCGGGGATGATCGTTCGCGTCAACGTGCAGGTCGGTGATCGGGTGCAGCCGGGCCAGGGCCTCGTGGTGATGGAAGCCATGAAGATGGAGAACGAGCTGCGCGCCCAGGCGACGGCGACCGTCAAGTCCGTGCTGGCGCAACCGGGATCGGCCGTTGAGAAAGGAGCGCTGCTGATCGAGCTCGAGTAGGGGCTTATCGCGAGCGAGGCTTCCGCCCGGGCGCGATCGCGTCGCGTCCGAAGCGTGCACGTACGCTGTCCACCGCCCGCGAGACTTCCCGGTCTTTCGCCGTCTCCAGCGGAGCACGAGCGCCGTCGAACAGCGCGAGCTGCACCGCGGGCGGTGGAGTGAAGTTCGACAGTGCGACCCCCACGAGACGTGCCGGTACGCGTCGCGCACGTCGAAGTTTCGCGAGTAACGACCGGGCGACGGCGAAAAGTGCCCGATCCGATTCGAGGGCTTCTTCCACCGTGCGGCTTGCCTGGCGCGTCGTGAAGTCGCTGTCGCGGATCCGTACGGTGACCGTACGCGCCCGCAGCGAATCGCTCCGGAGATCCGATGCGGCGCGCCCCACGAGCTCGGCCAGCTCGCCTTCTAGGAGCAGATCGTCGTGGAGATCGGTATCGAACGTCTCGTCGCGACTGATGCTCTTTGCGACCTCGCGCTCGACGACTTCGGCGTCGTCGATGCCACGCACGCGCTCGCTCAGCCACGCGGCGTCGCCGGCTCCGATGAGTCGAGCGAGCGCAGGATCGTCCAGCGCGAGGACGTCCTCGACGCCGCGGAGTCCGGCGTCGGAGAGGCGAGCCGATGTCTTGGGGCCGATGCCGGGAATGTCCGCCAGAGCGAGCTGTCGCATGAACGCGAGCTCCTCGCCTCTCGGGACGATGTGCACGCCGGTCGCGCCGGTGCCCGGCTTTGGTTTCGCGCGCTCGACGGCGAGCTTGGCAATCAGCTTCGACGTACCGCCCCCGAGGGAGATGGAGAGACCGGTGACGGCCCGAACCTCCGTCCGAATCCGGTGTGCGATCTCCTCCAGTGACGCGTTGCCGTGCAGGCGCTCAGTCCCGCCGAGGTCGAGATACCATTCGTCGATCGAGGCGGCCTGCACGGTGGGAGTGAACCGCTCCAGCACGTCTCGAATCTCGCGATGCTTCACTCCGCACGCGCGGCGCGGCACCGGGACGCAGAGGGCATCTGGACACAGCCGCAGTGCACGCGAGATCGGCATCGCCGAGCGAACGCCGAACTTCCGCGTCTCGTACGACGCGGAGCAGACCACACCGCGGCTTCCCGCCGCGCCCCCGACGATCAGCAGGGGCGCTCGGCCGGCGCCTTCGGGATCGACGAGTCGCGCCACGGCGACGAAGAAGGCATCCGCATCCGCCAGCAGGATGCGACGAGCGCGAGTGGTCTCGGGCATGGGAGAAACATACCGGTGGACTGGGGGCCGTGCGTGTCGTCCTGTCGCTCAACCCCAAGCGTTGACTACGCTTATGCCCCTGTCTACCTTACGAGTCTGTCTAAAAACGCCTTCGATGGCGGCCGAGACCCGGGTTGCATTACGCACCGGTGAGGCGAAAGACCCATCTCGAGTTCGTCAGGTCATGTTCAAAACCTTCAGCGCCACGCCGAGCGACATCCAGCAAGACTGGTATGTCGTCGACGCCGAGGATGTCGTCCTCGGGCGCCTCGCGACCGAGGTCGCGCGCATCATCCGCGGCAAGCACAAGCCGATCTTCACCCCGCACATGGACACGGGCGACGGCGTCATCGTCATCAATGCGTCCAAGGTCCGGGTCACCGGCCGGAAGGCGGAGCAGAAGGAGTACTTCCGCCACACCGGCTACATGGGTCACGAGCGCTTCACGCCGTTCGCCACGATGCTCGCGAAGCATCCCGAGCGGGTGATCGAGAAGGCCGTGTACGGCATGCTCCCCAAGACGGCGCTCGGTCGCAACGCTCTGCGCGGCAAGCTCCGCGTGTACGCGGGGGCAGAGCACCCACACACCGCGCAGATGCCCAAGACGTTGACCCTCCCGAAGAGCGAGGCGAAGTAATCGATGCCCGACACGCAGATCACGCACACCATCGGCCGCCGCAAGGAAGCGGTCTGCCGCGTGTACCTCAGGCCCGGCAGCGGCAAGTGGGACATCAACGGCCGCACGCTCGGTGATTACTTCCCGCGTCCAGCGCTCGTCACGGCGATCCAGCAGCCCTTCACGGCGACGGACCGGCTCGGACAGTACGACGTCAAGGCGAACGTCAACGGCGGTGGTCAGACCGGTCAGGCCGGCGCGCTTCGCCTCGCCGTCGCTCGCGCGCTCGTGAAGATCGACGAGTCGCACCGCCGCAAGCTGCGCGATCTCGGCCTGCTCACGCGCGATGCCCGCGCGGTCGAGCGCAAGAAGCCGGGTCGTCCGAAGGCGCGCAAGCGGTTCCAGTTCTCGAAGAGATAGTTGGAGCAGCGGGGACTGGGGAGTGACTGAAGGCTTTCAAACGCCGTCACCCCGAACTCCCCACTCCCCACGGTAGTTCGCAGTTCATCCCTCAGGCGTTCCGAGTCTCTGTTCGGTGCCGACGAATCCGGTCGGTGGATGGAGGTGTCGAAGGTTCGCCGACGATCAACCAAACGAATGGCTCATGTCTGACACTCAGCCCACGATCGAAGCCCTCCTCGCCGCTGGCGTCCACTTCGGACACCAGACGCGCCGCTGGAATCCCAAGATGCGCCGCTTCATCTTCGCGGAGCGGAACGGGATCCACATCATCGACCTGCAGAAGACGCTCCGCCAGCTGGAGGTCGCGCAGAAGCTCGTGCGCGACGTGGTCCTCCGCGGCGACAGCGTTCTCTTCGTCTGCACGAAGGCGCAGGTCGCCGGCATCGTGAAGCAGGAGGCCGATCGCTGCGGCGCGATGTACATCACCGAGCGCTGGCTCGGCGGCCTGCTCACCAACTTCCAGACCGTCAAGAAGCAGCTCCGCCGGATGAAGGAGCTGGAGGCGGGATCGGCCGAGGGCGGCGAGTGGGAGAACTACACGAAGAAAGAGCGTCTGATGATGACGCGTGAGAAGGACAAGCTCTCGAAGTATCTGAGCGGCATCCGCTCCCTCACGCGTACGCCGGGCCTCATGTTCGTCGTCGACGCCAAGAAGGAGAAGATCGCCGTTGCCGAGGCGAACAAGCTCGGTATCCCGATCATCTCGATCGTCGACACCAACGCGGATCCCGATCTCATCACCGTGCCGATCGCGGGCAACGACGACGCGATCCGTTCGGTGGAGCTGATCACGAAGGCGATCGCGGAGACGATCGCTGAAGCGCGCCGTGAAGCGCCGGTCCGCGAGGAGTCGGACGACGTCGCCGAGGGTGCGATGACCTACAGCTCCGAGCGTGGCACCGAGGCCGCTGGCGACCGCGGTGACGAGCGTCGTCGCCGGCGTCCGCGTCGCCGGCGCGCAAAGCCGGAAGCGATCGCCGCACATCTCAAGGGCGCCGAAGGCGAGGGCGAACCGGGCGAGGCCGCCCCGGACGCCACCGACGAGTAGGAGCCGGCATGACGGCCCTGGCTGCTGCACAGCGAGCCTTGGCCGGACGCATTAGCATTCATACGCCGCCGGCACATCCGGCGGCGTTTCCACGCCACGCAAGGATTTGAGAAGAATGGCTGCATATACCGCCAAGGATGTGTCCGAGCTGCGTCAGCGCACTCAGGCAGGCATGATGGATTGCAAGAAGGCGCTCGAGGAGTGTCAGGGCGACATGGAGCAGGCGGTCGAATGGCTGCGGAAGAAGGGCATCTCGCGCGGCGAGTCCCGCGCCGGCCGCGCCGCATCCGAAGGCAAGATCGTCTCGCGCGTCTCCACCGACGGCGCGACTGGTGCGCTCGTGGAGCTCAACAGCGAGACCGACTTCGTGGCGCGGAACGAGGCGTTCGGCCAGACGGTCGAGAAGATCGCCGACACGTTGCTCGCGCAGAGCTCGATCGATGGCGCCGTGACCAGCGCGGATGATTCGCCACTGCTGCAGACGAAGTTCGGCGACGCCGGCACGCTGGCCGACACGCTCAAGCAGCTCACCGGCACCATCGGCGAGAACATCGTGCTTCGCCGCTACGCGCGCTTCGGCGGCGCCGGCGCGGTCGGCGCCTACGTCCACCACAACGGCAAGGTCGGTACGCTCGTCGAGGTGGCCGGCATCACGGGCGAGGCCGGGCAGCAGCTCGCCCGCACGATCGCCGAACACGTCACCGCAGGCGTCCCCACCGTTCCGGTGGCCGTCACGCGCGACGACGTCCCGGCGGCGCTCGTCGACCGCGAGCGGCGCATCTTCTCGGAGCAGGCGGCGGCCAGCGGCAAGCCGGCGAACATCGTCGAGAAGATGGTGCAGGGACGCGTCGACAAGTACTACAAGGAGGTCACGCTCCTCGACCAGCCCTGGGTGCGCGACGACAGCAAGGCGATTCGCGATCTCGTGAAGGCCGCCGGCAGCGGCGTCTCGATTCGCCGCTTCGCCCGCTTCCAGATCGGGCAGGAGTGAGCGCGCCCGTGGCGGAGCTCCGATACCAGCGCGTCTTGCTGAAGATCTCCGGCGAGGCGCTCGCCGGAGAGCGTGGTCTCGGGTTCGACTTCGACACGATGGACCGGATCGCCGAGGAGATCGCCGCCGTCGTACGGCAGGGTACTTCACTCGGTCTGGTGATCGGCGGCGGCAACATCGTCCGCGGCTCGCAGCTCTCGAAGATGGGAATGGACCGAGTCGGCGCCGACTACATGGGCATGCTCGGTACGGTGATCAACGCGCTCGCCGTGCAGGACATCCTCGAGCGGAAAGGGCTGGAGACGCGCGTCATGACGGCGATCCGGATGGAGGAGCTCGCGGAGCCGTACATTCGCCGCCGCGCGCTGGCGCACCTCGAGAACGGGCGCATCGTCATCTTCGCCGCGGGAACGGGCAATCCCTACTTCAGCACCGACACGGCTGCCGTGCTCCGTGCGATCCAGATCAAGGCGGACGTGATCATCAAGGCGACGAGCGTCGACGGCGTCTACTCGGCCGATCCCAAGCAGGACCCCACCGCGACGTTCTACGATGAGATCAGCTATCGGGACGTGATGCTGGAGGAACTCAAGGTGATGGACCAGACGGCCGTCACCCTCTGCAAGGAGAACGCGTTGCCGCTGATTGTCCTGAACATCCACCGTCCGGGCGTGATCGCCGCTGCCGTGCAGGGCGAACGCATCGGCACCCTCGTCCGATGAGCACTATTCCAGAGATTCTGAAGGAATGCCGCGCCTCGATGGACAAAGGCATCGACGCGGCGAAGCGTGAGTTCGGCTCGGTCCGCTCGGGCAAGGCGACGCCCAACATGCTCGACACGGTCCGCGTCGAGATGTACGGGCAGCAGATGCACCTGAACCAGGTGGCGAGCATCGCCGCACCCGAGCCCCGTACGCTGCTCGTGACGCCATTCGACAAGGGGCAGGTGAAGGTCGTCGAGAAGGCAATCCGCGAGTCCGATCTCGGCCTCGAGCCGTCGGCCCAGGGGGGCGCGATCCGCGTCCCGCTGCCGCAGATGAACGAGCAGCGGCGCAAGGAGCTCGTGAAGGTCGTCCACAAGCTCGCCGAAGAGGGCAAGATCGCGATCCGCCACGCGCGCACGCACGCGCGGGATTCGCTGAAGAAGCTGAACGGCGTGAGCGAGGACGACGTGAAGCACGCCGAGAAGGACCTTCAAAAGGTTCACGACGACTACATCGCGAAGATCGATCAGATGATCAAGGCCAAAGAGGCCGAGATCATGGAAGTGTGACGCGGGCGACCGCGCCCGCCCCGATGTCCGAGCTCGCGCTCCGCATCCTGTTCTCGGTCGTCGCCGCCCCCCTCGCGCTCTGGATCGTGCTCGCGGGGGGCGCTCCACTTGCAGCCCTGCTCGCGGTCGTGAGCGCGATCGGCGCGTGGGAGTTCTTCCGCATCGCGCGCGGCTCGGGCACACGCCCCCTGGATGACGTCGGCATCGCCCTCGCCGGACTGCTGCCGCTCGCCGTGCACGCACACTACCTCGGACTGTTCGCCTTTCGTCCCGCCTTCGTCGCGATCGTGGCGCTCGCCATCCTCGCCGCGACGATCTGGCTGCGCGGCGTCGACGGCCGGCCGCTCGGTGCAGCGGCGGCGACGATGCTCGGCATCGCCTACACGGCGGGGATGCTCGCCTATGGCTACGCCATCCGGTATCACGACATCGTGCGCGGGTACGACGTCGTTGGTGCACGCTTCCTGTCGCTCGGACCGTTGCAGGTTCCCCTCGCGCCCGGTGGAGTGCTGCTGATCTTCCCCCTCGTGCTGACCTGGGCCTCGGACATCGGAGCGTACTTCGTCGGCCGGTCGATCGGCGGGCGCAAGCTCATCCCCGCTGTGAGTCCCGGAAAAACGGTGGCGGGCGCGGTCGGGGGACTGCTGGCCAGCATGGTCGTCGCGTGGCTCTACGCGCGCTACGTCCTCGTTCCCGTCGCGAGCCTGGGCTTCACGCCCTGGGGCGCGATCGGATTCGGGCTCATCATCAGCGTCGCAGCCCAGGTCGGCGATCTCTTCGAGTCGTTGCTCAAGCGCGAGGGGGGAGTGAAGGACAGCTCGCGCATCATTCCCGGGCACGGCGGCATCCTGGATCGATTCGACAGCCTGATCTTCGTACTGCCGGTCGCATATCTGCTGCTCGGGTGGCTGCCGATCCCGATCGTCCGTTGAGCTCCCGCGGGGTCGCCATCCTGGGCTCGACCGGTTCCATCGGTACCACGGCGCTCCGCGTTCTGGCTCGACAGCGCGACCGCTTTCACGTCGCGGCGCTCACCGCATTCACGAACGCCGGTCTCCTCGCGGAGCAGGCGGCGGAATTCGGGCCGACCTACGTCGGCCTCGTCCGTAACGGCGCAGACGGCGCCCATCCGGGCTGGGGCTCCGGGGACGCCTGCCTCATCGAGGCGGCCGTCCGTCCCGACGCCGACATCGTGCTCAACGCGGTGGTCGGCGCGGCCGGCCTCGACGCGACCCTCGCCGCCCTCGAGAAGGGGAAGCGCGTCGCCCTCGCGAACAAGGAGTCGCTCGTGATGGGCGGCGCGCTGGTGACCGCGGCGGCGGAGCGAGGGGGAGGCGAGCTCGTGCCGGTCGACAGCGAGCATAGCGCCATCCTCCAGTGCATCGCCGGTCGCCCGTCGACCGAGGTCAGGCGGCTCGTGATCACCGCCTCGGGGGGGCCGTTCCGGCGCTGGACGAGCAAGCAACTGGAGAACGCGACGCTGGCTGACGCCTTGCAGCATCCGACCTGGCGGATGGGCCGGAAGATCACCGTCGACAGCGCCACGCTCGCGAACAAGGCGCTCGAGGTCATCGAGGCCCATTTCCTCTTCGGGTTGTCGTACGATCGGATCGAGGTCGTCGTCCACCCGCAGAGCGTCGTGCATTCGTTCGTCGAGTTCGTGGACGGGAGCGTGCTGGCCCAGATGGGCGTTCCGAGCATGGAGCTCCCCGTCCTCTACGCATTGTCCTACCCGGATCGCGCCGCCGATACCGGGGTACCTCCGTTCGATCCAGTCGAGCTCTCACCGCTTACGTTCGAGAAGGTGCGAGCTCGAGATTTCCCGGCGTTGGAGCTCGGCACCCAGGCGGGACGACTCGGTGGCGCGGCGCCGGCGGTCTTCAATGCGGCAAACGAACAGGCCGTCGCTCTCTTTCTCGAGGGCGCCATCCGGTTCGTCGACATACCTCGCGCGATCGAAAGTGCGCTCGGTCGCTACTCCAGCGCACCGGCGGGATCGCGCGAAGCCATTCTCGACGCCGACGCCGCGGTGCGGCGCCACGTGCAGGAGCTCTTTCGATGCTAGCACTCGTCGCACCGATTCTCGTCTTCGGCCTCGTGATCTTCGTTCACGAGCTCGGCCATTTCGTGGCGGCGAAGCTCACCGGTGTCTACGCGCCGCGCTTTTCGATCGGCTTCGGACCCGCGCTGTTCCGCAAGCGTCGGGGCGAGACGGAGTACGTGCTCGCCGCACTGCCCTTGGGCGGCTACGTCCGCATGGCGTCGCGCCACGACGCGGAGGCCGCGTTGCTCGAAGGGGGCAGCGAAGAAAGTTCCGCGCTGCGGCCGGGCGATGCCGGCTACGATCCGAATGCGATGATGCCATTCGGGCCGAAGCCGATTCCCGAGCATCGCTGGTTCGAGTCGAAGAGCCTTGGCGCGCGGCTGTTCATCATGATCGCCGGCGTCGTGATGAACGTGCTTCTGGCATTCGTCGTGTTCGTCACGTTGAACGCCACGTACGGCGACCAGATCATTCCCTCGCGCGTGATCGGGGCCGTCCGCGTCCCGCCCGGCGCGCCTGCACTGGGCCAGCTTCAGCCGGGCGATACGATCACGGCGGTCAACGCGCAGCCCGTGCGGAGCTGGAACGACATCGCCCAGCGAATCGCCGAGACGTCGGGCGACATCGTGGTCGTTCGCACGCAGCGCGCCGAGGTGCGCATCCCGGTCGCGGGGGCGGGAGCTCCCTCGCCGAGCGATATCGTGTCGTCGTTGGACTTCTTCATTCCTCCCGTGATCGGTGACGTGTTGCCGAACAGTCCCGCGGCGCGCGCCGGTCTGCGGGCGCGGGACAGCGTCGTCGCGATCGGCGGCCAGCCGCTGCGGCGCTGGTCGGAGCTCCAGGAGCGGGTCGGTGCGTCGGCGGGTACGAGCATTCCGTTCCAGGTCATGCGCGATGGCCAGCTCGTTTCGCTCACACTGCGCCCCGAAAGCACCGTGGTGAAGGATCCGGTGACCAAGGAATCGCGTACGATCGGCAAGATCGGCGCGGTGGGAGCGGATGTGACGGCGCGCGAGCCGATGTCGCTCGGCAGCTCCCTCACGACGGGAGCTCGGCAGACGTGGATGACGGCGACGAAGATCGTCGACGTCGTGAAGGGGCTGTTGACCGGCGGCGTGTCACCGCGACAGCTCGGCGGGCCGATCGCCATCACGCGTGCGTCTGTGGCCGCGGCGCAGAGCGGGCTCGAGAGCCTGTTCATGCTCATCGCGCTGCTGAGCGTCAACGTCGCCGTCCTCAACCTGCTCCCGATCCCGATCCTGGACGGTGGGCAGATTCTGCTCAACGTGGCCGAGGCGGCGAAGGGGAGCCCGTTCAGCTCGAGAACGCGCGAGTACATCCTCCGCTTCGGACTCGTCGCGATTCTGCTGATCTTCGCCCTCTCGACGTTCAACGACGTGAAGGACAGCCTGAGCCGCTGGCTGAGCTGACCGAAGGCGCTCCCTTTACATGCGCGCTCCAGTCGGCTAACTTCCCGTGCTCAATCACTTTGGCTTCGCTTAGACCGCCGACTTGGCGGGGACAGTACAACGACATGGCCTTCGATAACGCACCGACGCTCGAGAAGTACCGGACACACGAGACAGATACCGGTTCCGCGCGGGTTCAAGTTGCCCTTCTCACCGAGCGGATCAACTATCTCACCGAGCACTTCAGGGCGCACAAGAAGGACCATCACGGCCGCCGCGGGCTGCTGAAGATGGTCGGAACCCGACGCCGCCTGCTGAACTACATGAAGCGGACGGACATCGACGGATACCGCAAGATCGTCCAGGAGCTGGGGCTCCGGTACTAAGGCAGCCATCTTTGCAGTCGCGCGGGCGCATCTCTGCGGCCCGCGCGTTTTGCATTCCACGAGGCGCGATCCGGCATCGGGCCGGACGCAGGCAGAGGCGATAAGACGAAATGCAACGCATTGAAAAGACGTTCGCGGGACGCAGGCTGGTCATCGAGACCGGCCGCATGGCCAAGCAGGCCGCTGGCTCATGCCTCGTCACCTTCGGTGACACGATGGTCCTCGCGGCCGTCACGGTGAGCGACACCAAGAGTGCGCTCCCGTTCTTTCCACTCACGGTCGAGTATCGCGAGAAGACGTACGCGGCCGGCAAGATTCCCGGCGGCTTCATCAAGCGCGAGGGGCGACCGGCCGACAACGAGATCCTCAGCGCGCGCATCATCGACCGCTCGATCCGTCCCCTCTTTCCAGAGGGGTTCCAGAACGAAGTGCAGGTCTTCTGCTACGTGATCTCGGCGGACCAGGAGAATGACGCGGACGCGCTCGCGCTCGTCGCGACGTCGTACGCGCTCAACGCGAGTCGCATCCCCTTCGCGTATCCGATCGCCGGCGTGCGCGTCGGACGCGTTCAGGGGAACTGGGTGCTCAACCCGACCTTCCAGCAGCTCGAGTACAGCGACATGGAGCTCGTCGTCGCGGGCTCGAACGACTCAATCATGATGGTCGAGGGCGGCGCGCTCGAGGTCAGCGAGGAAGACGTCGTCGAGGCGCTCACGGTGGCGCAGGGCGGCATCCGCGAGCTGATCGGCTATCAGGACGAACTGATGGCGCAGGCAAACCGCGCGGAGAAGATGGCGTGGGAAAACGCCGCCGTCACCGAAGGGCTCGCAGACCGGGTGAAGTCGCTCGCCGACGTGAAGATCACCGAGGCGCTGAACCAGAAGGACAAGCACACGCGCATTCAGGCGGTGGAGCAGGTGAAGCGCGAGGTCGCCGAGTCGCTCGCGGCGGACCTTCCCGACAACGCCAAGGAGATCAAGGGCATTCTCGGCGATCTGGAGTACAACGCGCTCCGGTCGCAGGTGCTGAGCACCAAGAAGCGCGTCGATGGCCGCGCGACGAACGAGGTCCGCCCGATCACGATCGACACGGGCCTGCTGCCGCGCGCCCACGGCTCCGCGCTGTTCACGCGCGGACAGACGCAATCACTCGTCGCCGTGACGCTCGGCACGGCGAACGACGCGCAGCGACTCGACTCGATCGACAACGCGAGCGAGACGACGCGCACGTTCATGCTGCACTACAACTTCCCGCCGTTCTCCACCGGCGAGGTGCGTCCGGTTCGCGGCACGTCGCGCCGCGAGATCGGGCACGGCAACCTCGCCGAGCGCGCGCTGCAGGCGGTCCTGCCGGACTTCGCCGACTTCCCGTACACGCTGCGCATCGTCTCCGAGATTCTGGAGTCGAACGGCTCGAGCTCGATGGCCACGGTCTGCGGGGGCTCGCTCGCGATGATGGACGCCGGCATTCCGATCCGCGGCGCCGTTGCCGGTGTGGCGATGGGGCTCATCAAGGAGGGGAAGAAGTACGCGATCCTCACCGACATCCTCGGCACCGAGGACCACCTCGGCGACATGGACTTCAAGGTGGCGGGCACGCGGAACGGCATCACCTCGATCCAGATGGACATCAAGATCGAAGGGCTCGATCTGCAGATCATGAAGGAGGCGCTCGCCCAGGCGAAGGAGGGGCGGCTGCATATCCTCGGTGAGATGGACAAGGCGCTGGCCGAACCACGGGCGGACCTCAGCCCGTACGCGCCGCGCATCGTCACCCTGCAGATCAACCCCGAGAAGATCGGCGATCTGATCGGTCCGAAGGGGAAGACGATCCGCGGAATCCAGGACGAGACGGGTGCCGAGCTCACGGTGGACGACTCAGGACTGGTCACGATCGCTGCGGTGGGCGGCGACGCCATGCAGCGCGCGCGGCAGATGGTGCAGGCGATCACGGCGGAGCCCGAGATCGGCGCGACGTACGAGGGCACCGTCAAGACGACGACGGCGTTCGGCGCGTTCGTCGAGATCATGCCTGGCACCGAGGGCCTCGTGCACATCTCGGAGCTCAAGCATGGCCGCACCGAGAAGACCGAGGACGTGGTCAACAAGGGTGATCGCGTCACGGTGAAGCTGCTCGACCGCGACGAGCGCGGACGGCTGCGTCTCTCGATGAAGGCGCTCGTGCCGAAGCCCGAAGGCATGCCGGAAGAGGAGCCGCGCCCGCCGCGTGGCGAGGGCGACGGCGATCGTCCTCGCGGCGAGAACGGCGGCGAGCGGCCGCGCCGCAGCGGTGGGCGGGGCGGAGAGCGCTCGCGACGCTAGTGCGGCGCGGTGACACGCCGGCGGGCGCGTTCCGCCGGACCGTACTGCCCAATGGACTGACCGTGCTCTCGGAGACCATGCCGGGGGTGCGGTCGGTCGCGTTTGGAGCCTGGGTGCGCGCGGCCTCGCTGCACGAGCCACGCGAGCTGATGGGCGTCTCGCATCTCCTCGAGCACATGGTGTTCAAGGGGACCTCGCGTCGGTCGTCGAAGCAGATCGCGCTCGAGCTCGAAGCGCTGGGCGGATCGCTCGATGCCTATACGTCCCGCGAGCACACCGTCTATCAGGCGCGGGTGCTCGATGAGCATCTCCACGTCGCGGCGGACGTCATCGGCGACTTTGTGTTCGGGCCATCGCTGCGCAAGTCCGATCTGGATCTCGAGCGCAAAGTGGTGCTCGAGGAGATCGCCATGGTGGACGACACCCCCGACGATCTCGTGTTCGAGTTGCACAACGAAGCGCTGTGGGGATCGCATCCCTACGGCTACTCGATCCTCGGCACGCGCGACACGGTCTCGTCGCTGCGCGCGGGCGACCTCCGCGCGCTCCACGAGCGGGCGTATCACCCGTCGCAGCTGATCGTGGCCGCGTCGGGCAACGTGGAGCACGACGCGCTGCTCGAGACGCTGGACCGCACCGGCTGGGCGGCGCGTACGGGCGGCGACGAGTCTCGGCTTCTCGTACCGCCGCCGCTCGCGCAGCCGCCGGCGCGGCGGCACGTGCAGCGCGATGGCGCGCAGACGCACATCGTCGTCGGCACCACGACCGTCGCGCACGAGGATCCGCGGCGCCACGCCGTCATCCTGCTGAGCACACTCCTGGGCGGCGGCATGAGCTCGCGCCTGTTCCAGCGCGTACGCGAGGAGCTCGGCCTGGCCTATGCCGTCTATACCTTTCAGTCCTTTCACGCCGACGTCGGGATGCACGGCGTGTATGTCGGGACCGGCCCCGAGACGGCACGCGAGGCGCTCGAGGCGATTCACACCGAGTTGGCGGAGATCGCCGCGTCCGGCCTGCCGGACGCCGAGCTCGCGATGGGCAAGAGTCAGCTCAAGGGGCAGATCACGCTCTCGCTCGAGAGTGTGACCTCGCGGATGTATCGCTGCGCCGGCGTCGAGCTGTACGGCGAGCCATATCGCACCCTCGACGAGATGCTCGCTCTCGTCGACGCGGTGACGGCGGAGGAGATCGCCGACGTCGCCCGCACGTATTTCGCTCCCGAGCGCCAGACCGTGGTCTCGCTGGGACCCGGGGACGAATTCTAGATGACACGTCGCGGCCCGCACAGGGCCGTTCACTCTCGACCGAGCACAGTCTCATGAAGATCGGCGTCCCGAAGGAGATCAAGACGAACGAGAACCGCATCGCCCTCGTGCCGGCCGGCGCCGAGACGCTGATCGGTGCCGGCCATTCCGTGCTCGTGGAGACGGGCGGCGGACTTGGCAGCGGCTTCAGTGACGAGGACTTCACTGCGGTGGGCGCGACGATCGCGCCCGATGCCGATGCGGTCTGGCGCGAGAGCGAGATGATCATGAAGGTGAAGGAGCCGATCCAGGTGGAGTGGCCGCGGATGCGGAAGGGGCAGCTCGTCTTCACCTACTTTCACTTCGCCGCCGACGAGGAGCTGACGCGGGCCCACATCGCAAGCGGTGCGACCTGCGTCGCGTACGAGACGGTGGAGCTGCCCACACGAGAGCTTCCCCTACTCACGCCGATGTCGGAGGTGGCGGGGCGGATGGCGGTGCAGGAGGGAGCCAAGTACCTCGAGAAGCTCTACGGCGGCCGCGGCGTGCTACTCGGCGGGGTCCCCGGTGTCGCGCCGGCGAAGGTCGTGATCCTCGGGGGAGGCATCGTCGGGATCAATGCCGCGAAGATGGCCGCGGGGCTCGGCGCGAAGGTCGTGATCCTCGACATTTCGCTCGAACGGCTGCGCTACCTGAGCGACGTGATGCCGGCGAACGTGCAGCTGATCCACTCCAACCGACACAACATCCTCGAGCAGATCACCACCGCGGACCTCGTGATCGGCGGAGTGCTCATTCCCGGCGCCAAGGCGCCGAAGCTGATCCGGCGCGCCGATCTCTCGGTGATGCGTCCAGGCTCGGTGATCGTGGACGTGGCGATCGATCAGGGAGGCTGTGTGGAGACCATCCACGCGACGACCCACGAGAATCCGACCTACGTCGTCGATGGCGTGATCCACTACGGCGTCGCGAACATGCCGGGCGGGGTACCGCGGACGTCGACGCTGGCCCTTACGAACGCCACGCTGCCCTACGCGCTGCAGCTGGCGAACAAGGGTTGGAAGCGGGCACTGAAGGAGAATCCCGCGCTGCTCAAGGGGCTCAACGTGACTGACGGCAAAGTCACCTACGCCGGCGTCGCTGAAGCGTTCGGCATGGAATTGAGCGACCCGGCGAAGTTCGTCGCGTAGTGATCGACGAAGCGGTGGTGACGAACCGTGCGAACACTCGTCACACCGTCGTCCCCCGCCGAGCTCACATTGTCCGCACGAGCCACGTCGACCCGCACCGTCGCGATCTCCGCCAGCGGCGCGGAAGTGACGTAGGTCGTGAAAAGACAATGCCTTGCTGGTGCCATACCGCACGAGTAGCTTTCGGCGTTTTCGCCCACTGATTTGGCACGGCTCGTTCCCTGCAGCGGAGCGGGCGCCCCAACCCCGGATTGATGCGCTGGCCCTTTTTCAAGGCGGGAAGCCTGTTCCCCGCGAACGCGATCGGTGTCGACCTCGGCACCGCGAACACTCTGATCTACGTCAAGGGTGAGGGCATCGTCCTGAACGAGCCGTCGGTCGTTGCGATCGATCGGGAGAGCAAGCAGATCAAGGGGGTCGGGCTCGAGGCGAAGCGCATGCTCGGTCGCACACCGGAGGGCGTCATCGCCGTCCGGCCGATGAAGGACGGAGTGATCGCCGACTTCGACGTGACCGAGAAGATGCTGCGCTACTTCCTGAAGCTCATCATCGACAATCACGTCTTCAAGGTGAAGCCGCGCGTCATCGTGTGCGTGCCCAGTGGCATCACCGAGGTGGAAAAGCGTGCGGTGCGCGATTCGGCCCTCGGCGCCGGCGCGAAGGAAGTGTTCATGGTGGCCGAGCCGATGGCGGCGGCGATCGGTGTCGGTCTGCCGGTCGAGACGCCGACGGGCAACATGGTGATCGACATCGGCGGCGGCACGACGGAGATCGCCGTCATCGCGCTCTCGGGCATCGTCAGCGACACGTCGATCCGCACCGGTGGCGACGAGCTCGACATGTCGATCGTGCAGTTCATGCGCAAGAACTACAATCTCCTCATCGGTGAGCCCACGGCCGAGCAGATCAAGATTCAGATCGGCAGCGCGGCGCCCGTGGGCGAGGAGCGCGAGATGGAGGTCAAGGGTCGCGATCTCGTCTCCGGCATCCCGAAGACGGTGCGTGTGCACTCGAGCGAGATCCGCGAGGCAATTCAGGAGCCGATCCAGCAGATCGTGGATGCGGTACGTCGCGCGCTGGAGATCACCCCTCCGGAGCTGGCGAGCGACATCGTCGATCGCGGCATCGTGATGACTGGCGGCGGCGCGCTGATCCGCGGACTCGACCTTCTGCTCAGCCAGGAGACCGGTCTCCCGATCCACGTGGACGAGGATCCCCTCACGTGCGTCGTGCGAGGCACGGGACGCATCCTCGACGACGAGGAGAAGTACTGGTCGGTCCTGAGCACCTGAGTCACCGGTGGCACGCGCAGCTCGGTTCACCAACCGATTCGACCTCGTTCTGTTCGGCGCGTGCATCGTGCTGTCGCTGGTCTCGATGGTGCTGCCCCCGAACCTGCGCGAGCCGGTCGCGGGATCGCTCCGACGGTCGCTCGTCGCGCCACTCGTGCGGCTGCAACAGAGCGCGGAGAAATGGCGAGGCGCATATCTGGCCGCCGAGCGCGAGGAGCTTCGGCGCGACACGCTCGCGCTGGCGGCGGCACGCGTCCCCACGCTGGAATCGGACAACGACCGTCTCCGGCACCTGCTCGGGCTGGGAAGCAAGCTGCAGTGGGGCTTCATCCCGGCTCAGGCGCTCCAGGGACGCGGTCGCATCGACGACTTCACGATCACCCTGAGTGCCGGCTCGCGAGCCGGGATTCGCGAGCGGAGCCTGGTCGTCGCCCCCGAGGGCGTGGTGGGCGTCGTGCAGACCGTCGACCCGACGATGAGCATCGCGATTCTTTTCGCCCATCCCGACTTCCGCGTGAGTGCGATGTCCGCCGACGGAAGCGCGTTCGGCATCGTGCAGCCGCACCTCGCGAAGACCGGAGCGGCGGCCACGCAGTCGTCGTATCTCTCGTCGGAGCGCTGGCTGCTCGAGCTTCGCGGCGTGCCCTTCCGGAGCACGCTCAAACCCGGCGCCGTGGTGTACAGCTCGGGCCTCGGCGGCATCTACCCGCGCGGCATCCCGGTGGGCGTGGTTCTGGGCGAGGTCAAGACCGCGGAGGCGTGGGCGCGCACGTACCTTCTGCGGCCCGCGGTGAATCCTGCCGAGATCAGCTCGGTCATGGTGCTGACGCCGCAGCGCGCGACCTCGGGATTGACGAACGTCTGGGCAGAGATCGGACCGGTGGACTCGGCGACGAAGCGCATCGTGACGGCGGGCGACTCCCTGGCGAGGCAGGCGGCCTCGGCCGAGGCGGCCGCCCGTCGCGCGGCGATCGACTCGGCCGTGCGGGTGTATAGGGACTCGGCCGGACGCGACACCGCGAGGGTGGCCGACTCGATCGCGCGGGCGATCCCCGGCGCGCCCGTCGTTCCGCGCGCCGCCCCTCGACCCGCCGATTCGGCGGCAGTGCGCGCGCGGCGAGATACGACTACCAGGGTACGACCGTGAACTGGGGCGCCACCATTCGCACCGTGCTTCTGTGCTCGGTGCTCGTCTTTCTGCATTACACGCTGCGTCCGCTACTTGCCTGGCGCGCCTCGGCGGACTTCCTGATCATTGCACTGTTGCTCGCCGCCGTTCGGGTTCGGCCCGGTGTGGCGGCGATGATCGGGTTCATCGTCGGGCTGGCATCGGACTCGCTCGCACTCGGAGCGTTCGGCGCCGGGGCGCTGGCGATGACGCTCATCGGCTTCAGCTGGTCGAAGCTGAAGGCCGTCTTCTTCGCCGATCACGTGCTGTTGAACGGATTCTTCCTCTTTCTGGGGAAGTGGGTGTACGAAGTGGTGATGAATGTCGTCGAACGTCGGATGCAGGGCGCCGAGCTGCTGATGCAGATTCTCGTGTGGTCGTCGCTGTCTGCATTCGTCACCGCGGTTGCCGGCGTGCTCGCGCTCATGGCGCTCCGCCCGGTGCTGGAGACCAGAGCGGCATGAGCTTCCATCCGAACGACGTCCGGCGCCGCGGCATTGCGGCCAACGTCATCGTCGCGGCCGTGATCCTTTTCCTGAGCGCGGGTTTCTTCCGCACACAGGTGCTCGAGCACGCCGAGTACAGGCTGCAGTCGGAGACGAATCGTCTGCGCGAGGTGCCATTGCCCGCGCCGCGCGGCGTCATCTACGACCGGAACGGCAAGCCGATCGCCGACAACGTGGTCGGGTACTCGGTGTCCGTGCTCGCGCAGAAGGAAGACACGCTGCGCGCCGTGCTCCAGCGGCTCAGCGGGACGATCAACATCACCCCCACGCAGATCGAGCAGGCGGTGCGACGCTTCCGTCGCGCCCCGGCCCGGCCAGCGGTGATCCTCCCGGACGCGTCGTTCGACGTGGTGAGCGTGCTGGAGGAGCATCGGATGCAGTTCCCCGGGCTCATCATCCAGAGCTCGCCGCGGAGATTCTATCCGGACGGCCCGATCGTCGCGCCGTTCGTCGGTTATACCGGAGAAATCAGCGAGTCGGAGCTCGCCAAGCCGGAGTACGAGGATTACAAGGCGGGCCAGCAGGTCGGCAAGCAGGGACTCGAGCGAGCGTACGAGACCCAGCTTCGTGGTCGGGAGGGCAGCCAGTTCGTGGAAGTCGACGCGCGCGGGCGTGTCGTGGCGGGGCAGGGCTCTGCACGACCCGATCTGCTTCCCGTTGCGGCGCCACCGCTTTACACGAACATCGATCTCGATCTGCAGCGATTCGTCGCGGGAATCTTCGGCGACTCGCTGATCGGCGGCGCCGTCGCGATGGAACCGAAGACCGGCGCGGTGCTCGCGCTCTACAGCGCGCCGACGCCGGACTACAATCGCTTCATCGGCGGCGTGCCGGCCGCATACTTCGACTCGCTGCGCACGGATCCTCGCCGCCCGCTCTACAACAAGGCGCTTCAGGGTGCGTACCCACCGGGCTCGACCTGGAAGCTCGCCACGACGGTGGTCGGGCTCGAGATGGGGGCGGTGACGATGAGCGACCGGATGCCGATTCCGTGTACGGGTGGCATGCAGTACGGCAACCGATACTTCCGCTGCTGGGATAAGCGCGGCCATGGCAGCCTTCCGCTCTCGGGCGCCATCGCCAAGTCCTGCGACGTGTATTTCTACCAGCTCGGTCTCAGACTCGGTCTCGCGCGTCTCGTGGCGGGCGGCGTGAGTCTCGGCATGCAGAGCAAGGCAGGGATCGATCTGCCCGAAGAGAAGCGCCCGCGCTTCCCGGAGAGCATCGACTACTTCAACCGCAAGTACGGCAAGAACTGGAGCCAGTCGATCGTGCTGAGCATGGCGATCGGGCAGGGGGACAATTCGCAGACGATCCTCAACATGGCGCGCTTCTACTCGGCGCTGGCGACGGACGGTTCGGCGGCGAAGCCGGAGATCGTTCGTGGAAAGCCCGAGCGCGTGCAGATCGTGAAGCTCAGCGACGAGCAGATGGATCAGCTGCGCGGCGCGCTGGTCGGTGTGGTCGAGGGAGGCACCGCCTCCAGGTCGGCGATCAAGGGCGTCCAGCTCGCCGGGAAAACGGGCACGGCGCAGTCGGGCCAGCTCGACGAGAACGGGAAGGAGCTCGACCACGCCTGGTTCGTCGGTTTCGCGCCGGCCAACGATCCGAAGATCGTCGTCGCGGTGATGATCGAGTTCGGCGGCCACGGCACGCGAGCGGCGGCAATCGCTTCGGCGATCATCGCGAACTATCTCAAGGTCACCCCCATCTCGTCCGACCTCACCACCGAAGGCTGATGGCGACGAAGCGGTTCCCCATCGACTGGCCACTGGTGATCGTGGCCCTGCTGCTGTCGATCTACGGTATCGCCATCGTGTACTCGGCGGGCCAGACGGACATCCCCACTGCAGTCGCGCGCCTGTGGAAGACACAGCTCGTCTGGTTCGGCCTCGCGCTCGTGGCCGCGTATGGCGCCTCGCGATGCTCGGTACGCCTGATCGACTGGCTCACGTGGCCGGCGTATTTCCTCAGCGTAGCGATGCTCGTCCTGCTCCTCTTCGTGGGCAAAGGCGCGGGTACGGCGGCGAGCACGAAGAGCTGGCTCGCCATCGGCGGGTTCCGCATCGGCCAACCGTCGGAGTTGGCGAAGATCACGGTGGTGCTCGCGTTGGCGAAGGTGCTCTCGACGTTCAAGGAGCCGCCCAAGTCGCTGCTCGAGCTGTGGAAGCCAGCGCTCGTGGTCGGCGTGCCGTGGGTGCTGATCATGAAGCAGCCCGATCTCGGCACGGGGATCGTGTTCGTCGGCTTCGCGTTCGCCATGCTCTTCTGGTCGGGCGTGTCGTGGCCGCTCCTCGTGCTCGTGGCGAGTCCGGTGGTGAGCCTGATCCTGACATTCAGCGTACAGGTGTGGGGCGCGTGGTTCCTGCTGCTCCTGGCGCTCGTGCTGTGGTACAAGCCGTACCTCTATGAAGGAATCTTCCTCGCCGTCACCAACGTGGTGTTCGGCGTGCTCGCGCCGATCATCTGGGATCGGCTCGCACCGTACCAGCAGAAGCGTCTCCTGGTCTTTCTCAATCCGGAGATCGACCGTCGCGCCGCGGGATACCACGTGCTGCAATCGCAGATCGCGATCGGGTCCGGGGGATTGTTCGGGCGCGGGTTCACCCAGGGTCCGCAGAAGCGGCTCGCCTTTCTCCCGGCGCAGCACACCGACTTCATCTTCGCCGTGGTGGGGGAGGAGCTGGGCTTCATCGGCGTGCTCCTCGCGTTCACGCTGTTTCTGCTCCTCTTCCTTCGCGTGACGAAGATCGCCGAGCGCGCGAACGACTCGTTCAGCAGTCTCGTTGCGTTCGGTCTGCTGGCGAGCTGGTTCGTGCACGTGCTCGTCAACGTCGGCATGACGCTGAACCTCATGCCGATCACCGGCATTCCGCTCCCCTTCTTCAGCTACGGCGGAAGCTTCATGCTCGCCAGCTGGATCGCGGTGGGGATTCTCGTGCGCATCTCGGCCGAAGGCCGGGGCGGCCGCACGGGTCCGTTCGCCGTCTAGTCCGCGAACGCCGCGGGGACGCGGCCTCGTCAATCCCTTGCCCCGTCCGGTGACCCCGGTCACATTGCCCGTATGGCCTGGTTCCGCAAGGAGAAGAAGCCGCGGCAGCCCCGGCGCGAGCGACTCGAGATTCCGCCGGACGTCTGGGAGAAGTGTGAAGCGTGCGGACACACGGACATCCGTGAGAAATTCGTCCGCAACTTCAACGTCTGCCCGAACTGCGACTACCACCGTCGCTACCGCGCGAACGAGTACTGCAGCCTGCTGCTCGACGAGGGCACGATCGAGGAGCTCGAGCTCGACATCAGGTCCACCGACCCGCTGGGCTTCCCGGAGTATCCGGCGCGCCTGAAAAAGGCGACCACGAACGCGGGTGACGGCGACGCGCTCCTGGCGGCCTCGGGTACGATGGCCGACTTGCCGGTCGGACTCGGCGTGATGGACTTCGCGTTCATGGGCGGCTCGATGGGTTCCGTGGTCGGTGAGAAGATCGCCCGCCTCGGCCAGCGCTCGCTCGAGCGCAAGCACCCGCTGATCGTCGTCTGTGCGTCGGGCGGCGCCCGCATGCAGGAGGGGGTGCTCTCGCTGATGCAGATGGCGAAGGTGAGCGCCATGCTCGCGCAGCTGGCGGAACGCCGCATCCCGTACATCGCGATCCTCACCAACCCGACCACCGGCGGCGTGAGCGCGAGCTACGCGATGCTCGGTGACGCGATCCTCGCCGAGCCCGGCGCGGTGATCGGATTCGCGGGACCGCGCGTGATCAAGCAGACGCTCGGTCAGGATCTTCCGGAGGGGTTCCAGACGGCGGAATTCCTCCTCGACCACGGGATGCTCGACCAGGTGGTGCACCGGCGCGACCTCAAACAAACCGTGAGTCAGCTGCTTCGGCACATGAGCGGGAAGCCAGCGGCATCGGGGTGGACGTCACCCTGAGCGATTACGAGGGCGCGCTCGCCTACCTGTACGCGCGCACGACAGGTGTCTTCAAGTTCGGTCTCGAGCGCACGCAGGCGTTGCTCGCCGAAATGGGGGATCCCCATCTCGCCGTTCCGACCCTCCACATCGCCGGCACGAACGGCAAGGGAAGCTGCGTCGCAACGGCGGACGCGATCCTCGGCGCGAAGGGGCTGCGAGTCGCGCGCTACACGTCGCCACATCTCGTCGACTTTCGCGAGCGCATCGTCGTTGCCGGGTCGGCGATTCCGGCGAGCGAGGTGGTCGACTTCATCGACCAGTGGACCCCGACGATCGAGCGGCTCGAAGCATCGTTCTTCGAAGCGACGACGGCGATGGCCTTTCTGCACTTCGCACGCGAACGTGCCGACGTGGCGCTGATCGAGACAGGGCTCGGCGGTCGGCTCGACTCGACGAACGTCGTGCGGCCTCGCGCGGCCGGCGTCACCTCGATCGGCTTCGATCACATGGAGTATCTGGGCTCGACGCTTCACTCGATCGCGCTCGAGAAGGCCGGGATCTTCAAGGCGGGGGTCCCGGCGGTGATCGGCGAGCCTTCGGCCGAGGTGGCCGCGTGGCTGGCGAACGCCGCACGGGAAGCCCGGGCGAGCGCGGTTCGCATCGCACACGAAGAGTCGCGCATCGGCGACGTGCACGTCGATGGCGCGGGTACGTCGTTCACCCTCGAAGCGCTCGGCGATCGCGCGACGGTGTGCACGCCGATGCTCGGCCGTCATCAGGCGACGAACTTCGCCTTTACCCTGCTGCTCCTCGACGCCGCCGGGACGCCCTACGCGGCGACGCTTGCCGACGCCGTCCGCGCCGCGAGCTCGATCTCGCTTCCCGGACGCTTTCAGCGCGAGGGGCGCTGGATTTTCGACGTCGCGCACAACCCGGACGGCGCACGCACGCTCGCTTCCACACTGTCGTCGGTCGAGGGTGGGCGGCGCGTCGCGGTGCTGCTCTGTGTGCTCGCGGACAAGGACTGGCGTGCGATGATCGACGCGCTGCAGCCCGTTGCGACGCGGTTCATTCTCACCGACGCACCCACCGCACCAGCCAGTCGACGGTGGCCGATCCATGAGGCGGCACGCCATGCCGCCATGCTCGGCGCGGAGGTGGCGGAGGTGGCCGACTTCGACGCCGCGCTCGTCGAAGCGTCGTCGCGCGACGAGACGACGCTCGTCACGGGCTCCTTTCACACCGTCGGCGACGCCATGGCGCGCTTGCAGGTGTCTCCGCTCTCCGGGTAACTTAGCTGAATGTTCAAGGGCGCCCTCCCCGGCTTTCGCGACTTCTATCCACAGGAGCTCGCCGAGCGCGCCTTCATCATGGCGACGTGGCGTGACGTCGCGCGCCGATACGCCTTCGTGGAGTACGACGGACCCCCGCTCGAGCCGCTCGAGCTCTATACGCGAAAGAGCGGCGAGGAGATCGTCGGACAGCTCTACAACTTCGTCGACAAGGGCGGCCGAGAGGTCGCGCTGCGCCCCGAGATGACGCCGACGGTCGCCCGCATGGTCGGCGCGCGCGCCAACGCGCTCCGCAAGCCGGTGCGGTGGTTCTCGATGCCGCAACTGTTCCGGTATGAGCGGCAGCAGAAAGGACGCCTTCGCGAGCACTACCAGCTCAACGTCGACATCTTCGGGGCGTCCGAGGTGGCCGCCGACGCCGAACTGGTGTCGTGCGCCGTCGACATCATGCGTGCCTTCGGGCTGTCGTCGCGCGACGTCGTGGTGCGCGTCTCGGACCGGCGGATCCTGCAGGCATTTCTGGAATCGCTCGGTGTGCCGACCGACTCAGTCCCGGGCGTCTACGGCGTGATCGACAAGCTGGAGCGCCAGCCCGCGCAGGTCTCAGCGGAGAAGCTCGCGGCACTCGGTGTGCCCGCATCGGCGGTGGAACGCATCGTCACGATCGCCGACGTGGGCTTCGACGAGATCGCGTCGCGCCTCGGCGGTACACCGTCCGCGGCGATCGTCGACGAGTTCGGTGCCTTTCTGCGCTACGTGCCGGCGCTGCTCGGCGGCGACACATCGTGGCTGCGGGTCGATCTGTCGATCGTGCGCGGACTGGCGTACTACACCGGGATCGTCTTCGAGCTGTTCGACCGCTCGGGGGAGTTCCGCGCCATCTGTGGCGGCGGCCGATACGACACGCTGCTGCAGTCGCTCGGCGGCGCCGACCTCCCCGCGCTGGGGTTCGGCATGGGCGACGTCGTACTCGGCGAGCTGCTGCGAGCGAAGGGACTGATGCGAGCGACGGAGGCGGGAGCGGACTACTGGATCTCCGGCGCAGACGAGGTTCCCCTGGAGCGTATCATGGAAGAGGCGGCACGACTTCGCGGCGAAGGTCGCGCCGTGGAGTTCGCGCTCCGCGAACAATCGCTGAGCAAGCAGAAAAAGGCCGCCCAGGCGAGCGGCGCCAGGGAATTTGTCACTCTCTCGAACGACGGCACGCATGGCTGACGACAAGAAGCTCACGACCCGCGCCGCAGACTTCAGCGCGTGGTACAACGAGGTCGTGCTGCGGAGCGAGCTCGCCGACTACTCGCCGGTTCGCGGATGCATGGTCATCCGCCCGAACGGCTATGGGATCTGGGAACGCATGCAGCGCCGCCTCGACGACATGTTCAAGGCGACGGGACATCAGAACGCGTATTTCCCGCTGTTCATCCCGGAATCGTTCCTCCACAAGGAGGCCGAGCACGTCGAAGGCTTCGCTCCGGAAGCTGCCGTCGTGACGCACGGAGGAGGCAAGCTCCTCGAGGAGCCTCTCGTCGTGCGGCCCACGTCGGAGACGATCATCTACTCCATGTTCGCCAAGTGGGTGCAGAGCTATCGGGATCTGCCCCTGCTGATCAATCAGTGGGCGAACGTCGTGCGCTGGGAGATGCGCACGCGGCTGTTCCTGCGGACGACTGAATTCCTCTGGCAGGAGGGACACACCGCGCACACGACGCACGACGAGGCGGAGGAAGAGGCGCGTCGGATGCTCGGCGTCTACCGCGACTTCATGGAAGGGCACATCGCGATGCCGGTCATCACGGGACAGAAGACGGACGCCGAGAAGTTCGCGGGCGCGCTGCGGACGTATTCCTGCGAGGCGATGATGCAGGACAACCGTGCGCTGCAGGCGGGTACCTCGCACAATCTCGGACAGAACTTCGCCAAGGCGTTCGAGCTGAGCTTCCAGTCGGAGAGCGGTTCGACCGAGTTCGCCTGGAACACCAGCTGGGGCGTATCGACGCGCATGGTCGGTGGGCTCGTGATGACGCACGGTGACGACCTGGGACTTCGCGTGCCGCCGCTGCTCGCGCCGATCGAGGTGGTGATCGTGCCCATCTATCGCAGCGACGAGGAGCGCTCGAAGGTGCTCGAGGCGGCGAACGCCATCGTCGGCTCGCTTGCAGAGTGGGCAGGACGCGGGACGGAGCGGATCCGCGTCCACGTGGACGCACGCGAAGGGATGAAGCCCGGCGCGAAGTACTACGAGTGGGAGCTCCGGGGCATACCACTGCGCCTCGAGCTGGGGCCACGCGATCTCGCGGCCAATCAGGGTGTGCTCGTGCGGCGCGATACCCGGGAGAAGCGTCCCGTCTCGCTCAGCACGATCGGAGAGGATCTGGCCGAGACCCTTTCGACGATCCAGCGTGAGATGCTCGCCGCCGCGCTCGATCGACGGGAGGCGCACAGCGTGCGCGACCACATCACCTACGATCGCTTCCGCGAGCTGATGGAAGGAGAAGGCGGATTCGTCTACGCCGGCTGGTGCGGCGCCGGCGCATGTGAAACGGAGATCAAGAACGACACGAAAGCCACGATCCGCTGCCTTCCCGACGAGGAGTTCCGGTCGGCCGATGCTCCGACCACGTGCCTCAAGTGCGGACGCCCGTCTACCGTCGAGGCGTTATGGGCGAAGGCGTACTGACGTCCGGCTTCGCGCGCGTCGACGGCGCACTCGCCTGCGAGGGGGTGGCGCTCGAACGGATCGCGCGCGAGGTCGGGACGCCGACGTACGTCTACAGCGCGACGATGATCCGCGATCGGTACTCGCGTCTGGATTCGGCGCTCTCCGTGCTCCCGCACCGCATCCACTACACCCTCAAGGCGAACTCCAACGCCGGGATCCTGCGGTTGCTGCGCGAGCTCGGCGCGGGGGTCGACATCGTCTCCGGTGGCGAGCTGTATCGCGCACTGCGAGCCGGGTTCCGCGGCGAGGACATCGTCTTCGGTGGTGTCGGGAAGACCGAGCGTGAGCTGCGCGAGGCGCTCGAAGCGAGCGTCTCGCTGATCAACGTCGAGTCGGAGGCGGAGGTCCGTGCGATCGACCGCATCGCCGCCGACGTGGGGACGACCGCCCGCGTCGGGCTCCGGGTGAATCCGGAGGTCACGGTCGACAGCTCGCACCGGTACATCAAGACCGGCGAGCGCGGCGCCAAGTTCGGCATCCCGTTCGACGAAGTGCTGGAGGTGGCGCGCGTGTGCGCGTCGCTGACCCACGTCGAGCTCGTCGGCCTCGACATGCACATCGGCTCGCAGTTGTTCCGGGTCGATCCGTACGTCGACGGTGTGGAGCGCCTGACTGGATTGCTCGCTGCCATACGCGGCGAGGGGATCGAAACGCTCCGCTACCTCGACATCGGGGGCGGGCTCGGCGTGTCGTACTCGGACGAGGTCAGCCCCGATCTTGGCCGCTTCGCCCGCGCGCTCACGAGCCGCGTGAAGGCGACGGGCCTCATGCTGCTCATGGAGCCCGGGCGATTCATCGTGGGCAATGCGGGAATGCTGCTGACACGCGTGCTCTACCGAAAGCACAGCGGCGGCCGCGACTTCCTCGTCTGCGACGCGGGGATGACCGAGCTGATTCGCCCATCGCACTACGATGCGTACCATCGCATCGAGTCGGTGCAGCCGAACAGCGGGTCGATCACGGCGGACGTCGTCGGGCCGATCTGCGAGAGCGGCGATTTCCTCGCGCTCGGTCGCGAGATGGACGACGCCGGCGCCGGCGACCTGCTCGCCGTGCACGACGTCGGGGCCTACGGATACGTGATGGCGTCGAACTACAACACGCGACCGCGCGGCGCCGAGGTTCTCGTCGACGGGGACCGATTCGCCGTCGTCACCGTACGCGAGCGCTACGAGGATCTGGTCCATCTCGAGACGGCGGACCCCGACTGGAGGACAGCCTGATGCGCGTCGGACTGATGGCGGACACGCACGACCGCGTACCGGTGATCGCCGAGTTCGTCAAGCTGATGCAGGAGGCCGGCGCGGCGATGCTCATCCACGCAGGTGACTACTGTGCGCCGTTCTCGCTCCGGCCGATCGAGGAGGCGAGCATGTCGCTCGCCGGTGTGTTCGGAAAGAACGACGGCGATACGCAAGGGCTGCTCGCCAAGGCCACGGCGGGATTCGGCGCCGAGCTGTTCGAGGGACCACACAGCTTCGAGCTGTCGGATCAACGCATCCTCGTCGTGCACGACATCGGCGACGTCCAGCCGCGAAGCATCGAGGGACACAGCATCGTCGTGCATGGGTTCACGCATCAGCAGGAGATGAAGCAGCGCGGCAACACGCTCATCGTGAATCCGGGCGAGGCCTGTGGCTGGCTGTACGGGACACCGAAGGCCGCGATCCTCGATCTCGACACGAAAAAGGTAGAGTTCCTCTCGCTCGATCCCGCGCACTGGACGACATGACGGCTGCCAGTCGGATCCTCATCATCGACTACGGGTCGCAGTACACCCAGCTCATCGCTCGCCGCGTTCGTGAGGCGCGCGTCTACTCCGAGATCCACCCGCCGACGCGCACGATCGATTGGATCCGCGAGTGGAAGCCGACCGGGATCATTCTGAGTGGCGGGCCGAATTCCGTGTACGGCGAGAACGTGCCCACGGCGGACCCCGCGCTGTTCGACGTGGCGCCCGTGCTGGGCGTGTGTTACGGCATGCAGCTCATCGCGCACGTGCTCGGCGCGGAAGTCACGCGCGGCGGCCGACGCGAGTACGGCCGTGCGGAGATTCGGCCTACGGTGCCGAGCGCGCTCTTCGAGGGCTTCGATCCCGCTGAGACGGCGACCGTCTGGATGAGCCACGGTGATCACATCGAGTCCCCGCCGACGGGATTCCACGTGACGGCGGCGAGCGCGGGCAATCCGATGGCGGCATTCGAGCACGAGTCGAAGCCGATCTATGGCGTGCAATTTCATCCCGAGGTGGCCCACACCCCGCGCGGTCGAGAGCTGCTGGCCAACTTCCTGTTCAAGGTCTGCGGCGCGACACCGAGCTGGACTCCGGGCACGTTCATCGAGGAGGAAGTGGCGAAGATCCGTGCGCTGGTCGGCGATGCCCAGGTCATCTGCGGGCTCTCCGGCGGTGTGGATTCCTCCGTCGCCGCGGCACTCGTGCATCGCGCGATCGGTGACCAGCTCACCTGTGTCTTCGTGGACCACGGCCTGCTCCGCATGCACGAGCGCGAGCAGGTGGAGCGCACGATGCGCACGCACATGGGGATCAAGCTCGTCACGATCGATGCGTCCGCGCGCTTCCTCGACGCGCTGCGCGGCATCGAGGATCCGGAGGCCAAGCGGCGCGCGATCGGCCACACGTTCATCGACGTGTTCGAGGAAGCGACGGCCAGTGCGGGGACCAACGCGAAGTTCCTGGTGCAGGGTACCCTGTACCCCGATGTCATCGAGAGCGCCTCGCCGACCGGCGGGCCGTCGGTCACCATCAAGACACACCACAACGTCGGGGGCCTCAAGCCGGGGATGCAGTTCTCGCTCATCGAGCCGCTGCGCGAGCTGTTCAAGGACGAGGTGCGCAACGTCGGCCGCGAGCTCGGACTGCCGGAGGAGATGGTGGGGCGTCACCCGTTCCCCGGTCCCGGGCTCGCCATTCGCGTGCTCGGCGCAGTGAGCGAGCCCGCGCTCGGCGTGCTTCGGCAGGCCGATGCGATCTATCTGGAAGAGATTCGCGCGGCGAATCTCTACGACGAGATCTGGCAGGCGTTCGCCGTGCTGCTGCCGATCCGCAGTGTCGGGGTGATGGGCGACGAGCGGACGTACGACAACGTGGTTGCGCTGCGGTCGGTGACGAGCACCGACGGAATGACCGCGGACTGGTATCCTTTTCCGCACGACGTCATGGCACGGATCTCCGACCGGATCATCCGCGAGGTGGACGGCGTCAATCGCGTCGTGTACGACGTGAGCTCGAAGCCGCCGGCGACGATCGAATGGGAATGAAGTGACCGACCAGGCTACGCAGCTCGTCGACGACCCGGCCGCTGCGCCGTCGCTGGTGCCCCCGCCGGAGGTGCGTGCGCCCGGACGCTGCCTGAACTGCGACAGTCCGCTGGTTCACCAGTACTGCGCCGCCTGCGGTCAGGCAGCTTCGGATCCGGATCCCACGCTGCGCGAGTTCGTGCGCGAATTGGCAGCGGAGTTCTTTCTGTGGGACGGCAAGCTGTTCACGACGCTCCGGTTGCTCGTCACGAAGCCCGGTGAGCTGACGCGGGAATACCTGACCGGACATCGAGTGCGTCACATCGCGCCACTCAAGCTGTACCTCACCTGCAGCGTCGTCTTCTTCCTCCTGCGCGCGATCGCGCCGGAGCCGGCCGTCGTCGTGCGCACGGGAAGCGCGATCAAGACACAGATCGGTGGCGTCGTGGTCCAGGAGGACCAGGAAGGGCAGGCTGCCAGGGCGCTGGACAGCCTGGCGAAGGCGAGCGCCTCGCCGATCACGCGGATGGCCACCGGTCGGCTCGGCAACGTGCTGCGCCACCAGAAGGAATTCGCGGACGCGATGCGCGCGAACACGCCGCGCATGATGTTCGTGCTCGTGCCGTTGTTCGCCGGCCTGATCGCGCTCGTCTACCGAAGCCGACGGATGCACTACCCGAAGCACCTGACGTTCGCGCTGCACGCGCATGCGTTCCTGTTCCTCGCGCTGACACTGACACTCGTGCCGCGCATCGCGCCGACGTCGCCGGTCGGCGGGGCACTGAGCGCGGCTGCCGTGGCCGTGAGCTTCGGCGCGATCGCAGTGCATCTCGTACTCGCGATCCGGCGAGTGTATGGCGGCTCGCTGGGCGGCGCCGTCGCGCGGAGCGCGGTGCTGGCTGCCGCCTACTTCGTGTGCTTCACCGTGGCGCTGCTGACGACGGTCGCCATCGTGCTCGCGCTCGAGTTCTAGTCGCTGCGGGCCCTAGACGCCCTTCTCCTTCAACAGCTCGAGGAACTGCACTGGCTCGGTAAGCCCGAGCAGTCGCTGCGGCACGTCGGGCTCCTTGGAGAACTGCGCGATCTTGCCGAGTACCGGCAGGTACTGGTTCGACACCTCGAGCGGCGGCGCGACGATGAGGAAGAAGAAATTCACCGGCTTTTCGTCGATCGCCTTGAAGTCGACGCCGCGCGGCTTCCGGCCGAACGCCACGCGCAGCTTCGTCACCACGAGCGAGCGGCAGTGGGGAATGGCGATGCCGCGACCGATCCCGGTCGAGCCGAGATTCTCTCGCCGCTTGAGCATCTTGTAGAGCATCCCTTCCGACTTGTCGTCCAGCTTGAGCAGGGCGATCAACTCCTTGAGGATGTCGTCCTTCGACTCCCCTTCAAGCTCGAGCTTGATCGCATCTTCGCTGAAGAACTCGCGCAGTTCCATGCTGGCTGGATCCAATTCAGGCCGTGCGTGACTGTGGCCGATGGCACAGGGCCATCGAGGGCGGCGGTATGATCGAGCCGGGGAAGCTACCCCGCGACGACGCCGCTTGTCAAACCTCGACGTTGCTTGCACTTCCGAGGCTCGGTAGCTTTCGAAGATGCGCTTTCCGTTCGATCTCCAGGCCGATGTGCCGCTCTATCTGGCCCCCATGGCCGGGGTCTCGGAGTCGCCGTTCCGCCGCTTGTGCCGGCAGCACGGCGCGGACGTGGTTGTCACCGAGTTCCTGTCGGCCGAGGGGATCCGCCGGGAGAACGAGGCCACGCTGCACAAGCTGGCGTTCGGACCCGACGAGCGCCCGATCGGCGTCCAGATCTTCGGCGCCGATCCGGCAGCGATGGGCGAGGCCGCGCGCTTCGTCTCGGATGTGTTCCAGCCGGAATTCATCGACATCAACTTCGGCTGCCCGGTCAAGAAGGTCGTGCGACGGAACGGCGGGTCGGGCTGCCTGCGCGACCTCGACCTCGTGCAGCAGGTCATTCGCGCCGTGGTTGCTGCGACGCACCTCCCCGTGACGTGCAAGATCCGCAGCGGCTGGAACGAGGAGATGCGCGATCCGGTGCAGATCGCGCTGCGGTGTCAGGATGCCGGCGTGAAGGTCCTCACCCTGCATCCGCGCACCCGCACGCAGATGTACAGTGGTAGCGCGCGCTGGCAAGAGATCGCGGCCGTCGCCGATGCGCTCGACATTCCCGTGCTCGGCAACGGCGACATCAAGGTGGCGGAAGACGCCATCCGGATGCGTGAGCAGACCGGCTGCGCCGGGATCATGATCGCGCGCGGCTCCTACGGGCAGCCCTGGATCTTCGATCAGGTGAAGGATCTGCTCGCGGGTCGGCCCAAGCGTCCCGCCCCGTCGATCGAGGCCCGCTTCGAGGTGGCGCTTCACCACGCGCGAATGGTGATGGAGTACGAGACGGATCCGCGCGGGGCCGCGATCGAGTTCCGCAAGCACCTCGGCTGGTACGCCAAGGGGCTGCACGGAGGCGCCGAGCTGCGAAAGCGTCTGTACGCGGTGACGTCGTTCTCCGAGATCGAGGGGATCTTCGCCGACTATCTCGCGAATCGGGAACGCTACGCCGCTACGCCCGGTCGCGACGGCGGGGACGAAGACGGCGCGTTCGAGGCCACTGCGGCGTGAGACGTGAGCGCGTGCGCGACCTGCTGGGAAGGGTCGCGGACGGCTCCATGCCCGTGGACTCGGCGCTCGCCTCGCTCGCGCTGGAGCCGACGGAGTCGCTCGGGTTCGCGACGATCGATCATCATCGCGCGCTGAGGCAGGGCTTTCCCGAAGTCGTCTACGGTGCGGGCAAGTCGACCGAGCAGCTGGTCGCCATCACCCAGCGCATCGCCGAGCGCGGCGACGGCGTGCTCGCCACGCGCGTCGCCGACGACTCGGTGTCGTCGCTGCTCACGGCACTGCACGGCGCCCAGCACGCACGGTGATGCTGCGCGCCGCACAGCCGCCGGCCTCGGCGCGTGGGACGGCGCTCATCGTCACCGCGGGCACGAGCGACCTCCCGATCGCCGAGGAGGCCGCGGTCACGGCGGACGCGATGGGGTGTGTCGCCGAGCGCCTCACCGACGTGGGCGTGGCAGGAATCCACCGCCTGCTGGCGAATCGGGGCGTGCTGGAGCGCGCCGCCGTCGTGATCGTCATCGCCGGGATGGACGGAGCGCTCGCATCCGTCGTCGGAGGCCTCGTGCGCGTGCCGGTGATCGCCGTTCCCACGAGCGTCGGATACGGCGCGTCTTTCGGGGGAATCGCACCGCTGCTCACGATGCTCAACAGTTGCGCGGCCGGCGTCACCGTCGTCAACATCGACAACGGATTCGGCGCGGCGGTGGCTGCTGCCCGCATCCTGCACGGCGCGACGGAATAGCCCGGCTGCCGCC
>QHVE01000020.1:80429-155414 GCA_003223455.1 Gemmatimonadota bacterium | reverse complement strand
ATGCGCCAGTCGACACGCGCGCGCACAGAGCTGGAGACGGCACGCAGCCGGTTGGCGCGAATCGACGCGGAGTTGCCGCGCGGCGACCAGCAGCGCACCGTCGGGCTCAAAGCTCTTCGCCGCGAGGTCCGCGTCTCGTTCGAGGTGGAAGAGGCACGAGCGGACCGCGCCGTCATCGTTCAGCTGCTGATCGATTTCCGCGACGTCTCCGGCGCGGAGGAGGCGATCTACTGGCGGTGGGTGCCCGAGCGCGAGTGCCTCATGCCCGCGATCTGGTCGTCCGAGGGGACGCGACCGTCCTTTTTCAGCATCACCGAGTGGGCACCGCTGGTACAGTGCTCCGCCGAGCATGGCGTGGTGCAGATCAAGTCCCAGGAGGAATCGGTCCACGTCGGCGCCGCTCCCATCCAGCGAGGCGAGACGCTGATGGGGGTGCTGAGCCTCACCCACCGCACTGGGCTCGGATGGAGCCAGAGCTCGCTGCGTGACTGGTTGCCGCGGCTCGCCGATCAACTCGGCACGGTGCAGGAGCTGGTGGACGTCCGGCGGCGCCACACGCGTGACATGCGGCAAGGGCAGGCACTGCTCGACGCCGTCCAGCGCCTCGAGGGCCATCGAACGGGCGACGACCTCGCACGGGCGTTCTGCGAGACCGCGCTCGACGTCTCTGGCGCACGCGCGGCCGCGCTCGTGCGCTGGTCGCCCGAGGCCGACGGCGGTGAGCTCGCGTACACGACCGAGGGTACCGGGCTGCGCGCGCCTGCGACGCTCGAGGGCGGCAGCATCGTCGGCGAAGCGTGCCGGGCCGGCAAGCTCCAGGTGCTGGAGGACTCCCGGGCTGCGGCGCTGGGGCAGGGCATCTACGGAGTACCTCGGACGGTCCAGGAGCCCGGCTCGGTGGCGATCGTCCCGCTCGTGAGCGGTGGGCGCGTCCTGGGCGCACTCGTGGTCGAGGGCGCGGAGGCCAAGGCGTTGTCGCTCGAAGAGGCGAGGCACCTCACGGTGCTCGCGGCCGTCGTTGCCAGTCCGCTCGAGCTGGCGTGGCAGTTCTCCGAGGTGGACAAGCGTGCGCGGACCGATCCGCTGACCGGACTCTGGAATCGCCATCACTTCGGAGAGCGATTGCAGCAGACGCTGAGTGAAGCGGACCGGCGTGGCAGCCCGGTGTCGCTGGTGCTCGTGGACATCGACCACTTCAAGCGGGTCAACGACAGCTGGGGGCATCAGGCCGGGGACGCCGTGCTCAAGCAGGTCGCGAGGATCCTGCAGGATGGCGTGCGCGAAGTGGACACCTGCGTGCGGTACGGCGGGGAGGAGATCGCGGTGCTGCTACCGGATACCGACAGCCAGAGTGCGGTCGACGTCGCCGAGCGACTCCGGACGAAGATCAGGGCCTTGCCGCTCCACCACGGGGCAACCGCGATCTCGGTGACGGCTTCGTTCGGCGTGGCGACCTATCCCGAGACGGTCAAGGTTCGGGACCAGCTCTTTCCGGCCGCGGACAAGGCCTTGTACATCGCGAAGCACGAGGGGAGAGATCGCGTGAGGGCGAAGCCGGCAACGAGAGGCCGGACAACCAGTTGAGTGGTCTGGCCTCACGTTATTTGTGAGCGTAGCGTCCGCTTGACTCGGGCGCGAACTCGACTAGCTTTCGAGATGTAAGGGGGCGACTGGCTTCGACGGGACTGGTGAAGCCGTGAGCGCGTGCCGAGGTCCTCGGGCACCTCGTTAAACACTCGGGAAACTTCCAACTGCGAACGACAACTTCGCCCTTGCCGCCTAACTTCTAGTTAGGCCTGCAAGTGCCCATGAGAGAGCCCGCCCGGGGCGCTCTCGCGGGTAACGGAAATCCGGGCTAGTCCGGCGGTGCGCCTTCCGCCGACGGGCGAATCTCTAGGAGGATCACCTTGCAGTGGGCCGCCCACTGGCCAGCTGCCGGGAACATCAATCGGTGGGATACGCACGTAGGGCTCGTGGTCGATCTAGCTTCGGACCGGGGTTCGATTCCCCGCGCCTCCACTCAGTAGCAGTCAGTACGATCCAGCGGCGTCCAGAAATGGGCGCCGTTGCTCGTTATCCTCGACGTCGCAAGCCGGTCCTCAGAGCGCGAGTGCGACACCAAGCCTCGTCCCATGTCCGCCTGACGGGACCATGATTCCCACGCGCGATCGGTCGAGCGGCAGTTCCTGCCACGTCTCGGACCTCACCACGCCTGTCACGAGACCGATCAACCCTCCCAAGCTACCCAGCACGAATGCACCTCCTGCGGCGAGTGCCCCCTTGCCGATAAAGGAATCCTTGTCGCTGTAGGATTCCGCTCCGACGATGGCGCCCAAGGCTGCACCTCCAAGGAGCCCGATGCCCGCGTACTTCAACGCGCGGTACCTGTGCCTGCCGTTGCTGACGTCGAGCTGCGTCACCTCGGCGAGTGGTACGCCGACCGTATCGGAGCCACCCGCCCACTGCACGAAAAGCAGGTCGTCGGTGACCGCGAGGGCGGTCCCCACCCTCGTACCCTCGTCAGGATGTGTCACGCGCACGCGCGCGCCGGACACGAGGAGCGTAGCTCTCGTCATGCCCTGACCAGCGATCACCTGGGGCACCATGAGCAAACTGACGAGCAGGATGGCGAGTCGGCGGAGCATTGCATCACCTCGAGTAATGGCGTGACGCCAATCTCGCGCGGCGCAAACCACGCCACGATCCGTCACCGTACGTAGCGCGGTCACCTTGGTGACGTAGGCGGCATCACGCGCGACGTAGTCGTGCGGCGCCGTGGTCACCCCCCGAGGCGTAGTAGACTGTCAGTGCCCTTCGAGGACGAGGGCCATTGGCAGGAGTATCGCCCGAACACTGCTTCCGACTACCGTGTTCCCCATGTCTCTGGCTCGTACGGCACTCCCGGCTCGTCCCGCATGACGGGCGCGCCAAATCCCACCGAGGCAGGCCGCTTTGGCTCGGCCGCCGCCGAGCATGCTCCCCTCGGCGCGCTCGCGGCATGTCTGTTTGCGCTGTGCGGGCTTCACGCATGGCATGGCCATTGGATCGGCGACTTCTGGGAACACAGCGCCGTGGTACGCGAGCTCGCGACGCATCCCATCGGGCCGCGTCACCCGTTGTTGCGCATCGACGCGCCTCACGCGTTCGCCAATCCGTACGCCCTGATCGTCGCGACGTTTTGTCGACTCGCGGGGGTGTCGTCCGTGACTGGATTGGCAGCCGCTGCGCTCGTGAACCTCGCGATGCTGATCGTCGCGCTGCGCGTCTTCGTGGGGCGAGTAGCGCCGGAGCGAGCGGGGACGACCAGCTTCTTCACCCTGCTGTTCATGCTGTTTCTGTGGGGACGGAAGCCGTGGGACTTCAGCGGCTTCTACCACATCAGTGCCGTGATCCACACGCTGGCATACCCGTCAGCATTTGCGTTCTGGGTAGCGCTTCTCCTTCTCGCGATCCAGGCAAAACGGGTCGAACGAGGCGGGTTGCGCCGGCTGCTCGTGGCGGTGCCTCTCGGATCGGTCGTCCTGCTCTCGCACCCGATCACCTTTCTGTTCGTCGCGACGGGTATGGCGGCTCTCGCGTTGAACTCACGGCGCCCGCTCCTCGAGGCGGCGATCAGCTCGATGAGCGTCCTGGTCTCCGGGCTCCTCGCGCTTGCCTGGCCCTACTTCCCGCTGTGGGCGCTCCTGACCGGCGGAGCCGCCGCGTACGATGCCAGCAATGTCGTGATGTATTCCCGGGTGCTCGTTCGCACCTTTCCCGCCTCGATTGGCTTGCCGCTTCTCGTCGCCGAGTGGCGCAGGACCTCGCGCAAGAGCGCCGTCGTCTGGGTGGGTCTGTTGATCGCCATCTACGCATTCGGCCATCTCACCGGAAGATACAGCTACGGGCGGGTCATCTTCTTCATCGTCTTCCTGCTGCAGCTGGAGATCGCGAAATCGGTGGCTCGACTGCGAGCGGACATTGACGCCCACGGCTTTCTACTGCGGGCTCGAATCCCGGAGGCATCCGTGGTCATCGTCTGCGTGCTGCTGTCGGCGCCGGCGCTCATTGGCGCACTGCGGGATACGGTGCGTTACGAGCGTACCGACGCGGGCTATCACTTTCTAAATCACGAGGTCCCGCAGTACGACGTGATGATGGCGGAGGCACAAACGGGCTGGATCGCCAGCTCGTTCGGTGGAAAGCTGGTGGCCTCTCCTCAGCCGCTCGCCTTTGTCTCCGACTTCGAACAGCGGGAACGACGATCCGCCGTCACGGCATTCTTTCGCGCGACGACGCCTTCGACAGAGCGACTTCGGCTTCTCGGGAAATACGGCGCATCGTACGTACTGGTGGCGCGCTCGTCGTCGGTCGACCCCACTGCGGCGCCCGAGAGCGTGCTCCGCGCGCTCGGCACGGTGACCTACGAGGACGGCCGGTTCGTATTGGTGCGCGCTGCGCCCTCGCCGAGCGCCACGGACGCTTCGAGCGCGCCTCGTTCCACTGCGAATCCGTGAACGCGTCCGCGCGAGCCGCTGTCGCTGACCGATCGCGTGAGTCAGCGAGGCGCGCCGGGCTCGAGCTTCGGCTCGCTCCTCGACGCGCTCGGGATCTCGCCTGGCACGTCGGTGGCGCGCCGCTTCGATTGCTTCAGAATGAACTCGGGCGCGAGCGCGATGCCGAGCAGCGTCACCGGTAGGATCTGCTGCGCCTGAATCAGGAACGCGACGGCGATCGCCTGATTCTGATCCATACCGAACGCCGCGGCGGTCGCCGCGTAGGCAGCCTGGAATACGCCGACGTTGCCCGGCGTCGCGCGTAGCGCGAACCCGAGGTTCACGGCGAGCAGCGCCGCGATCGTCGAGACGAGGGTCATCGGCAGATGCGCCGAGCGCGCCGTGAGCTGATACGTCGCCACCTGGAGTGCCCATGCGAGAACACTCAATCCGACTGCGGCGAGGAAGCGCGGACCGCTGGACACCTGGCCGATGGTGCGGATGACGCGCGAGCCGTACTGCTTGACGCGTCCGTGCCAGCTTGCGGGCTTCGGTCCGACGGTGGTTTCCACGACATCGGGACGCCGTAACAGCCAGACGAGCAGCGCGACCATCGCGACGAGCACCCCGACCGCGAATGGCTTGACCCGCTCGAGCGAGCTGGGAAGCGCGAGGAAGGTGGCGGCGAGCGAGAGCAGGACGACGTAGCCCACGAGCTCGAACAACCGCTCGAGTGCCAGCGTCGCGAGCACCTTCGCGCTCGGGACGTGCGCCGACCGAGCCACGAACACGACGCGCGCGGCCTCGCCCCCATTCGCGACGAGCACGTTGTTCAGGCCCGCGCCGGCGAAGGTCGCGCGGAGCGCCAGGGCGAGCGACGTCGCTCCGACGGGACGGAGAAACACCCACCAGCGTACGCCCTTCACGACGATCGAGGCGAGGTTGACGAGCGCGGCCGCGAGGAGCAGGGGCAGCGAGGCCGACTGCATCGTGCGCCAGGTGTCGTGCCAGTTCACCTTGCGGGCGAACAGCACGAGCATCACGAGAATCAGCCCGGTCAGCCCCAGGCGCAGCATGCGGGAAACGGCGGGCTTCATGCGCGTACCGCTCCGTTCAGTCCGGGAGCGTCGTGAAGCGAAATCCGCGCCGACGGAGCCCATCGAGGATGGCTGGCAGCGCTTCGGCCGTCTGGATCCGGTCGCCAGCGGGATCGTAGCCGTCGCCATCGTGCAGGAGGAGGATCGAGCCGGCGTGCATCCCCTCGAGCGCGCGGGCCGCGATGACGTCGGCACCGGGACGCGCCGAATCCCATACGCCGAGCGACCAGCCCACGGTACGCTGGCCGAGGGACGCGGCGATCGGCGTCACCCAGGGGCTGCGGAAGCCATGCGGCGCGCGGAAATGCCGAGGACGCACGCCCGACGCACGTACGATCTGCTCGGTGCCGCGCGTGAGATCGTCGCGGACGAAGCCGGGCGAGCGACGGTGCAGCTTCCGATGGTAGTAGCCGTGGTTCCCGAGCTGATGCCCGTCGAGCGCCGCGCGTCGTACGAGCTCCGGCCAGCGCTCGACGTGCCGGCCGAGAAAGAAGAACGTGGCGCGAACGCCCTCGCGGCGCAGCACGTCGAGCACGCGTGGCGTCGCGCGTGGGTTGGGACCGTCGTCGAACGTGATGCTCACCACGGGCTCATCACCGGGAAGGCGAGTGAGCACGGGTCCGAAGACGACGCTGTTGCGGTGCCACGCGCCGTGCGCCGCGATTCCCGCGGCGGCCAGGCCGGCGACCGCCGTCCCGATCATCGCCTTGCCGCGCCCTGCCCGAGCACGGAGTGATAGACGTCGAGCACCCTCGACGTCACTCGCGGCCAGCTGTACTGCATGGACTCGTGGCGGCCGGCCGTGCCGAGCTGAATGCGCAGCCCTTCGTCGTCGAGGAGCTGCACCAGCGACTCGGCCAGCGCGTCACGATCGCCGCACGGTGTCATGAGCGCCTCGCGATCGTGCACGACGACGTCCCGAAAGCCGAGGATATCGGAGCACACGATCGGTGTCGCGCACGCCATCGACTCGAGCAGGGTGATGCCGAACGACGCCTTCGTGGTCGGGCACGCATAGATCGAGCTGTGCGCGTAATAGCTCGGGCGCGCCTCGAGCACGGCGCCGACGAAGGTGATGTCGTCGTCGCCACGCGCCTGCTTGTAGTAGTGCTCGCGCAACGGACCATCGCCGACGACGACGAGCTGGGCACGACGGCGCTTGCCTTTGACCTTGCGGAACGAGTCGATCAGCGTGCTCAATCCATTGCGCGGATCGAAGCGACCGAGAAAGAGGATCGACGGTTCGTCCTTGCGGATCGCCGGAGGCGCCGCGACGCTCGGATGAAAGACCTCGGTGTCGATGCCATTCGGAATGATCTGCCACGGCGCACTGAAGTACCGCTCGAGCGCCACCGTCGTCGAGTGCGACACGCAGATCGCCGCCGAGAGCATGTCGAGCCGGCGCTGAAAGAAATCGTTGAAGAAGGAGTAGCCTTTCGACCGATCGAAGTACGTATGGAAGGTGCCGACGACGGGCGCGTCCGACTCCTCGATCGCCAACATCGGCAGGATGGGCGTGAGCGGCGAGTGCACGTGCACGATGTCATAGTGGCCGCGGTGCAGCACCTTCCGCATCTGCTTCCGCAATCTGAGGCCGATCGTCACGCGGGCCTGGGAGCCGTTGGCATACACGGGCTGGCTGCGCCCGAGTCGGATGACGTGTGGCTGCGGCTCCGCGCCAGGAATGTTCGAGGTGATGATGTCGACGTGGTGCCCGCGCCGACGCGCCTCGCGCGCGAAGAAGTGCACGTGCTCGCACACGCCACCGAGGTGGGGATAGTAATACTCCGTGACCAGCGCGATGCGGAGGCTCCGCTCGTCGTGCGCGTCGGGGAGTGCTGGAAGATTGGGGAGCGCCGGTCGGCGCTTGAGCGCAGCGGTAGCGGAGGGTGGGGTCAAGAGCGGCATGGGCAGCTGGTCGGTCGAACGACACGCGACACTGGAGCACGAAACGTCATCGAGCCCACTCGCATGAAAAGGGATCTCACGCTCCTGGGCTCCTTTCCGTGCTCACCGCAGCATCCAGCTCGATCTGCGGAGAATGCACGCTTCTGCCTACCTTCGCGGCCACCGAAATAAGCCTCGGGACGCGGAACTGGTCAAGACGTCGGACATCTGGTTCGAGCGCGCCGTCGGCAAGTCGCAGGCCGCGACCCGTGTAGACGCACGGAGACCGGACGCAGACACTGTCAAGAGTGTTTCATCGCGCCCGAGCGACCCCGCGGCCGCGCGAGGCGAACGCGGGTGATGCCACACGAATACCCGCGCCCCGAGTGGAAGGTCCCCGGGGCGAGCCCGGTGGACACGACGTCAGCGCGCGCTCAGCAGCCGCACCCGTAGCGCAGCTTGTCCGGATCAGTCGGTGGCGGGGTCGGGTAGTCGCCGGAGAAACACGCATGACAGAATCCGCCCGGACCACCGGGTACCGATTCGAGCATGCCGTCGAGCGAGAGATACCCGAGCGAGTCGACACCGAGCGACGCACGGATCTCCTCGAGCGTGTGATTCGCCGCGATGAGCTCCTCACGGCTCGGCGTGTCGATCCCATAGTAGCACGGCCCCGTAACGGGCGCCGAGCTGACGCGCATGTGCACTTCCGCCGCGCCGGCGCCGCGCACGAGCGAGACGAGACCGCGCGTCGTCGTACCGCGCACGATGGAGTCATCCACCATCACGACGCGCTTCCCCTCGAGCACCTCGCGCACCGCGTTGTACTTGAGCCGCACCTTCGCGTCGCGAGTCGCCTGCGTGGGCTGGATGAAGGTGCGACCGACGTAGTGATTGCGAATGAGGGCGAGCTCGTATGGCAACCCCGACTCTTCGGCGTAGCCGATCGCGGCAGAGTTCGAGGAATCGGGGACGCTGAACACGAGCTCCGCGCTCGGGGCCGGGCACTCGCGTGCGAGGCGCCGCCCGAGCTCCCGGCGCGCGCGGTCGACCGAGCCGCCGAAGATGCGGCTGTCCGGGCGCGCGAAGTACACGTGCTCGAACACGCAGCGCTTCAGCTCCTTCCGCTCGAACGGGAAGATCGACCGCTCGCCATCGTCGTCGACGGCGATGATCTCTCCAGGCTCGAGATCGCGCTCGTACGTGGCGCCCACGATGTCGAGCGCGCACGTCTCGGAACCGAAGACCCGAGCGCCGTTCAACCGACCCATGGCGAGAGGGCGCCAACCGCGAGGATCACGCGCGGCCAGCAGCGTATCGCCCAGAATCGTGACGATGCTGTACGCGCCTTCCACACCCGCCAGTGCATCGGCGAGCCGATCCTCGGGCCGTTGCGCCGTGGAGCGCGCAAGGCGATGCACGACGACCTCGGAATCCATGGACGACGCGAAGATCGATCCCAGCTCCTCGAGCTCGACCCGCAGTTCGCCGGCGTTCGTGAGATTGCCATTGTGCGCGAGCGCGATGTGCCCTCCCCGCGACGAGGCGAGCACGGGTTGCGCGTTCTCGATCGACGAGGAGCCGGTGGTGCTGTAGCGCGTGTGGCCGATAGCCATCGTGCCATGGAGCCCGTCGAGCTGCGTAGTCGACATGTCGGACACGAGACCCATGCTGCGCACGCTCCGCGCATGACCATTCGCCTCGACGGCGACGACGCCCGCCGATTCCTGGCCGCGATGCTGGAGCGAGTACAGTCCGAGCTTCGTCAGGGTCACCGCGTCGGGCGTGTTCCGAACGCCGAAGATGCCGCACATATGAATCAGACCTGCGAGTCGGAGGCGAGTGCCACGTCCTGCGCGGACGCCGTGCGCGACATGACGCGCGGGATTGTTTCATGGTACGCGTCGGCGAGTGCCGAGACAGGGATGGCGAGGCTGCCGCCATCGAGAACGATCGTGAAGGGCGACGTAGCAGGCATCACCTCGCCGATCCGGCGTGCGGGAACGCCCTGGCGCGCCGCGATCGCCAGCACCGCTTCCGGATCCGGCGTGGAGACGATGACGCGTCCCTGGGCCTCGCCGAAGAGCAGGGCACGCCGCGGCAGTGAGCGCCACGTCGAGAGATCGACCCGCGCACTCGTCGGCTGCGCGCGTTCCATCATCACGCACTCGGCGAGCGCCGTGGCGAGCCCGCCATCGGCGCAGTCGTGCGCCGAGCGCACGGTACCGTCGCGGATCGCTTCGAGGAGCGCAGCGATCACGGCTCGCTCCCGGGCGAGATCGCAGTGAGGCGGACGGCCAGCCACCGCATCGTGGATGCGGGCGAGATACTCGCTGCCTCCCAGCTCGTCCGTGTTCTCGCCGAGGAGGACGATCGCATCGCCCGGCGTCGTGAACGCCGAGCGCGTGACGTGCGTGAGCGAGTCCACCAGCCCGACCATACCGATCACGGGCGTGGGATAGACCGCACCGGTGGGATTCTCGTTGTAGAGCGAGACGTTGCCGCCGGTGACGGGCGTCCCAAGGGCCTCGCACGCCTCCTTCATCCCGCCAACCGCCTCGCGAAGCTGGAAGTAGACCTCGGGACGCTTCGGATTGCCGAAGTTCAGATTGTTCGTGATCGCCATCGGCCGGCCGCCGGCACAAGCCACGTTGCGCGCCGCTTCCGCCACGGCGATCTTCGCACCCTCGCGCGGGTCGAGAAACGCGTAGCGACCGTTGCAGTCGGTCTTGAGCGCGATGGCGCGATCGGTGCCGCGAATGCGCACGACGGCCGCGTCGCCGCCCGGCCCGATCACGGTGCTCGTGCGGACCGTGTGATCGTACTGCTGAAAGACCCAGCGCTTGCGGGACGTTCGGCGATCGCATGCACGTCGCGCTCGCGGCGCGCACGAACCTCGTCGCTCTCGCGCGCCTCCGGCTCGTACGTCGGACAGTCGGTGACGAGGCGGATGCCCGGAAACTCCGCGACGACTCGATCGCCCTCCGTCACGCGATAGACTGGCTCGGCGATGACTTCGCCGATGACGGCCGCCGTGAGATCCCACTTCTCGAGGATCGCACGCACGTGATCCTCGTGGCCCTTGAGCGCGACGACGAGCATCCGCTCCTGCGATTCGCTGAGCAGCAGCTCGTAGGGCGTCATCCCCGACTCTCGTGCAGGCACGAGAGTGGTATCGATAGTCACGCCGACGTCGCCGCGTGCGGCCATCTCCGCCGACGACGACGTGAGACCGGCCGCGCCCATGTCCTGAATGGCGACGATGTGACCGCTGCGAATCAGCTCGAGCGATGCCTCGAGCAGCAGCTTCTCGGTGAAGGGATCGCCTACCTGGACGCGAGGACGCTTGGCGTCGCTCGCCTCGGACAGATCCTCCGACGCGAACGAGGCGCCGTGGATGCCATCGCGCCCCGTACGAGCGCCCACGGCGATGATCGGATTGCCGACGCCCTGCGCCACGGCGAGCATGAGCTCGTCTTCACGCAGCAGACCGACGCACATCGCGTTGACGAGCGGATTGCCCTCGTAGGCGGGGTCGAACACGACTTCCCCGGCGACGGTCGGAATGCCGACGCAGTTGCCGTAGTCGCCGATGCCCTTCACCACGCCGGCGAACAGGTAGCGCACTCGCGCGGAGTCGAGCGATCCGAATCGCAGCGAGTTGAGGAGGGCGATCGGCCGCGCGCCCATGGTGAACACGTCACGCAGGATGCCGCCCACCCCCGTCGCGGCGCCCTGATAGGGCTCCACTGCCGACGGATGGTTGTGCGACTCGATCTTGAACGCGACCGCCATTCCGTCGCCGATCGAGATCACTCCCGCATTCTCGCCGGGGCCCTGGAGCACGTATGGCGCCTTCGTCGGCAGCGTGCGGAGCAGTGGCCGGGAGTGCTTGTACGAGCAGTGCTCGCTCCACAGTGCGCTGACGATCCCGAGCTCGGTGAAGGTCGGCTCGCGTCCGAGCATGTCGACGAGGCGCGTGTACTCGTCACGGGTCAAGCCATGCTCAGCGACGAGTGCGGCGGTGATCTGTGGATCGCCTGGGCGAGCGGTGACGGTCACGGAGTCTTGGTTGTGGGCTTTGAAGTGGGGGCGGGGCCGACCGTTGGAGGATTCTTGGGGATCGAGGGGTGCACGTCGTTCGCCTCCGCGGGAGGCTTCATGCGGATGGTTCCGGACGTCGACTTCGTCGCGCCGGCATCGGGCGCGCGCTCGGCCGCGTCCTTCGCCGATACCGCCGCCGGCGAGCTGCTCGTGCCGGTGTAATGCCGCGAAGGCGAGCGGAAGATCGCGTCGACGACGGCATCGTTCCTCAGGATGACGAGATCATTCATCCCGCAGGCTTTGCCGCAGGAGTTCTGATAGAAAAGGTAGCGGAATTCGGCCACGGTTCGCTCCGTCGTCGGTGCACCGAGTGCCGCGACGACCTTCGCGCGCGACATCCCGGGCGAGATGGTGCGGGCACTCTGCGCGGACGCGACCGCAGCATGTGCGAGCAGGGCAAGCGTGATCAGCAGGCGCATCATGTGCTCCTCGTCAGACGGCGACGCGTTGGAGGATCGACTCGAATAGGGGCAGCCCGTCGGCCGAGCCGAGCAGGACATCCACGGCGCGCTCCGGGTGTGGCATCAAGCCGAGCACGTTGCCGGCCCCATTGACGATACCCGCAATGTCGCGCATTGAGCCGTTGGGGTTGTACGCCTCCACTGCCTCGAGGGCACTCGGTGCGTAGCGGAAGACGACCTGGCCCTCGCCCTCGAGCCGATCGAGCGTCTCCTCGTCGGCGCTGTAGCGCCCGTCGCCGTGGGCGATGGGGAGCACGATCTGTTGTCCGCGCTCGTAGCGAGACGTGAAGAGCGTATCGGACGACTCGACCGTCAAATGGATCGGCGCGCAGACGAACTTGAGCGACTCGTTGCGCAGCAGCGCGCCCGGAAGCAAACCTGCCTCGCACGCGATCTGGAATCCGTTGCAGATGCCGATGACGGGCCCACCGCGATCGGCGTGCTGGACGACCTCGCGCATGATCGGGCTGAAGCGGGCGATCGCGCCGGGACGGAGGTAGTCGCCATAGCTGAAGCCGCCCGGGAGGATGACGACGTCGCTGCCCTGCAGGTCGTGATCCTTGTGCCAGAGCATCACGGCGTCTTCTTCCAGCGTCTCGACGACGGCCTGGAAGGTGTCGTAGTCGCAGTTCGAGCCGGGAAAGGTGACGATACCGAACTTCATGACGACGCGACCTCCGCGATCTCGAAATCTTCGGTGACGGGATTGGCGAGCAGTCGCTCGCACATCTCGCGCGTCAGACGCCGAGCCGTGGCCTCGTCCGCCGCGTCCACGTCGAGCACGAGATGCCGGCCGACGTGCACCGCGGCCACGCCGCCGAAGCCGAGCGTATGCAACGCATCGGCGACGGCCTTGCCCTGAGGATCGAGTAGCCCGCGGCGCGGGACGACCTGGACTGCGACGCGATAGCGGCTCATTCGTTCTGGTCCGTGGATGGTGTCGGTGTCGGCGACGCGACGGGAGAGGTCGGCGGCGCATCGCTCGGCGTCGGTGGTGCCGGAGGAAGCTCCGGCGGCGATGCGACGTGCGCCTCGCGGGGCACGGGACGAGGCTCGGTCGGAGGCGGCTCGGTCACGACGCTGCCGTTAGCCCTCGCCGGCTCGGTATCGTCGACGAAGCTCTCGCCGTCGTCGGCGTCCGCACCGTCTGACGCTTCGTTCGCGTCGGCCGTGTCCGTCGCGTTGCGATCCCGTTGGCCGCGACGGCGGCGGCGCTTGCGCTTGCGTGCGGGGCCGACGTCACCGCCCGCCTGGTCCACCGTGTCGCCGGATGCCACCGCGTCTCCCTCCGCACGGACGACGCTCAGCACGGGTGCGGCGGAAGTCACCTCGCTCTCCGGTGCACCGAGCGTGATCGCACCCACGCCGGACTCCGGATGCTCCACGGGCGGAGTCGCAGCGCGGGGCTCCCGCTCGCGACGCTTCTCCCGCTTGTCGCGCTTCTCGCGACGCGCGGCACGGTCGGCCTCCGACCGTTCGCTGCGGGCAGGACGCTCGGCATTCGCACCACGCTCGACGCTCTCGGGACGCTCGGAGCGCGGGGGGCGAGGCGTTTCGCTTCGAGAGGAACGTTCCGTATGTGCGACCGCGGCGGGACGCTCACCGCGCTCGGCTCGCTCGCGGCGCGGCCGCTCGCGCTCGACGGGGGCGGGACGCATCGTGCGCTCGGACTGCCTCGTCGCGTGGACCTGCGAGTCCATCGGACCGAAGGCGTCCTCTTCGTCCTCGTCGTCCTCGCCCTCGGAGAGATCGTACGGGATCGTCGGCTGCCGACGTTCGAAGAGACCGGAGAAGACCCAGCGGATCGGGCCCCACGCGACGTAGCACAACGCCGCGGGGAAGAAGAACTCGAGTCGGCGCGTCGCCAGAAGCGTCATCGATCCGAGGAGCAACAGCGTGGCGCCGATGGCGCGCAGGCTCCGGAACCCGGTGCGTGGGAACACCGGATACGGGATGTTGCTGATCATGAGGAACGCCAGCGCCGCCATGAGGAAGCGGAGCAGGACGTGCCACTTCAGGTTGGCGATCGCGCCGTAGTTGTACAGCCACGACTGGCTGAACCAGTAGTACGACGCCAGCGTGATGCCGGCGGCGGGACTCGGCAACCCCTGGAAGTAGGTCTTCGCCGTACCAGCCTGCTCGATGTTGAACCGCGCGAGGCGCATCACCGCGCAGGCGGAGAACAGGAACACGGACAACCAGTCCCAGCTCGCCTGATTGAACACGGCGAAGTACATGATCAGCCCGGGCGCGAGCCCGAACGTGATCGCGTCGACGAGCGAGTCGAGCTCCTCGCCGAACTGCGTGCCGGCGTTGGTCGCGCGCGCCACCTGGCCGTCGAGCGCATCGCACGCCCCGCCGAGCAGCACGTACACGCCTGCCTCGACGAACTGCTGCCGCGAGGCGGCGATGATCGCGAAGATGCCGAAGAAGAGGTTGCCGAGCGTGAGTCCGCTCGGGAACAGGATCACGGCGCGCCGCATGTCGGGACGCCGGAGCTGGCGGCGGGTGGGTTTCATCGTCCGCCCAGCTCCGCAATCGGCGTCGAGCCGGCAAGCGTCATGTCACCGACCTTCACGCGCAGGTGCACGTCGAGCGGCATGAACACGTCCACGCGCGATCCGAAGCGGATGAGGCCCATGCGCTGACCCTGCTCGACCTGCTCGCCCTCCTTGCTGTACGTCACGATGCGGCGGGCGATCAAGCCGGCGATCTGTCGAACGAGGACTCGTCCGCGCCGCGTCTCGATGCCGACCGACATCTGCTCGTTCTCGAGACTCGACTTCTCGACCGAAGCGTTCAGGAACTTGCCCGGGTTGTAATGCACGTACTTCACCGTACCGGTGACGGGATATCGATTGACGTGGACGTTGAACACGTTCATGAAGATCGAGACGCGACGCGCGCGCCCTCCCATGAACGCCGGCTCGTCGACGTCGCTGATGAGCACCACCTTCCCGTCGGCGGGGGCGATGACGACCTGCTCGCCCCGCGGGCCCGTACGCTCCGGATCGCGGAAGAAGTACGCGACCCAGAGCGCGACGATCGTCAGCGCGAACGCGAGCAGCCAGAGCGGCCACGACCGCCGGTTGAGCGCAGTGGCATAGGTGCCAGCGGCGATGAGCGCCGCGATGGCGATGAAGACGAGTCCTTCGCGTGCGAAGCTCACGAGAGTCTGGTCAGGAGTCCGTCAGGGCCAACGGCGCCCCGGTGATGCGCTCGAATGCGTCGCGATACCGTCGGCTGGTCGCCTCGACCACTGCGGCGGGCAGCGGCGGCGGCGGCGCTTCGCCATTCCATCGGCCCGCGCGGCGCTCACCCTCGAGGTAGTCGCGCAGGGGCTGCTTGTCGAAGCTCGGCTGCGACCGGCCGGGCGTGTAGCTCTCGGCCGGCCAGAAGCGCGAGCTGTCGGGTGTCAGCACTTCGTCGATGAGCCGAATCGTCCCCGCGCCGTCGCGGCCGAACTCGAACTTGGTGTCGGCGATGATGATCCCGCGCGACGCGGCGAGGTCCCGTCCGCGCGCGTAGACGAGGCGGCTCAGCGTCTCCAGCGCGTTGGCGGCGTCGTCACCCAGCCGGCGACGCACCTCGGCGAGGGGAATGTTCTCGTCGTGTCCCGTCTCCGCTTTCGTCGCCGGTGAGAAGCGTGGAGGATCGAAGCGATCGCTCTCCACCAGTCCCGCCGGCAACGCCTCGCCGGCGAGCGTGCCGGACGCCGCGTATTCCTTCCACGCGCTGCCCGACAGATAGCCGCGCACGACGCACTCGATCGGAAATACCTCGGTCCGAATGCAGAGCATCGCGCGTCCCGCCAGCGCGCGCTGACACCCGGCAAGCGCCGGCACCGCGGCAACGATCTCGTCGGCGTCGGCGCTCAGCATGTGATGCGGCACGAGTGCACCGAACGCGCGCAGCCACCACGCCGTGAGCTGGGTGAGCACTGCACCCTTGTGCGGAACGCGCTCGTGCATCACGACGTCGAACGCGCTCACGCGGTCGCTCGCGACGAGCAGGAGCCGTGCCTCGTCGACGACATACACGTCACGCACCTTGCCGCGGCGGAGCAGCGGCAGCGGGATCGACGACGCCGCGGCGCGCACGTTCATACGCGAACCTCCTCGAGCGTCGGAAGCTCCGCGGCGCTGCCCGCGAGCAGTGGCTCGACGACTTCGGCGAGAAACTCGTCGACCTGCTGCGGTGCGCGTCCGACGAACCGAAGCGGATCCATCGCGCGATCCAGCTCGTCGCGCGTGATCCCGAACGTATGGTCGCCGGCGATGCGATCGAGCAGATCGTTCTTGGCCGCGCCGTCCTTGATCGCCCGCGCGGCGGCGATGCTGTAGCCGCGAATGCGCTCGTGTGCCTCCTGTCGGTCGCCCCCCGCCCGCACTGCGCGCACGATCAGCTCTTCCGTGGCCATGAACGGCAGCTCGTCCATCAGCCGGCGGCGAATACGGGCTGGGTGGACCTCCAGGCCGGACGCCACGTTCTCCATCAGGCCGAGGATGGCATCCGTGGCGAGGAACGACTCCGGGATCGCGAGCCGCCGGTTCGCGCTGTCATCGAGCGTGCGCTCGAAGAACTGGACGGCGTGCGTCTGGTTGGCATTCGGCTCGAGCGTGCCGACGAACCGCGCCAGCGACGCGATGCGCTCGCAGCGCATCGGGTTTCGCTTGTAGGCCATCGCCGAGGATCCAATCTGATCCTGCTCGAAGGGCTCCTCGATCTCGCCGAACGCCTGCAGCATGCGAATGTCGGCGCTGAACTTCGCCGCGCTGGCGGCGATGCCGCTCACCAGGTTCAGCACCTGCGCATCGAGCTTCCGGGTGTACGTCTGACCGCTCACGGGGATCGAGGATGGAAACTCGATGGCCGCCGTGACGCGGCGATCGAGCTCGCGCACACGTCCGTGGTCACCCTCGAACAGCTCGAGGAAGCTGGCCTGGGTGCCAGTCGTCCCCTTCACGCCGCGGCACGGCATCGTGGCGACGCGATGGTCGACGTCGACGAGGTCGAGCACGAGATCCTGCATCCACAGGGTCGCGCGCTTGCCCACGGTGGTCGGCTGCGCGGGCTGCAGATGCGTGTACCCCAGCGTCGGCTCGGCGCGCCATTCGCGGGCGAACGCCGCGAGGGCGCGCAGTACGCGCTGCACGCGACCCCGCAGCAGGACGAGGCCGCGGCGCATGAGGATCAGGTCGGCGTTGTCCGTCACGAAGGCGCTCGTCGCGCCGAGGTGGATGAACTTCTTCGCCGCGGGCGCGGCATCCCCGAATGCGTGCACATGCGCCATCACGTCGTGTCGGAATCGGCGCTCGTAGGTGGCGACCTTCTCGAAGTCGATGTCGTCGAGGTGGGCGCGCATCTGAGTCAGCGCCTCGTCCGGAATCGGCACACCGAGCGCCTGCTCGGCCTCGGCGAGCGCGAGCCAGAGACGCCGCCACAGCCCGTGGCGCACCTGGGGCGACCACAGCTCGAGCATCGCCCTGGAGGCGTACCGTTCGGCGAGCGGGGACGAGTACCGATCGTGCGCCGTCATCGAATGAAGAAGTCCGTCGGGTAGATGCTGCCCTCGTGCTCGAAAAAGACGCGAATCGCCCCTCTCCCCGCATAGTAATCGAGCGCGCGGGAGACGTCCTCCGCCGTGGTCACCGGCGTCCTGTTGATCTGCACGATGACGTCGCCGGGCGACATGCCCAGCTCCTCCGTCACGCGCTCGCTCGCGCGGTAGACGAGTGCCCCGCTCGGGGAGCGGATGCCGCGCTCAGCCCGGATCGCGGGTGTGAGGGTCACGAGCTCCATCTCGCGCAGGACGGCGACCTTCGGCGCCGTGACCTCGGGGAGGTCGGCGATCGTGACCGTGACGTTCACGTCCGCTCCCCCACGCCGGACGACGAGCGGCACCTGCTCGCCGACGCGAAGATCGAGCAGCGCCGCATCCCAATCGAACCGGTTGTGGACCGTGCGCGTCCGGACGCGGGTGATCACATCGCCGCGACGCAATCCCGCGCGTTCGGCGGGCGAGCCCGGAGTGACGGAAGCGATCGTCGCGCCGCGCGCGATCAGCTCGCGCGGGTTGTCGGTGCGTGCTTCGTCGAGTCGCACACCGATCCATGGCCGGCGCACACGTCCGTGCGCGAGCAGATCGTCCGCCACGCGGCGCGCGCGATTGATCGGGATGGCGAAGCCGAGGCCAATCGAGCCTCCGCCGCTGGTCGAATAGATGGATGAGTTGACCCCGATCACCTCACCCGTGGCGCTCACGAGTGGCCCGCCCGAGTTGCCGGGGTTGATCGAGGCATCCGTCTGCACCATGTCGAAGTACGCCGACGGTCCTTCGCCGCGCGCCACGAGATTGCGTCCCACACCGCTGATGACGCCCGCGGTCACACTCGGCTCGGAGTTGCCGAGCATGAAGCCATACGGATTGCCGATCGCGATCGCCCACTCACCGACGAGCAGGTTGTCGCTGTCGCCGAGCGGTGCGACGGGCAGATTCGCCGCTTTGACTTTCAACACCGCGAGATCGTTCGTCTCATCGGTACCGATCGCGGTGGCGGGATAGGTCGTCCCGTCGCGAAGCATCACGGAGATCCGCGTCGCTCCGGCGATGACGTGTGCATTCGTGACGATCACGCCATCGGCTCGCACGATGAACCCCGTGCCGAGTCCCGCCGAGGTCTGCGTGCCCGAGCGACCGCCGAACATCGATTCGAACGGGTCGGCGGCGATACGCTGCACGACCTCGGTCTGGACGGTGACGACGGAGGGCGCCACGCGGGCGACCGCCTCCGTGATCGCGGTGCGCCGCGATGCGGGAACCGTGGTTCGCGCCTCGTCCGCAGTGCGGGTCACCTGCGCCGCCGATGTCTGGCGCGCGTCGGAGCAGGCGACAACCACGGCGGACAAGATGACGAACGTGCCGGTGCGCATCAGGAGCTTGGCCATGCGCGGCGGAGTCGCGCGACGTCGCCGAGAAACTCGTCGATGCCGCGATCGGTGAGAGGGTGAACGAGCAATGCGCGGCACAGATCGGCCGACAGAGCGACGGCGTCCGCGCCGGCGAGGGCGCATGCGCCGAATCTCGCCGGCGTCGCCGCGTTGAGGGCGATCACATCGCATTCGGCGTCGGAGGCGTCGAACGCGGCATGCAGCTCGGCGATCATCGCGACGCCGTCGTGTCCGGCGGCGTCGAGCCGGTCCACCGCCGTGACGACGCTCGAGGCGCCGGCCCGCGCGGCGATCAGCCCCTGCGCGCTGTTGTAGACGTGTGTCGCCGAGACGCGGATGCCGTCCGCCTGCAGGCGCCGCATCGCGCCGAGGGTCTCCTCCAGGAGCGGCAGCTGGACGACGATCTGATCGGAAAGCTTGGCGAGCTCCTTTCCGTCGCGATAGGCGCCCGCGGCGTCGACGGCGTACACCGCGGCGAAGATCGGCCCATGCACGAGCCGACACAGCTCCGACAGGTGAGAGCGCGCATCACTGTCCGCTTCGTCCACGAGCAGCCCCGGGGTCGTGATCACTCCGTCGAGCATGCCATGTGCTGCGCCCCACGCGACGTCATCCGTGCTGGCCGTGGCCAGGTAGAGCTTCATGGCTCGGAGAGATAGAGATCGGCGGGATAGGTCACGCGATCGAGGAAGAGCGCGTGCGGTGGCGCTGGCGGGGACACCTCGGAGTTGTCCTCGGCGCGGAGCAGGGCGTCCATGTCGTCCGCGGGTCGGCGTGCGAGTGCCGCGTCGATCATCGTGCCCACGAGAAAGCGCACCATGTGATGGAGGAATCGGTTGGCGCCGGGACGACCGATCCATTCGGCGCGCCGAATGGAGCAACGATGGTCATCGTCGTCTGGCGCCGTGCCGCGGACGGCGAAGCCGCGGAAGCAGTGATCGCCGACGATCGCGGCGGCGCCGTGTGCGAGCGCGGACGCGTCGAGCGGACGGGACACGACCCACTCCGTACGACGGCGAAATGGTGACGCGGCCTCATCGTCCGTGCCCACGTAGTAGCTGTACGCTCTCGCCGTGGCGCTGTATCGCGCGTGGAACTCGTCTCGCATCGCATGCGCATCTGCCACCCAGAGATCGTCCGGGAGGAGCGCGTTCAGCGCGCGTCGCAGCGCAGGCGGTGCCCACTTCGCCGGCACGCGCACCCCGACCGCCTGGCCTCGCGCATGGACGCCGGCGTCGGTCCGGCCGGATCCGAGTGCCGAGATCGGCTGCGCGCAGAGTCTGCTGAGCGCGGCCTCGAGCACTCCTTGCACGGTACGACGATCGGGTTGTCGCTGCCATCCGCTGAAGTTCGTGCCGTCATAGTGCAACACGAGCAGCAGCATACGAGTCGGCATCGATCCGAAAGCTACCAGATGGGGGGGGAGTGTCAAGCAAATCGCGGCGCGGCGGCGCACGCGTACAGACGCGCGTACATCGAGACGATCATTGTGCGTGTGATTGACTTTGGCGGCGCGCAGCGGACAACTTTCCGCCCCGCCGCGGCCCGCCGCCACGCCTCTCCCCGCTGGATGCCTCCTCGCACACTCGCCACGCTCGCCCACGCGCTCAGCGTCGCGCCCGACGTGGACGCGGCGCTCCTCGCGCTCGCCGACGCGCTGGCCGAGGTCGACCGCTTCGCGCAGATCGCGCTCGTGCGCTACGACGCCCGACGCGAGATGCTCGTGGACCGGCTCACGCCCAGCGGCGACGTGGTCGTGCGCCAGCGCCTCGAGACGACGTTCGATCATCTCCCGACGCGCGAGCGCATCGCCGTGTCGGCCGGCAGCACCTTCGTGGACTTCGCTGACCACTCGGACGAGTTCGCCCCGCTGTTCGCGCTCAAGCGGTACAACGACGTCGGCTGGCTCGCGCTCCGGGGACTGCGGTTCGAGGGTCAGTTGTCCGGCGTGATCGTGCTCTACGAGACGCGCAAATTCTTCGGGACGCGCACGTCGGAGCGGCTCGCCCCTGCGGTCGCGCTCTTCGAGCTCGCCTACCTGCGATTCCTCGAGCGCGAGGCGCGAGAGGAGGCGGTGCGCACGCTGGAAGACGTCACGCAGCGAGTGCACGGCGAGTACGATCGGAAGCTCGCGACGCTCGAGCAGCAGCTGCTCAAAGCGAGCGGCCCGCAGCTGACGCACGCCGATCCCGAGCGGCTCGTCGCGCTCGAGCGCGAGGCGGCCCGCGCGATGGAGGATGCGCGCCAGGCCGGCCGCCGCGCCGCGGCGGTCGAGGCCCAGGTGACGGCCGCCGTCGAACAGCTCGAGAAGGCACACATCGAGCTGCATCGGCGGAGCGAGTCGCTGCGGCAGAAGACGCGCACGCTCTATCTGATCGATCGCGTGCTGTCGCTCGACGCCACGACGGACGATCCGCGCGAGATGGTGAGCGGACTTCTCACCCTCGTCGGCGACGACATGGGGGCCCAGCGGTGCTCGCTCCTGCTGCACGCGCCGGAGGAACATGCGCTGTATCTCGCCGCAGCGCGGGGCATCGCGCCAAACGTGCCGCCGGGATACCGCATCCAGTTCGGCGAAGGGGTCGCGGGAAAGGTCGCGGCGACGCGACAGCCACTCCTCGTGCAGGACGTCGCCGAGGCCAAATCGCATCCGCTCCTGCGTGACGAGTACTTCACGACGGGCTCGTTCATCAGCTTCCCGCTCGTCTACCATGGCTCACTCGTCGGCGTCGTGAACCTCACGAACCGCACGATGCAGGGAATCTTCGTGGAGGAAGACGTCGAGCGCGTGCGGCTCCTCGCCCTGGTGATCGGGCTCGTCGCGACGCAGTCGCGGCTCGCGGAGCGCATGCTCGAGTCGCTGAGTGTCGGCTAACCCGGCGCCGCCGCTTCAGCACGCGATACGACGCCTCGCTGCGGGGGCATCGCTCTCCGCGGAGGAATCGCGCTCCGCATTCGACGCCGTGATGTCCGGCGAGGCCACCGTCGCGCAGATCGCTTCACTGCTCGTCGGACTGCGCGTGAAGGGCGAGACCGCCGAGGAAGTCGCCGGAGCGGCCGCCGCGCTTCGCGGCGCGATGGTCCAGCTGCCCGCCGAGCGCCCCGAGGAGCTCGTCGATACGTGTGGTACGGGCGGTGGAGCGATCGGCACGTTCAACATCTCGACGGCGGCAGCGCTCCTCGCCGCCGGCGCGGGCGTACGTGTCGCCAAGCACGGCAACCGGTCGTTCACGTCGCAGTGCGGAAGCGCCGATGTGCTCGAGGCGCTGGGCGTGCCGATCGAGGTGTCGATCGACGTGATGGAGCGAGCGCTCCGCGACGCCGGGATCGTCTTCATGTTCGCTCCGTTGATGCATCCGGCGATGCGTCACGTCGGCCCGGTGCGGCGAGAGCTTGGCATCCCGACCGTCATGAACATCGTCGGTCCACTCGCCAATCCGGCCCGCGCCGGACGCCAGGTGGTGGGCGTCGCCGATGCCCGCCGGGTCCCGCTGATCGCCGGCGCGCTGCTGGCCCTCGGCACGGAGCACGCCCTCGTCGTGCACGGGGAGCCGGGAATGGACGAGATCTCGCCGCTCGGACCGACGCAGGTCATCGAGATCCGCGATGGCCGAATGCGGGAGTGGTCGATCGAGCCGGCCCAATTCGGCCTCGGCACCGGTCGCGCCGAAGAGCTCGCCGGTGGACCGCCAGCCGACAACGCTGCCGCGGTGCGCGCCGTGCTCGCGGGAAATGCGCCCCCGACGGCGACGGCCGCCGTGCTGCTGAATGCCGCCGCCGCGCTGTTCGTCTCGACCAGCGGGACCGGGAGCTTCGAGGACGCGGTCGAGATGGCGCGCTCGGCGTTGGACGCGGGCGCAGGCCTCGCGGCGCTCGAGCGATTGCGCCGCGCATTCGCCCCCACCACGCGCTGAAGGGGCGGCGCGGACACGAAAAAGGCGCCCGATCGGGCGCCTCTCCGCTATCGCATCGGCATCGCCTAGTAGCGTCGCATCACGCCGACGACGATGCCCTGTATGGTGATGTCGTTCTCGTGAACGTACATCGGCGCCATGGTCTCGTTCGCGGGCTGGAGCCGAATGCGGCCGTCACGCTCGCGGAAGAACTTCTTCACCGTGGCCGAGTTGCCGTGGAGCATCGCGATGACCATCTCGCCATTGTCGGCGCGCTGGCGCTCGTTCACGATCACGAAGTCCCCGTCGCGGATGTGCTCCTCGATCATGGAGTTGCCGCGGACCTTGAGCACGTAGTGATTTCCGCCGCGCTGCACGAACGAGTCCGGCACCGCGAGCGTCTCCTGGTGCGCGATCGCCTCGATCGGCACACCTGCGGCAACCGCGCCGAGGAGGGGAAGCTCGATGGCGCGCGCCACCATCTCGTTCGGCAGGATCTCGATCGCGCGGCTCTCGTTGTACGACCGCTTGATGTAGCCCTTCCGCTCGAGATTGCTCAGGTGCTCGTGCACCGTCGCCAGCGAGTTGTAATTGAAGTTGTCGGCGATCTCCTCGAAGCTCGGGGCGTAGCCCTTCTGTTCGGAGTAGAGCGTCAGATAGTTTAGAATCTCGCGTTGGCGCTTGGTCAGCGGCATGGCGGCTCCTGCGAAGGTGTGATTCGCGACCGCTCGCGCGGCGGGCGGCTGTCTCGCCGCCCCGAACAACTCCCGAAAAGGATATCCGAAGAGGTCCCGAAGTGCAAGCATTTCTTCGCTGGACCCCACCGGGGGGCACGCTAGGGACGATTTGCCGGGAGGCGGAGGCACGCGCCGCGCGACTCGACGCACACGCGGCCCAGCTCGAAGCGGAGGCAGCGAGCGCTCCCGCGGCCCCATCGCTGGACGCAGCGCTCCGCGCATCCGACGTCCGGCTCATTGCCGAGGTGAAGCGTCGGTCGCCGTCGAAGGGAGCGATCGCGCCGGCGCTGGATGCGGCGACGCAGGCGTCGGCGTACGTAGCGGGCGGTGCCGCGGCGATCAGCGTGCTCACCGAGCCGGCGCACTTCGGCGGCAGCCCAGAAGATCTTCGGGCCGTGCGGGCGGTCGTCGCCGTACCCGCCCTCAAGAAGGACTTCCACGTCCGTCCGATCCAGCTCGTGGAAGCGCGCGCGCTCGGCGCGTCGGCCGCGCTACTCATCGCGCGAGCGCTGGCTCCCGACCGACTCCATGAGATGATCGATGCGGCGCGACGTCTGGACCTCGAAGTGCTGGTCGAAGTGCGCGACGAGGCGGAGCTCGACCGCGCGCTCGAGTGCGGCGCGACGATGATCGGGGTCAACAATCGCGATCTCGAGACCCTCGTCATCGATCCATCGACGGCGGAACGGCTCATCCCGCGAATCCCCGCCGGCCTGCTGGCCATCGCCGAGAGCGGGGTGAGCGTTCGACAAGACGTGGAACGCTATGCGGCCTCGGGCGCCGATGCGGTGCTGGTCGGATCGAGCATCTCGGCCGCTGCGGATCCCGTCGAGGCGACGCGCGCGCTCGCCGGGGTGTCGAGGCGCTCGCGTGGCGACTGACATCAAGATCTGCGGTCTCACGCGGTCCGTGGATGCCGAGTACGCCGACGCCGCGGGAGTGGAATATCTCGGGGTGATCTTCGCGGGAGGCCCGCGAGAGCGGACGCCGGCGCACGCCCGCGACACGTTGGCGGGGCGTCGCGCGAGGAAGGTCGGGGTCATCGCCGATCAAGAAGACGAGGCCATCGGCGAGCTGGTGGAGACGGTCGGCCTCCAGGTGATCCAGTTGCACGGCGGCGCGGATGCCGAGCGGGTGGAACGCGTGCGCGCGGCCACGGGCACGGAGGTGTGGGCGGTCGTCCGCACGGCCGATGGCACCTTGCCCGACGACGTCGACGAGCTGTGCGAGACGGCGGACGCGTTGCTGATCGACGCGCACGTTCCCGGTCGGCTCGGCGGCTCGGGGGTGCAGGTCCCGTGGGACCGGCTGGGGGAATCGCTGGACGCGCTCGACTATCATCCAAGGATCATCCTCGCCGGCGGACTCACTCCCGAGAACGTGGCGGAGGCGATCGACCTGGTGGCGCCGAACGTCGTGGACGTGTCGTCGGGAGTCGAGTCGTCGCCGGGAATCAAGGATCACGCACGCATTCGCGCCTTCGTGGCAGCGGTGCGCTCAGCCGGAGTCAAGGAATGACCAGCACGCAGCCGACCGACCGATTCGGTGCCTTCGGCGGGCGCTACGTACCCGAGACGCTCATCCCCGCGCTCGACCAGCTGGAAGCGGAATACGCCGCGGCACAGCAGGACGAGAGCTTTCGCCGCGAGCTCTCGACGATGCTCTCCACGTACGTCGGCCGACCGTCGCCGTTGAGCGACGCGCCGCGGCTCTCGGAGCGCGTCGGCGCGCAGGTCTTCCTCAAGCGGGAGGACCTCAACCATACGGGCGCGCACAAGATCAACAACACGGTGGGACAGGTGCTCCTGGCGCGACGTATGGGAAAGCGCCGGATCATCGCCGAGACGGGGGCTGGCCAGCATGGCGTCGCGACCGCGACCGTTTGTGCCCGATACGGGCTGCAATGCGTCGTGTACATGGGTGAGGAAGACATGCGCCGCCAGGCGCTCAACGTCTTCCGGATGCGTCTCATGGGGGCGGAGGTCGTGCCGGTGCGAAGCGGAACGCGGACGTTGAAGGACGCGACCACGGAAGCCATTCGCGACTGGGTGACCACCGTCACCGATACACACTACATCATCGGATCCGTCGTGGGCCCTGCGCCGTACCCTCGGATGGTGCGTGACTTCCAGGCAATCATAGGCGTCGAGGCCCGTGCGCAGGTGTTGGAGCGCACCGGCCGATTGCCCCGGTCGGTGGTCGCTTGCGTGGGGGGCGGTTCGAACGCGATGGGGGTGTTCCACGCTTTCGTGCCGGACGCCGACGTGGAGCTGATCGGGGTCGAGGCAGCGGGCGAAGGACTCGAGAGCGATCGGCACTCCGCGTCGCTCACACGCGGAGCGCCCGGCGTGCTGCACGGAGCGTTGAGCTATCTGTTACAGGACGAGACCGGCCAGGTGCATCCCGCACATTCCATCTCCGCGGGCCTCGACTACCCGGGGGTCGGACCGGAGCACTCATTCCTCAAGGACAGCGGTCGCGCGAGCTACGTGGCGGTGCGCGACGATGAAGCCATGGAAGGATTCCAGCTCCTGAGCAGACTCGAAGGGATCATCCCTGCGCTCGAAACGGCCCACGCCGTGGCCTGGGTGGCGCGCGAGCACGCGCGCTGGACCCCCGACGACGTCGTGCTGCTCTGCATCAGCGGCCGCGGAGACAAGGACGTCGCGCAGGTGATGGACATGGGTATCCTGGACACGTGACGATCCCGATCACCGCGCCCCCGGCGGGAGAGCTGGATCGCCCGCCGCCCTACGAGCCCGCACTCGTCGAGGAGCTGCTTCGACTCTTCGGCAAAGCTGCCCGCGCCCACCAGCTGTACCTCCCCAACAATCCGATCTACAAGAGCGCGCACGATGCGCTTCGCGCCGGTTTCGTCCCCCTCTGGGAGGAGACCGACGAGCTCGTGCTCGCGTTCACGGAGAACGAGGTTCGGTGGGAAGGGCGAACGGTGCTGTCGGAAGTCTCGCGCGGAAGCGACAGCCTGCCGTGGCTCTTCTACAAGGATGGACTGCGCGAGCTGCGGCTCCTGCGCGGGTTCGAGTCCGAGGAGCTCGACAAGCTGCTCGGGATCATGCAGCGAGTGCGCAAGGCGTCGCCGGACGAGGACGACCTCCTCACGCTGCTGTGGGAAGGAGACTTCGTCTTCCTGCGCTACCGGTACGTCGACCTGACGCTGGAAACGGCGCCGGTGCTCGCCGAGGGGGAACGGATCCGGAGCGACGACGAGGACGCGACGCAGGCGGAGCCCGACGAGGAGCCGCCGACGCGCGCCGGCGTCATCAACATGTCGGACTTCGATGGCACGCTCTACTTTCTCGACGAGCGCGAGATCGAGTATCTGCAGAGCGAGGTCGACCGCGAGTACGGCGCGGACCTGCGACAGAACGTCATCGCGATCCTGCTCGACATCTTCGAGCAGCAATCGGCCACCGCGGTGCGCGACGAGGTGATCGAGCTGCTCGACGTGCTGATGGTCCACATGCTGTCGGCTGGGCAATTCCAGAACGTGGCGTGTCTGATCCGCGAATCGCAGCTCTCGGCCACGCGCGCGCCGGAGCTCACGCCCGCGCACGCCGCGCGCCTGACGCAGATCCCGTCGCGGATCAGCGCACCCGAGGCCGTCGCGCAGCTGCTGCAGTCGATGGACGAGGCCGAATCGCTGCCACCGGCCGCTGATCTGCTGCAGCTCTTCGAGCAGCTGCGTGGCCCGGCGCTGTCGACGGTGCTGGAGTGGCTTTCCCGACTGCAGAACGTGAAGGTGCGTCCGCTTCTCGAGCAGGCCGCGGCACGACTCGCATCGCAGAACACGGCGGAGCTCGTGAAGCTGATCGGCTCACCGGTCCCCGGTGTGGCGCTCGAGGCAGCTCGGCGGGCTGGCGCGCTCAAGACGCCGGCCGCCGTCGGTCCGCTGACCAAGTCGCTCGCCGAGGGCGACGTCCCCCTGCGGATCGCGGCGGTGCAGGCGCTGGGAGAGATCGGGTCGCCCGGCGCATTGCAGTCGCTCGAGCGGGGACTGGACGACGCCGAGCGCGACGTGCGAGTGGCGGCGATCCGCGGGCTCGCGGCGCGGAGCTATCGTCCGGTACTGTCCAAGCTCGACGCGATCGTGAAGGGCAGGGCTTTGCGCGACGCGAACCTGACGGAGAAGATGGCGGTGTTCGAGGCGTATGGCGGCCTGTGTGGGGACGAAGGGGTCGCGACACTGGACGCGATGCTCAACGGCAAGTCGATGTTCGGCCGGCGTGAGGACTCCGAGTTGCGCGCCTGCGCCGCGGTCGCCCTCGGTCGGGTGAACACGCCCCGAGCGCAGGACGTGCTGCGGCGCGCATCGAGCGAGAAGGACGTGATCGTTCGGAATGCCGTCAACCGCGCGCTCCGTGGAGGCACCGCGTGACCGCGCCGGACCGCGAGAACGGCGCGACTGCCGCGACGCACGACCGTTCCGCGATGCGCGCGTCGTCGACGTTTTCCGACCCCGGTGGCGACGCCTACATCCGCCGCTCCGGTCGAGGGCTGATCATCTCCCTCTACGCCGCGCTCCGCGCGATCAGGCTGTATCCGCTGGAGAATGCCGCGGTGGAGAACGCGGTGGAGGATCTGGCCGACGTGGCGGGCGCGCTGATCGAGCACGAGCACGAGCTCGAGATTCGAGTCTCGGGTGAGTTCGTGTTCATCAACACGGTGCGTCTGCGGCTCGATCTCGACAACTACGCCAGCTTCAGCCAACTGCTCTCGCTCTTCCGGTCGTCGGGGATCGGCTCGTTCTACCTGCAGTCGCGGCCGCAGATCAAGGAGTGGCAGCGGTTCCTCGCGCTCGTGCTCGTTCCGTCGCAGGATCCGCCGGCGACGCGCTTCCACCAGCTCGTGGGCCGGCTGGAGCAGCAGGGCCTCACCATCTTCCAGCTGGGCGAGCCGCACGACTCGGCCGACGACGACGAGCGCGCGAAGTCGAAGGAGATCGCCAAGAAGACGTACTCGCAGTCGGTCGCGGTGACGAAGGACCTGATGACGTCGGTGCGGATGGGTCGCAGCCCGAACATCAAGAAGGTCAAGCGCGTCGTGCAGGGGATCGTCGACCAGATCCTCAACGAAGAGACGTCGCTGATCGGCCTGACGACGATCCGGGACTACGACGAGTACACGTTCACCCACAGCGTCAACGTCTGCATCTTCGCCGTTGCCCTCGGGAAGCGCCTTGGCTTCAACAAGCTGCAGCTCTACGATCTGGGGATGGCGGCGCTCTTTCACGACATCGGCAAGTCGCGCGTCCCGTCGGAGGTCATCAACAAATCCGACGGACTGAACGAGGACGAGTGGCGGCTGATCGCCGCGCATCCGTGGATGGGCGTGCTCGCGCTCTTCCAGCTCCGCGGCCAGCAGGAGCTCCCCTACCGCGCGATGGTCGTGGCCCACGAGCATCACATGAAGCTCGACATGACCGGCTATCCGCGGCCGATCCGCTCGCGAGCGCTGAGCATGTTCAGCAAGATCGTCGCGGTCGCCGACGGCTTCGACGCGGCGACGTCGCGCCGGTCGTATCAGACGACGCCGCTCAACCCCGCGCAGGTGATGCAGGAGATGCGGGACAACCCGCGGCGCGGCATGGATCCCGTCGTGGTGAAGGCATTCATCAACCTGACCGGGATCTACCCGGTGGGCACGCTCGTCGTGCTCGACACGTTCGAGCTGGGGATCGTGCACGCGGTCAATCCGATCCCGGAAATGTTGTCCCGGCCGATCGTGCGCGTCATCAGTGACACGCAGGGCAACCTGCTGCATCCCGGGACGCTCGTGGACCTCGCCGAGCAGCTCGAGGATGGCATGTACCTGCGAACCATCATCAAGACGGAGAACCCCGATCGCTATGGCGTCCGGGTCGGTGACTATTTCCTCTGACCGCATCGCGCAGCGCTTCGCCGAGCTCCGGCGGGCGAATCGCCGGGCGTTCGTACCGTATGTGACGGCCGGGCACCCGGACGTCGCGCGCAGCGTCGCACTGCTCCAGGGTCTCGAGTCCGCGGGCGCGGACGTGGTCGAAGTGGGCGTGCCGTTCTCCGATCCGATGGCGGATGGCGCCGTGATTCAGGCGAGCTCGCAAAAGGCGCTGGAGCAGGGCGTGCGGTTCGATCAGGTGCTCGAGATCATCTCGCGTGCCTCGCTCGCGATTCCCGTCGTGCTGTTCAGCTACCTGAACCCGCTGCTGCGCGGCGGCGCCGATGCGCTGCAGCGGGCCGCCGACGCGGGCGCGCACGGCGTTCTCGTCATCGACCTCCCGCTGGGCGCCGATCCCGAGCGGGAAGCCTGGTTCGGCGACGGACCGCTGGCCTTCATCAGACTCGTCGCGCCGACGACGCCGCAGGAGCGCATGCGCGCCATCGCGAAGACGGGGAGCGGGTTCGTCTATCTGGTCAGCCGACTCGGTGTCACGGGCGTGCGCGACGAGCTGCCACCGGACCTGCCCGAGACGGTCGCGCGCGTACGCGCGGCGACGACGTTGCCGCTGTGCGTCGGCTTCGGGATCTCGCGGCCCGAGCAAGCGCGCGCGGTGGGACGGCTGGCCGATGGCGTCGTGGTCGGCAGCGCCATCGTGCGCGCCGCGGACGAGAGCGTGGAAGCAGCCGTATCGCTGGCGACGGCGCTGCGACGCGGGATCGACGGCGAGTAGGATGCGCACGTTCCTCACGGCGTACGCCCGGATCGTCGGGGGAATCGGGCTCGCGCTGCTGGTCGCGGTCCTGTTTCTCGATACGCGGTGGATGGGCCAGACGTGGGGGATCGCGGCGATGCTCGCGACGATCGTCTTCCTTCGTGCGCGCCAGATCCCGCTCACCAAGTACGGCGCGCTGAATCTGCTCGCGCTGCCGGTCGTCTCGGGGGCGCTCATCCTCGGCGCTCCGGCCACGGCACTGGCGCTGTACGTCGGCATTGCGTTCGCCGACGTGGCGTTCCTGCGGAGATCGGCGACCATCGCCTGGATCAACGCCGGACGCGAGGTCCTCGCGCTCACGTCGGCGTTCGGTGCGTACGCGTGGGCGTCGGTGTCGATGTCCGCCGGAACGACGGGGCTGTCGGCGGAGACGCTGCCACCGCTCCTGCTCTTCGTGTTCGCCTACTTCGTGACGAGCCGGCTGCTGCTCTACTTCACGCTGCTCGTCCGCGACAAGCTGGTCGACGAGGAGAAGTCGCTCATCCTGCGCTACGAGGTCGTGGCGTTCGGCGCCGGAACGATCGGCGTCATGATCGTGCTCGTCAGCGTTACGAGTCTCAAGCCGATTGGCTGGATCATGGTGGCGATCGTGCTGGCCCTGGCCGGGCTGCTGTTGAAGCGCATCCTCGAGGAGTCGATCGCCGCCGAGGAGTTGAACAAGATTCTCGCCATGGAGCAGGTCGTGTCGTCGGACGTCGACATCGCGGACGCGTTCCGGCGGATCCAGCAGTTGGCGCACCGGCTCGTCGATTGGCAGTCGTTCCGCATCGGCCGACTGGAGGACGGGGAGATTCTGCACGTGTGGGAGGGGACGAAAGGCTATCTCGATCCTCCCCTGACGCCCGACGCGCAGCTCGCGACGCTACGCCGCGAAGCGCTCCACGCCGGCGACATCATCGTCGTGTCCGACACGCTGCGCGACCCGCGCATTCTGGCCGGCCGCTCGAAGGCGCGCAGCATCGTCGTCATCCCCCTGCGATTCGGCGAGCGGACCGTCGGGATACTGGAACTGGAGCACCACAAGGCGGAGGCGTACACCTCGAAGGAGATGGCGCTCATCCGCCGCTTCGCCAACCAGCTCGCGACGACGCTCCACATCTACGATCTCCGCCGTCCGCTGCTCGAAGCGATGCACCGCGTGAGCCAGCAGCTCGACACGCTCACGGACTCCGCCCGCGCGCTGCGTGGGGGCGGCGAATCGGTGGCGCGCACGATCGGCGACATCAGCCGGGGGATCGCCGAGCAGGGCGAGCAGGTCGGCCGCTCGCTGGAGGCGACGCAGTCGCTGTTCACGGCGACGCAGGGTGTCGTGCACGACGGTTCCTCCGCGGCTGCAGCGAGCCAGCGCGCCACGGAGATCGCCACCGAGCATCGGCGTACGATCGCCACGGCGATCGAGCGCCTCGTCGGCGCCAAGGTGTTCGTTGGTGAAAGCGGCGCGCAGATCCAGGAGCTCGCCAAGAGCGTTCGACGCATCACGGAGTTCATCGCCGTCATCCGCGAGCTCGCCGACCAGACGAACCTCCTCGCGCTGAACGCGGCCATCGAGGCGGCGCGCGCTGGCGAGCAGGGCCAGGGCTTCGCGGTCGTGGCCGAGGAGGTGCGCACGCTGGCCGAGCAGAGCGCGCTGGCGTCCGACGAGGCCGGCGACATCGTGCTGGCGTTCGAGGAGCAGATGCGACGTGTCGCACTCCAGATGTCGCGTGGCGAGGCCGTGGTGCAGGACGTCGAATCCCTGTCGGAGCAGGCGCGAGGCGCGCTCGACATGATCGTCGAGGCGACGGCCAGCGCCGCGACGGGGGCACAGCGCATCGCCATGACCTCACGCGAGCAGGAGCTCGAGTTCTCCAAGCTCAGCGATCGTGTGCGGCGAATCGCGCAGATCTCCTGGCGCAATCGCGACGGTGCAGAGCAGGTCACGGCGAGCGCCCGCGACCAGGCCACCGCGCTCCGCGGCCTCGAGGGCGCCACTCAGGAGCTGCGCGAGGTCACGACCTATCTCGAAGATCTCACCCGCCGCATCACCAGCGTGCGCTGATTGACCCGCCGTCGCGCCCGTTCTAGGTTGCGCGTCGCATTCGTCGTGGCCTCACTCCCACCAGCCGTCCTCCGCTCTCATCGTGGTGATCTCGCTCGTCGGCATGCGATTTCACGTGCGCGTCGGCATCCTGCCGCACGAGCGCGACCACGCACAGCCGCTGGAGATCGATCTGTCGGTGACGCGCTCGGCCGACGCCACCGACGTCCTCGACTATCGAGCGCTCTACGCGCTGACCGCGGACTGCGCGCACCGTGACCCGCTCGACTACCTCGAGGAGATCGCGTCCGCGATCGCCGACGCGGCGGTCGCGCTGCACGGTGTGGCGCACGCACGCGTCGCGGTGCGCAAGCCGCACGTCATGCTCGACGGCCCCCTCGACTACGCCGAGATCGTCGTGGAGCGCACGCGTGGCTGAGCGCGCATTCGTGGCGCTCGGATCGAACCTTGGCGATCGACGAGCGTATCTGCACGCGGCCCGCATCGCGCTGACGCTGCTGCCGTCGACACGATTGATCGCCGTGTCGTCGGTCGAGGAGACGGCGCCGCTCGGTGCGATGACGCAGCCGCCCTACCTCAATCAGATGGTCGTGCTGGATACGACGATGGCGCCGGAGTCGCTGCTCGCTGCGCTGCACGTCATCGAGCGGACGCAGGGTCGGGTGCGCGGCGTCCGGTGGGGAGCGCGGACGATCGATCTCGACCTCGTGCGCTACGGCGATCGCCGCATTCACACGAGGTCGCTCACGCTGCCGCACCCGGGCCTCGCCACTCGCGCGTTCTGGCAACGCGAGCTGGCCGAGCTCGCACGTGCGCTCGACGCAGCGGCATGAGCAGCGTGACGACGACGGGGCTCGAGCTGCCCGCATGGGCGTGCGTGTCCGACAAGCGCATGGCGCACATCCAGCGCGTCACCGCGCTGCTCGACGAGTGGGCGCAGAAGCTCGCGCTGCCGCCGGACGAGGCGCGGGCGTGGCACGATGCGGGCCGGCTCCACGATGCGCTCCGCGACGCGCCCGAGCCGCTGCTGCGCCAGCTCGCCGGCGACTCGCCCGACTACGCCACCGAGATGCTGCACGGTCCCGCGGCGGCGGAGCAGCTCCGTCGCGACGGCGAGCGCCGTACCGAGCTGCTCGACGCCGTGCGTCATCACACGGTGGGCTCCGCGCAATGGGGAAGGCTGGGACGCGCGTTGTACATGGCCGACTACCTGGATCCCGGCCGAAAGTTCTCGCGAACCGATCGCGCCTATCTGGCCTCGCAAGCCCCGCACGACTTCGATGCGACGTTCAGACAGGTCGTGCGTGCACGGCTGGAGTGGTCGCTTCGCGAAGGGATGCGGCTCTACCCGGAGGCGGTGATGCTGTGGAACAGCGTTCGATGAGAAAAGTGCTCATCGGTGCGGCGCTCGCGCTGTTTGTTCTCGTGCTGAGCGCGAGCGCTGTCGTCATGCACGCCCGCCGCGCGCCCGCGCCGTTGCTCACGGCGCTCGCCGACAAACCGCGCGCGCCGGACGGTGTGCGAATCCGCGTGCAGGTGCTGAACACGACGAGGACGCGCGGTCTCGCTCGACGTGCCACGCGGCTGCTGCGCGACCGCGGCTTCGACGTCGTGGAAGTCGGCACGATCGGCCCGACGATCGACACCACGATCGTGCTCGACCTCTCGGGCCACCCGGCCTGGGCGGATGCCGCGGCCAAGGTCATGGTTCCCGCGCGCGTCCGCGCGCGGGTGGACAGCTCACGCTACCTGGACGTCGCCGTGTTGATCGGCAGCTCGTGGCGTCCGCCGGCCGAGCCGCTCCACCCGTAGCTGCCCGCAGGCTGCGGCGATGTCCATCCCGCGGCTTTTCCGAATCGCCACCTCGACGCCACGGTCCCGAAGCAGTCGAGCGAAGCGCGCGATCTCCGTGGCCGACGTCGGCGAAAAGCCCTGCGACCCGCCGGGGTGCAGCGGGATGAGATTCACGAACGCCCGGCACTCGCGCGCCAGCACGGCGAGTTGTCGTGCGTGCTCCGGCTGGTCGTTCACGCCGCCCAGCATCACGTACTCGAACGTCACTCGCCGATCGAACACCTTCGCCGCCTCGATGACGTCGCGCAGCGGATACTTGGTGTTGATCGGCATCAGCTCTCGGCGCAGCTCGTCGGACGGCGCGTGAATCGAGATGGCGAGTCGGAACTGCTCCGGGCGCTCACCCAGTGCGACGATGCCGGGAAGAATCCCGACGGTGCTCACGGTGATGTGCCGAGCCCCGATTCCGAGGCCGCGCGGGTCGTTCAGGATCGTGAGCGTCGGGGACACCGCCTTCCAGTTCATGAGCGGTTCGCCCATCCCCATGAAGACGATGTTCGTCACGTCGATCGGCTGCTCCAGGAGGCGCATCTCGCGCGCCTGGCCGGCGATCTCGAACACGTCGAGGTTGCGCGAGAATCCCATCGCGCCGGTGGCGCAGAAGGCACACCGTAGCGCGCACCCCGCCTGCGAAGAGATGCACAGCGTCACGCGACTCCCTTCGGGAATCGCCACGGCTTCGACCGCCTCGCCGTCCGACAGCCGGAAGAGGAACTTCCGCGTCCCGTCGGTCGACAGCTGCTCCGTCAGCAGTACGAGCCGCGGCAGCTCGAACCGCTCCGCCAGGGCGGCGCGCAACGGCGTCGAGAGCTCGGTCATCCCCTCGAACGACGCCGCCGGATTCACCCAGAGCCGCCGCAGCACCTGTCCGACGCGGTACCCCGGCTCGCCAAGCTCGGCCATCGCCGAAGCGAGCTGCGCCTCTGCGTCGACGGGAGTGAGATTCAGCAGGTTGATACGGTCGGTCATGCGCGGTCGATCCGGGTGACTGAGCGGCGGCGAACGTCATGCGCCACATGAAGTTGAGGTTAGTCCGCCGCCGACGGTCTCGCAACGGCGGTGCTACCCGACCACCCGATGGCGCAGTACCTTACGGTCGTTGAATGCGAACCCTGCGCACGCGTGAATGACTGAGCAACCGCCGACGCCGCCTCGACACTCGGGGCGGCGTCTCTTGCCGCGTGCCACAGCGGACCGTCGCGCGACCGGCGCGCGGCTAGGCGTCGCGATGTCGCCCGACGCGCCGAGCGTGTCGCGCCGCACCCCACTCCATGCACTGAATGTCTGACACCGCACTCGCGACGACGTTTCGCACGCATCTCTGTGGATCGCTCCGGGACGAACACGTCGGCGCCTCGGTCCGGCTCGGAGGATGGGTGCATCGTGCGCGCGATCTGGGCGGACTCGTCTTCTTCGATCTGCGCGATCGCGCCGGCCTCGTTCAGGTGTCGGTCGACCTCTCGCGGGCGACGCCGGAAGTCGCCGCCGTCGCGTCGTCGCTGGGCGCCGAGACCGTGGTGCTCGTGGAAGGCACCGTGGCGCAGCGCCCCGAGGCGATGCGAAACGCGGAGCTGAGCACGGGCACGATCGAGGTGAAGGCGACGGGGCTCCGCGTGCTGGGGCCGGCCGAGACACCGGTGATCCCCGTCGCGCGCGGCAAGGGCGAGCAGCTTGCCGCGGAGGAGCTCCGCCTCCGACATCGCTATCTGGATCTTCGACGTGACGAGCTGCAGCGGAATCTCGTGCTGCGGCATCGCCTGATGCAGACGACGCGGGGCTTTCTCACCGAGGCGGGCTTCTTCGAGATCGAGACGCCGATGCTGACGAAACCGACGCCGGAAGGTGCGCGCGACTACCTCGTGCCGAGCCGGGTCCATCCGGGGGAGTTCTACGCGCTCCCGCAATCGCCGCAGATCTACAAGCAGTTGCTCATGGTCGCGGGCTACGACCGCTACTTCCAGATCGCGCGGTGCTTTCGCGACGAGGATCTGCGGGCCGACCGGCAACCCGAGTTCACGCAGATCGACGTGGAGGCGTCGTTCGTCAGTGAGGACGACGTCATGCGCATCGCCGAGGGATTGACGCGTGCGCTCTGGCGGGAGGCGGGCAGCGAGGTGCCGACGACGATCCGGCGAATGGGCTACGCCGAAGCGCTCGAGCGCTACGGCATCGACCGCCCGGACCTGCGCTACGGCCTCGAGATCGCCGACCTCAGCGACGTGTTTCGCGGCAGCGAGTTCGTCGTGACGAAAAAGGCGCTCGACGGTGGCGGACGCGTGCGCGGGATTCGCATTCCTGGTGGTGCCACGCTCTCGCGCAAGCAGGTGGACGAGCTGGAGACCGTGGCGAAGGGCGCCGGCGCGCTCGGACTGCTGCGGATCAAGCGGCAGAACGGCGCGCTGGACGGCCCGGCGGCGAAATTCCTCGCCGAAGGCGCGGGGGATCGCCTCGGTCTGTCGGACGGCGATCTGGGCCTGTACGTGGCCGGTCCGGACCACATCTCGAGCCCGGCACTGGACCGGGTTCGGCAGGAGGTGGCGCAGCGAATGCAACTCGTGCCCAGTGACGTGAACGCCTTCGTCTGGGTTACGGACTTTCCAATGTTCGAGCGCGACCCGGCCACGGGGGCGCTCGCGGCCGTGCATCATCCGTTCACTGCACCGAACCCGTCCGATCTCGACCTGTTGGAGAGCGAGCCTTGGCGTGCCCGGGCCCAGGCGTACGATCTGGTGCTCAACGGCACCGAGCTGGGCGGTGGCAGCATCCGGATCAACGATCCGCGCGTGCAGTCGCGGATCTTCCGACTGCTGGGGATCGACGAGGCAAGCGCGCAGTCGCGGTTCGGTTTTCTGCTCGAGGCGTTGCGCGCCGGCGCGCCGCCGCACGGTGGCATCGCGTTCGGGTTCGACCGCATCGTGATGATGCTCGCCGGCGCCACATCATTGCGGGACGTCATCGCATTTCCGAAGACGACCGCCGCTCGCGCACTGTTCGAGGGCGCGCCGAGCGCGGTGCCGGCGTCGGACATCGCCGAGCTGCACATCAGAGTGGAGTCGGAGCACGCGTGAGCGACGGTTCGATCATACAAAAGCTCTCCACCGAGGGGGCGGACATGCTCACCCTCGCCGGAGTGAACGACGGGAATCTCGTCGAGCTCTCCAGGCTCGGTGGCGTGAAGGTGGCACTGCGCGGCGACACGATGTCGATCTCCGGTCCCGCCGAGCTCGTGTCGCGGGCCAGTGACATCGCACGCCGCATGATCGACCGCGCGCGCCAGCGCATGGAGCTCACGCCGGACGACGTCTTGCGTTTGAGCGAGGACGATGCGACCCGCGACGGCGACGGGGCGGTCGGCGAAGGCCGGATCGCGCTGCCGGGCATGCGGCGACTGATCCAGGCGAAGACGGCCGGCCAGGCGGAGTATCTGGCGAAGATCGCCGAGCACGACATCGTCGTCGGCATCGGACCAGCGGGGACGGGGAAGACCTATCTCGCCGTCGCGGCGGCGGTGGACGCGCTGACGCGCAAGCGTGTCCGGCGCATCGTGCTCGCCAGGCCGGCCGTGGAGGCTGGGGAGAGTCTCGGCTTCCTCCCCGGGGACATGCAGGCGAAGGTCGATCCCTATCTCCGACCGCTCTACGACGCACTCGACGAGATGATGCCGCAGGAGCGCGTCCAGAAGGCGCTCGAAACCCGGATCATCGAGATCGCCCCGCTCGCGTTCATGCGCGGGCGCACGCTGAGCGACGCGTTCGTCATCCTCGACGAGGCGCAGAACGCGACGGCGATGCAGATGAAGATGTTTCTCACGCGGTTGGGGGTGAACTCGCAGATCGTCATCACCGGCGACAAGACGCAGATCGACCTTCCGAAGCGGGAGGAGTCGGGGCTGATGCAGGTCGAGCGAATCCTGCCCGGGATCGAGGGCATCGCGTTCCACTACTTCACGGACGTCGACGTCGTCCGTCACCGGCTCGTACGCGACATCATCAAGGCGTACGCGGAGGATGGGGACTGAGCTCGTGACATCTCCCCCCGACGAGATCGATCGTAACACCGGGTCCATGCCGGCGACGCGCGTGAGCACCGCGGGTGCATTCATGATGCGTCTGCTGCTGCTCGTCGCGTGCGCGGTGCTGACGACGCTCGCGCTCGGCGGCCCGCTGCTGTCGCGCGCGCCCGATTCGATCGTCGGCTCGTTCGTCGTCAATCTGCTGTTGATCACGATGATGGTCATGGCGCTGCGCGTCGTTCGACCGACGATCCACGACAGCGGGCGCGCGCTCGCGCTGCTCGGCGGGCTCGTCGCCTTCCAGGTCGCGCTCGCGTTCCTGGCGGTCCGTGTGCGCCCGGCCTCGCCCGAGCTCGTGCCGATCGCGTTCGCCGGCGTCGTCATCAGCACGCTGTTCGACCGGCGCGTGAGCCTGCTCACGGTCGTGCTGCTCGCCGTGCTCATCGCCTCGCAACCCGACTACCACTCGGCCGCCGCGCTCCCCGTCATGATCGCCTCCGGCGCCAGCGCGGCGCTCGCCGTGCGATCGAGTTTGCGCCGCGATCAATCGTATCTGTGGATCCTCATCATCGCGGCCGTGTCGGGCGTCGCCGTGACGGCGACGGGCGTCGCAGCGGGAGAGCCGACGTGGGCCCTGCTCGCTGGGGTGATCCGCGCGGCGGCGACGTCGGTCGTGAGCGTCATCTCGGCCATGTTGTTCGTGCCGTTCGCCGAACGCCTCACGGGACGCGAGACCCATCTCACGCTGCTCGAGTGGGGCGACCTCCACCATCCGCTGCTCCAGCGACTCAGCCTCGAAGCGCCTGGCACCTACGCCCATACGATCGCGCTCGCCAACCTCGCCGACGCGGCGTGTCGCGCCATCGGCGCGAACGCGCTGCTCGCCCGCGTCGGTGCCTACTACCACGACATCGGGAAGCTCTCGAAGCCGCAGTATTTCGCCGAGAACCAGCCACGCGGCCACAACCCGCACGACCAGCTCAAGCCAGGCACGAGCGCCTCGATCATCCGAAGCCACGTCCTGGCGGGGGTCGAGCTGGCGAGCGAAGTCCGGCTTCCCGCGGCCATCAAGGCGTTCATCAGCGAGCACCACGGCACGAGCACGATCGCGTATTTCATGGAGCGCGCCCGGCAGCCCGACGGCACGGTACCCAACGCCGCCGAGTTCGTGTATCCGGGTCCGATTCCGCAAAGCGCCGAGACGGCCGTCGTGATGCTTGCCGATGGCGTCGAGGCGATCGCGCGCACGCTGGCCGACCCGACGCCCGAGCGCATTCGCGAGGTGATCGACCGGGTGGTGCAGCAGCGACTGGATCAGGGACAGCTGCGCGAGGCGCCGATCACGATGCGCCAGCTCTCGATCGTGAAGCGCGAGTTCGCCCGTGTGCTGGGCGGGATGTACCACGCCCGCGTCGAGTATCCCAAGACGCCGACGCGCAATCAGCCGGCGACGGTATGAGCCTCGCGGTCGACGTCTCGACGGATGGCGTGCGCATCCCGATCTCGCGGACGCGCGTCGCCGCGCTGGCCGAGGGCGTGCTGCGCCGCGAGGGCGTGCGCAACGCCCTGCTGTCGATCGCCTTCGTGACCGATCGCCGCATCGCCACGCTCAACCGCGATCATCTCGGCCATGCGGGAGCCACCGACGTGATCTCCTTCGGGTTCGCTCCCGCCGATGCGTCGCGCGTCGTCGTGGGCGACGTGTACATCGCGCCCGAGGTGGCACGCCGCAACGCGCGCGATCACGGTCGCGGCGTACGCGAGGAGCTGATGCGGCTCGTCGTGCACGGCGTGCTGCACGTGCTCGGATACGAGCACCCGGAGGACGAGGCCCGCTACGCTTCGCCGATGTGGCGGCGACAGGAGCGGCTCCTGCGTTCGTTGGGAGCCGCATGAGCGCGCCGGCACTGTTCGTGGCGGTCGGCGCCGTTCTGCTGGCCGCCCTCGCGGCCGCGGCGGACGGGGCGTTGCTCGGGGGCGACCCCGACCCCGAGCCATCCCCACCGGTCGTCGGCGATCTCCGCCGCCGCGAGCTCGCGCACCGGGCGCTCGCGCTGACTCGCGTGCTGGCGCACCTGGCCGCGGGAGCGGCGCTGGCGCGTGGGTTCCAGCTCACTCCGGCGGATGGAGTCCGTGGCGTCCTCGTGATGCTGGCCGCGGCGCTGGTCACCGTCATGCTCGTCGAAGGCATCGCGCGGTCGCTCGGCTTCGCGACGGCTCCGCGCTTCGCCGTCCAGCTCGCGCCACTGGTCCGGGTGCTCGAGATCGTGCTCGCCCCCGTCCTGCGAGCGGGCATCGCGCTGGACACCGTGTTCGAGCGGTTCCTGCCGCCGCCCACGCAGGCCCAGCGCGCCGAGCAGCTCGAGGAGGCGGCCGAGCAGTTCCGCCAGGTCGTCGCCGCGGAAGCGGACGTCTCGCGCGACGAGCAGGCGCTGCTCCACGGCGTGTTCTCCCTCGGCGACACGATGGTGCGCGACATCATGGTGCCGCGCGTCGACATCGTCGGCATCGATCTCTCCACACCGTGGAGCGAGGTGGTCGACCGCGTGCGCAGCTCCGAGCATGCGCGCTTCCCGGTGTTCGACGACACGCTCGACAACATCACCGGCATTCTGTACGCGAAGGACCTCCTGCCGTTCGTGATCGACGACGACGAGCCGATGCTCGGCTGGCAGACCCTCGTGCGTCCGGCATCGTTCATCCCGATCTCCAAGCCGATCGACCTCCAGCTCCGCGATTTCAAGTCGAGCCGCACGCACATCGCGATCGTCAGCGACGAGTACGGGGGAACGGCCGGCCTCGTGACGATCGAGGACATCCTCGAGGAGATCGTCGGCGAGATTCACGACGAGTACGACGACGAGGAGCCGGAAGTCGAGCAGGAGGAGGGTCGGCGCTTCTGGGTGTCGGGCCGCCTCACGCTCGACGAGCTCTCCGAGCTGCTCGGCCAGGACTTCTCGCAGCACGACGTGGCCACGGTGGGCGGGCTCGTCTACGAAGCGTTCGGGCGCGTCCCCGGACCGGGCGAGTCGGTGACCATCGGGGCGTACAAGCTCGTCGTCGAGCGCGTCCGCCGCCGGCGAATCGAGCGCGTGTACTTCGAGCGTCTGCAGCCGGCGATGGGAACGTCGGCGACATGAGGCCGCAACTCGTCCTGCTCGCGCTCTGCATTCTCGCCGTCGCGGTGCTCACGGCCGGCGGGATGGCGATGCGGTCGGTGAGCCGCATCTGGCTCCGGCACTGGGTCGAGCAGCAGCTTCGCGGCTCCCGCGCCGCGCTTGCCTATCTCGAGCGTCCGCAGCGATTGATCATCGCCGCGAGCGCCACCGTGGCGCTGCTGCTGGTGCTCAGCGGCAGTCTGATCGCGACGGATTACGCGTACCAGCCGCTGCGACTGGCCGGTGCGCTGGCGCTCTTCGCCGCGGCGGCCGTCGTGCTCGGGCAGCTGCTGCCCCGCGCTATCGCGCGCCGGTTCGCCCCGGGGGTTGCCGCGCTTCTGTCACCGCTGCTCGAGGCGGCGGCGATCGTGACGAGCCCGATCGTCGCCGCAGGACGCTGGGCGAGCCGCCCGTTTGACCGAAAGGTCGAGCGCAGCGACGACCCGGACCGCGACACGATCCAGGACCTGCTGCGCGAGGGCGAGCTCGAGGGGGTCGGCGAGCGCGAGGAGATGGAGATCATCACCGGCGTGATGTCGTTCGGCGAGAAGCTCGTGCGCGACGTCATGATCCCGCGGGCGGAGATTTTCGCGATCGATCGCTCGGCCAGCGCGCGCGAGGTGGCCGAGGAGTTCGCGACCTCCGCCTTCAGCCGTGTCCCGGTGTACGAGGGCACACTCGATCATGTCGTCGGGATGGTGCACGCATTCGATGTGTTGAAGACGGGAGGCGAGCGTCACGCCGCGCTGCGGCCGGTCGCCATCGCGCAGGATGCGACGCCCTGCAGCGAGCTGCTGTTCCGCATGCTTCGCCGAAGCCAGCACCTCGCACTGGTCCAGGACGCGCAGCAGCGCACCGTCGGCCTCGTGACGCTGGAGGATCTGCTCGAGGAGCTCGTCGGCGACATCCGCGACGAGCACGACGAGCCAGCGCCGCGCGCCGAGGGCTGAGTGGCGCACGACGCCCTCCTCGCGGACTTCCGAGCCGGCAGAAAGGCGGCACTGGCCCGGGCGATCAGCGTCGTCGAGAACCACCGCGCGGGGTTCGACGTGCTGCTCGGCGCGATGCACCCCGCGCTGGGCCGCGCCCGTCGCATCGGCCTCACTGGCCCGCCGGGTGCGGGCAAGAGCACGATCACGACGTGCCTCACGCGGCACTATCGCCGGCAGGGGCTCACCGTGGGCATCGTCTGCGTCGATCCGACGTCTCCATTCACCGGCGGCGCGCTGCTCGGAGACCGCATTCGAATGGAGGACGTCGCCCTCGACCCGGGCGTCTACATCCGGTCGCTCGCCACACGCGGCTCGCTCGGCGGGCTGTCGACGGCCACGCGCGAGGTGTGCGACGTCCTCGACGCATTCGGTACCGATCGCGTGCTGATCGAGACCGTCGGAGTGGGACAGAGCGAGCTCGATGTGGCTCGCACGGCCGATTCCAGTCTCGTGATCCTCGTGCCGGAATCGGGCGACTCGATCCAGACGCTGAAGGCAGGGCTCATGGAGATCGCCGACGTCTTCGCGGTGAACAAGGCGGACCGTCCGGGCGCGGACCGGCTGCGCACGGAGATCGAGTTGATGCTCGGCATGCGGCCTGGCGCCGCGGCGGCGCCGTCGGCTGGGCATCATGGCGTCGACCTGTCGCGGAACAACCTCGCGCGTCAGGTGCGCGAAGCGGCGCAGCGCGACGAAGCGCGATGGACGCCTCCCGTGCTGCGCACGATCGGCACGGAGGAGCAGGGGATCACGGAGCTGGCCGAGGCGCTGGACCGCCACTTCGAATATCTTGAGACGAGCGGACAGCTGCGAGCCCGGCGGCGCACGCGGCTGCGCGAGCGCGTGGTGGACGTCGTCGAGGAGAAGACGCGGCAGCGGCTGTGGGCTGACGTCGGAACGACGGCCTGGCTCGAGGCACGCCTCCCGCAGTTGGAGACGGGAGCGGCGACGCCGTTCGAGATCGCCGATGCGCTGCTGGCGCGCAGCGCCGACCTGTTGAGTGGGAGGAGCACATGACGTCGATGCGTGAGCTCACCGAGCACGACGCCGACCTGCGGGCCGAACTGGAACGGCTGCGGACCGAGGTCACGGCCTGGCGTCGTGCGTACGAGGCGGGCGCGAAGCGCGAGATCGCCTTCACCAACTCGGCGCGCGAGGTCGAGCCGCTGTACACCGCGCTCGACGTCGCCGACGCGGACGAGTCGCGGCTCGGCGTGCCTGGCGTGTTCCCGTACACGCGTGGCATCCACCCGACCGGCTACCGCGGCAAGCTCTGGACGATGCGCCAGTTCGCGGGATTCGGCAGCGCGAGCGACACGAACGAGCGGTTCAAGTTCCTGCTCGGGCACGGCCAGACCGGGCTGTCGACGGCGTTCGACTTCCCGACGCTGATGGGCTACGACTCCGACCATCCACGGTCGGAGGGTGAGGTCGGCAAGACCGGCGTCGCGATCTCGAGCCTCGCCGATATGGAAGTGCTGTTCGACGGGATTCCGCTCGACGAGGTGTCGACGTCGATGACGATCAACGGGCCGGCGATCATCATCTGGGCGTTCTACATCGCGGCCGCGGAGCGCCAGGGTGTCGACAGCACCAGGCTCCGCGGGACGATCCAGAACGACATCCTGAAGGAGTACATGGCGCAGCACGCCTGGTGCTTCCCCATCGAGCCGGCGCTGCGCCTCATCGTCGACTGCTTCGAGTGGGGCGCGACGCACGCGCCGCTGTGGAACACGGTCTCCATCTCCGGCTACCACATCCGCGAAGCAGGATCCACCGCCGCCCAGGAGCTCGCGTTCACCCTCGCCGACGGGTTCACCTACGTGGAGCGCGGCATCGCGCGCGGTCTCGACGTGGATGATTTCGCGCCGCGTCTGTCGTTCTTCTGGGACATCCACAACGACTTCTTCGAGGAGATCGCCAAGCTACGTGCGGCGCGCCGCATCTGGGCGCGGCACATGAAGGAACGGTACGGCGCGAAGCAGCCGCGATCGTGGCTCATGCGCTTCCATTCCCAGACGGCGGGCGTCACCCTCACGGCGCAGCAGCCGATGAACAACGTCGTGCGCGTGGCCTATCAGGCGCTCGCCGCGGTGTTGGGCGGCACGCAGTCGCTGCACACCAACTCGATGGACGAGACCCTCGCGCTGCCGACCGAGCACGCGGTGCAGGTGGCGCTCCGCACGCAACAGGTGCTCGCCTTCGAGAGCGGTGTACCGAACGTGCTCGATCCTCTCGGCGGCTCCTATTACGTCGAAGCGCTCACCGATCAGCTCGAGGCCGAGGCCGAGGCGCTGTTCGCCGAAATTGAAGGCATCGGCGGGGTGGTGCGCGGACTCGAGGACGGCTGGTTCCAGCGCAAGATCGCCCAGTCCGCCGCGCGCCAGCAGTGGGAGATCGAGCAGCATCGCCGCGTGATCGTCGGGGTGAACGAGTTCGTGACCGAAGGCGACGCCCTGAATATTCCCCTTCTCAGAATCGGCGAGCAGGTCGATCGCGAGCAGCGCGAGCGGCTCGCGCGCGTGCGCGCCGAGCGCGACCAGGCCCTCTGCGACTCACGGCTCGCCAGGCTGCGCGACGCGGCGCGCGGCACGGAGAATGTGTTTCCGCACATTCTCGATTGTGCCCGGGCGTACTGCACGCTGTTCGAGATACGCCGCGCACTCGAGGACGTGTTCGGCGCCTACCGCGAGCCCGTCTTCTTCTGAGCCCCGCGCGCCCCACGAGCGAGTGGTGGGAGTCGTACTTCGACGCCCACTATCTGCTCGAGTACGAGCCCATCTTCGATCTCGCGCGTGATCGGCGCGAAGTGCGCCGATTGATGGAGATCCTCGCGCTGCCGTCCGGCTCTCGGGTGCTCGACGTCCCGTGCGGCCAGGGACGTCATGCGCACCTGCTCGCCGAGACCGGGTTCCGGGTGGATGGCCTGGACTACTCGGCGCACCTGATCGCCAAGGCGAAGGAGCGCGGCACGGGACCGACGCTTCACTACACCCGGGGCGACATGCGCCGCTTGCCGGCGCGCTGGACCGCACGGTTCGACGCCGTGCTGAACCTCTTCACGTCGTTCGGATTCTTCGCCGCGCCACGTGACGACGCGCGCGTGATCGCCGAGTTCGCGCGCGTGCTCAAGCCCGGCGGTGCGCTGGTGTGGCACGGCGGCAGCCGCGACGGCGTGATGGCGCGCTTCCTCTCGCGCGATTGGTGGAAGTCCGACGATGGTACGATGATCGGGCATCGCCGGCACTTCGATCCGCTCTCCGGGTTGCTCACGATCGACACCGAGTGGGAAGGTCCCTCTGGTCGAGGCACGCGCCAGCACCGCATCCGCCTCTACACCGCGTCGCGCCTGGCCGAGCTCTGCCTCGATGCAGGGCTCGTCGTCGAGGAGGCGTATGACGGGTGGCGCGATCGCCCGCTGCGTCGCCGCTCCACCGAGATGGTGCTCGTGGCGCGCAAACGTGAGTTGCCGCGCCGACGACGCGGCGGCTAGCTTTCCGCCCTGCCGAGCGCCGTCGTCGCGACGTCGACCGCGAGCGATCGCGCAGCAGTCCTTTCTCCGGCATTCATGCGTCCGATCCGTGTTCTGGTAGCCAAGCCCGGTCTCGACGGGCACGACCGAGGAGCGAAGGTCGTGGCGGCCGCGCTGCGCGATGCGGGGATGGAAGTGATCTACACCGGACTGCACCAGACCCCCGAGATGATCGCGACGGCGGCAGTGCAGGAAGACGTCGACGTCGTGGGGCTGTCGATCCTCAGCGGCGCGCACATGACGCTCTTCCCGCGCGTGCTCGAGCTGCTGCGCGCCGAGGGTCGCGGCGACATCCTCGTCACCGGAGGAGGGATCATCCCGCGCGAGGACATGGAGGCGTTGCACGCGATGGGCACGGGCAAGCTGTTCGGCCCGGGAACGCCGACCTCCGACCTCGTCGACTACATCAAGGCGTGGTTCACCGAGCGCTCGGCACAGGAAGCGTGAGCGCATCGTGAGCACGAGTCGACTGCGGGAGCTCAGCACCGAGCTCCGCGCCCTCGAGGAGCGGCTGCGCCAGGGCGGCGGCCCCGAGAAGGTCGAGCGCCAGCACACGCAGGGCAAGCTCACCGCGCGCGAGCGCGTGGCTCGTCTGTGCGACGACGAGGCGCGCTTCGTCGAGATCGGCCTGCTCGTGGCGCACGACCGATATGATGGCCAGGCGCCCGCCGCGGGCGTGATCACCGGGATCGGGATCGTCCATGGCCGGCCCGTGGTGATCGTCGCCAACGACGCGACGGTGAAGGCCGGATCGTGGTGGCCGGAGACGATCACCAAGATGCTGCGCGCGCAGGAGGTGGCGATGCGCTGCCGCATTCCGATCGTCTATCTCGTCGATTCCGCGGGCGTGAACCTGCCGTATCAGGGCGGCGTGTTCCCTGGGCAGTATGGCGCGAGTCGCCTCTTTTATTACAACTCGATCATGCGGCGGTACCTGCGCGTCCCGCAGCTCGCCGCGGTGATGGGCCCGTGCATCGCGGGTGGCGCGTACCTGCCGGCGCTCTCCGACCTGATCGTGATGGTGAAGGGCACGTCGTTCATGGGACTGGGCGGCCCCAACCTCGTGAAGGGCGCCACCGGTCAGACGATCGACGGCGAGACGCTCGGCGGCGCCGTCACGCACACCGAGGTCAGCGGCGTCGCGCACTACGCGGTGGACGACGACGAGGCATGCCTCGGACTGCTGCGCGACCTCGTGGCGCAGCTTCCGCCCGAGCGCCGCGGCATCGAGTCGACATCCGGCCCGAGCGACGGCAGCGACGCCGACGCGCTCTACGACCTCCTGCCGGCGGACCACCGCATGTCGTACGACATGCATGCCATCCTCCGCGCCATCGTCGACGAGGGTGAAATCGTCGAGTTCCAGGAGCATCTCGCGCGCGAGATGATCTGCGGCGACGCGCGCATCGGCGGCTTCGCCGTCGGCGTGATCGCCAACCAGCGCGGGCTGATCAAGACACGCCCGGGCGAGAAGCCCCGCTTTGGCGGCATCGTGTACGCGGAGAGCGCCGAGAAGGTGGCATTCTTCATCGATCGCTGCGATCGCCAGGGCATTCCGCTGCTGTTCGTGCAGGACGTCTCGGGGTTCATGGTCGGGCCCGACGCCGAGCACGAGGGGATCATCCGCGCCGGCGCGCGGTTCGTCGAGGCGATGGCCACGGCGCGCGTGCCGAAGATCGTCCTCACGGTCAACCACGCGTCGGGTGCGGGCTACTACGCGATGGCAGCCCAGGGGTTCGATCCCGACTTCATCTTCTCCTGGCCCACCGGCCGCATGGCCGTGATGGAAGGCGAGAGCGCGGTGCAGGCCGTGCATGGTCCGACGATCGAGAAAGCCAAGCAGCGCGGCACACCGCTCGATGAGGAAACCGCTCGCGCGATCGAAGAGATGCGCGCCGACTACGAGCACCAGCTCGACGCGCGCTACGCCGCGGCCCGCGGTTTCGTCGACGCGATCGTGTATCCCGAGGACACGCGCCAGGTACTGACGCTGGCCCTCCGTGCCGCGAGATCGAACCCGGGCCCGCATCTGGGACCCTTCGTCCTTCCACCGATCCCCGACGCATGAGCGGCACCGCAGCGAGCAATCGGATCGTTCGTGTTGCATCCGGACAGGGCTTCTGGGGCGACTGGCTCGACGCGCCACGCCGGCAGGTCGAAGGCGGCCCCGTCGACTACCTCATGCTCGACTACCTTGCCGAGGTCACGATGTCCATTCTGCAGAAGCAGAAGGAGCGCGATCCGGCGATGGGATATGCGAGGGACTTCATCGGCGCGATGGAGTCGGTGTTGCCAGCCGTCGTCGAGCGCGGGGTGCGAGTCGTGGCGAACGCCGGCGGCGTGAACCCGACCGCGTGTGCGCAGGCCGTACTCGAGGTGGCGCGTCAGCGCGGCGCCGCCGGCAAGCTCAAGGTCGGTGTCGTCACGGGCGACGACTTGCTGCCGCGCCTCGACGAACTTATCGCCGGCGGGCATCCGCTGGCGAACATGGAGACCGGGGAGCCTCTCGACGTCGTGCGCGATCGCGTGCTGTCGGCCAATGCGTACATCGGCTCGACGCCGATCGTCGAGGCGCTCGCCCGCGGCGCGAACGTCGTCGTCACGGGACGCTCCACCGACACCGCGCTGACGATGGCCCCGCTGCGCCACGAGTTCGGGTGGGCCTCCGACGACTGGGATCGCCTGGCGGCGGGGATCATCGCTGGCCACATCATCGAGTGCGGCGCGCAGTGCTCGGGTGGCAACTGCCTCTACGACTGGCGCAACATCCCCGATCTCGCGAACGTCGGCTATCCAATCGTCGAGGCGCGCGCCGACGGCACGTTCGTCGTCGCGAAGCACCCCGGCACGGGGGGACGGATCAGTGTGCCGTCGGTGACCGAGCAGCTCGTGTACGAGATGGGCGACCCTCGGAGCTACATCACGCCCGACGTCGTCGCCGACTTCACATCGATCCGCCTGGCGCCCGACGGCGAGGACCGCGTGCGCGTGTTCGGCATCACGGGACGGCCGGCGACGGACAAGCTGAAGGTGTCGATCGCCTACCGCGCAGGGTTCAAGGCCGTGGGTTCGCTCGTGTACGCATGGCCTGACGCACTCGAGAAGGCGAAAGCGGCCGACCGTGTGCTGCGCGAGCGCCTGGATGCGATGGGACTCCGCTTCGATCAGCTGCTCACCGAGTTCGTCGGCGTCTCCGCCGCGCATGGCCCGCTCGCCATCTCCTCGGGTGAGGCACCGGAAGTGCAGTGGCGGATCGGCGTGCGATCCTCCGATCGAAAGGCGGTCGAGCGCTTCACGCGCGAGATCGCGCCACTCGTGCTCAACGGCCCTCCCACCGTGACGGGCTTCGCCGGCGGCCGGCCCAAGGTCGAGGAGATCGTCGCGTACTGGCCGGCGCTCGTCGACAAGTCCGTCGTGCGTACCGACGTGGAGATCCTCGGATGAAGGTCCGCCTGGTCGACATCGCGCACGCGCGCTCGGGCGACAAGGGCGACACCGCCAACGTCGGCGTCATCGCGCTCCGTCCCGAGTGGTACGGAATCATTGCTGAATCGCTCACGCTCGATCGCGTCGCGGCGCACTTCGCCGGCGTCATCGACGGCGGCGTGGAACGGTTCGAGCTGCCGAACCTCAACGCGTTGAACTTCCTGCTTCACGGCGCGCTCGACGGCGGCGGTACGCTCTCGCTCAAGACCGACGCGCAGGGCAAGGTGTTCTCCACCGCGATGCTGCGCATGGTGCTCGACGTCGACGACGCCCGCGCACGCACGCTCGCACTCCCTGCGGCGCCCGCGTGACACGCATCCGCCTGCTCCGCGACGGCGCGATCGGACGCGTGGTGCTGGCGCGTCCCGAGAAGAAGAACGCGCTCGATCGACAGGCCGCCGACGAGCTCTTCGCCGCGTTCGCCCAGCTCGAGGGGGACGCCACCATCCGAACGATCCATCTCTGCGCCGACGGCGACGACTTCTGCGCCGGCGCGGATCTCGAGGCACTGGAGCGCACGCTCGAGGCGGGGAGCGACGTCCATCGCCAGGACGCCGAGGCCCTCGGCCGAGTCTTCCTCGCGATCCGCGCGCTGATGAAGCCCGTCATCTGCTCCGTGCGCGGCCGCGCCCTCGCCGGCGGCGCCGGCCTCGCCACGGCCTGTGACATCGTGCTCGCCCACGAAGGCGCCGAGTTCGGCTACCCCGAGGTGCGCGTCGGCTTCGTGCCCGCGATGGTGATGACGATGCTGCGCCGCGCGGTCGGCGAGAAGCACGCCGCCGACCTCGTGCTCACCGGACGCGTCATCAATGCCGAAGAGGCCGAGCGCATCGGCCTCGTGAGTCGCGTCGTCCCTGCGGCCACGTACGACGAGGAGATCGACGCGACGCTGCAGCAGGTCAGCCGCGCGCCGACCACGGCGCTCGCGCTCACCAAGTGGCTGTTCTACAAGCTCGACTCCCTCTCGTTCGACGACGGCATCGCCGCCGGCGTCGTCACCAACGTCGAGGCGCGCTCGACGGACGATTTCAAGAAAGGTGTGCGCCGCTTCACGGAGCGGCGAAGCCGGCCGGAATGACGCGGCTTCTCCTCGCCCGGCTGGTGCTCACCGGGATCGGTGTCCTCGTATGGGGGTATGGCAACGCGACCTCCGAGCCGCGGTTCATGTACGCGGGCATGGGCATCATCGCCGTCGCGCTGCTCATGCGGTTCGCCCGACGCTGGTTCGACGACAAGCCGCAGTAGCGGCGAGTCGGCTCGGCCGACGAGCCTGTCAGACGACTGCAGTTCGGCGCTGTAAAGCATTATATTTCACCACTTATGACGCGCCTTGTCATTCCCGAGCTTCTCGCGCCGGCCGGTTCGCTCGACGCCGTCCGCGCGGCGCTGGCGAACGGCGCGGACGCGGTCTATCTGGGGGCCGAGCGGTTCAACGCTCGCGACGAAGGCGCGCAGCTCACGCTCGACGAGCTCGCGGAGGCCTGCCGCCTCGCCCACGAGCGCGGACGCCGCATCTACCTCACGCTCAACATCCTGACCAAGCCGGCCGAGCTCGCCGACGCGCTCCTCTTCCTCGGCGAGGCGATCGACCGCGGCGTCGACGCCGCCATCGTGCAGGACGTCGGGCTCGTGCGGCTCATCCAGCATGTCTATCCCGGATTCGAGATTCACGGCTCGACGCAGATGACCGTGCACGACGAGAGCGGCGCACGCGTCATGGCGGACCTCGGGATCGACCGCGTCGTGCTCGCGCGCGAGAACACGCTCGACGACATCCGGGCTATCCGCGCCGCCGTCCCCGAGCTCGGACTCGAGAGCTTCGTCCACGGCGCGCTGTGCATCTCGTACAGCGGCCAGTGCTACATGTCGGGGATGATCTCCGAGCGCAGCGCGAACCGCGGCTCGTGCGCGCAGTCGTGTCGTAAAGACTACCTGCTCACCGACCTCGACTCCGGCGCGGAGCTCGACCGCGGCTACCTCATCTCCGCCAAGGACCTGGCGGCGACCGATCACCTCGCCGAGATCGCCGACGCGGGAATCGGCTGCCTGAAGGTCGAAGGGCGGAAGAAGCGGCCCGAGTACGTCGCCACCGTCACGAACGGCTATCGCACTTTCCTCGACCGGCTCGCCGCCGGCGATCGCACCGCACCTTCACCGTCCGACGTCGAGCCGCTCGTGCAGATCTACAGCCGCGGCTTCACCGGCGGCATGTACGGCGGCCGCGAGGGCCGCGGGTACGTCACGCGAGAGCATCCCGACAATCGCGGCCGCGAGCTCGGCACCGTCGTCGGCCGTCAGGGGCGAGACCTCGTCGTCGAGGTGAGTGCGCCGCTGCACGTCGGGGACGGCGTGGGGTTCGAGTCGCGGCTTCACGGTCAGCGAAGTGCGCACGCTCTCCTCGGGCGCAGCATATCGGCAGGCGCTCGTCGCGCCGCCGCGAATCTCGGTCGGCGAGGGCTGGCGCGTCGTGCGATCGTCGGAGGCCGCACTGCTCGAGCGTGCACGCGCAAGCTACACCGCGCTCCCCGCCGAGCTCCGTCAGCGGAAGACGCGCCTCGACGTGCGCGTGTTCGGTTCGGCGGGCGGACAGCTCAAGGCGGTCTTCTCCGCCGACGGCGAGACGGTCACCGTCCGCTCCGAGCTCAACCTCGCGCCCGCGTCCAAGCGCGCACTCGACGAGCCGGCGTTGCGCGAGCATCTCGGTCGTCTCGGCGAGACGCCGTTCTCGCTCGCGGCGCTCGAGCTGTCCGGGCTGTCACCGGGACTCTTCCTTCCGATCAGCGAGATCAACCACCTGCGTCAGCAGGCGGTCGACGAGCTGCTGCAGCGCCGCGACTGGGCGCGTGAAGCCGCACTGGCCGAGCGCCGCGCGACGATCGACGCGGCGTTGAAGCTCTCTCCGTCGACGCACGGCGCACCGGACGGTGTGCCGACCGGAAGTTCCGCCAGGTTCGATCTCGTCGCGTCCGTGTTCACTCTCGACGACGCCAGGGTCGCCGCCGCGGCCGGTGCGACCACCATCGTGCTCGACGTGTTCCTGCGCCACCCGACGCCACCCGTCACGCGCGTGCGCGCACTCGCCGATGAACTGGCTGCGCAGGGGGTGATGCTGCGCCTGCGCACGCCGACGATCGTCCGGCCCGAGGAGCGCCGCGTCGTGCAGAAGTGGCTCGACCTCGGATTCCCGCTTCTCAGCGGCCACCTCGGCCTCGTCGCCGAGCTCTCCCGCGCCGGCCGCGACGTGATCGCGGATTACGCGGTCAACTGCTTCAATCAGCACACGGCGGCCGAGCTGTTCAGGCTCGGTGCCCGACGGATCGCCCTCTCGGTGGAGCTCACCACCGACGAGTTGCTCGCCGTTGCCGCGCCGTGGGAAGGCGATGGCTTCGACGTGCTGCTCTATGGACGTCCGGAGGGGATGACGATCGAGCACTGCGTGCTCTCCGCTGCCTTCGACCGCGTGCCGACGACCTGCCGTGACCTGTGCGTTCAGAAACACACGAACGTCCAGCTCACCGATCCGGCAGGCTACAGCTTCTCCGTCGCCACCGACGCCGCGTGTCGCAATCGACTGCTGCACTCTCGGCCCATCGAGGGCGGCGAGTTTCTGCCACGGCTGTGGCGTGGCGGCCTGCGCAACTTCCACCTGGTGTTCAACGTGGCCGGCGATCCGATCGCCCAGGTCGTCTCCGGCTATCGCGCCATGCTCGAGCAACTGGCCGTCGGCCAGCGGCAGATCGTGAACCTGGCGCGGCCGGCCGTGCACGACGCCTTCACACGCGGACACTTCGTACGTGCGGTCTAGCGCGACGGGATGCGGCCGTCCGATGACGCTCGCGCCACGGACGAGAGGCACGCTCTCGCGATGACCACACCACGACCCACCCTCGACGAGGCACGGGCGCTCCTTCGCGCGCGCTTCGGATTTCCGGAGTTCCGACCGGGTCAGGAGCGCGCCGTCACCTCGGTGCTCGCCGGCCGCGACACGCTCGTCGTCCTCCCCACGGGCGGCGGCAAGTCGATCTGCTACCAGGTGCCGGCGATGGTGCTGCCGGGTCTCACCGTCGTCGTGAGCCCCACCACGCGTGGCATCCCGGCCACCTTCGTCAACAGCACGCTCACCAGCGGCGAAGTCGACGAGCTCATGATGCGCGTGATGCGCCGCGAGGTGAAGCTGCTGTACGTTGCACCCGAACGGTTCGACGTCGGGTCCGTCGCGGAGCGGCTCCGCGAGGTGGGCGTGTCCCTGCTCGCGATCGACGAGGCGCACTGCATCAGTGAGTGGGGCCATGATTTCCGGCCCAGCTATTTGCGCATCGCACAGGTGCGCGAGCGACTCGGCTGGCCGCAGACGGTGGCGCTCACCGCCACGGCCACGCCGCACGTGCGCCAGGACATCGCGCGGCAGCTCCGGCTCGAGAATCCCGAGACCATCATCACGGGGTTCGATCGGCAGAACCTTCGCTATCATGTCGTGCCGACGCGCTCCGACGCGGAGAAGGACGCCGCGCTCGCCGGGATTCTGCGCGATCACCAGGAAGGCGTCGCGATCGTCTACGCCGCGACGCGGCGAAACGTCGAGAAGATCGCTCGCACGCTCGAGGACGCGGGGATCGCCGCCGCGGCGTATCACGCCGGACTCGACGACGCACACCGCCACGAGGTGCAGGACGCATTCATGTCTGGGCGAGTCCGCGCCATCGTGGCGACCAACGCGTTCGGCATGGGCATCGACAAGGCGAACGTGCGCGTCGTGGTGCATCACGCCATGCCGGGGACACTCGAGGCGTACTACCAGGAGGCGGGGCGCGCGGGGCGCGACGGCCAACCCGCCGAGGTGTACCTGCTACACGCCTTTCCCGATCGATTCACGCACGAGTTCTTCATCAAGGGCACCCATCCCGAGCGCGCCCTGGTCGAGAAGGTGTACGACCGCGCGCGCAAGATGGCCGATCGCACGGGCGCGGTATCACTCGAGCCGGGCGCGATCGCGGCCGCGCTTCCAGGGAAGGTGAGTGACCGCGAGGTGGAGTCCGCGCTGCGCCTCCTCATTCAGGTTGGCGCACTTCGCTCCGACCCGGAGAGCGGAAGCCGCGTCTTCGTGCGACTCCTCGCGACGGCGGACCGCATCAAGCGCGAGGTGGGCGCCGACCGCGCACTCGAGCTCGGACTCCTGCGCGCGCTGTGGCGCGTCGGCGGTGACGCGCTCTACGACGGCGTTCCCGTCGATCTTGGCGGACTTCCTCCGGGCTTCGGCGGCCCGGTCGGCGCGATGCCGCTCCTCGCGGAGCTCGAGCGCGGCCAGTTCCTCGAATGGCATCGGCTCGGCGGCGGCGATCACGTCACCGACCCGCGACGACCGCTCTCGGCCTATCCACTCGACTGGGCAGCCATCGAGCGCCGTCGCAAGAACGATCTCTCGAAGCTCGACGCCATGCAGCAGTACGCCTATGCGACGGGATGCCGGCGCGGCTTCGTGCTGCGCTACTTCGGCGATCCCGCGGCAGGGAAGGACTGCGGCGGCTGCGACAACTGCCTCGGCACCCACGATGCGACGCGGCGTCAGAAGACGGCGACCACCCCCAAGCCCGGGGAAAAGCGTCGAGTGCGCGGCGAGCGTCGCCCAGCCAAACCCGAGCCCTCCGAGCTCGTGGCGAGTCCAGCGGACGCGCGCCTGCTCGAGCGACTGCGTGCGCTGCGCACGAGCATCGCGCGCGAGGAGCACGTGCCTGCCTACGTGGTGTTCGCCGACCGGACGCTCCTGGAGATCGCCGTGCGACGCCCGAAGTCGCCGTTCGCTCTCGGTGAGATCCGCGGCGTGGGACCGACGAAGATAGACAAATACGGCGAGCGATTCCTCGAGCTCGTGCGAACCTCCGACGAAACGGAAGCGGCCTGACGACATGGACGATCAACTCTACTTCTCCGAGCAGCACCTCGCCGTGCGAGAGATGGTTCGCCAGTTCGCCCGCGACGAGGTCGCGCCGGTCGCCGCGCGCCACGACGCCGACGGCTCGTTTCCGTGGGAGACGGTCAAGAAGATGAGCGAGCTCGGGCTGCTCGGCGTGCCGTGGCCCGAATCGCTCGGCGGAGCAGGGCTGGATCTTCTGAGCTACGTGATGACCATCGAGGAGCTCGCGCGCGTCGACGCGTCCACGGGCCTGACGATCTCCGCGCACACGACGCTCGGTACCTCGCCGATCGTGAACTTCGGCACCGACGCCCAGCGGGCGCGCTACGTGCCACTGCTCGCCAGCGGCACCGTGCTCGGCGGATTTGGCCTCACCGAACCGAACGCCGGCTCGGATGCCGGCGGAACGCAGACGACGGCGGTGCGTCGTGGCGACTGCTACGTCCTCAACGGCACGAAACGCTTCATCACGCACGGCAGCGTCGGCGAGATCTTCGTCGTCACCGCAGTCACCGATCCATCGCTCGGCACGAGAGGGATCAGCTCGTTCATCATGACGAAGCCGACGTCCGATCTCGAGAAGGTGCGCGATCTGGGAATCGGCCACGAGCCGTCGCTCGAGGCGATGCGCGGCTTCCGCGCCGGCAAGAAGGAGGACAAGCTCGGCTGGCGTGCATCGGACACCGCGGAGCTCATCCTCGAGGACGTCGAGGTGCCGGCCGAGAACATGCTCGGCCGCGCCGGCGACGGGTTCGTCAACTTCATGAAGACGCTCGACTCCGGTCGCGTCGGCATCGCCGCGCTGTCGCTCGGCATCGCGACGGGCGCGTACGAGGAAGCGGTCAAGTATGCGAGCGTCCGGAAGCAGTTCGGTCAGCCGATTGCGAGCTTTCAGGGAATCGCCTTTCAGCTCGCCGACATGGCGACCGAGATCGAGGCAGGACGACACCTGACCTATCACGCCGCGTGGCTCGCCCAGCAGGGCAAGCCCTTTGGCAAGCAGGCCGCGATGGCGAAGCTGTTCTGCTCGGAGCTCGCCATGCGCGCCACCATCAAGGCGGTGCAGGTGCACGGCGGCTACGGGTACACGAAGGACTATCCGGTCGAGCGCATGATGCGTGACGCCAAGATCTGCGAGATCGGCGAGGGCACGTCCGAGATCCAGCGCATCGTGATCTCGCGGCACATCCTGCGCGAGCTCGCCGATTGATGTGCGGCGGACTCTGCCGCGTTGCGAGTCTGTTACGTGATCGTTAGCTATTTACTAGTGTCAGCATCCCTGGTACTTCCGCTTCCGATGCCGCGCGGCGACTCGCGCGTCCGTCGGGACTTTGTGCGCGTTGGCGCGGCCGAAGCAGTCATCGGTCGCATCGACGCGCTCGTCGCATCCGCTGCGGCACCCCGGCCCCGGCCGGCCGATCGTTCGTTGCTCCGGCTACTGGCGGTTCTCGTCGCCTTCGTCCTTGCGCCCTTCCGGCGCCTGGTTCGACGGTCCGGCGCGGCCCGCCCGGACGCACCGTCTTCGATCACGCAGCGCGTCGTGACGGCCCATCCCGCTTCGGTTCGGCCGCGTCCCGTGCGACGCGACCGCACCACCCATCCTCACACTCACCGCGCCGCGGCCGACGAGTCGCCGAACGCCCCCACCGGTGCGGTCCCTGATGAAACGAGAGATCCTGATCAACGCGACCCCGCGCGAGACGCGGGTCGCCATCCTCGAGGACGACGAGCTCGTCGAGCTCCTCGTCGATCGCCCTGATGCCCGCCGCATGGTGGGCGACATCTACCTCGGCAAGGTAGACGCAGTCCTTCCCGGCCTTCAGGCCGCGTTCGTCGACATCGGCACCGAGAAGAGCGCGTTCCTTCACGCGTCCGACCTCGTCTACCCGGATAGCGGTGGTGACGACGACGACGACGACGGCGAAGAGACCTTTCGCGAGCTCGAGCGCGACGAGCGAGATGCGCCGCCGATCCAGGACGTGCTGAAGCGCGGCCAGGAGCTCCTCGTTCAGGTGAGCAAGGAGCCGATCTCCACGAAGGGCCCGCGTGTCACCGCGCAGGTCTCCATGGCGGGACGCTTCCTCGTCTACATGCCGTTCGCCTCGCGCGTCGGGGTGAGCCGCAAGATCGGCGACCGCGAGGAGCGCAAGCGCCTTCGTGCGCTCGTCGAAGGGATGCTCCCCGACGACTCCGGCGGCGTGATCGTGCGAACGGTCGGAGAGGACGTCACTCCCGAGACGATCGAGCGCGAGCTCACCACGCTGATGAACACGTGGAAGCGCATCAAGAAGAAGACCCACTTCGTGCGCCCGCCCGCGCTCGTGCACCGCGAGACCTCGCTCACGCGCGGCCTCATTCGCGACATCTTCAGCGACAAGGTCGAGCGCATCACGGTCGATTCGAAGCAGGTCTACAACGAGATCCTCGAGTACTTGAAGGGGATCGCGCCGGAGCTGATGGAGCGGATCATCCTCTACGAGGACACGACGCCCCTCTTCGACAAGGAGGAGATCGAGCCCGAGATCCGCGACCTCTTCAAGCGGCGGTGCGATCTACCGTCGGGAGGCTACCTGATCATCGAGCCGACCGAGGCCCTGGTCTCGATCGACGTGATCGACGTCAACACCGGGAAGTTCATCGGCAAGGGCGGCAACCTCGAAGAGACCGTCACCATGAACAACCTCGAGGCCGCGGAAGAGGTCGTCCGGCAGCTGCGGCTGCGTGACGTCGGCGGAATCATCGTCTGCGACTTCATCGACATGGATACGCGGTCGAATCGCGAGAAGGTGCTCCAGGAGCTTCGCACCCATCTCGGCCGCGACCGGGCACGCACGAAGGCGTTCGCCGTCTCCGACCTCGGTCTGATCGAGATGACGCGACAGCGGGTGCGACAGAGTCATCTCCAGAGCATGACGGAGTCGTGTCCCACCTGCGCCGGCACGGGCCGCGTGTTCACGGCGGAGACGATCCTTCGCCGGATGGAGCGCAGCGTCAAGCGCATGGGCGTCGAAGGCAAACGGGATCCGCTGCTCGTGAAGCTGCACCCCGACGTCGCGATGTTCGCGATGGAGAACGAGTCCGATCTCATCCGGAAGCTCGAGAAGTCCGTCGGGTTCTCACTCGAATTGCGCGACGATCCGCTGCTTCGCCCCGACGAGTTCAAGCTGGTCGTCAAGAGCGCCGGACGCGACGTGACGCACCAGTACGCCGTCGCCTGAGAACTACGCTCACGGCACCACCAGCAGTCCCACACGCCCGCCGAGGTCATCGTCCACGGCGGGCGTGTTCGCTGCCGGTCGCCACGCTCCGCCGTCGAGGCGCACGACCAGGCGATGCGTCCCGGGCGAGAGAGGTATCGTACCTTCGAACGCGTCGCGTCCGGGGGTGAGTGTCACCGGTGTCCAGTCCGTGAAGTCGGCCATCAGCTCGACCGTGTGTGCACCCGGTGCGAGCACGCGGACGCGGCGCGGCCCATCTCCCGAGTCCACCACTACGACGGGCCGGATGCGCGCCGCGCGCGCCATCGCCGGCCGCGGTTCGTAGAATCGCATCCCCGTGGAGACCCATGCCGCGGCATCGGCACCACGTACCCAATCGGGGGGCTGGCGCGACACCGAGATCGTCCACGCGCGCGAGGCCGACTGCCAGAACGCCGCCGTGAGCTCGACGGTCGGCTCGTACACCGACGCCGCATCGGGATCGCGTCGCACGCCCGCCGCGAGATCGAGCGAGAAGGCGTCGCTCTCGATCCGCGCATCCACGGTCCCTTCCTGATAGTGCACGGGCACTGTGCCGACGAGGAGATCGCGCCGGGGTCCGGTGAACAGTTGCCCCTGTGCGTGCTGATCCAGCACCAGCGCGCTCACTCGTACCCGCGACCAGCTCCACCACGTCCCGGCCTCGAGCGCCTGCGCGGGCATTGCGCCGGCTTCGCGATGCGCCATCGATGCGGCGGCGCGTGCCCAGATTCCGCCGTCGCCGAGCAATCGGATCGCGCGACCCGCGCCCGTCGCGGCCACGGCGCTGTGCACCGACGTGCCGGCAACGCCGAACAGCTCCCCTGAGCCTTCCAGGATCCAGCGCCCGCCGACCGGCGCACGCGCGCCGCCGACGACCGTTGCGGAACCGGAGGCGGCGCCGATCGTTCCGACACCGCCGAGGTTCACTCGCCCGAACAGTCGCCGGCCGTCGGCCGACGACGTCAGGCCGAGCGAGGGGCCGGCCACCGTCGTGCTCTCGTCGAGGAAACGCACCACCGACACGCCGACGTCCAGTGCAGCGTGGTGCTGAGCGCCGAGCGGCCTGCCCATCCCCGTGAGGACGAGCAGGCCGCCGATGCTGGAGGCGATCGCGCGCCTCACCTAGGGCTTTCGTTTCGTCCCACCGGAGGGCCTGCCCGTGGTCGTTTGCCCGAGCGGAATGTCCGGAGCACCCGCGACCGTGACACGCTCGCTGCCGACGCCTTGCGTCTCGATCGCACGCAGCCGGAACACCGCCGATTCCTCGGCCGGCACCCCGGCGCCGACATCCGTCTCCACCGCCATGCCGAATGCGAGCAGCTCGCGCGGACCGGCGTCCTTCTTCAGGAGCTCGACGATCATGCGCGTCGCGCGCCGAGCCTCGACGCCACTCGCGACGAGCTGCGCGAGCGCGCCCAGTGGTGCAGCGAGATCGCGCGCGCCACTCGCGGTTCGCACGGTGCGCAGCGATTCCTGATCGACGCCGGCCGCGATCGCGTCCGCCCCCGCGACGAGTTCTGCGGCGGTGGAGGTCGGCCCCAGCGCCGACCGCGCCGAGTCGAGCCGGACCGACAGCGCGGCGACCGCGATCCGGATTCGCTCCGGCGCGGCGCGCTTGATCTGCCCCTCGCGCACCTTGGCCATGAGCGGTTGAACCGGTAGACCACGCGTGCGCGCCCGGACGAGCTCCCGAGCGACCGCGGCCTGCGTGACACTGTCCAGTGCGGAGACCGCCGTCGCCGCGTACGCGACCTGCTGCGCCTCGAGCGCCATCGGCGTCACGAACCCGACGATCATCGGCACGAGCGCGGTCGAGACGCTCCAGCGTCGACTGCTCACGGCTGTCCGACGAGAAGGACCGAACCCGGGCGGCCGAAATCCGCGTCCGGAGCCGCTGGGCTGCGGGGATCGCGCATCCACAGACTGTCGTCGACGACGAATGCGTACACGTGTCGCCCAGGACGGACCACGAGGGTGTGACTCCACAGTCCGGTCACGGGATCCTGCGACATTGCATCCGAGCCGGTGTCCCATGCATTGAAGTCGCCGACGACGCTCACCCGGCGTGCGGCCGGAGCGCGGAAGACGACCTGCACGGTCTTGAATCCCGCCGTCCGCGCTTCGCCCGCCAGTGTTGCGCCGAGGGTCGCCGGTGCGCGCGCACCGGCGGCAGGTGCGACGACCGTTGGCGTGCTCGCCTTACCTCCTTCGCGCGCCGGCGGCAGGCGGAGCGACACTGCGACGACGAGGCCGGCCGCGGCGAGAAGCGTCGCCCCACCGGCGACGCGCCAGATCTGCACGACGCGTCGACGTCGCTCTCGCGCTCGCTCGCGCTCGGCCGCCACCGCGACCAGCACGCGTGCCTTCTGCGCTGGATCCACCTCCGGCAGCGGGCGCAGCGCCGCGGCGATGCGGATGATCGTCTCGTCAGTCTCGTCGTGCACCCCGATCCTCCGTGAGCCGGATCTTCAACGCGTCGCAGGCTCGCTTCACGCGCATCTTCAGCGCGGAGATGCCCGCGCCCGTGGCGATCGCCATGTCGTCGTACGTCAGGTCTTCCACGTGCCGCATCAGAAACGCCTCACGTTGCTCCGCCGGGAGCGCCAGCAGCGCGCGCGAGATCTCTTCTCGCCAGGCGAACGTCTCGTCGTGGCGGTGACCGGTCACGCGCTCCGGGACCTCGCCGAACTCCACGAACTCCGAGCGGCGTCGCTCGCGCGCGCCTGCGCTGCGACACCGGTTCGCGAGGATCCGGAAGAGCCACGGCTCGAACGACTCCCGCTCCTCATAGCCGGGAAGCGCGCGATACACACGGACGAAGGTATCCTGGACGGCCTCCTCCGCGTCGCCCCGATTGGCCAGCATGTGCATCGCGAAGCGCAGGCAGCGCGCATAGTACGCGTCGACGAGCTCGGCGAAGGCACGAACATCCCCACGCTGCGCGGCCTTGACGAGCAGGCTGCGCGCTGCGCCGCTGCCGGGATCCGGCGCGTCGGAGAGTGGGGCCGGCTTGACGAGCTGCAGGGGGCGAGGCTTGGACATGGCTCAGGAGCAGAACACGGACACGCGCCGGTCGGGGCCGGCACGTCTGCCTTCTACCCTCCCTAACCGAGCCAGAGGCCAACACGTCACCAGGACGCCGACTGGACGATGAGCGCCCCACCCGCCTCCTTCCGAGCCTTCAGTGGGTCGTCGTTGACACGTAACCCCGCGTCCCTTAACTTTTTAGGCTCTACGCCACACGCTCACGAGCCTTACACATGTCTTACGCAATCATTCGCACCGGCGGCAAGCAGTTTCGCGTCGAGCCGGGCAAGAAGTATCGCTTCCCCACACTCGTGGGCGAGGCCGGCGGATCGATCGAGTTCAACGACGTCCTCCTTGGCAGCGACGGGCAGAACGTCAAGACCGGCGTTCCCACGCTCTCTGGCGCGAAGGTCACCGGTGAGATCGTCAAGCACGGCCTGGGCGACAAGATCATCGTCTTCAAGATGAAGCGCCGGAAGAACTACGCGAAGAAGCAGGGACACCGGCAGGGCTTCACGGAAGTGAAGATCAACGACATCACTCTCGGCTGACGCGAGGATCTCATGGCACATAAAAAGGGCGTCGGCTCGTCTCGCAACGGCCGCGACAGCAACCCGAAGTATCGGGGCATCAAGAAGTTCGGCGGCGAGCGCGTCATCGCGGGCAACATCATCGTCCGGCAGTGCGGCACCAAGTGGCACCCGGGCAAGAATGTGGGCCTCGGCACCGACTACACGATCTACTCCTTGATCGACGGCGTCGTGAAGTTCGAGCACCAGAGCAAGACCCGCCTCAAGGTCAGCGTCTATCCCGACACGGCTGGAACGACGGCGGCCTGAGCCGCACTCGGTCGCGGTAGCGATCATTCGAGAGCCCTCCGACCGCGGAGGGCTCTCTTCGTTTTGCGGTCGGCGGAACGGCGCGCAACTTTCATCGTGGCGAACTCGTACGAAATTCCGCACCCGACGGAGGCACCGATGGCTATCTGGAGCACGCTGAAGGGAGAGCTCGACAAGGCTGGCCGCGCCGCCCAGAGCGCGCTCGACGAGGGAAAGCTGCGTCTCGAGCAGCACCGCGCGAAACAGCGCGCGGAAGCGGCCGCCGCCTCACTCGGCTACGCTGTGTACCGCGCCCGCGTCGGCGGCGGGGAGCTCGAGACGGAGCGGTACTCCGTGCTTGCGGCCAACCTGGCGAGCGCCGAGGCGGAAGTGGCGCGGCTCGAGCGCGAGATCGCCTCGAAGGGCCAGCCCGCCTCCGACACCCCGCCCGTCTAGCCGCGCCCCCGCCGCCAGCCGATCACCGCGGCGCCACGAGCGTCACGTCGTCCGTGCAGATCCCGTCGACGTCGAGCGCCGCCAGGCGCGCGATGTCGCGCGGCTCGTTCACCGTCCAGGCGATGACACGTCCCCCGGCTGCATGCACGCCCTCCAGCAGAGGGACGTCTACTAGCTCGTACCGCGGCCACGCGTCCAGCGCCCCGTGCGCGGTCAATAGCGCGCTCACATCCGGCACTCGCTCTTCGAACAGGAGACCGAGGCGCAGCCGCCGATCCAGCCGCGACACGCGCGCGATCGTCGGATGGTCGAAGCTGTGCAGCGCACTTCGACCGGGATAGCGTTGCAGCACCGTCACCACCTGTCGTTCGATGCTCGCGCCCTTGATCTCCACGAACAGCTCGGCGCGATCCTGTACCAGATCGCATACGGCGGCGAGGGTTGGCACCTCCACTCCGCGGGAGGACGCGGCACGCTGCAGGTCGCCCGACGCAGTCTTGGCGATCTCCGTCCCGCCACCCACGAATGCGTCATGGTGCACGACCACGACGCCGTCCGCGGTGCAGTGGACGTCCAGCTCGATCCCGTCGGCGCCAGCGGCGAGCGCCGCGGCGAACGAGGGCAGGGTGTTCTCGCGCTCGCGGCGCGGCATGCCGCGGTGAGCGATTCGTAGCGGACCGACGGGCATTGCGCGCAGATGGACCGAATCAGGGGAGAACCGATGGCCATGCTATCTTACCCGCCGTCCCCGCTGCGGTCATCCCGCCCTTAACGCCGTCTCGCGTCCGGCGTCCAACGAGTTGGACCGCATGACAGACGTCGCCCCCACTACCGATGAGCGGACCGACCTCGACCTTGTGGAAAGGTGGAAGGCGGGAGAGCAGCGGGCGGCGACGCTGCTGGTCGAGCGGCACGCTGCTGCAGTCTCGCGCTTCGTGGCGAGCCTCGGTGCGCGGGCCGACGTCGACGAGGTGATCCAGGACACGTTCGTGCGGGCCTTCGCGTCGATCGAGGGCTTTCGGGGCGACAGCTCGCTGCGCACCTGGCTGTTCACGATCGCGCGACGGCTCGTGCTGGATCGGAGCCGCGCAGCGCGACGCAGAGGCGAGCACGTGGAAGTACAGGAGGGAGACGCCGCGACGGAATACGATGCGCTGGACGGCGTCGTCGCGGACGAGACACAGGTGCGACTGCGCGAAGCGATGGCCGCGTTGACGCCGACCCAGCGCGAGGTGTTCGTGCTGCGGGTGAGCGAAGGGTTGTCGTACCGCGAGATCGCCGAGGCGGTCGACACGACGGAGGGGGCCGCTCGCGTCCACTATCACAATGCGATGCGCGCGATCAAGGAGTTTCTCGATGACTGATTGTCCGAACGGCGACGTGCGCGACGCACTGCCCGATTATCTCAACGACCGCCTCGGCGCGACGCGTCGACGCGAGATCGAATCGCACCTCGAACGTTGCGCGACGTGTCGGGAGGAGCTCTCCCTGCTGCGCGCCATGCGCGTGACGATGCATCGCGCACCCAGCGTCGACGTGGAAGCGATCGTCGCCGCGATCCCTGCCTACAGCGCGCCCATTCGCCGCGCGTGGCCGAGGAGCTGGGGCATCGCGGCCGCTATCGTTGCAATCGCCATCGGCGGGACGTCGATCACGCTGCTTCGCGGTCGCAGCCCCGCCGCGACGGAGCGCATGCGGCCGCGAGTCGCCGCAGCGCCGGCGACCCCGAGCGACACGGCGCCCGCTGCCGTCGCGCGGCGCGCCGAGGTGGCGACCACTCCAACGCAACCGCGAGTCGTGCGCGAGCGCGCTTCCGTAGTTCCGACTCGCGAGCTGGCGATGGCGGGTGGCGCCATCGGGGACTTGAGCGACCGCGAGCTGTCCGCACTCGTCGAGGGGATCGAGTCGCTCGACGGTCTGCCCTCGACGGAGGTGGAAGGCACCGAGCCCGTGTCCAGCCCGACTTCGGAGGGCCAGTGATGCGGCGCGTTCTTCCGCTGCTCGTCTTCATCATGCTGGTGGCAGCGGGTGAGCTGCCCGCACAGCAACGTCGCCTGGGCCAGGGGCCGCGTGCGGGCGAGGTCGCGCCGCGTCGGCAGCAGCTCGAAGCCCGGTTGCGCCAGGGCCTGTGGCGCATCACGAAGAATCGCGTCGGGCTGACCGACGAGCAGATGACGAGGCTGGCGGAGGCGAGCCGCCCGTTCGACGCGCAGCGTCGCCAGCTCGCCGTACAGGAACGCGAGCAGCGGCTCGCGCTTCGGCGAGAGATTCTCGCCGGGCCGACGGCCGATCAGCAGCGTATCGCGACGTCCCTCGATCAGGTGCTCGAGCTGCAGCGACGGCGTATCCAGCTTCAGATCGACGAGCAGCGTGCGCTCGGCGCGTTCATGACGCCACTCCAGCGTGCCAAGTATGCGGCGCTCCAGGAGCAGCTCCGTCGCCGCGCCGAGAAGCTGCGGGCCCAGCGCGCCGGGTCTCAGGGTGGTGGCGCGCTCGACACACTGCGCTGAGGCGTCGCGAGCTCGCCTGCCACCGTGCGCGCCGGCTGCGCGCTCCGCCCTCGGGCGATAGATTGCGAGACGCACGCCCGGGTGGCGGAATCGGTAGACGCAGGGGACTCAAAATCCCCCATCCTTCGGGATATACGAGTTCGAGTCTCGTCCCGGGTATTCAGAGCTCGTTACACTGCAGCGCGTCTCGCCCGCGAGGTCTCGCGTCCCCCACCAGTGCGCCCATCCCGGCCGCTGCAGAGATCGCAGCACTCGAGGTTCGATGGACGCCCGCTATCGCACGTGACAGACGACGAGGCGGGAGGAACGCTCTACCGACTCCGCTTTCCGGCGCTGGCCGTGTTCGTCGTCGCCCTCGTCGCGGCTCACGCGGCTCGCGGACACTGGATCGGCGACTTCTGGGAGCACAGCGCAGTGGTGCGCGAGCTGGCCACGCATCCCCTCCACCCACGGCATCCGCTCCTCGTCGTCGACGCGCCACACGCGCTCGCGAACCCGTACGCCTTGCTCGTCGCGCTGTTCTGCCGAGTGACGGGTGCGTCCGCGGCGACCGGCCTCGCGACGGCGAGCATCGTCAACCTGCTGATGCCCCTCGTCGCGCTTCGCGTCGATTCGAGCGTCCGTCGGTAGCCTGCTGCACGAGCTGCGAGGCACGCTCGTTCGCTTGCGTGCGCTCTGCCGCGGCGGGTAGCTTTCCCGGGCTCCACGCACCCCACACAGACACCGCAGAATCGAATGGCCAGCTACCGCTTCGCGTCGCGCCCGTCCGAGGGCGAGGCGATCGCGTTCGAGCAGAACGCCCTCAGCGTCCCCACTAACCCGGTCATCCCCTTCGTCGAAGGCGACGGCACCGGCCCCGACATCTGGCGCGCCTCCGTTCGCGTCTTCGACGCCGCCATCGAGAAGGCGTATGGCGGCGAGCGCAAAGTATCGTGGATGAAGGTGTACGCGGGCGAGGAGTCCCACGCGAAGACGGGTGAGTGGCTGCCCGACGAGACCCTGGAGGCGTTCAAGGAATTCCGTGTCTCGATCAAGGGTCCGCTCTCGACGCCGGTCGGCGGGGGCATCCGATCGCTCAATGTCACGCTGCGGCAGGTCCTCGATCTCTACGCCTGCATCCGGCCGGTGCGCTATTTCGAGGGCGTCGGCAACCCGATGAAGGAGCCCGAGAAGCTCAACGTCGTCATCTTCCGCGAGAACACGGAGGACGTCTACGCCGGCATCGAGTGGAAGGCGGGGTCGCCCGAGGCCGATGCGCTCATCGAGTTCATTCACACGAAGTTCGGCAAGGACATCCGCGCGCACTCGGCGCTCGGCATCAAACCGATGTCGGAGTTCGGCTCGCGCCGCCTCGTGAACATGGCCGCGCGTTACGCGCTGGAGAACGACCGCAAATCGCTGACGCTCGTGCACAAGGGCAACATCATGAAGTTCACCGAGGGCGCCTTTCGCGATTGGGGCTACGACGAAGCCGCCAAGGCGTTCCCGGGGCAAACGGTGACCGAGGCGGACTTCTCGAAGGCGGGCGGTTCGTCGCGCGCCGACTGCCTGATCGTGAAGGACCGCATCGCCGACGCGATGTTCCAGCAGCTCTTGCTGCGTCCCGACGAGTACGACGTGATCGCGACGCCGAACCTCAACGGCGACTACATCTCCGACGCCGCCGCGGCGCTGACCGGCGGGCTCGGCCGTGTTCGAGGCGACGCACGGCACCGCGCCCAAGTACGCGAACCTCGACAAGATCAACCCGGGGAGCGTCATCCTCTCGGGGGTGATGATGTTCGAGTACATGGGCTGGAAGGAAGTCGGAAAGCTGATCGTATCGGGCCTCGAGAACGCGATCAAGAGCAAGCGCGTCACGTACGATCTCGCGCGCCAGATGCCCGGCGCCACCGAGGTGAGCACCTCGGCGTTCGGCGACCAGATCATCAAAGGAATGGGCGCCTGACGCGCCCGACCCGCCACCGCTTCCACCAGGTACCATGACGCTGAGTCTTTCCGCGGGGCGGGCCGAGCTTGCCGCGCTCGACGCGCCTTTGCTGGTCGTCGCGCTCGCATCGGGGGAGGCCCCGGACGAGCGACTCACGGCGCTCGACGGCGTGCTCGGGGGTGCGCTGACGCGATTCCTCAACCGTCGTGACTTTCGCGCCGCCCGCGACGAGACACTGCATCTTGGCGGGGGAAGCGCCGGCCCGGCGCGCGTGCTGCTCGTCGGACTGGGCAAGATCACCGAGCGCGCCTCCGCGCTGCGACGCGCCGGCGCGCTTGCGGCGCGACAGGCCGGCCGCATGGGTGTCGGTCGGCTCGCCTTTTATGCGGGCACACTGAGTCGCGACGAGACGGAAGCCGTCGCCGTCGGCCTGGCCGCGGGCGCGTGGGACTACACGGACACGAAGACGCCGCCACCTGAAGAGGAGCGCCGTGCGCCCCTCACCGAAGCGGTCATCGTCGCCGCGGACGAGCGAGGGCTCGAGAACGGCCGTGCGATCGCCGAAGGGCACGCGCTCGCGCGAACGCTCGGAATGATGCCGGGAAATCTCTGCACTCCGGACTTCCTCGCCGAGACGGCGCGCGACATCGCCGCCCGCCACGGGCTCGGCGTCACGGTGCTCGGCCGCGCGGAGATGGAGCGCGAGGGGATGGGCAGCTTCCTCTGCGTCGCACAGGGGACGCCGCAGGACCCGAAGCTCATCGTCCTCGAGTACAACGGGGGCGCCGCTGGCACGAAGCCCGTGGCGCTCGTGGGGAAGGGACTCTGCTTCGACAGCGGGGGCATCTCCATCAAGCCCGCACAGGGGATGGAGTGGATGAAGTTCGACATGTGCGGTGCGGCCGGCGTGCTCGGAGCGATGGAAGCGATCGCGCGGCTGCGACTGCCGATCAACGTCGTCGGTCTCGTCGGATCCACCACGAACATGCCCTCCGGCACCGCGGTGAAGCCGGGCGACGTCGTTCGCAGCATGTCGGGAAAGTTCATCGAGATCATCAACACCGACGCCGAGGGACGCCTCGTACTCGCCGACGTGCTGTCGTACGCCGCTCGCTACGAGCCGGCCGCGGTGCTCGATGCCGCGACGCTCACCGGCGCCTGCGTCATCGCGCTGGGCCACACCGCCTCCGGCATCATGGGGAACGATGCGGGGGTCGTTCGCGAAGTGCTCGCTGCGGGGACACGCGCAGGGGAGCCGGGGTGGGAGCTTCCCATGTGGGACGACTTCAAGGAGCTGATCAAGTCGGACGTCGCCGACATCAAGAACTCGGGCGGACGCCCTGCGGGAACGATCACCGCCGCGCTCTTCCTCAAGGAGTTCGCCGACGGCTATCCCTGGGTGCATCTCGACATCGCCGGCACGGCATATACGGAAGCCGATCTCGGAACGGTTCCGCGCGGACCGACTGGCGTGCCCGTCGGCACGTTCGTCGAGTTCGTGAGGGGACGAGCTGGGTGACGCCAGGCCTCGTCCGGCGGACCCTCCTCATCGTTGGCCTCGGCGCGTGCGCCGGGGCCGTTTTTCCAGCATCGAGCCGGGCGCAAGTTCCAGTGAAGCGCGACACGGTCGCCGGTCGGCGCGACACGCTGCCGACACGTGTCGACACCACGCGCGTGCCGAGACGGCCCGTTGGTCGCGATACGCTCCGTATCCCTCTGCCGCCGCGCGCCGATTCGATTCCCCGTGGCGACACGACACGCGCCGTGAAGGCGAAGGCTTCCACCGATACGATAAAGCCTCCGCTCACGCGCGCGCCGCTGGCGCCGATCATCGAGATCGGTCCCGCGCGCATCTACGATCGAGCCGCCCTGTTCGCGACAGGCGCGCTCACGATCAGTGACTTGCTCGGGCGGGTGCCTGGGCTCACCGAGTTCACCGCGGGATGGGTCGGCGCGCCCGCAGCAGTCGCCGTGCTCGGCAGCGTTCGACGATTCCGGCTGTTTCTCGATGGCGTGGAGCTCGATCCGCTCGATCCGCGACAGCGCGGCGCCCCGTCGCCGAATGATCTTCCGCTGCTGTCACTCGAGGAGCTGCGCATCGAGCGTGCGGCAGACGAAGTACGGGTGTACGCGCGAACGTGGCGGGTCGATCGCACGACGCCGTACACGCGCGCCGACGTCGCCACGGGCGATCAGAACACGAATCTCTATCGCGCATTCTTCGGACGACGGTTCGCTCATGGCGAAGTGTTTCAGCTCGCGGCCGAGCAGTTCAGCACGCAGCCGATTCGCGCGCTTCCGTCGTCGGACGTGTTGAATCTCATGCTGCGGGCCGGAACGACACATGGACCGTGGAGCGTCGATCTGTTCGCCCAACGCAGCGGCCGCAATCGCGCACCATGGGTCGGCTTCGGAAACAGGGACCAGACGGTCGATACCATTGCCGATCTGGAAGCGCAGCGGACCACGGCGTACGCGCGGGTGGGTAACGGCGATCCCGAACGTGGTCGCTGGGTACAGCTCATGGCGACGTCGAACAGCTTCCGGTTGTCGCCCCGCGAGTCCAACGACTTCGCCTCGACGCTCGGCGCTGCCGATACGACGTCGGTGCCCGACTCCACCACATACGTCGGGCAATACATCGCCGCGGCCGGTGTGACGCGCGGCCCCTTCCGCGTGAGCGCCGCGGAACGACTTCGCGTCCAGCGTGGGAGGGCGTCGTCGAGCCCCTTCGCTCGTGCGTCTGCCGAACTGCCGCTGGTCGCCGTATCACTGTTCGGGGAAGCGAGCAGTCCACTCAGTCCATCACGCTTCGAGGCCACTGCGCGCTTCACGCCGCTGTCGCGCATCGCGTTGCTCGCGAGCACGTCGCGCACCGGCAGCGGAACCTTCGAACGTGTGCTCGGGGACACGATCGGTGGCCGCACGATCGACGAGTCGGGCGCGTACCTGCCAGGTCCCGTCTACTTCTACAAGGGCTTCGACAGCCTCGAAGTCGCTCGCTACGCCCTCGCCGCGAGCTCGAACCTCCGCGCCGAGGCGGGGATCCGACTGGGAGATGTCTGGATCAGCGGTGGCGTGATTCGCCGCGGCGCGACGACACTCATTCCGCCGGGAGAGATCATCCGGGATACCCTCGTCGGCACGTCGGTGCGGATCGAGGACGAAGCCACGGCGCGAACCGTCGCCGTGCGCGGAAGGCTCTGGAAAGCGCTCTACGCCGACGCCTGGGGGATCGACTGGGGTGACACCACGGGCTTCTACCGCCCCAGGTACCAATCGCGCGCCGAGCTGTTCATCCAGACGAACCTGCTCGATCGCTTCCCGAGGGGTAACTTCGGCCTGTTGACGTCGCTCGCTCACGAATACCGCTCGAGCGTGCGATTCCCCCTGGGCGAAGACTCCGTGCGCACGACGGGCGACATCCGAACGGTCGCCTTCAAGCTCGAGATCCGCATCCAGACCGCGGTCATCTCGTATCAGTTCCGGAACCTCCTTCAACAGCGCTACGAGCTGGTGCCGGGCTTCCAGATGCCGCGCCAGACCCAGTTCTACGGCGTGCGATGGGAATTCTGGAATTGACAATCTCGTTGTCACGCCGTAACTTACGCGGCTCGATATGATACGGAGCATGACGGGGTTCGGCGCAGCCGACGGCGTGGTCGGCGGAGGACGCGTGAGCGTCGAGATCCGCTCGGTGAACCATCGCTTCTTCAGCCCGTCCATCAAGCTGCCCAACGTGCTCTCACGATGGGAATCGGACGTGCGAGAGGCGCTGAGACGCAAGGTCAGCCGAGGACACGTCACCGTCGGCGCACGCTTCGATCGGGAAGGGGAAGACCAGGCGAGCCCGATCGACGAGGCACGCTTCGCCGCCTACGTGACCCAGCTTCGAGCGCTTCAGGAGCGCTACGATCTGGATCGCACGCTCGACGTCGGCACGGTGCTCCGGCTGCACGACGTATTCTCGGGCACCGCCCGCGAGGAGCTCCCGGCGGAGGCCGGACCCGCACTGCTGGGGATCGTCGACCGCGCCGTCGATGCGCTTCTCCAGATGCGTGGCGAGGAAGGATTGCGACTCGCCACCTATCTCGACGAGCGACTCCACATCATCGAGGAGGCGCTGGATCGCATCGCTGCACGCGCGCCGCAGCGCGTGGTCGAGCAGCGCGAACGGCTGCGGCTGGCCGTGCGCGACCTCGCTGCCGGCGTCGACGTGGACGAGCATCGGCTGGCCCAGGAGATCGCCCTGCTCGCCGACCGGCTCGACGTGGCCGAGGAGCTGTCACGCTTCCGCGGGCACATCACGGCATTCCGCGGCGCGCTCGGCGCCCCTCAGCCTGACGGTGTCGGCAAGCGACTCGGGTTTCTCCTCCAGGAGATGCTGCGCGAGGCGAATACGACGGGAAGCAAGGGGAACGACGGGGCGATCGTCGCCGACGTGCTGCTGATCAAGGAGGAGCTCGAGCGAATCCGCGAGCAGGTGGAAAACCTCGAGTGAGTCCGTTTCCGGTGATCCTCAGTGCACCCAGCGGCGGTGGCAAGACGACCATCGCCCGCATGCTGCTCGCGCGGAGGCCGGACCTCGGCTATTCCGTGTCGTGCACGACGCGGGCGCCCCGACCGGGCGAAGTGGCGGGGCGTGATTACTATTTCATCAGCCGCGCCGAGTTCATCGCCAAGCGGGAGCAGGGGGCGTTCGCGGAATCCGCCGAGGTGCACGGGAACCTCTACGGGACGCTGCGGGACGAGGTAGAGCAGGTGATGCGCGAAGGGCGCCATGTCGTGATGGACATCGACGTGCAGGGCGCGGTGCAGTTCATTCGTGCCTTTCCCCTCTCCGTGACCATCTTCATCCTTCCACCGTCGGCGGAGGTGCTGCTGGAGCGGTTGCGGGGGCGCATGACGGAGAGTCCGGCGCAGCTCGCGGCACGGCTCCAATCGGCACTGCAGGAACTTCAGCAGGTGGACGAGTACGAGTACGTGGTCATGAACGACGAGCTCGAACGCGCCGTGTCGAGCGTCGAGTCGATCATCGACGCCGAAGTCGTGAGTCGAGAGCGACTGAAGAATCTCCGACAGCAGGTCGGGCTGCTCATCGAGCGGCTCGAGCAAGAGATCGAGAACTCCTCACCCTGATCAACGAGTCATGCGAGTCTTCACACCGGTCGAGATCGCCGAGCATTCGGCAAACAAGTACCTTGGCGTCCTCGTGGCCGCGAAGTATGCACGTGCCCTGAACGAATTCCCTGGCGGCTCGGCGTCGCGCGACAAGAAGCTGACGACGCGTTCGCTCGAGGAGCTCGCCAAGGGCGACATCGACTATCGCGTCGTTCCGCGTCGTCGCACCTCAGAGTGACGTCGCGAGCCGCACCGCATCGGTGCGGCTCGTCGCCTCCACGCGCGTGACCGAGCCTCCGCTCCGCCCGTTCGCCACTCGGCGCGTGCTGCTCGGCGTCGCGGGAGGGATCGCGAGCTACAAGACCGCGTGGCTCGCACGGCTCTTGTCGAAAGCAGGAGCCGAAGTGGACGTCGTGATGACGCGGGCCGCGACCGAGTTCGTCGGCGCGGTGACCTTCGAGGCTCTCACGGGGCGGCCCGTTCACACCGGACTGTTCGATCCGGGCCGCGCGCTCGACCACATCCAACTCGCGCGCGCCGCGCACGCCGTCGTGGTCGCGCCGGCGACGGCGGACTTCATGGCCCGCGCGGCTGCGGGACAGGCGGACGACCTGCTCACGGCGTGCCTGCTCGCGACCCAGGCGCCCGTGCTGCTCGTCCCCGCGATGAACGACCGCATGTGGGCGCACAAGCAGACGCAGGCGAACGCGGTGCACCTGCGTCAGCTCGGGTATCGCCTGCTCGATCCCGACGAGGGAATGCTCGCCGCGGGCGAAGGCAGTGGCCCGGGCCGCATGCCGGAGCCGGAGACCATCCTCGCACACGTCGGACGCCTGCTGGAGGATCGCGGCTCCGCGCTCGCGGGCCGTCATGTGCTCGTGACGGCGGGGCCGACGCGCGAGGCGATCGACCCGGTGCGCTTCCTCTCCAACCACAGCTCCGGACGGATGGGCACCGCGATCGCCGCGGCGGCGTGGCGACGCGGCGCCGAGGTCACGCTCGTCGCTGGCCCGCTCGCCGTGGCCATCCCCGTCGGTGTGCGTCACCTGCCCGTCGAATCCACGTCGGAGATGCAGGCCGCGATCGAACGTGAGCTCCCGGCGTCGGACGCGCTCGTCATGGCCGCCGCGCCCGCCGACTATCGCCCAGCCGACGTCTCCGCCAGCAAGTTGAAGAAGACCGGTGCGGCGCGCTCGATCGCGCTGACGGAGAACCCCGACATCCTCGCGAGCACGCGATCTGCGCGGCGAAATGGCGCGGTGGTCGTCGGCTTCGCGCTCGAGACGGACGACGTCGTGGCCAATGCGCGTCGCAAGCTCGATGCGAAGGCGCTCGACCTCATCGTGCTGAACGATGCGAACGAAGCCGGCGCTGGCTTCGCCGTCGACACGAATCGCGTCACGATCTTCACGCGCGGCACCGACGAGCCGGAGCGGCTGCCGCTGCTCACCAAGCACGAGGTCGCGGACGCGATCCTGGATCGAGTGGAGGCAGTGCTTCGTGGACGCTAGGGAGTTGTTGCGTCGCTACCTCGAACAGCGACGCGACCTGGGTGAGACGGAGCTGGTGCTCGACTCGATGAGCGTCGACGACGCACTCGCCCTGCTCGGCGCGAAGGCGGGATCACCCGAGTCGCCCGTGAGCTCGCGGCCAGATCGGCCGGAGCGGCCAGCAAGCCCACGCGCCGAGCCGCCGGTCACCGCCGACTGGCGGGAGGCGATTCGGGCCGCGGGGGGCGCGCCGGAAAGCACGCCGCGACCGAAGGCCGCAGAGCGAGAGGAGCCAATGCCACGACGAGTCGACAAGCCGCCGACGGCGCCCGTGACGCCGTCCGAGGCCGAGCACGTCCCGACAACCCAGGCCGGCGCCGGCGCCGAATCGCCGCTCGGGGATGTTCCCGCCGGACTCGTCGTCGGCGGGGCCAGCCGCGCGTTGTTCGACGATCCGGCGGCGAAGCTGAACACGCTCGAGGAGATCGCCAACGTCGTCGCCTCATGCCGCCGATGCCCGCTGTACGCCACCGCGCTGAACCCGGTCCCTGGGGTCGGAGACCCGAACGCCGACTTCATGTGCGTCGGCGAGGCGCCCGGCGCGAACGAGGATGCGCAGGGAGAGCCATTCGTCGGTCAGGCCGGCCAGTTGCTCAACAAGATTCTCGCGGCCATCGACCTGAAGCGTGAGGACGTCTTCATTGCGAATGTCCTCAAGCATCGTCCTCCCGGTAACCGGAATCCGATGCCGGACGAGGTCATCGCGTGCTCGCCCTATCTGGTTCGCCAGATCGAGCTCGTCCGACCGAAGGTGATACTGGCGCTCGGCACCTTCGCGGCCCAAACTCTCCTCGAGACCAAGCTCACGATCGGCAAGCTGCGAGGCCAGGTGCACCGCTACTACGGCGTGCCGCTGATCGTGACGTACCATCCCGCCGCGCTCCTGCGTAATCCCTCCTGGAAGCGTCCTACCTGGGAAGATGTCCAGCTTGCCCGTCGAATACTCGATCGCGCCCGCCCCGCTGGGGCGTGACCCCTACGGCGATCGGCGTCCCCCCTGGTCGGAGGACGCCGAGCAGGCCGTGCTCGCCGCCATG
>QHVE01000020.1:14430-80413 GCA_003223455.1 Gemmatimonadota bacterium | reverse complement strand
ACTCGATGTTCTACGCCGAGCGTCATCGGCGGCTGTTCCGCAGTATGCTCTCGATCACGGAGCGCGGCAGCGTCGTCGATCCGCTCACCCTGGCCGACGAGCTGCAGCGGCGCGGCGATCTGGAAGGGGCGGGCGGCAAGGATTACATCGGCTTCCTCGTCGACGCGGTGCCGACGTCGGCGAACGTCGAGTACCACGCTCGCATCGTCAAGGAGAAGGCGCTTCTCCGACGGCTGATCGAGGTCTCGACCGAGATCGTCGCCGAGGCGTTCCGTGGCAGCCAGACGGCCGACGAGCTGCTGGACGTCGCCGAGGCGAAGATCTTCCAGGTCGCGCAGCAGCGCACGAGCGAGGGCTTCTCGCGCATCAAGGAGCTCCTCTGGCCGACGATGGAGCGCATCGAGGCGATCCACGCGGGGGGTGAGGCGATCACCGGCATCGCGAGCGGGTTCACGGACCTCGACGATCTCACCTCGGGCTTTCAGCCGTCCGATCTCATCATCGTGGCCGCGCGTCCGTCGATGGGAAAGACGGCGTTCACGCTGAACATCGCGCAGCACGCGGCGATCGAGCGGGAGCGCAAGGTCGCGTTCTTCTCGCTCGAAATGAGCAAGGAATCGCTCGTTCAGCGCATGCTCACCGCCGAGGCGCGCATCGACGCGCAGAAGCTTCGGAAGGGCATGCTCCGCGACGACGACTTCCCGCGTCTCGCGCGCGCCGCCGGCATCCTCACGCATGCGCCGATCTGGATCGACGACACGGCCGGGATCACGCTGCTCGAGATGCGCTCCAAGGCGCGGCGCCTCAAAGCCGATCAGGGGCTCGACATGATCATCGTCGACTACCTGCAACTCATGCAGGGCCCGCCGAACAGCGAGAGCCGGCAGCAGGAGGTGTCGAACATCTCGCGCGGGCTCAAGGCGCTGGCGAAGGAGCTGACCGTGCCCGTCATCGCGCTGTCGCAGCTGTCGCGCGCCCCCGAGCAGCGGGCCGGCGACAGCAAACGCCCGCAATTGTCCGACCTGCGTGAATCCGGTGCCATCGAGCAGGACGCAGACCTCATCATGTTCATCTACCGCCCCGAGGTGTACGAAGGGCCGGTGGACAAGGACGGCAACTCGCTCGAGGGCCGCGCCGAGATCATCGTCGGCAAGCAACGCAATGGACCGATCGGCTTCGTCAATCTGTTTTTCCACAAGAACTACACGCGCTTCGAGAACTTCTCGCAGCGCGCGCCCGGGCCGTCTGGCGGCGGCACCGAGGCTGGCCGTATCGGAGGAGACGTTCGGAAGGCGGGATAGGGCGAGCCGGTCCGTTCGCTATTTTTCGCTCATGCCGCGCCAGAGCGCATGAGTCCCAAGGCCAAGACCGTGTACCGCTGCACCGAATGCGGCGCCGACCACCCGAAGTGGGCGGGGCGCTGCGACGTGTGCGGTGCGTGGAACTCCCTCGTCGAGGAGGTGGCGGTGCGCGCCGCCCCCTCGGGGGGCGCGAGCCGGCGCGCCGGGGGCACGCGCACGCTCGCCGAGGGCGGCAGCGTCGCCGTCACGCCACGGCTCCGCGACGTGAGTGGCAGCGAGGCGCGACGGTGGAAGACCGGCATCGACGAATTCGACTTCGTGCTCGGCGGCGGCATCGTCCCCGGATCGATGATCCTCATCGGCGGCGAGCCCGGGATCGGCAAATCGACGCTGCTGCTCCAGGTCGCGGCACGGCTGCAGGGCGTCGGACACACCACCCTCTACGCCTCGGGCGAGGAGAGCGCGCTGCAGATCAAGCTCCGCGCCGACCGCCTGGGCGAGGATGCGGGCGACGTCACGCTGCTCAGCGAGACCAATCTCGAGACCGTGCTCGCCACGGCGGCCGCGGTCGCGCCCGCGGTGCTCGTCGTCGACTCGATCCAGACCGTGTTCACGGCCGATCTCGAAGGCGCGCCCGGCAACGTCGGTCAGGTCCGCGAGTGCGCCGCGCGACTCATGCGCTTCGCCAAGGAGAGCGGCACGGCGGTGTTCGTCGTCGGCCACGTCACGAAGGGCGGCGGCATCGCGGGTCCGAAGACGCTCGAGCACATCGTCGACACCGTGCTCTACTTCGAGGGGGAGAACTCGCTCGACCACCGCGTGCTGCGCGCGACGAAGAACCGCTTCGGCAGCGTCGACGAGATCGGCGTGTTCCGCATGGCGGAGGACGGTCTCGCGCCCGTCGCGAATCCATCCGAGTTGTTCCTCGGCGACCGCGCCATGCATGCGTCGGGCAGCGCGGTGACGGCGCTCCTCGAAGGCTCGCGTCCCATCCTGATCGAGATCCAGGCGCTCGCGGCCAAGGCAGGCTTCGGCACGCCGCAGCGCGTCGCGACGGGGTACGACGCGCGCCGACTCGCGCTGCTGCTCGCCGTCCTCGACAAGCGAGCCGGCCTCTCCTTCGCCCAGCTCGACGTCTTCCTCAACGTCGTCGGCGGCATGCGGATGCAGGAGCCCGCGGGCGATCTCGCGGTCGCCGTGGCGCTCGCGTCGAGCGTGTACGACCGTGCGCTGCCACACGAGGCCGTGTTCGTCGGCGAGGTCGGACTCGGCGGCGAGATACGCCCCGTCTCGCAGGCCGAGCGTCGGCTTGCCGAGGCAGCCAACATGGGGATGACCACGGCGTATCTCGCCGAGCGTGCCGTGCCCAGGCGCATCCCGAAGGAGCTGCGCCCCATCGGCGTGCGCACCATCGCCGACCTCTTCGAGCGGATCTTTCAGTGACGGAGGTCCCGGCCGTGCGCGACGTAGGCGTCATCATCGTCGCGGGCGGGAGCAGCACGCGCGCCGGCGGCGAGGAGCTCAAGCAATTCCGCTGGGTGGCGGGAAAGCCGATGCTGCTTCACAGCGTGCAGACGTTCATGGCGCATCCGAACGTCGGGATGGTGGTGTGCGTGCTTCCGCAGCGCTACGCCGGCGACCCGCCGCCCTGGCTGTTCCAGTGCGACGTGGATCGTCTGCTCGTGTCCATCGGCGGACGCACACGGAGTGAGAGCGTGGCAAACGGCCTCGATGACCTGCCCGACGAGTCGCAGATCGTTCTCGTGCACGACGCCGCGCGCCCGCTCGTCGGCACCGCGACGATCGACCGCGTCATCGCCGCGGTGCGCGAGGGCACGCCGGCGATCGCTGCGCTGCCGGTCGTCGACACGCTGAAGGAGACCGACGCGGACGGTGCGATCGTGCGGACCGTCGACCGCAGCGCATTGTGGCGCGCACAGACCCCGCAGGGATTCCCGCGCGCGGTGATCGTGGACGCGCACCGACGCGCTCGCGCGGAGCGCGTGACGGCAACGGACGACGCCGCGCTGTGCGAGCGGCTCGGGCAGGTCGTGCGAGTCGTGCGAGGAAGCGAGCGCGCGCTCAAGGTGACCGACGCGGCCGATTTCGCGCGCGTCGAGGCGCTGTACGCGGTGGACGAATGACGAGCACGACGGTCGAGATTCCTTTCTGGTCGGATGCGGAAGTGGCGGCCGCGCTCCGCCCCGCGCTCGCGCACCTCGAGCAGCGACGCGTATTGGCCTATCCCACGGAGACGGTGTACGGCTTCGGCGGTGCGATCGACCGCGACTCGGTCGACGCGCTCATCCGGCTCAAGGGTCGCCCCAAGGGGAAGCCATTCCTGCTGCTGATCGCAGGGAGCGAGATGCTCGAGAAGCTCGACCTGCGACTGCCGAGCTACGCCACGAATCTCGCGGCGCGCCACTGGCCCGGGCCGCTCACGCTCGTTCTGCCCGGCGGCGAGCGGCGCGTGCCGCCGGCGCTGCGCGGTCCGGAAGGAGGAATCGCCGTCCGCTGGACGTCGCATCGCTCACTGCAGCGCCTCATCCTGGCGCATGGCGACGCGATTACCTCCACGAGCGCGAACCGCCCCGGGGTTCCGCCGGCGATGTCGGCACGCGAGATTCGAGAGCAGTGGAGCGCGGCGATCGCGCGAGGCGCGCTGCGGGTGCTCGATGGCGGCACGCTCGCACCGTCGGAGCCGTCGACGGTGGTGGACTGCACCGGCCGCTCGCCCCGCGTGGTACGGCCCGGCGCGATCACAGCCGCGGTCCTGCGCGAGACCGCACCACGCCTCATCGGAGACGCGTGAGCACATGAAGCTGCTATTCGTCTGTACCGGCAATACCTGTCGCAGTCCACTCGCCGAAGCGATCGCTCGCAAGGTGGCGATCGAACGCGGACTGCTCGACATCGAGGTCGCGAGCGCCGGCACAAGCGCCTGGGACGGCGCGCCCGCGTCCGACGGCGCGCTGCTCGTCGGCATGGAGCGACGCCTCGATCTGAGCGGACATCGCTCGCGTCAGCTCACGCGCACGATCGTCGCGGAGAGTGATCTGATCTTCACCATGGGGCCGCACCACCTCGAGCGTGTCGAGGCCCTCGGTGCGCGCGGCAAGGCGTTCCTGCTCACGGCGTTTCCCGATGCGGGACCGGTCGGCCGCGCCATCAGCGATCCCATGGGTGGAGAGCTCGACGTCTACCGCACCACCGCCGACGAGCTCGAGACCGAGGTCCGTCGCGTGTTCGATCGACTCGCGGCGGAGCGCGTTCCCGGCGCCTCGTGAGTGACCTGCCCGGACGCCTGGTCCTGCTCGGGCATCCGGTTTCGCATTCGCTCTCACCGCGCTTCCAGAACGCCGCCCTGCGCGCGGCCGGCATCCCCCTCGTGTACGAGGCGCTCGACGTTGCCCCCGAAGCGCTCGCCGCGACGCTCGCCGACCTGGCGCGCCAGGACGCGTCGGGCAATGTGACGATCCCGCACAAGGAAGCGGTGGCCGAGCTCTGCACCCGGCGGAGTGCCTTGGCCGATCGATGTGGCGCGGTCAACACCTTCTGGCACGAGGACGGCGCCCTCGTCGGCGACAACACCGACGTCGGTGGCGTCGACGCCATCGCGCACGCTCTGCTCGGCGACGCACGCACGACGGCCCGCGTCGCGCTGCTTGGCGCCGGCGGAAGCGCTGCGGCGGTGCTCGCCGCGGCGGAACGATGGGGCGCGGCGCGCGTTCGGCTGTACAATCGCAACATGGAGCGGGCCCGTGCGCTCGCGTCGCGCTTCGACGCCTCGGTGGACGTCGCGCCCTCGGTGGAGGCGGCGCTCGACGGCGCGACGCTGGTCGTCAACGCCACGCCCGTGGGCCTGCGCGACGACGCGCATCCGGTGGCGGTGGATCTGCTGCCGACCGGCGCCGCCGTGTTCGATCTCGTGTATCGCAGCGGAGAGACCGCGTGGGTGCGCGCCGCGCGCAACGCGGGTCATCGTGCGGCGGACGGCGAGGGGATGCTCGTGGAGCAGGGAGCGCTGTCGTTCGAACGCTGGTTCGGTATCGAGCCCGACCGCAACGCCATGTGGAGCGCGCTGCACTGACCGCAGCGCGCTGGCATCGCGCCGCCAGCGCACTCTTCGACCTGCTTCTGCCCGCGGCATGCGCCGTGTGCTGGCGAGCGCGCGCCGGCCACGAGCGCGAGCTGGTGTGCGGTGCATGCTGGCTCCGCGCGCGCGAACTACCTCGCCCGCGCTGCGACCGATGTGGACATCCGATCAACCTCGCACGTCCATCCGCGCCGTGCGTTTGGTGTCCGCTGCTGCCGCCATACGTGCGTGCCGTGCGCTCGGCGTACGCGATGCCCGGCGGAGCGGCGGAGTCGATCGTCCACGCGTTCAAGTACGACGGTTGGCACGCGCTCGGGGCCGCGATGGCGCGACGCATGGCCGCGTTGCGCTTTCCGCCCGACGTGGAGCGCGAGCGTGCGGCGCTCGTGCCCGTGCCGCTGGCATCGTCACGCCGGCGCGAGCGCGGCTACAACCAGAGCGAGGTGCTGGCGGAAGGGCTCGCCCGCCTCTGGAACCTTCCGATGCGCACCGACCTTCTTGCACGGACGCGTGCAACGACGACCCAGACGCGGTTGACACCAGGGGAGCGACAGCGCAACGTTGCAAATGCGTTCCGCTCGCTCGCGGATCGTGGGTCGCTGCGCGGTTGCCATCTCGTCCTCGTCGACGATGTGGTGACCACCGCCGCGACCCTCAACGCGTGTGCCGCAGCGTTACACGACGGCGGCGCGCGCATCGTGAGCTTCGTGACCTTCGGCCGGGCGCCGGCGCTGGGCGACCGGTGGTGACCACAGGAGAATCGGACAACATGGCAATTCGCGTCGGCATCAACGGCTTCGGCCGCATCGGGCGGCAAGTGCTTCGCGCGGCGAAGCAAGCCGGGATCACCGACCTCGACTTCGTCGCGGTGAACGACCTCACCGATACCAAGACGCTCGCGCATCTCTTCAAGTACGACTCGGTGCATCGCGAGTATAAGGGCACGGTGAAGGCGGGCGACGGTGCCATCACCGTCGACGGCGACGAGATCAAGATTCTCGCCGAGAAGGATCCGTCGAAGCTTCCGTGGAGCGACCTCGGTGTCGACGTCGTGCTCGAGTCGACCGGCCGCTTCACCGACGCCGACAAGGCCAAGGCCCACATCGCCGGCGGCGCCAAGAAGGTGATCATCTCCGCTCCCGCGAAGGGGGAGGACATCACGATCGTGATGGGCGTCAATCACACCAAGTACGACGCCAAGGCGCACAACATCATCTCCAACGCGTCGTGCACGACGAACTGTCTCGTGCCGATGGTCAAGGTGGTGCGCGACAACTTCGGCTTCGTGCGCGGCTCGATGGTCACGATCCACAGCTACACGAACGACCAGAACATCCTCGATCTGCCCCACAAGGACATCCGCCGCGCGCGCGCCGCGGCCATGTCGATCATCCCGACCACGACCGGCGCGGCCAAAGCCACCTCGCTCGTGATCCCGGAGCTGAAGGGCAAGATCGACGGCATCGCCATCCGCGTGCCGACGCCCGATGTCTCCTTCACCGACCTCGCCGTCGTCGTCGACAAGGCCGTCACGGTCGCCGAGGTCAATGCGGCGTTCCGCAAGGCGGCCGATGGGGATCTCAAGGGGATCCTCCAGTACTCCGAGGAGGAGCTCGTCTCCTCGGACTACATCGGCAACCCGTTCTCGTGCATCCTCGACGCGAAGAGCACGAACGTCGTCGACGGGACGCTGCTGAAGGTGTCCGGTTGGTACGACAACGAGTGGGGCTACGCGTCCCGCTGCGTCGACCTGCTGCAGTTCGTCGGCAAGCAGCTGTAGCACATCATGAACAAGCTGACGGTACGCGACCTTGCCGCGGAGCAGCTCCGCGGCAAGCGGGCACTCGTGCGCGTGGACTTCAACGTTCCGCTCGACGCGGGGCGCCACATCACCGACGATACGCGCATCCGCGCGGCGATCCCCACGCTCGAGCTGCTGCTCGACCGCGGGGCGCGCGTCGTTCTGCTCTCACACCTCGGCCGTCCGAAGGGCAAGCCCGAGAGCAAGTACTCGCTGCAGCCGGTGGACAAGCCGCTCGCCGAGCTGCTGCCGAATCGCACGGTGTCGTTCGTCGAGAGCACCGACAGCGACGAGGCGCTCAAGGCCACCAATGAGCTGAAGCCGGGCGAGGTCGTGTTGCTGGAGAACACGCGCTTCCTCGGCGGAGAGGAGACGAACGACGAACGCCTGTCGCGCGCGCTCGCCGAGCTCGGAGACCTCTACGTGAACGACGCGTTCGGCGCGGCGCACCGCGCCCATGCCAGCACCGAGGGGGTCGCCAAGCACCTCTCGCCCGCGGTCGCCGGTCTCCTCATGGAGAAGGAGATCAACTATCTGCACGACGCGCTCGAGAACCCGAAGCGGCCGTTCGTCGCCGTGCTGGGCGGCTCGAAGATCTCGGGGAAGATCGACGTCATTGAAGCGCTCCTCCCGAAGGTCGACGCGCTGCTGGTCGGCGGTGCGATGGCATGCACGTTCTACAAGGCGATGGGCCTCGAGACGGGAAAATCACTCGTCGAGGCCGATCGTGTCGAGCTTGCGAAGTCGCTCCTCGAGAAGGCGGGCACTCGACTCATCCTCCCGCACGACGCCACGGTCGCGCCGTCGATCGAGCAGGGGAGCAGCGCGCGAGCCGTCGGCCGCGACGCACTGCCGCCGGATCAGGCGATGCTCGACATCGGGCCACGCACCGCCGAGTCGTACGCCAGGGCGATCGCCTCGGCGAAGACGGTGCTGTGGAATGGTCCGATGGGCGTGTTCGAGACGCCGCCGTTCGACAAGGGCACCCGCGCGATCGCCGAATCCATGGCGACGGCCACGGGGCAGGGCGCGACGACGATCGTCGGGGGCGGGGATTCCGCAGCCGCGGTGGAGCAGGCGGGGCTCGCCGACAAGATGAGCCACGTGTCCACGGGCGGCGGTGCCTCGCTCGAGTTTCTCGAGGGGAAGACACTGCCGGGCCTCGCGGCGCTGACCGACAAGTAGGATGGCACCCCTTCGCCGGCCGGTCCTCGCCGCCAACTGGAAGATGAATCTCGGGCCGACGGCAGCGTCGGCATTTCTCGAGTCGTACCTGTCGCACTACGCCGCGCGCGACGATCGCACGGTGATCCTCTTCCCCTCGGCGATCGCGTTCTCGTCGGCGCGTCACGCCGCCGAAGCGCGGCCGGACATCCAGTTCGGCGTGCAGAACGTGCACTCGGCCGAGAAGGGCGCTTTCACCGGCGAGACCTCCGCCTCGATGGCGCAGGACGCGGGCGCGCGCTTCGTGCTGATCGGACACTCGGAGCGCCGTCACGTCTTCGGCGAGACGGATGCGCTGACGGCGGAGAAGATGAGCCGCGTCGCGAGCCAGGGTCTCGCGCCTGTGCTGTGCGTGGGAGAGAAATTCGAAGAGCGTGAGAACGGCGAGACGAATGAAGTCATCGTCCGACAGCTTCGCGCGGCGTTCGAGGGGCTTCTCGAGAATGACGCCTCCGTGCTCGGCACCGTCGTGATCGCGTACGAGCCCGTGTGGGCGATCGGAACCGGGCGCACCGCACACCCGGAAGATGCGTCGGCGGCGCACGCGGCGATTCGCGCCGAGCTGTCGGCATCGGCCGGCTCGATTGGAGATTCGATCCCAATTCTGTACGGCGGCAGCGTAACCGCGCTCAACGCGTCCACGCTGCTCGCAGCGCCCGGCGTGGATGGGCTGCTCGTCGGCGGTGCGAGCCTCGATCCGGAGAGCTGGGCAGCGATCTGCAACGCCTGAGCTCAGCGCATTCTCGTCACTTGACGCTGGGCCGTAAGTCTCGGTAAGTTTGGCGTTTAGCCTCCTTCAGCTTCTCTCCAGCCTTCTCGCGCGGCATGTACACTTTTCTGCTCGTCCTCCTGATCATCGACAGCCTCGTGCTGGTCGCCGCCATACTGCTGCAGGCCGGCAAGGGGAACGGGCTCGCTGCGTCGTTCGGTGGCGTGAGCAGTTCGGCGGATTCGCTGCTCGGCACGCGACAGGCCGGCAACCTGCTGACGAAGGCGAGCTGGTGGGGGGGTGGACTGTTTCTCTTCCTGTCGCTCGTGCTCTCGATCGCCTCGACGCAGCGCCGCGCGCCGAAGTCGGTGCTCGATCAGGCCTTCACGCAGCCCACGGCTCCGGCGCCCGCGGCTCCAGCTCCCGCCTCGGGTGCGACGGGCGGGGCAGCGGGCATTCCGCTGACGCCCGCTCCCTCGACGCCGGCCGGACAGCCCGCCACGACGCCGGCCGCCCCTGCTCCGAAGAAGCCCTAAGCGTGGCTGATCGGGACGTCAGTCCAGGGTTCCTCCTCCTCGAGGATGGAACCCTGTTTCATGGCGCGCTCCGCGCGTCGCACGCGACGACCGTCGCCGAGGTCGTGTTCACGACGAACATGAGCGGCTACCAGGAGGTCTTCACCGATCCCTCGTACCGCGGCCAGATCGTCGTGATGACGGCGCCGATGATCGGCAACTACGGCGTGAATCCGGCCGACCCGGAGTCCGGCGCACCGCAGATCGCCGGTGTCATCGTGCGCGAGCTGTCACGACGCTACTCGAACTGGCGCGCCGACGGTGACCTCGAGAGCTACCTGAAGGCGGCGCAAATCCCCATTCTCGAAGGGGTTGATACGCGGCGCCTCACCCGCCATCTCCGGACGGTCGGTGTGATGCGGGGTGTGGTCGGCGCGGGCGAGGCGCCGACAGACGAGGCGCGCGCCCTGCTCGCGGCCTGTCCCTCGATGGAAGGCCTCGACCTGGCGTCCCGGGTCACGACGAGCGAGCGCTACCAGTGGGGCAACCCGCAGGCGCCCAATCACATCGTCGCCTACGACTTCGGGATCAAGCGCAACATCCTGCGGCTGTTCGACGATGCGGGATGTCATGTCACGGTCGTGCCCGCCTCCACACCGGCTGAAGCGGTGATGGAGCTGAACCCTGACGGCGTCTTCCTCTCGAACGGACCCGGCGACCCGGACGCCATCGAGTACGCCCCTGGCACCATCCGCGCGATCGCCGAGCGCGAGGTGCCGATGTTCGGTATCTGCCTGGGGCACCAGCTCTTGGGACTCACCTTCGGCGCCCAGACGGTCAAGATGCCGTACGGGCATCGGGGTGGAAATCACCCCGTTCGGGAGATCGAGACGGGCCGGATCCTGATCACCTCCCAGAACCATGGCTTTGCGGTTCAGGGGAACGAGCAGGCGATACCCGGGGCCCCCGCGCTGGAGGTCACGCACGTCAACCTGAACGACGGTACGGTCGAGGGGCTGAAGCACCGGGAGCTCCCCGTATTCGCCGTGCAGTACCATCCTGAGGCCGCTCCGGGGCCTCACGACGCGCGGCCGCTGTTCGAACAGTTCATGGAAACGGTGCGAAAGCGGCGGGCCTGAAGTGCTCCAAGCTCTTGACACACAAGAGTTAACGCGGATAAGTTCGATCAGCTTTCAGCACCCCTCCGCCGCCCGCTTCGAGGCCCCACCATGACGAAAGCCGATCTGGTCGAGCGCGTGACCGCCCAGATATCCCGCACGGCCGGGCCCATGATCTCCAAGAAGGACTGCGCCCGAGTCGTCGACTCGTTCCTCGACGCCATCAAGGAGGCGCTCCAGGAACAGAAGAACATCGAGGTGCGCGGATTCGGCACCTTCAAGATTCGCCACCGCAAGACACGCATGGCGCGCAATCCTCGCACGGGCTCTCCCGTCGAGGTGTCCGCTCGGCCTGTTCCGGTGTTCAAGCCGTCGAAGGAGTTGCGCGCGATGGTGGCGAACATCTCCATCGAGGAGCTCGAAGACGACGCCGAGGAACTGTCCGAGGCGTAACCGCTTCGTGTCGCATCGTTTGAGCCCCGGTCATGCCGGGGCTTTTCTTTTCGGCGCTTCCGTCGGCATCCGTGCTCGTGTACGATGCAACAAGCACATGACCGTCACGCTTCTACTCTTCGCCTCCTACGCCGAAGCGCTCGGCGCGACGACGCTCGACATGGAGCTGCCGCGCGAATCCACGGTCGGTGATCTGCTCACCGCGATCCGATCGCGGCCCGGCGCGGACCGACTTCCTCCGACGCCGCTCGTCGCGGTGAACGAACGCTATGCGAACCTCGACAGCGTGGTCCGCGAGGGCGACGAGGTCGCGCTCATTCCGCCGGTTGCGGGCGGATGACTCCGCTACCGTCGCTGGTCCGTGCCCCGATCGACCCGATGGAGATCGTGCGGGCGGTCTCGAACCCGGGGAATGGCGCCGTGCTGCTCTTTCTCGGCGCGGTGCGCCAGGTGAACGACGGCCGCGACGTGACGGGGATCGACTACGCGGCGTACGAAGGCATGGCCCAGCGCGAGCTCGAGGCGATCGTGAGCGAGGCCTCCAGCAGATTCGGCACCTCCGACGTCGCGGTGCAGCACCGGCTTGGCGAGCTCGGTGTCGAGGAGGTGAGCGTGGCGATCGCCGTTGGGCACGCCCACCGCGACGCGGCGTACGCGGTATCTCGCTTCGTGATCGAGGAGCTCAAGCGCCGCGTGCCGATCTGGAAGCGCGAGCACTACACGGACGGGACGCGCGAGTGGGTCGACCCCACGGGACGCGCGAGCGCGGGAGCGCCCTCGTGAGCGCGCTGCTCGACCAGTTCGGCCGGCGCATCGAGTATCTCCGTATCTCGGTGACGGATCGCTGCAACTTCCGCTGCAGCTACTGCATGCCGCTCGAAGGGCTGCCCTGGCTGCCGAAGGCCGACATCCTCACCTACGAGGAGATCGCCGAGGTGGTACGTCAGCTCGCGCCGATGGGACTGCGCCGAGTGCGCATCACCGGCGGCGAGCCGACGATTCGGCCGCAACTGTCGACGCTCGTGCGCCTGTTGCGCGCGACGCCGGACGTCGAGGACATCGCGCTCTCGACGAACGGGGTGCGCCTTCCCGAGCTCGCGAGCGAGCTGGCCGAGGCGGGGCTCGATCGCATCAACATGTCGTCCGACAGCCTGAAATCCGACCGCATCGCGGCGATCGCACGCCGCGATCTTCGGTTCGATCCAATCGCCGCGGCCTCCGCGGCGCAGGATGCCGGTCTCGCACCGATCAAGCTGAACGTCGTCGTGATGCGGGGCATCAACGACGACGAGGTGCTCGACTTCGCGCGACTGACGCTCGAACGCCCATGGCACGTTCGGTTCATCGAGCTGATGCCCGTCGGCGAGATGGCGATGCTGTCGGACGCGCACGTCGTTCCGAGCGAGGAAGTGCTGGCGCGCATCGGTGCGGCGTTCGGCCCCCTCGAGCCGACGGCAGGCCCCGCTCGCGGCAACGGTCCGGCGGCGTACCATCGCCTGCCTGGTGGCGTCGGAACCGTCGGCGTGATCACGCCCATGACGCACACCTACTGCGGCAGTTGCAACCGGGTGCGCCTCACGGCGGACGGCCGTCTGCGTACCTGCCTGTTCGGCGACCACGAGGTCGATCTGCGCACGCCGTTGCGTGCGGGGATTCCGCTCGCGCCGTTCGTGCGCCGCGCGCTCGCCGAGAAGCCCGAGGCGCACGCGTTGCTCGCGCGCCGAGTCGGCGGATTGCGCGCGCTGTCGCAAGTCGGGGGATAGCATCGACTCGGGCGCGCGATACTTTTCGATCAACAGCACCTCACCCTCAGACTTTCGCACTCATGGTCAATAAGATCACCGTCGTCGGGGCCGGAAACGTCGGTGCCACGACGGCCCAGCGCGTCGCCGAGAAGGAGCTGGCGCGCACCGTCGTGATGGTGGACGTCGCCGAAGGGATTCCGCAGGGCAAGGGGCTCGACCAGTGGCAGAGCGCGCCGATCGAGGTTTACGACTCGCGGATCATCGGCACCAACGGATACGACGAGACGGCGGATTCGGAGATCGTCATCATCACCGCCGGCATCGCCCGCAAGCCGGGGATGTCACGCGACGATTTGCTCAATACGAACGCCGGCATCGTGAAGTCGGTCTCGGAGCAGGTGAAGAAGTCGTCTCCGAACGCCATCGTCATCGTCGTGTCGAACCCGCTCGACGTGATGTGCTACGTGGCCAAGGAAGCGACCGGCTTCCCGCGGCAACGGGTGATCGGCATGGCCGGCGTGCTCGACACGGCACGCTACCGCGCGTTTCTCGCCGAAGCGCTCGACGTCAGCGTTCGCGACATCCAGGCGATGGTGCTCGGCGGCCACGGCGACACGATGGTCCCGCTCATCTCCTACACGAGCGTGAGCGGCATCCCCATCACGCAGCTGATGGACCGCGCGACGCTCGATGCGATCGTCGACCGCACGCGCAACGGCGGCGCCGAGATCGTGAAGCACCTGAAGACCGGCTCGGCGTACTACGCGCCGTCGGCGGGCGCGGTGCAGATGGCGGAGGCGATCGTGAACGATCAGCGCCGCATCCTGCCGTGTGCGGCGTGGCTGGAGGGCGAGTACGGGATGAGCGGGCTCTATCTCGGCGTGCCCTGCAAGCTGGGCCGGAATGGCCTCGAGCAGGTGATCGAGGTCGAGCTCACGCCGGACGAGCGGACGGCGCTGGAGAAGAGCGCCGAAGCGGTCCGCGAGCCGATGCGCGCCGTCAAGCTCTAGACCTCGGTCGACGGGCGCCGTGCCATGGAGCACGACGCCCGTCGCCGCATCACGGGCCGCGGCGGTGCACGCGCGGCTCGACCGGAGAAATCGAAGCGGCCATCGCGCGGGTTGACCGATGCCAGGCATGCGGCCGACGCGTGGCCCGGAAGGGAGTGAGACGATCGATGTGGGCGTTGACGCTGTACCGATCGACGATCGGCAAGAAGATGATCATGGCGGTCACGGGCCTCGTGCTCGTGGTGTTCGTCATTGGGCACATGGCGGGGAACCTCCAGCAGTTCCTCGGACCGGGCCGAATGAACGCCTACGCGGCGTTCCTCAAGAGCACCGGTGAGCTGCTCTGGATCGCGCGGCTCGGGCTCCTCGCCGCCACCGTGCTGCACGTGCTGATGGCGTATCAGCTGACGCAGATCAAGCGCGCCGCGCGGCCGATCGACTACACCAGGCGCGAGCCGCAGGTCTCGACGCTCGCCTCGCGCACGATGCGCTGGGGCGGCGTGCTGCTGCTCGTCTTCATCGTGTTTCACATCCTGCACTTCACCACGGGTACCGTCTTTCCGGTCGCGAGTCGACCCGACGCCCAGTATCCCGCGTTCAGCCACACGGACGTCTACGGCAACGTCGTGAGCGCGTTCCGCAATCCGTGGGTGGTGCTGTTCTACGTCGTCGCGATGCTGTTTCTCCTGCTGCATCTCTTCCACGGCGCATGGAGCTCCGTGCGAACGCTGGGACTGAGCAAGCCGTCGCCCGATCCGCTGCACCGGCGCGTCTCGACGGTCATCGCCGTCGTCGTGTGGCTCGGCTTCACCGCGATCCCCGTCGCCGTGTTCTTCGGAGTGATCCGCTAGATGTCCATCGAGCTCAACGCACGGATTCCGGCTGGTCCGCTGGCCGCGAAGTGGGACAAGCACCGCTTCGAGATGAAGCTGGTGAACCCGGCGAACAAGCGGAAATACACCATCATCGTCGTCGGCTCGGGACTGGCCGGCGGGGCGGCGGCCGCCACGCTGAGTGAGCTCGGCTACAACGTCCGGTGCTACTGCTATCAGGACTCGCCACGCCGCGCCCATTCGATCGCGGCGCAGGGCGGGATCAACGCCGCCAAGAACTATCAGAACGACGGCGACAGCATCCAGCGACTGTTCTACGACACGATCAAGGGCGGTGACTTCCGCGCGCGCGAAGCCAACGTGTATCGGCTCGCGCAGATCAGCGTGAACATCATCGATCAGTGCGTGGCGCAGGGAGTGCCCTTCGCGCGAGAGTATGGCGGGCTGCTCGCCAACCGCTCGTTCGGCGGCGCCCAGGTTTCGCGCACCTTCTACGCGCGCGGGCAGACCGGCCAGCAGCTGCTGCTCGGCGCGTACCAGGCGCTGGAAAAGGAGATCGCCAAGGGCGGCGTGACGATGTTCCCGCGCGCCGAGATGCTCGATCTCATCGTCGTGAATGGCCGGGCGCGCGGCATCGTCGTCCGCGACGAGCTCACGGGCAGGATCGAGCCGCACCTTGCCGACGCCGTGGTGCTGGCCACGGGCGGATACGGGAACGTCTTCTACCTCTCGACGAACGCGAAGGGATGCAACGCAACGGCCATCTGGCGCGCGCACAAGCGCGGGGCAGCGTTCGCGAATCCCTGCTACACGCAGATCCATCCGACCTGCATCCCCGTGGCGGGTGAGCACCAGTCGAAGCTCACCCTCATGTCGGAGTCGCTGCGCAACGACGGGCGCGTGTGGGTGCCGAAGCGGAAGGAGGACGTCGGCAAGAACCCGACCGATATCCCGGAACAGGATCGCGACTACTATCTGGAGCGAAAGTATCCGAGCTTCGGCAACCTCTCGCCGCGCGACATCGCATCGCGCGCCGCGAAGGAGGCGTGCGACGAGGGACGCGGCGTCGGCCCCGGGGGGCGCGGGGTCTACCTCGACTTCGCCGACGCGATCAAGCGGCTCGGCGAGGACCGGATCCGCGAACGCTACGGCAATCTGTTCGAGATGTACGAGCGCATCACCGCGGAGAATCCCTACAAGGTGCCGATGCGCATCTACCCCGCCGTGCACTACACGATGGGCGGGCTCTGGGTCGACTACAATCTCATGAGCACCATTCCCGGGCTCCACGTGGCGGGTGAAGCGAACTTCTCCGATCACGGCGCGAACCGCCTCGGCGCGAGCGCGCTGATGCAGGGACTGGCCGACGGCTACTTCGTGCTGCCCAACACGATCGGCGACTATCTCGCGTCGACGCGCCTCGAATCCGTCAGCGCCGATGCGCCCGACGTGAAGGCTGCCGTTGCCGACGTGGAGAAGCGGACGCGCACGCTCCTGGGGATCAATGGCAAGCGCACGGTGGCGTCGCTGCACCGCGAGCTCGGGCGGATCATGTGGGAGTACTGCGGCATGGCGCGCGACGCTGGTGGGCTGAAGAAGGCGCTCGAGCTCATCCCGCAGTTGCGCGAGGAGTTCTGGCGCGACGTGCGGATTCCGGGCGCCGGCACGGAGTTGAATCAGACGCTCGAGCACGCGGGACGGGTCGCCGACTTCCTCGAGCTCGGAGAGCTGATGTGCCGCGACGCCCTGCATCGCGAGGAGTCGTGCGGAGGCCACTTCCGCACCGAGCACCAGACCCCGGACGGCGAGGCGCTGCGCGACGACGAGCACTTCGCCTACGTCGCCGCGTGGGAGTGGCAGGGCGAGGGGAAGCCGCAGCAGCTCAACAAGGAGCCGCTCGTCTACGAGAACATCAAGCTCTCGCAGCGGAGCTACAAGTGAGCGGATCGATGAACCTGACCCTGCAGGTGTGGCGTCAGCCCGGCCCAGAGGCCGACGGCGGTTTGAAGGAATACCAGGCGAGCGACATCAGCCCGGACATGTCGTTCCTCGAGATGCTCGACGTCGTCAACGAGCGGCTGATCGAGGCGGGCGACCTGCCGATCGCCTTCGACCACGACTGCCGAGAGGGCATCTGCGGCTCCTGCGGCATGATGATCAACGGCGTGGCGCACGGACCGTCCAAAGCGACGGCGACCTGTCAGCTCCACATGCGGAGCTTTCGCGATGGCGACACGATCGTCATCGAGCCGTGGCGGGCGCGGGCGTTCCCGGTCATCCGCGACCTCGTCGTGAACCGCGGAGCGCTCGACCGCATCATCGCCGCGGGCGGTTTCATCTCCGCGCCGACGGGAAGCGCGCAGGACGCCAATGCGATTCCCGTCTCGAAGCAGGACTCGGACGCAGCGATGGACGCTGCCGCCTGCATCGGCTGCGGCGCCTGCGTCGCCGCCTGCCCGAACGGCTCGGCGTCGCTCTTCACCGGCGCGAAGATCTCGCATCTGGGGCTGCTGCCGCAGGGCCAGCCCGAGCGGTTCCGCCGCGCGCTGAACATGGTCACGCAGATGGATCTGGAGAACTTCGGTCACTGCACCCTCTTCGGCGAGTGCCAGGAGGCGTGCCCGAAGCAGATCAGCATCGACGTGATCTCGCGGATGAACCGGGATTTCCTGCGCGCTGCGGTCACGGCGCCTTCCGACCGAGCCGCGAGCGGCGGAGACGGCTGAAGACTCCGCACTGGCGCGCTTGGTGCACGACTCGCTCGTCTCTGGCGTGAGGAGATCGTGATGGCGGACAGCCCCACCGACGGCGGCAGCTTCCCGCAGGACCGCTACAAGAATCCCGAGGCTGCACTCGGCGGAGCCGACGCCGTCGAGAAAACGACCTATGTCACGGGGAAAGGCACGGACCCATCGGCACAACAGCCGCCGGGCACGCCATCCGCCCGCGTCCGCGGCGGCACGGGGCAGGGCGCGACATGGGCGATCATCGCCTTCCTCGCCATCGCCGCCGTGCTCGTGTATCTGCTCGGATACGGCCGCTGACCGCTCAGATGCGCGGCAGCGTGACCCCGTGCTGCGCCTGATACTTCCCCTTCTTGTCGGCGTAGGAGATTTCGGGCTCCTCGCGCCCCTCGAAGAAGAGCACCTGCGCGATTCCTTCGTTCGCGTAGATCTTCGCCGGCAGCGGGGTCGTGTTCGAGATCTCGAGCGTCACGTAGCCTTCCCACTCCGGCTCGAAGGGAGTCACGTTCGTGATGATGCCGCAGCGGGCGTAGGTCGACTTCCCGACCGTCACCGTGAGCACGTTGCGCGGGATGCGGAAATATTCGACCGACCGGGCGAGCGCGAAGCTGTTCGGGGGCACGATGCAGACGTCGCCCTCGAACTCGACGAAGCAGCTGCTCTGGAAGTTCTTCGGATCGACGATGGAGTTGAGGACGTTCGTGAAGATCCGGAACTCCCGGGCGACGCGCATGTCGTAGCCGTAGCTGCTGACCCCGTACGAAATCACCCCCTGGCGAACTTGACGGCCCTCGAACGGCTCGATCATGCCGTGCTCGGTAGCCATGCGGGTGATCCAACGGTCGGACATGATCGTCATGCGCGCTCTGCTCGCTGATGGGGAGAAGTGGCGGCGACTGCCGCGAAGCGGCGCGAAAGGTATCGGCGGCGCGCGCCTTTTGCCACGTAAATAGCGCCGTTGACACTGCTTCGACGCGCTGGGTAACTTCATGCGCTGCGACTTAGTGAAAGATTTCACGAAGTGCGGAGACTCATGGAACGCACGTACCTGCCGGTCCTGTTGCTCCTGGGATTCGTCGTCGCCAACGCGGCGCTGATTCTCCTCATCTCGCACCTGACCCTCCGCCCGCGGCCGACCGCGGAGAAGCAGACCGCGTACGAGTCCGGAATGCCGGTGCTCGGCGACGCGCGTGAGCGCTTCTCCGTGAAGTTCTACATGGTCGCGGTGCTGTTCATCATCTTCGACATCGAGACCGTGTTCATGATCCCGTGGGGCGCCCATTTCCGGCAGCTCTCCTGCGGCGTGAACCTCGTCGGCGGTGCCTGTCCATCCGGCCAGCTGTCGTTCTTCGGCCTCTGGGAGATGCTCGTGTTCATTGCGATCCTCCTGGTCGGATTCATCTACGTGTGGAAGAAGGGAGCGCTCCAATGGGACTAGATACCCGTCGCGTCGAGACGGGGGTCGACGTCAGCCCGAGCTCCTCGGAGAGCTGGGTCACGACGCGTCTCGATTTCCTCGTCAACTGGGGGCGCGCCAACTCGTTGTGGCCGATGCCCTTCGGTACGGCGTGCTGCGCCATCGAGTTCATGGCGACGGCGGCGAGCAAGTTCGACCTGGCGCGATTCGGCATGGAGCGCATGAGCTTCTCGCCGCGACAGGCGGACGTGCTGATCTGCGCCGGTCGCGTGCCGTTCAAGCTCGCCCCGGTGATCCGGCGCATCTGGCAGCAGATGCCGCAGCCCAAATGGTGCATCTCGATGGGCGCGTGTGCGTCGTCGGGCGGCATGTTCGACAACTACGCCGTGGTGCAGGGGATCGACACGATCATCCCCGTGGACGTCTACGTGCCGGGCTGCCCGCCGCGCCCCGAGGGGCTCATGTACGGCATCATGATGCTCCAGGAGAAGGTCAAGAAGGAGCGCATGGCGGACAAGTCGCTCAGGAACGAGATGGAGCCCGATCCGCAGAGTCAGCTCTACATTCCGCCGTCGCTCATCGACGAGGTCTCGGAGCCGTTCGGCAACGCCGTGCATCAGACGCGGTCGGGCCTGTGAGCGACACCTTCCTGCCCGTCGTCGCAGGCCACGCCGAAGACGGTCGAGTCGCGCCACCGAGCACGCCGCGCAACGTGCCTTACCAGAACGGTGCACCGAACCCCTCGGCCGAAGCGCTTCGCGCGCAGTTCGCCGATGCAGTGCAGCGCGTGGACGTGGTGTGGGGCGAGACCACCGTCTTCGTCGACCGGGCACGCGTGCTGGAAATCGTACGGTGGCTGCACGACGACCCGACGCAGCAGTACGACTACCTCTCCGACGTGACCGCGGTGGAGTATCGCGACCTCGATCGGCCGATCGAGGTGGTGTGGCATCTCCGCTCGCTGCCGCATCGGCGCTTTCTCCGTCTCAAGACCCTGCTGCCGAAAGGACAGCCGCTCGCCGTGCCCAGCGTGTGGGACGTGTACAAGGGCGCCGATTGGCTCGAGCGCGAGTGCTACGACATGTTCGGCATCCGCTTCGAGGGACATCCCGATCTCCGCCGGCTGCTGATGTGGGAGCAGTACAAGGAAGGCTATCCGCTGCGAAAGGACTTTCCGCTTCGCGGTCGATTCAGCCGCTCCGAGCAGCTTCGGCAGATTCTCGCGCAGAATCCCGAGGCGAAGTACTCGATGGAAGAGCTGACGGTGCTGGAAGCGTTCGATGAGCTCTCGCTCGAGCAGCGCAATCGCCTGCGCAGCGGCGAGAAGGTAGGGGAGTAACCGATGGCGACGACGACACGCACGATCGAGGTCGAGCTCTCGACCACGGGGCTCGACGCGCAGGGACGGCCGCAGCGCGTTCCGCTCGCGACGGACGAGGCGGGGAACCTCGTTCCGATGACGCCCGCGCCCGCCCTCGAGCCGGAGCTCGAGGGCGAGCACATGCTGATCAACATCGGACCGCAGCACCCCGCCACCCACGGCGTGCTCCGACTGGTCCTGGAGCTCGACGGTGAGACCGTGGTGCGGTGCGTACCGCACATCGGCTATCTCCACTGCGGGTTCGAGAAGATCGGCGAGTACCGCCAGTACAATCAGATCATCCCCTGGACCGACCGCGAGGACTACCTCAACAGTCCGGGGAACAACGTCGCCTTCGCGCTCGGCGCCGAGCGATTGTTCGGCATCGAGATCACCGAGCGCTGCACGGTGCTGCGCGTGATCGCGATGGAGCTGTCGCGGCTCATCTCGCACTGCGTCTGGCTCGGCACGTTCTGCATCGACATCGGGGCGTTCACCCCGTTCCTGTGGATCTTCCAGCAGCGCGAGCGCGTCTACACGATGCTCGAGAGCTGGATCGGGGCGCGGCTCACGACGACGCTCACGCGCGTCGGCGGGATGGGCGCCGACATTCCGGACGGCTGGACCGAGGATCTGGCGAACTTCATCCGGACGTTTCCGGCGGTGCTCGACGAGTGCAACACGATGCTGACGAAGAACGCGATCTGGGTCGGCCGGACGGTCGGCCTCGGCGCGATGTCGGCCGATGAAGCGATCAACTACGGGCTGTCGGGGCCGATGTTGCGCGCGAGCGGTGTCGCCTACGATGTCCGGAAGGACTTCCCCTACCTCGACTACGAGACCTACGACTTCGACGTCCCCGTCGGACAGACGGGTGACGTCTATGATCGCTTCCTCGTGCGCATGGAGGAGATGCGGCAGTCGATCCGGATCCTCGATCAGGCGCTCAAGCGCCTGCCCGACGGACCGGTGAACGTCGACGACCACCGCGTCATCCTGCCGCCGAAGTCGAAGGCGACGAGCGACATGGAGAGCATGATCCACCACTTCAAGCAGGTGATGGAGGGGCCACGTCCGCCGATCGGCGAGGCGTACGTCGCCGTCGAGAGCCCGAAGGGGGAGAAGGGCTACTACATGGTGTCGGACGGCACCTCGAAGCCGGTGCGCTGGCGGATCCGGCCCCCCTCGTTCGTGAATCTCTCGGCGATCCCGAAGATGGTCGAGGGCCACCTGCTGTCGGACGTGATCGCGATCAATGCGAGCATCGACATCGTGATGGGAGAGATCGACCGATGAGCGCAGCGCGCACGGAGATGGGCGGCGAACGTGGGCCATCGGACCTCCAGCACGGCCTTCACGAGGCAACGCCTCACGTCCCTGTCTTCACCGGCGCACGCCGCGCGGAGCTCGACGAGCTGCTCACGAGATACCCGACCAAGATGGCCGCGCTGCTTCCCGCGCTCTGGATCGTGCAGGAGGAGCGCGGATGGGTCAGCAGCGACGCGATGGCCGAGGTCGCGCAGGTACTGGAGCTCACGCCCGCATACGTGAAGGGCGTGGTGTCGTTCTACACGATGTACCATCAGCACCCGGTGGGGCGGCACTTCATCCAGGTCTGCACGACATCGCCGTGCAACGTGTGCGGGGCGGAGGACGTCGTGAACGCTCTCCTCAAGCACACGGGGTGCGAGGAGCTCGGCGTCACCTCTGCCGACGGTAGATACACGGTCATCGAAGTCGAGTGTCTCGGCGCGTGCGGCTTCGCCACGCCGGTGATGGTCAACGAGCAATTCATCGAGTCGGTGACGCCGGAGACGGTGCCCGCACTCCTCGCCTCTCTGCGCTGACATGGGGTTCCCGCACACGCCGCACGAGCGCGAGTCGCTCGTTCTCTCCCAGCACTTCGGCGATCAGGAGGCGATCGGCCTCGAAGGCTGGCGCAAGCGCGGCGGCTACGTCGCGCTCCAGAAGGCGCTGACGATGACCCCCGCCGAAATCGTCGCGATCGTGAAGGAGTCCGGACTCCGCGGACGCGGGGGCGCCGGCTTCCCGACCGGCGTGAAGTGGTCGTTCATGAAGCCTGGCGACGGCAAGCCGCACTATCTGTGCTGCAACGCCGACGAGTCGGAGCCCGGAACGTTCAAGGATCGCGAGATCATGCGGTGGACGCCGCACTCGTTGGTCGAGGGCTGCGCGATCGGAGCATATGCGATCGGCGCCGACGTGGCGTACATCTACATTCGCGGCGAGTACACCGAGGCGCTCGACAAGATGAACGCCGCCTGCAAGGAGGCGTACGCGGCGGGCATCCTCGGCACGAACGCGATGGGGACGGGGAAGACGGTGCACGTCTACGTGCACAAGGGCGCCGGCGCGTACATCTGCGGCGAGGAGACGGCGCTCATGAACTCGCTCGAAGGGCGCCGTGGCAACCCGCGCATCAAGCCGCCCTTCCCGGCGGTCGCGGGGCTGTTCGGCCAGCCGACGACGATCAACAATGTCGAGACGCTGGTCGCGGTGCCGCACATCCTCAACAACGGCGCCGAGTGGTACAAGAAGTTCGGCCGCGCCGACAACCCCAAGAGCACCGGCACCAAGCTCTTCTCCGTCTGCGGCAACATCCAGCGGCCCGGCAACTACGAGGTCGCGATGGGATTTCCGTTCAAGGACTTCCTGTACGATCTCTGCGGTGGACCGCTTCCCGGCCGGCAGTTCAGGGCGATCATCCCCGGCGGCATCTCCGTGCCGATCCAGACGCGTGAAGAAGCCGAGAACTCGCCGATGGACTACGAAGGGTTCGTCGCCAACGGGACGATGCTCGGCTCGGGCGGCGTGATCGTGATCGACGATGCCCAGAACCTCGTGAAGCAGATCGCGCGTGCCGCGCGCTTCTTCGCCCACGAGAGCTGCGCGCAGTGCACCCAGTGCCGCGAGGGCACGGCGTGGACGACGAAGATCCTCGAGCGCATCGTCGCCGGGGAAGGCTCGGCCGAGGATCTGGATACTCTGTTGGAGATCGCCGAGAACATGACCGGCAAGACGATCTGCGTGCTGAGCGACTCGTGCGCCACACCGGTCATTTCCGGGCTGCAGAAGTTCCGCGGAGACTTCGAGGCGCTCATCAAGAAGAAGAAGGTGCACATGGTGCCCGCGCAGGTGGCCTGATGGCGGACGTGAAGATGGTGAACCTCACGATCGAAGGGCGGCCGGTCACGGTACCGGACGGCACGTCGATCCTCGAGGCGGCGAAGACCGCGGGCGTGCTGATCCCGCACTACTGCTATCACCCCGGACTCCCCGTCGCGGGCGTGTGCCGGATGTGCCTCGTCGAGGTGGAGAAGGCGCCGAAGCTCGCGCCATCGTGCGCGACGTCGGTGGCCGAGGGGCAGGTGGTGCACGTTCACTCGGAGAAGGCGCTCGAGGCGCGCAAGGGCGTGCTCGAGATGCTGCTCATCAACCATCCGCTCGACTGCCCGATCTGCGATCAGGCGGGCGAGTGCGAGCTGCAGGACTACACCTACCAGGAAGGGCGCGGCGAGGGCCGCTATCGCGACCCGAAGCGCTTCAACCCGGTGGAGGACTTCGGCGGCGACGTGGTGTACGTGGCGAACCGCTGTATCCTCTGCACGCGATGCGTGCGCTTCATGGATGACATGGCGCACGATCCGGTACTGACCGTCGCCGAGCGCGGCGACCGCGCGCTGATCGGCAAGTTCGAGGGACAGGACCTGACACATGCCTGGGCGGGGAACGTGATCGATCTCTGTCCGGTCGGTGCGCTGCTCTCGAAGGATTCGCTCAACAAGGCGCGCGCTTGGGAGCTCGACCGCTCCGCGTCCGTGTGCCCGAACTGCTCGCAGGGCTGCAACATGATCGTGGAAACTCGCGACAATCAGGTCGTGCGCCTGCGCCCGCGCCCGAACGAGGCCGTGAACAAGTACTTCATGTGCGATCACGGTCGCCTGAACTACCGCTGGATGAACCGCGCGGATCGCGTGGACATTCCGCTCGTGCGGCAGGCTGGCGTGCTCGCCTCGGCAGACTGGGAGATCGCGCTGCGCGCGGCAGCGTCGCTGCTCGCCGGCAAGCGTGCCTTCGCGCTCGCATCGCCGAACCTGTCGAACGAGGCGCTGTTCCTGCTCGGGCGGCTGGCGAAGAAGACCGGCGGCGCCGGGGCGTTTCGCGTACCGCAGGGAGCAGAAGCGCCGCTTCGGGGCGTCGAGGACCTCGCGCTTCGAACGGATCGCGCCGCGAACGGACGAGGCGCCGAGCTGATGGGATTCTCACGCAGCGACTCGCCGCTCTCGGGCCTCGGTGCCGGCGACGTGCTGATCGTCGCTGACGAGGAGCTCGCGCAGCTCGACGCGTCGGGCGCGGCGAAGGCCGGCGCGGTGATCGTGATCGGCACGACGCTGCCGGCGTGGGCGCGGCACGCTGCCAACGTGGTGCTGCCGATCGCCAACTGCACCGAGGAGGAGGGAACGTTCACCAATCTTCGCGGTCGCGTGCAGCGGTTTCTCCAGGCGAAGGCTGCACCGGGCGTAGCTCGGCCGAGCTACTTCGTGCTCGGAGATCTGCTGGCCGCGGCGGGCGAAGGCTCGGGCTTCTGGACGGCCGGTCAGACGTTCGACGCGATCGCCGCGGGGGTGCCGGCATTCGCCGGTCTCTCGTATGATGGTCTCGGACTGCGCGGGGCGATGACGCAGGGTGCCGTCGCCGCGGTGGGAGCGGGCGCATGACGACGATCCACGCGCTGCTTCAGGCGGCCACACCCGGCTCCACGCCGCACACCCTCCCGTACTTCGTGTTCACGCTCGTGAAGCTGCTGCTCGTCTTCACGGTGTACATGGTCGGCGTCGCGCTCCTCACGCTCGCCGAGCGGAAGATCTCGGCGTGGATCCAGGATCGGCACGGCCCGAACCGCGTCGGCAAGGGCTGGCTCCAGCCAGCGGCCGATGGCGTCAAGAACTTCGTGAAGGAGGAGACCTACCCCGCGGCGGCGAACATCCCGCTGTTCGTGCTCGCGCCGGCCCTCGCATTCATTCCGGCGCTCGTGACGTGGGCCGTGATCCCCTTCGCCGCTCCGTGGGACTCGCCGTGGGGGCGCATCGACATGATGCTCGCGCCGCTGCCGGTCGGTTTCCTCTTCATCCTCGCCATCAGCTCGCTGGGCGTGTACGGCATCGTGCTCGCGGGCTGGTCGTCCAACAACAAGTACGCGCTGCTCGGCGGGCTCCGCTCCAGCGCGCAGATGATCTCCTACGAGATCGCGATGGGGATGAGCACGATTCCCGTGCTTCTGCTCTCCGGGAACGTCACGTTGAACCGAATCGTGAATCAGCAGGCGTTCGAGACGTGGAACGTGCTGAACCTGACGATCGCGTTCTTCATCTTCCTCGTCGCGGCATTCGCCGAAACGAACCGACTGCCGTTCGATCTCCCCGAGGCGGAGTCCGAGCTCATCGCCGGATACCACTCGGAGTACAGCGCGATGAAGTTCTCGCTCTTCTTCATCGCCGAGTACGCGAACATGGTGACGGCGAGCGCGCTGATGTCGACGCTGTTCTTCGGCGGCTGGGACATCCCGTTCACGCTGTGGGACAACGTCGCGCCGTTCACCTTCCTGAAGACGTTCCTGACGCTCGGCTGCTTCGTGACGAAGGTTCTGTTCTTCGTCTTCCTCTACATGTGGATTCGCTGGACGCTGCCGCGGTTCCGGTACGACCAGCTGATGTCGCTGGGCTGGAAGCTGCTGCTGCCTCTGGCGCTCGGGTACATCGTGGCCGTCGCCACGACCATCGTCACCCTCGACGCCCTCGGCTTCGCGCGCGGGTCGGTGCCCTTCCATCTGGGGCTGATCCTCCTCAACGTCGCGGCCGTCGTGATCCTCTTCGTGATCCTCGACCGCGGGAAGCTCATCAGCCCCGCCTACTCGCGCCTGAACCAGCGCGACGTCGCCAAGCTGCGTGCGGTCAGCGCGCCGCGTCGCGCTCCTCTTCTCCCCGAGTCCGGAGACTGATGTCCATCGGCGTCAAGGTCGTCGAGCGGCCGATCGAACAGACGAGCTACATCCGGGCCACGCTCACGGGCATGGCCCACACCCTCAAGCACCTTTTCAATCCCGAGAAGGTGACGACGCAGTATCCCGAGCAGAAGGAGTCGATCTCCAAGCGGTGGCGCGGCACGCATCGCATGCTCACCACCGAGGACGGCAAGGCCAAGTGCGTCGGCTGCGGTCTGTGCCCGACGGTGTGTCCGGCGAACTGCATCAAGCTCGTGCCCGGTGAGGACGAGCAGGGGAACCGCTACCCGCTCGTGTTCGAGATCGACGAGTTCCGCTGCATCTTCTGCGGCTACTGCCAGGAGGTGTGCCCGGAGGAGGCGATCCACGTCGGGCGGCACTACGAGAACGCCGAGTACAGCCGCGAGGGCTTCGTCTACGATCTCGAGCGCCTGATGGCGCAGACGCACCCCGTCTGCGAGATGTGGGATCCGGCCGACCCCAAGGGGGAGTGATGTCGCACGGCGAGCTTCCGCTGTTCTACGTCTTCCACTTCTATCTCTTCGGCATCATTGCGATCGCCTCGGCGGTCGCCTTCGTGACCCGGAAGAGTCCCGTGGCGGCGGCGTTGTGGCTGGTGAACACGATGTTCAGCCTCGCCGCGCTCTACGTGCTGCTGGACGCGCACTTCATCGGCGTCATCCAGGTGCTCGTCTACGCCGGCGCGATCATGGTCGTGTTCCTGTTCGTGATCATGCTCCTCAACCTGGGGCATGCGTCGGACATCGCCGATGCCCGTGGGATCGGGTGGAAGCTCGCGGCCGGCCTCGTCGGGCTGGCGCTGCTCGCGCAGGTGTTCGCGCTCACGCGGGCCCGTGTCCCCGAGGCACTCGCGCTGCCCGACGGCACCGTCGCCGAGCAGGTCGCGGCGCGCGGGGCGATCGCGCCGATCGCCGGTCCGTTGTTCAACGAGTACCTGCTCGCGTTCGAGGTCACCAGCGTGCTGCTGCTCGCCGCCGTGGTGGGCGCCGTCGTGCTGGGCAAGCGGAGAGGAAGTGCCGATGCTCGCTGAGTCACTGTTCTTCAGCGCAGTCCTGTTCACGATCGGCGTCGTCGGCGTGCTGACGCGGCGGAACGCGATCATCGTCTTCATGTGCGTCGAGCTGATGCTCAACGCGGTGAACCTGACGTTCGTGGCGTTCGCGCGCGTGTACGGCGTCGCGGGGCAGGTGTTCGTGTTCTTCGTCATGACGGTCGCCGCGGCGGAGGCCGCCGTCGGGCTGGCGATCATCATCGCCCTCTTCCGGCACCGGCAGACGGTCAATCTGTCGAACATCAATCTCCTGAAAGGCTGATGCTCCTCCAGCATGCCGCGACGGCGGGCGCGCACCCGCTCGAGGGAACGGTGGCGAGCTACGTCTGGCTCCTCCCACTTCTCCCGCTGCTCGGCTTCGTGCTGAACGGCCTGCTTTCGCTCACGGCCGCCTTCAGGTTCGGGCCTGACGATCCCGGTGCCGACCACGGGACCGATGCACACCCCGTGGCCGCGCACGACGACACCGGCGGCGGCGCCCACGGGGACGATCATCACGCGGTCCAGCGGCATCGCTACGCCGGCCTCGTGAGCCTCATCGGCCCGGGCGTGCTCATCGCCGCGTTCGGGCTCGCGCTCGCGATCTTCCTCGCCATGCGAGGCGTCGGCGAGATGCACGTCCCCTTCGTGCAGCGCTACTTCACCTGGATGCCCGTTGGTGACCTCCTGATCGACGCGTCGTTCCAGCTCGATCAGCTCTCGATGGTGATGGTGCTCATCATCACCGGAGTCGGCGCGCTCATCCATCTGTTCAGCGTCGGCTACATGCAGGACGATCCGGGCTATCCCCGGTACTTCGCCTATCTGAACCTGTTCGTGTTCTTCATGCTCGTGCTGGTGCTCGGGGCGAACTACCCGATCCTGTTCATCGGATGGGAAGGCGTGGGACTCTGCTCGTACCTGCTGATCGGCTACTGGTTCAGCGAGAAGGCCAACTCGGACGCAGGGAAGAAGGCGTTCATCGTCAATCGCATCGGCGACTTCGGGTTCCTGATCGCGATGTTCCTCCTGTTCGCGAACCTCGGGCGGCTCGATTTCGTCGGCGTCAACGCCGCCGCCGGCCAGCTCGCGTTCGGCGGGGCGGTGATCACGGCGATCTGCCTCTTCTTCTTCCTCGGCTGCGCCGGCAAGAGCGCACAGATCCCACTTTACGTCTGGCTGCCCGACGCGATGGCCGGCCCCACCCCCGTCTCGGCGCTGATCCATGCCGCGACGATGGTGACCGCGGGCGTGTACCTCATCGCGCGCAGCAGCGTGCTGTTCTCGATGGCGCCGGTGGCCGGCCTCACGGTCGTGCTGATCGGTGGCCTCACCGCGTTGTTCGCCGCGTCGATCGGTCTCAAGCAGTGGGACATCAAGAAGGTCCTCGCGTACTCCACCGTTTCCCAGCTCGGCTACATGTTCGTCGGCGTGGGCTCGGGCGCGTACGTGGCGGGGGTCTTCCACCTGATGACGCACGCCTTCTTCAAGGCGCTCCTGTTCCTCGGCTCCGGCTCGGTGATCTACGCCATGCACGCGGCGTATCACGCCACGCACAGCCACGACGACGCGCAGGACATGCGGAACATGGGCGGCCTCAAGAAGTACCTGCCCGTCACGTGGGTACTCATGTGGGCGGCCACGCTCGCCATCGCCGGCGTGCCGCCGTTCGCCGGCTTCTTCTCGAAGGACGAGATCCTCGGATCGGTGTTTTTGCGAGCGACGCACTCGACGCTCGCCGACGCCCGCTGGCTCGGGATTCCGGGGAGTGTGATCCTCTACTTCGTCTACGTGATGGGGTTGGCCGCCGCGTTCATGACCGCCGTGTACATGACGCGGATGATGATCTACACCTTCCACGGTCCGAACCGTACCGGTGAGAAGGAGCGTGAGCACCTGCGCGAGGCACCGTGGATCATGACCGGTCCACTCGTCGTCCTCGGTGTGCTGAGCGTGATCGGCGGATGGTTCAACATCCCTGCGGCGCTTCCCGTCGGGCCGATCGGGGCGCTGGAGCGCTGGCTGGAGCCCGTGGTCGGTGAGTCCGCGCTACGCGTCGCGGGCGGGACGCTCCCCGAGGCGACGCATTCGCTCGAGTATTCGCTCATCGGGGCGGCGATCCTCATCGCCCTCGCCGGCATCGGGCTCGCCTTCGCGCGACTCAAGCCCGGCCGCCTCGTGCCCAAGGCGCAGGCGCCGGCAGAGCATGGCTTCGGGCGCGTGCTCGCCGACAAGTACTACGTCGACGAAGTGTACGACGCCGCGCTGGTGCAGCCGGTCGTCGGCGTATCGCGCGGTCTGTTGTGGCGCGGCCTCGACGTGGGACTGATCGACCGGCTCACGCGCCTCCTCGTCCAGAGCAAGGATGACGATGCCTCGCCGGGCGCCGTGCCGATGGGCGGCTGGCTGACGCGCGCCGTCGGCTATCTGGGTTCGCAACTGCAATCGGGTCGCGTCGGCACCTACGCCTGGGTGCTCGTCGTCGGCGTGCTGTTCGTTCTGGGCGCCTTCAGCTTCCGCTAACGCGATGCGCGACTTCCTGCTGTCCATTCACTACGACTACTGGATCCTGCCGACACTGCTGGCGATCCCGCTGGTCGGCGCACTGCTCGTCCTGTTCACCGGACGCCGAGAACCGGAAGGGACGGATGAGGTCGCGTCCGGCGCCGCGCGCGGACCACGCGTCCTCGCGACCGCCGTCTTCGCCGTCGAGTTCGTCCTCTCGCTCGGACTCTGGTGGGCGTTCGACCCGGTCTACGACGGCTGGCAGCAGGTCTTCGACCGTCGCTGGATCCCCTCGTGGGGGATCCGCTTCACGCTCGGGCTCGACGGCATCGCGTTGATGATGGTGCTTCTCACGACCTTCATCATGCTGCTCGCATCGTACGGGAGCTTCACGTCGATCCGCCGCAAGGCGCGTTCGTACTATGCGCTCCTGCTCGTCCTCACGACGGGAATGCTGGGCGTCTTCATGTCGCTCGACCTGTTCCTGTTCTACGTGATGTGGGAAGCGATGCTGATCCCGATGTACTTCATCGTCGGGATCTGGGGCGGGGAACGGCGCATCTACGCCAGCCTCAAGTTCTTCATCTACACGATGGTCGGCTCGCTCCTCATGCTCGTCGGCATCGTGTACCTCGGCACCCATCAGCCGGTCACGTCGGTGAACGGCGTGATGACGGCCCTGCCGAACTTCTCGTACGATGCCGCCCTGAACACCGCACAGTTCACCCAGCGCGGCGCGCTGTGGCTGTTTGGCGCGTTCTTCCTCGCGTTCGCGGTGAAGGTGCCGATGTTCCCGCTGCACACGTGGCTGCCCGACGCGCACGTCGAGGCGCCGACGGCGGGGTCGGTGGTGCTCGCGTCGATCATGCTGAAGCTCGGCACGTTCGGCTTCCTGCGTCTCGCGGTGCCGCTCTTCCCGACCGCCGCGATGCAGCCGGCCGTCCGCACCACGGTGCTCGTGCTGGCCGTGATCGGGATCGTCTACGGCGCGCTCGTTTCGCTCGTGCAGCCGGACTTCAAGAAGCTCGTGGCCTACAGCTCCGTGAGCCATCTCGGCTTCGTGATGCTCGGCATCTTCGCGCTGACCGTGCAGAGCGTGCAGGGTGCGCTGATGGTGATGATCAACCACGGTCTCTCCACGGGCGCGCTCTTCTTCCTGATCGGTATGATCTACGAGCGCCGACACACGCGGCTCATCGATTCGTACGGCGGTATCGCGCGCGTCGTGCCGATGTTCGCCGCCATGCTCACCCTCGTCTCGCTCAGCTCCATCGGCGTACCGGGAACGAACGGCTTCGTCGGCGAGTTCCTCGTGCTGCTCGGGTCGTTCCGGACGACGCCGGTGCTGTCGCTCATCGCCACCACCAGCGTGATCATCGCCGCCGCCTACCTGCTCTGGGCGATCCAGCGCATCCTCTTCAACGCGCTCGACAAGCCGGAGAACGAGCACGTCCCCGATCTCAACCGCCGAGAGCTGATCCTCATGGCGCCGCTCGTGGCGGGGATCATCTGGCTCGGCGTGTATCCGGCGCCAGTGCTTCGGCGCATGGAGGTCGCATCGGAGAAATTCGTCCGCCAAGTCGAGAGCAAGAGCGCTGTCCGCACGGCGACCGGAGGGCGCTGACGATGCTGACGTTCAATCTCTCGATCCCGTCCCAGCTCATGGCGGCGCTGCTGCCCGATCTGATCCTGATGGGCGGTGCGATGCTGCTGCTGCTCTTCGCGGTCTGGCGTCGCGAGTCGTTGGCGCATCAGCGGCTCGTCGGCCTGTTGTCGATCGCGCTCTCGGTCGTCACGCTCGTCGCCGTGGTCGTGACGATGTACCGGCGCGGGACCGCGCCGCCGGGACCGATCGCCGTCGACAACTTCCGCTGGATGATGGACGTCATCATTCTGCTCGGGACGATCGGCGCGCTGGCGCTCGGCATCGACGACAACGACCGTGTGGGCACCACGACCGCCGAGACGCACGTCCTCATTCTGCTCGCCTCGTCGGGGATGATGCTCCTCGCCGCCGCGCGCGACCTGATGATCGTGTTCCTCGGCGTCGAGCTCATGTCGATCTCGGTCTACGCGCTCGCCGGGTTGAACCGGCGCAGCGTACGCGCGGCCGAAGGCGCCCTCAAGTACTTCCTGCTCGGCGCGTTCTCCACCGCGTTCCTGCTCTACGGGATCGCGCTCGTCTACGGTGCGACGGGTGCCACCGGGCTCGCCGAGATCGCGAGCCGCATCGATGCGAATGACCTCGCGTCGAGCCCGATCCTGCTGATCGGGATCGCGATGCTCCTCGTCGGATTCGGATTCAAGGTTTCCACGGTGCCGTTCCACATGTGGGCGCCCGACGTCTACGACGGTTCGCCGAACCCGATCACCGCGTACATGGCCGCCACGGTCAAGACGGCGGCTTTCGCGGCATTCCTTCGCGTCTGGCTCGAGGCGTTCCCGGCGGAGTTCGGGAGCTGGCATCGGGCCGTCGCCGGCCTCGCGATCGCGACGATGGTGATCGGCAACGCGATCGGCCTCCAGCAGCGGAACCTCAAGCGCCTGCTCGCGTACTCATCGATCGCGCACGCCGGATTCATCTTGGTCGCCATCGCGGCGGGGACGTCGCAGGGCGCCTCCGCGATGCTGTTCTACCTGCTCGCCTACACGCTGGCGACCTTCGGCGCCTTCGCCGTGATCATCGTCCTCTCACGCGGTGACGTCGCCGCCACCACCGACGATCTGAGCGGACTCTGGTCGGTCCGCCCATGGCTCGCCATCGCCATGACGGTGTTCATGCTCGCGCTGATGGGATTCCCGGTGTTCGGTGGTGCGGGCTTCCTCGCCAAGTGGTTCGTGCTGAAGGCGGCGATCCAGGCGCCTCAGCCACAGATCGCTCTCGCCGTCGTGCTCGTCCTCACGACCGTCATCTCGGCTGGCTACTACCTGTACGTCGTCATGGTGATGTTCATGCGACCGCGGTCGGAGTCGGCGAGCACGCCGATGGAAACGCCGGCATGGACGCAGTTCGTCATGGTTTCGTGCGCGACGGCCATCCTCGTGCTCGGCGTGATGCCCGAGTACTCCGTGCGCTTCGCGAACGTCGGACTGCCGCGCATGGCCTATCGGCGGCCGCCTGGCGATGCGAGCCCCCCACCGCCGTTCGAGACGACGCGCGTTCGATAGTGACCCTCCGGGGCCGCACATCGGCTCCGCCGCCCGCCCCACCTGTCCCTCCCATCGTCGTGCCCATCGCCCCCGGCATCTTCCGGCAGAACGACATTCGCGGCGTCGTCGATCGCGATCTGACGGTAGAGGCGGCGCACGCCATCGGCCGTGCGTACGCGGCGGTGATGCGCGAGCGTGGCGTGTCGGGTGAGATCGCCGTCGGACGCGACAACCGTCCGAGCGGCGCCAGGCTTCGCGACGCGCTCATCGCCGGGCTCGCCGAGAGCGGCGTCGACGTCGTCGACATCGGGGTGGTCCCAACGCCCCTCCTGTACTGGAGTCTCTTCAACCTCGGCGTCGCCGGCGGAATCCAGATCACCGGCTCGCACAATCCGGCCGAGTACAACGGCTTCAAGCTGTGCCTCGGCACCGAGTCGCTCCACGGCCACGATATCCAGACGCTGTTCGCTCACATCGACGCCCCCGCCTCGGCGACGGCGGGGAAGCTGCGCCACGCGAACGTCGTCGAGCCGTACGTGCAGGACGTCGCCACGCGCATCGGCAGGATCTCTCGTCCGCTCAAGGTGGTCTACGACTGCGGCAATGGCGCCGCGACCCGTGTCGCGCCGCAGCTCTTTCAGGCGTTGGGGCTCGATGCGACCGGTCTGTTCACCGAGGATGACGGCACCTTTCCGAATCACCACCCCGACCCGACCGTCCCCGAGAACCTCGAGGACCTCATCGCCGCCGTTCGACGTGAAGGCGCCGAGATCGGCATCGCCTTCGATGGCGACGCGGACCGCATCGGCATGGTCGACGGAACCGGCAGGATCGTCTGGGGCGACCATCTGCTCATTCTCTACGCGCGCGACGTATTCGCGCGGCAGGGCAAGGGCATCCCGGTGATCTTCGACGTGAAGTGCAGCCAGGCGCTTCCCGACGCCATCACCAAGGCGGGCGGAACGCCGGTGATGTGGAAGACCGGCCACTCCCTCATCAAGGAGAAGATGAAGGAGCTCCGGGCACCGCTCGCCGGCGAGATGTCGGGACACATGTTCTTCGCCGACGGCTACTATGGCTACGACGACGCCCTCTATGGCGCGGCGCGGCTGCTGCGCATCGTCGCCGACTCCGGCCACACGGTGCGCGAGCTTCTGTCCGATGTCCCCGAGTTCGTGAGCACGCCGGAGATTCGCGTCGAATGCGGCGACGACGTCAAGTTCGGCATCGTCGAGCGTGCCGTCGCCTACTTCCGCAGCCGCTACGACGTGATCGACGTCGACGGCGTACGCGTGCTGTTCGGCGACGGATGGGGGCTCATCCGCGCGTCCAACACGCAGCCGATTCTCGTCACTCGCTTCGAGGCGCGCTCGGAGGCACGGCTGGCCGAGATTCAGGGGGAGATGGAGTCGTGGCTGCGCCAGCAGGGTGTGACCGTCTGACGTGACGAAGCGACGAGTCGTCATCGGCACGCTGGTCGCCGCGGCGCTCGTCCTCTCGCTCGGGCGGTGGGCGAGCGAGCAGTACACGGACTCGCTGTGGTACGCCGCGCTCGGCGCGAGCGACGTCTGGCGCGCGCGGTTCGTGAACGGCATGGCGCTGCGCACGGTCTCCTTCCTCGTGGCGAGCGCGTTCGCCTTCGTCAACCTGTACGCCGTGCGCCAGTCGGTCGTATCGCTCGTATTGCCGCGGCGCATCGCGAACATCGAGATCGGCGAGGAGGTCCCGGGCCGCTATCTCCTCCTCGTCACGGCGGCGCTCGCCGTCGCACTCGGTGTCGCGCTCGCGTTGCCGGGCGACCTGTGGTCCGTCGCGCTCCTCGCGCGCATCGGACGTCCGTTCCAGGAGACAGAACCGTACTTCGGCGCGGATCTCGGATTCTTCGTCTACTGGCTGCCGTTCGAGACGGCGCTGTACTACTGGGCGATGATACTGCTCCTCGTCGTGATCGGCGTCGTGATTCTCCTCTACGCCCTCACGCCCAGCCTTCGGTGGACGCGCGGCGCGCTCTACGTCTCGGCGTACGTGCGTCGCCATTTCACGATGCTCGGCGGGATGCTGCTGCTCGGCCTCGCGTGGAGCTATCGGCTGGGGATGTATCGCCTGCTCGTCGAGGGAAGCGGCGTCGGTGGCACGTTCACGTCGGTCGATCAGCGCGTGACCGTGCCGGCGACGCTCGTGCTCGCGCTCGTCACGCTGTGCGCCGCGGTGATCGTGCTGTGGGCGGGATGGAACGGCCAGATGCGTCTCGCCTTCTTCTCCGTGAGCGCGGTGCTGCTGCTGTCGCTCGTCGCGCGCACGGTCGCGCCGCTGGTGGCGCGCCGGTCGGTCGATCCCGACCCCGATGCGACCGCGAAGCAGGAGCGCCCCTATCAGGCGACCCGGCTGAGCTACACCCGACGAGGCTACGGCGTCGTCGAGCGGATGCGCGCCGAATCGCTCGGCGTTGGTTTCCGGACGATGACCGACGTGAACGGACGCGTCACTGTCTGGGACGCGAGCACGCTTCGCCGGTTCGCCGAGCGCGAGCGTCACGTCTCCGTGGTCGGCACCGGGGCCGGCTGGGCTCCCGCGCCTTCGGGGCTCAGCGCCCTGCTCGTCGAGCGTGGCGAGGACGCCGTCAGCGACGGACGCGAGTTCTGGAACCTCGGCCGGTTCGACGCGTCGGCCGCCGACGAGCGTGGACAGCCCGTCCGTACGCCACCGTCCGGGCGTTTCGGTGACGAGACGGTGATCCCCGAGCCGGCCGTGTTCGATTCGGCACCGGCCTACTCGCTCCGCTCCGACTCCTTGCAGCAACTCGCCGGGGTGGAGATGGTGAGCACGCGCTCGCGTCTCGCGCACGCGTGGTCGCTCCAGAACTTCCGTCTCCTGTTCGGCGATCTGCCGCTCGATCGGCCGACCATCCTCGAGCACCGCGACGTGCGCGAAAGGGTCGACGCGCTCGCGCCGTTCTTCGTGCAGGGCACGGAGATCCTTCCCGTCGTTGCCGACGACTCGTTGTACTGGGCCCTCGAGCTCTACGTCGCGTCGGACGATTATCCCCTCGCGCAGCGGTTCCATTTCCTTGGTGCGCAGCGCGGCTACTTTCAGCACGCCGCAACGGCGCTCCTGCATGCCACGAGCGGTCGCGTGCGCCTTGTGCTCGCCAGTGCGCCGGAGCCGATCACGGCCACGTGGGCAGCGCGGTTTCCCGCCTTGTTCGTGCCCTCGACGGTGCCCAGGCGCAGGCCATCGCCTTCGCCGAGGCCGGCTTTCGGGGCGACAGCCTCGAGCTACGCCACCTCGCGACGCTCGACGCCGCGGACTCGTCGATCATCCGTGAGCCGGTGCGCGCGCTCATTCCGGGAGTCGGGCTCGCTGCTCTGTGGACGCTGCTCGATCAACAGAATCGCGTGCGCGGTCTCGTCGCCGCCGTCGGCGGCCCGTCGCGCGAGACCGTATGGATTCCCCTCGCGCGGGACAGTCTGCGCTGGGACGGCACGGTGGAGCGCCTCCGCGTCGCCGACACGACGGCGGCTGATGCTGCTCTCGTGCGCGCCCCCGTTCGCGTGCTGCCGGTCGCGGGAAGACCGACGTACTTGCAGGCCGCCTTCCGCTGGCGGGCCGGCGCGGCGCCGACGCTCGCGCGTGTCGTCGCGCTCGTCGGAGACAGCGTGCGCACCGGACCCACGCTCGCCGCCGCGCTGGGTCTCGCCGCGACCGTTCCGGGCACCGGCGGCGCGCCGCCCGCCGACCCGCACTCGCGCGCGGCGGCGCTGTACACCCAGATGCGCGACGCATTGCGACGTGGAGATTGGGCTGCATTCGGACGCGCGTTCGAAGCCCTCGGCGCTGCGCTCCGCGCGCCGTCGCCGTGAGCTTGCTTCGCTAACGAGCCCGGTCTAGCTTGCCTCGGCTGACTCCATGACGCCGCCCCCCGATGCACCGACCGCCGTGATTGCCCTGGGTGGGAATGCGCTCGCGCCGGCGGGTGAGAGGAGCACGATCTACGACCAGTTCCGCCATACGCGCGAGAGCCTCGGCCCGATCGTGGATCTCGCCATGCACGGCTGGAACGTCTGCGTCGTGCACGGCAACGGCCCCCAGGTGGGCGACGAGCTCGTGCGCAACGAGGTCGCTCGTGCCGAGGCGAGCCCGCTTCCGCTCGGGGTGCTCGTCGCGGCGACGGCGGGCTGGATCGGCTACATGATCCAGCAGTCGATCGAGAACGCCCTGCGGCGTGCGGGATCGACGCGCGAGGTCGTCACGCTCATCACGCAGGTGCAGGTGCGTGCCGACGACCCCGCGCTGAAGGAGCCGACGAAATTCATCGGACAGCCGCTCTCTGCGGAGCGCGCCGAGGAGCTGCGTCGGGAAGGGCACGAAGTGAAGCTGGACGGCAGGGGAAATGCGCGGCGCGTGGTCGGCAGTCCGGTGCCCCAGGCGATCCATGAGTTGAAGGTGATCAGGCGGCTCGTCGAACGCGGAACGCTCGTCATCTGCTGCGGTGGCGGTGGGGCGCCGATCTACGACGATCCGGTGAAGGGCTGGGAAGGGATCGACGCGGTGATCGATAAGGATCTGGCCGCGGCGGTGCTGGCGCGGGATCTCGGTGCACGTCTGCTGCTGATTCTCACCGACGTGGATGCGGTCTACGCCGACTGGGGCACGCCGCAGCAGCGTCCGCTGCGTCGGCTCACGGTCGCCGAGGCGGAAGCGATGGACCGCGCCGGCGCGTTCGGCGAGGGCAGCATGGCGCCGAAGGTTCGCGCCGCACTCGACTTCGCGCGCCGCACCGGTGGGCGCGCGGTCATCACGATACTCGATCGCGGCCAGGCCGCGGTGCGAGGCGAGGCAGGAACGACCATCACAGCGGAGACGGCGTGAACATTCACGAGTATCAGGCCAAGGACATCCTGCGCGCCGAGGGCGTGCCGATTCCTCCCGGCGAGGTCGCCACCACCCCCGACGAAGTCGAGGCGATCGCGAAGAAGATCGGCGGCATGGTTGTGGTGAAGGCCCAGGTCCACACCGGCGGCCGCGGCAAGGCCGGCGGCGTCAAGCTCGCCAAATCGCCCGCGGAGGCCAGAGAGTTAGCAAATAAAATTCTCGGCATGAAGATCAACGGGCTCACCGTCTACAAGGTGCTCGTGACCTCGGCCGCCGACATCGCGAGCGAAGCCTACGTCGGCATCATCCTCGACCGCGCCACGAAGAAGCCGGTGTTCATGGTGAGCCCCGCCGGGGGCATCGACATCGAGGAAGTGGCGGCCAAGACGCCGGAGAAGATCCTCAAGCTTCCGATCGACACACGGTATGGGCTGCAACCGTATCAGGCGTCGGAGCTCGGCTTCTTCCTCTTCGACGACGTGAAGAAGGTGCGCGCCGCAGCGAAGATCATGGGGCAGCTCTACAACGCGTTCATGAAGAGCGACGCGTCGCTGGCCGAGATCAATCCGCTCGTCGTGACCCCGGCGGGCGAAGTGCTCGCGCTCGACGCGAAGATCTCCGTCGACGACAACGCGCTCGATCGCCATGCCGACCTCGCCGCGCTGCGCGACGAGACGGCCGAGGCGCCGAGCGAGGTCGAGGCTCGGAACGCCAACCTCACCTTCATCAAGCTGGATGGCGACGTCGGCTGCGTCGTGAATGGTGCGGGACTCGCGATGGCGACGATGGATCTCGTGAAGTACTACGGCGGCGAGCCCGCCAACTTCCTCGACATCGGCGGATCGTCGAATCCCGAGAAGGTGGTGAACGCGCTTCGCATCATCACCGAAGATCCGAGCGTGAAGGTCATCCTGTTCAACATCTTCGGCGGCATCACGCGCACCGACGACGTCGCCAATGGCATCGTGACGGCGACGAAGGCCAATCCGCTGAAGATTCCGATCGTCATTCGCCTCACCGGCACGAACGAAGAGATCGCCATGAAGATTCTGAAGGAGAACGGCTTCAGCGCATCGTCCGACATGGACGAGGCGGTCGAGAAGGCGGTCGCGCTGGCGAAGGGAGGCAAGGCCGCATGAGCATCTTCATCGATCGCTCGACGACGCTGATCGTGCAGGGGATCACCGGACGCGACGGCGGCTTCCACACGAAGCAGATGATCGAGTACGGCACGCGCGTGGTGGGCGGCGTGACGCCCGGCAAGGGTGGCCAGAAGTTCGAGAACACCGTGCCGGTGTTCAACACGGTTCATGAGGCGGTGAGCGCGACGGGGGCCAACACGTCGGTCGTCTACGTGCCACCGATGTACGCCGCCGACGCGATCATGGAGGCGGCGGACGCGGGCATCGAGTTCATCGTCGCCATCACGGAAGGCGTGCCGGTGCTCGACATGACGCGCGTGTACCCGTTCGTGAAGGAGAAAGGCGCGCGTCTCCTGGGTCCGAACTGTCCGGGGCTCATCACGCCGGGCCAGAGCAAGGTGGGAATCATCCCGGGCAACATCTGCACGCCCGGCAACATCGGTGTCGTCAGCCGCTCCGGCACGCTCACCTACGAGGTGGTCTACCAGTTGACGCGCGCCGGCATGGGCCAGAGCACCTGCGTCGGCATCGGCGGCGATCCGATCAACGGCACCAACTTCATCGACTGCCTCGCGGCATTCGAGGCCGATCCGAACACGACGGCCGTGGCGATGATGGGCGAGATCGGCGGCACCGACGAGCAGGAAGCGGCGACACATGAAGAAGCCGGTCGTTGGCTTCATCGCCGGACAGACAGCGCCGCCGGGACGGCGCATGGGCCACGCGGGTGCGATCATCTCGGGGTCGTCCGGAACGGCGGCCGAGAAGATCGACGCTTTCAAGTCGGCCGGAATGGGTGTGGCGAAGCGTCCGATCGACTTCGTCGAGCTGCTGAAGGCTCGGATGTGAAGCTGGGCACGCCCGCGACATGAAGCTGCGAGAGTTCCTTGCCCCCGAGCGGGTGATCATCCCGCTCGAGTCGCGCACGCTCGACGAGGCGGGCGCCCAGCTTCTCGCGCGACTCCTCGACGCGCGCGAGGTACTGGACGCGTACAAGCTCCGGCGTCGCGCGGGCGAGGGGCGGCCGGAGGACGTCGTCGCGATGAGCGGACGCGCGTTCCTGCTGCATTACCGCTCGGACGGCGCGGGTCAGCTTTTGGTCGCCATCGGCGTGGCTCCCAGGCCGATCTGCCAGCAGCTACCGGGAGAGAATGAGCAGTGCGCGCGTGTCGTGCTGCTTGTTGTCACGCCGCCCCGGCAGGCCGCCCGCTATCTGCAGATCGTCGCCGGCTTCGCGCGCCTCCTCCGGGAACGCGAGGTGCTGGAGGCCGTGCACGCCGCGCGCAGTTCTGAGGAGCTCGTCGCGCTGGATGCGTTTGCCAGCTACCACCTGCCGGAGCAACTCACCGTCCGTGACGTCATGACCGATCATCCGCGGACGGTTCTCGCCGAGACACCGCTCAAGGAGGCGGCCCGCGACATGGTCCGCGCTGGTCTCGGCGCCCTGCCGGTGATCGACGAACAGCAGCGCGTCGTGGGGATGGTCAGCGAGCGGGAGGTCATCCGTCACCTGCTGGCGACACAGGTCTTCTCCGGCGTCGACGCGCGATCGGCCCTCTCTCCATTGTCCGCCCCGCGCACCGTACGCGACGTCATGTCCCGGCAGGTGATGTGCGTCGCACCGGAGCAGCCCATCGCCGAAGTCGCATCGCTCATGAGCAACAAGGACGTCGATCGCGTCCCCGTGGTCCGCGAGGGCCAACTGGTCGGCTTCCTCACCCGCGGGGACATCGTTCGCAAGTTGATCGGCAACTGACCGGGCGACGCCCGGCGCACCCCAACGAGGAATACATGGCTGGCAACACCACGCTCACGATCATCAAGCCCGACGCGTTCGGCGCCGGCAAGGCGGGAAAGATCGTCGCCCTGCTGGAGGAGAAGGGCTTCACCATCAAGGCCGCGCGCGTCATGCAGTTGACGAAGGCGCAGGCCGGGGAGTTCTACGCCATTCATCGCGAGCGGCCCTTCTATGCCGAGCTGGTGCAGTTCATGACTTCCGGACCGTGCATGCCGATGGTGCTCGAGAAGGCCAGTGCCGTGTCGGCGCTGCGCGACGCAATCGGCGCCACGGACCCGGCTGAGGCTGCGGCGGGCACCGTGCGCAAGCTGTACGCGGAGTCGAAAGGGCGGAACGCGATCCACGCGTCGGACTCGGACGAGAACGCTCAGCGCGAGGCCCGTTTCTTCTTCGCCGAGACGGAGTTGCTCTGGGGCTGAGCGGCTGATTCGGGCCCTGCGGCGCTCGGCGAACACACCACCGTCGTGACTTGATAAGTGCAACGGTGACAAGTAGTTTTCATGGCTATGCTGTCCTTTGACATTCGCTCTCTGGCGGAGCGTGCCGTGGCCGTCGACGACACTCTGTCGCCCGACGATCCGGTGTGGGCGGAGGGAGACCCGAAGCCGTCGTCGCCGCTCCGCGTCAAGGGGCGGTTGTCTGCGGCCGGGCTGGGTCAGTTCTACTGGCACGGCTCGATCGAGGGAGACGTGGCAATGGAGTGCCGCCGCTGTCTGGGCGACGCCTCGGCCCACGTGTCCGAAGAGGCCCATCTGATCTTCGCGGAAGCGGGGACCGAGGGCGTCGTGGACGATCCCGATGTCTACCTGATCGACGATCGCGCGACGGAGCTCGATCTCCGTCCCGCGCTTCGCGAGCAGTGGCTGTTGAACGTTCCTGGCTACGCGTTGTGCCGGGACGATTGTCAGGGTCTGTGCCCGACGTGTGGGGCCGAGCTCAACCTCGGTCCCTGCGACTGCACTCCCACCTCGGCGGATCCCCGCTGGGAGGGGCTGCGGAAGCTACGCGACGAGCGGCGCTGAATCGTCCGCTCCCAATCCTTTTCCGTTTTCGTTCCGACCCATGGCCGTCCCGAAGCGCAGAACCTCGAAGAGAAAGAAGCGCGCGCGCAACACGCACAAGACTGCGCCCGCCATCGCGATCCAGAAATGCCCGCGTTGCCAGGCGATGAAGCGGCCGCACCACGTGTGCGCCGAATGCGGCTACTACGCCGGTGAGCAGCGAGTAGCCGCCAGGGAAGCCTGACCTTGGCGCGGATCGCGTTGGACGCCATGGGGGGCGACTTCGCGCCCCAGGCGACCGTAGCCGGCGCCCTTCTCGCGCTCGCCGAGCTCGATCCCGCGCATTGTATTCAGCTCGTCGGCAGCACCTCCGTGGTGGAAGCGCAGCTGCGCACCCTCCTCGAGGGTGAGCTGACGACGCACGCCGCGCAGCGCGATCGCCTCACGATCGTCGAAGCGCCGGACGTCATCGAGATGACGGACAAACCGAGCGCCGTGGTGCGGGGCAAACCGAACAGCTCGATGGCCGTCGGACTGCGGTTGCAGGCCGAAGGGCGCTCCGATGCCTTCGTCTCCGCGGGCAGCACCGGCGCGCAGATGGTGGCGTCGATGGTGATTCTGCGGATGCACGCGGGTCTCGAGCGGCCCGCCATCGTCACGCTCTTCCCCTCGGCGCGGAAGCCGGTCGCCGTGCTCGACTCCGGCGCCAACGTCGACTGCAGCGCCGAGGAGCTGGTGCAGTTCGCTCGTCTCGGTGCCACCTACGTCGAATGCGTGCTCGGCCGGCCCAACCCTGCGGTCGGCCTCCTGAGCATCGGTGAGGAGCCGGAGAAGGGCAACGCGGTGACCAAGGAGGCGCACCATCTGCTCCAGTCGTCGGGGCTCAACTTCATCGGCAACGTCGAGGGACGCGATCTCCCCACCGGCGGCACCGAGCGCGAGGCAGTCGACGTCGTCATCTGCGACGGCTTCGTCGGCAACGTCGTGCTGAAATTCTACGAGGCAATCGCGCCGCTCATGATCGGAACGCTGCGCAGCGCCGGCGTGAGTGCCGAGCAGCTTCAGGCCGGCCTCAAGCACCTCGACTACTCGGAGTACGGCGGCGCACCGCTGCTCGGCGTGAAGGGCGTCAGCATCATCTCGCACGGCAAGTCGTCGCCGCGAGCGATCAAGAACGCCGTGAAAGTGGCGGCACAGGCCGTGGTGAGTGGCATGAACGATCAGATCGGCGCGCGGCTCGCCGCCGCCTCCGAGAACGCCGCATGAAGCGACCCGTCGCCTACGTCGCCGGCACCGGCCGCGGGATCCCGGCGAAAGTGATGACGAATCACGATTTCGCCGCGCTCGGTCTCGACACATCGCACGAATGGATCTTTGAGCGCACCGGCATCGTGGAGCGACGCATCGCCGCGCCCGAGGAGACCACGTGCAGCATGGCCGTCACGGCGGCGAAGCAGGCGATGGCGCGCGCCGGGGTCCACGCAGGAGAGCTCGATGCGATCGTGCTGAGTACCGCCACTCCCGATCGGTTACTGCCGGCGACGGCCGTCGACCTGCAAGCGCAGCTCGGCGCCACCCGCGCCGCCGCGTTCGATCTATCGGCCGCGTGCACCGGATGGCTCTACGCGATGACCGTCGCCGAAGGATTGATGCACTCGGGTGCGATCGAGACGGCGCTCGTCGTCGGCGCGGAGAAGATGAGCGCGATCACTGACTGGCAGGACCGCTCGACGTGCGTGCTGTTCGGCGACGGCGCGGGCGCCGTGGTGCTCAAGCGTACGCAGAACGGCGCCCACTGCGGGATCCTCAGCACCTTCATGCGCAGTGACGGCACGCTCGCCGAGTTGCTCTGGCGGCCGGCCGGCGGTGCCGCCGTACCGTTCAGCGACGCGGTGCTTCAGGATCGCACGTCGTACGTGAAGATGGCCGGCCGCGAAGTGTTCAAGCACGCCGTGCGTCAGATGAGCGAGGCGTGCGATCGCGCGCTCGATGCGGCCAAGCTGACCGGGAGCGACATCGACGTGCTGATACCACATCAGGCGAACAACCGCATCATCGAAGCGACGGCGAAGCACGCGGGCATTCCGATGGACAAGGTCTACGTGAACGTCGACCGCTTCGGGAATACGTCGTCCGCGTCCATCCCGATCGCGATCGACGAAGCATTCGAGCGCGGTCGTCTCAGGCCGGGGAGCACGGCGCTGCTCTGCGCCTTCGGCGCCGGCTTCACATGGGGCTCGATGGTCATCCGCTTCTAGCGTCATGCCGAACGTCGTACTGCTCTTTCCCGGTCAGGGCTCTCAAGCACCGGGGATGGGGAAAGACCTCGCTGCGCGCTATCCCGCGGCGCGTGAGGTGTTCGAGGCCGCGAACGCGGCGCTCGGCGTCCCCCTTTCGCTTCTCGCGTTCGAGGGACCGGCCGACGAGCTGACGCTGACGCACAACGCGCAGCCGGCGCTGCTCACACACGGCGCGGCCGCGTGGGCCGCCGTGCGCGATGCCATCGGTGCGATGGTCGTCGCCGCCGCCGGACACTCACTGGGCGAATTCACGGCCTACCACGCCTCGGACGCGCTGCCCTTCGCCGAGGCGGTGCGCCTCGTCCGCCGCCGTGGCGAGCTGATGCTCGAGGCGGGAAGGAAGCGTCCGGGTGCGATGGCGGCTGTGCTCGGCACGTTGGCGAGGCCGATCGAAGATATCTGCCACGAGGCGTCGGAAGATGCCGGCGTGGTCGTACCGGCCAACTACAACTGTCCCGGCCAGATCGTCATCAGCGGCGAGTCGATGGGCGTGGATCGCGCCATGGAGCTGGTGAAGCTCGCCGGCGGCAAGGCCAAGAAGCTCAACGTCAGCGGTGCGTTTCACTCGCCCCTGATGGAATTCGCCGTCGCCGGCCTCTCGAGCGCGCTGGACCTGGCGCACCTCGCCGATGCGAGGTTCCCGATCTACGCGAACGTGAACGCGCAACCAGTGAACGACGCTGCGCTTGCGCGCCGCCTCCTCCTCGAGCAGTTGACCTCACCGGTGCAGTGGACGCGCGCCATCGAGTCGATCGCACTGCGGCATCCCCGCGCGCTGTTCGTCGAGATGGGGCCAGGGACGGTGCTCAAGGGACTCGTCAAGAAGATCGTCCCCGATGCCACCGTCCTCAGCTGCGGTACGGGCGCCGAGGTCGACGCACTCCTCGCCGAGGTGAACGCGTGAACATCGATCTCACGGGGCGCAGGGCGCTCGTGACGGGCAGCACGCGCGGCATCGGTCGCGCGATCGCCGAGACGCTCGCCGGCGCGGGTGCGCGCGTCGCCGTGGTCGGGCGTGACGCGGGCCGCGCCGGCGAGGTGGCCAACGGCATCGGCCGCGACGCCGCCGGGTTCGCGTGCGACGTCGCCGACATCGCATCGGTGACGTCTCTCGTCGAGAGCGTCGAGAAGTCGTTCGGCCAGATCGACATCCTGGTGAACAACGCGGGGCTGACACGCGACAACATCCTGTTCCGCCTGAAGGATGACGACTGGGATGCCGTGCTCGACGCGAATCTCCGCGGTGCATTCGTCGCCATCCGTGCCGCATCGCGAGGCATGATGAAGCGCCGCTGGGGGCGCATCATCAACATCGCCAGCATTGTCGGCATCACCGGTAACAAGGGGCAGGCGAACTACGCCGCGAGCAAGGCCGGGCTCATCGGCCTGACGAAGTCGGTCGCCAAGGAGCTCGCGTCGCGCAACATCCTCATCAACGCCGTCGCGCCTGGCTTCATCGAGACCGACATGACGGCCGCAATGACGCCGGAGGCACGCGACACGCTATCCGGACAGATCCCGCTCGAGCGACTCGGTACGCCGAACGACGTCGCCGCAGCGGTTGCATTCCTCGCCTCCGACCTCGCGTCGTACATCACGGGGCAGGTGATCGTCGTCGACGGAGGACTGGTGATGTGACGTGGTAACTGCGTGTGCCGAAGTGACATTGCAGACGAACTTTCGCTAGCTTTCACAGGTTAAAAAACCCACAGGAGCCTGCCCCATGGCCGACAACGCCCAGAAGGTCCGTGACATCATCGAGAAGGAGCTCGGCGTCGAGCGCGACAAGATGACCGACGAGGCCAGCTTCATCGAGGACCTCGGTGCGGACAGCCTCGACATCGTCGAGCTGGTTATGGAGTTCGAGAAGGAGTTCAACATCGACATCCCCGATGAGGACGCCGAGAAGCTGCGGACCGTCGGTGATGCCGTCGCCTATCTGAACACCAAGGTCGGCGCGTAATGCGACGTCGGGTCGTCGTCACCGGTCTCGGTGCCATCACGCCCGTCGGCAACGACGTGGCGACGACTTGGCGTGCGCTGCAGGCGGGTGTTTCGGGAGCGTCCGGCATCACGAAGTTCGATGCCTCGACTTTCCCGGTGCGATTCGCCTGCGAGGTGAAGGGGTTCGATCCGCTCAAGACCATGGAGCGGAAGGAGGCCAAGCGGGCGGATCTGTACACGCAGTACGCGGTCGCCGCCGCCGTCGAGGCGATGGCCGACGCGGCGCTCCTCCCCGGCGCTTACGACGTCGACCGGACGGGAGTGATCGTCGGCAGCGGCATCGGCGGTCTCAAGAGCTTCGAGGAGCAGCACGACGTCTATCGGGAGCGTGGGGCAAGCAAGATCAGCCCCTTCTTCATTCCCATGTTCATCGCCGACATCGCGGCCGGCGTGGTCTCGATGCGCTTCAATGCGCGCGGACCCAACTACGCCACCGTCTCGGCGTGTGCGACGAGCGCCCACGCGATCGGCGACGCATTCCGCTGCATCCAGTACGGCGACGCGGACATCATCATCACGGGCGGAGCGGAAGCGACGGTCACGCCGATGGCCATCGGTGGGTTCGCCAACATGACCGCGCTCTCCGAGCGGAACGATAGTCCGGAGTCCGCGTCCCGCCCCTTCGACGCTACGCGCGATGGGTTCGTGATGGGGGAGGGCGCGGGTGTGCTCATCCTCGAGGCGCTCGAGCACGCACAGCAGCGGGGTGCGCGCATCTACGCCGAGGTCGTGGGGTATCGCGCGTCCGGCGATGCATACCACCTCACTGGCCAGCTTCCCGAGCACGAGGGTCTGCAACGCGCCATGCGCGGCGCGCTCGCGGACGCCGGGATGACGCCCGACGAGGTGGACTACGTGAACGCGCACGGCACCTCGACGCCGCTCAACGACTCGAACGAAGCAACCGCCATCGCCAAGGTGTTCGGCGACGCGGCGCCGAGGATCAACGTGTCCTCCACCAAGTCGATGACGGGTCACATGCTCGGCGCTGCCGGTGCGGTGGAACTCATCGCATCGCTGCTCGCGATCCGCGATCAGGTGGTGCCGCCGACGATCAACTACTGCAACCCGGATCCCGCGTGCGGCGATCTGGATTTCACGCCGAATCAGTCCAGGCCCCGTGAGGTACGGGCCGCGCTCAGCAACAGCGCGGGATTCGGCGGTCACAACGTCTCGCTCGTCGTGAGGCGTTACGAGGAGTAGCACTGTGCCCCCTGCCGTCGTGCTCGACCGCTCCCGCATCTCCGACCCGGCGCTGCACGCGATCGCCGACCGGGTCATGGCGGGCGAACGGCTCACGCCGGCCGAGGGTGTGGCCCTGTTTCGCACCTCGGACCTGCTCGGCCTCGGCACGATCGCCGACGCGGCGAACCGCGCGAAGCACGGCGACCGGGTCACCTTCGCGGCCAATCAGCACATCAATCCGACGAACGTCTGCATCCTGCGCGCAACGTGCGTCTTCTGCTCCTACGCCCGCCTGCCGAAAGAAGACGGCGCGTACCGCTACACGATGGATCAGGTGTGGGCCGAGGCGGAGCAGGCAGCGGGAGCGATGACGCGCGAGTTCCATATTGTGGGCGGTCTCGACATGAAGGCGGGGCTGGCCTACTACACGGAGATGTTCCGCGGCCTCAAGGCGCGTCACCCACAGGTGCACATCAAGGCGCTGACCGCCGTGGAGATCGCCCACATCGCGCGCATCGAGAAGATGTCGGTCCGCGATGTCCTCGTGGCGCTGCGCGAGGCGGGGCTCGACACGATGCCCGGTGGTGGCGCCGAAGTCTTCAGCCCCGGCGTGCGCGCCACGATCGCCGATCGGAAGCTGGCGGGCAGTGAGTGGATCGACGTCCACCGCGTCGCGCACGGTCTCGGCATCCGGACCAACTGCACGATGCTGTACGGCCACGTCGAGACGGTCGAGGACCGCATCCACCATCTCGGCATGCTGCGCGATCTGCAGAACGAGACGGGCGGCTTCCTCGCGTACATCCCGCTGGCGTATCACCCGGACAACAACGAGCTGGGCGCGGAGCTGGGACGCCAGGGCACGGCGACGACCGGCGTCGACGACCTGAAGAACCTCGCCGTCGGCCGCCTCTTCCTCGACAACTTCGACCACGTCAAGTCGCACTGGATCATGGTGACGCCGGCGCTGTCGCAGCTGTCGCTGCACTTCGGCGTGAACGATCTGGAGGGCACCGTCGTCCGCGAGAAGATCTATCACGAGGCGGGTGCGCACACCGCGCAGGCGATGAGTCTCGACGAGCTGCTGCGCATCATCCGCGGCGCGGGGAAGATCCCCGCCGAGCGGGACTCCTTCTACAACGTGATTCGCACCTTCGACGACGATCCGACGCGAGCCGCGGCGTGACGATGCGCGTCGGCAGGATTCCCTACATCAACTGCTACCCGGTCTACGGCGGCATCGATCGCGGCCTCGTCGCACTCGATGCGACGCTCGTCGACGGGATACCCTCTGCGCTCAATCGACGCATGGCGCAGGGAGGGCTCGACATCAGCGTGATCTCCGCCGTCGAGTATGCGCGCGACACGGCGCGGTATCTCCTGCTGCCCGACCTGGCGATCTCCTGCGACGGACCGGTGCGGAGCGTGATGCTCTTCTCGCGTACGCCGGCCGAGCGACTCGGCGGACGCCGCGTGCTCGTGACGCGCAGCTCGATGACGAGCGTCGTCCTGCTCGAGCTGCTGTTCGACCACGTCTGGAAGGCGCGGCCGGCGTTCGTGCCCGCCGACGCCGAGATCGCCGACCTCGCGCGCGCCGAGCAGCCGGAGCACGACGCGCGGCTGATCATCGGTGACGCCGCGCTGCTCCTGAGCTCCGGCGCGAGCGACCTCGCGCGGGAGTACCCCTTCGCCTACGACCTGGGAGCCGTCTGGAAGGCGTGGACCGGTCTTCCGTTCGTGTTCGCCGTCTGGGTGGCGCAGCGGACCGCTCCCGTCGAGCAGTCGTTGGCGCTGCATGCGCAACTCATCCGCTCGCGCGACTGGGGCCTCGCCAATCTCCCCGTGCTCGCCGACCAGGCCGCCCAGGCGACCGGTGTGTCACGCGACGCGGCGTGGGAGTATCTTTCGGGCCTCGATTACGGCCTCCGCTACGAGCACCTCGCGGGCCTGACGACGTTCTTCGGCAAGCTCGCCGCCAGCGGGCGCGTGCCCAACGGCTCGCTCGCCTTCCTGCCCGCCGCGTGATGCGCGCGCGGAGCCGGTCGCTGCACGATTCTCGGTGATTGTCATGCGTGATCTGCTCGACTTCTATCAGCGCGCACCGCTCCTCGAGCTCGGCGCCGAGGCGCATCGCGTGCGCCAGCGCCTCCATCCGGGAGACGTCGTCACCTACATCGTCGATCGCAACATCAACTACACGAACGTCTGCGTCGCGGACTGCGGCTTCTGCGCCTTCTATCGTCGGCCGAAGGACGCAGAGGGATGGACGCTCTCGTACGAGCAGATCGGCGCCAAGATCGAGGAGACCAAGGCGCTCGGCGGCGTGCAGATCCTCATGCAGGGCGGGCACAACCCGTACATCCCGTTCGAGTGGTACCTCGACCTGCTCCGGTACATCAAGCGCAATCACCCGATTCACGTCCACGGGTTCAGCCCGAGCGAGGTCGATTTCTGGTCGAAGCTGTACCGCATGGACGCCCGCGACGTCATTCGCGAGCTCCAGAAGGCGGGACTCGACTCGATCCCGGGCGGGGGCGGCGAGATCCTCGTGCAGCGCGTGCGTGACGACGTGGCGAAAAAGAAGGCGGGAGCCGACCGCTGGCTCGAGATCATGGAGATCGCGCATCAGGAGGGGATGAAGACCTCCGTCACGATGATGTACGGCATCGGCGAGACGCTTGCGGAGCGGCTCGAGCATCTCGAACGCGTTCGCGAGGTGCAGGCGCGCACGAACGGGTTCACGGCGTTCATCTGCTGGCCGTTGCAACCGGAGAACACGCCGCGCATGTCGCACATGCCGAAGACGGACGCCGTCGACTATCTGCGCACGGTTGCGTTCGCGCGCGTCGTCCTCGACAACGTCCCCAACATCCAGTCGAGCTGGGTGACGATGGGGATGAAGATCGGACAGACGGCACTGCACTTCGGCTGCAACGACTTCGGCTCGCTCATGATCGAGGAGAACGTCGTGTCCGCGGCGAACACCACCCATCGCACGACGATCGAAGAGATGGAGCGCCTCATCCGCGACGCCGGCTTCACTCCCGCGCGCCGCCGGCAGGACTACTCGATCATCGCGCCGGCGGTGGCCGCCGCGTGATCCGCCGGTGACGGCGCCGCGTCATGACTGAACGGCTGCCGCTCCGCACCGGCATCGGCTACGACTCCCACCGCTTCGCCCCGGGCGGCCCGCTGGTGCTCGGCGGCGTGGAGATCGCCGCCGACGTGCATCTGCGCGGACACTCCGACGGCGACGCGATCGCCCATGCCGTCACCGACGCGGTGCTCGGCGCGGCGGGGCTCGGCGACATCGGCTCGATGTTTCCCGACTCGGATCCGGTGAATGCGGGACGCGATTCGATCGAGATGCTCATCCTCGCCGTCGGTCACGTGGAAGCGGTCGGATGGCGCGTCGGTCAGGTGGACGTCGTCGTGATCACGGAGACACCGCGCATCGCGCCGCATCGCACCGCGATGTGCGAGCGGATCGCCGGCGCACTGCGCTGCGCGCCGGGTGATGTCGGGATCAAGGGCAAGACGAACGAAGGGATGGGATTCGTCGGCCGAGGCGAGGGACTCGCGTGTCTGGCGACGGCAACGCTCTATCGCGCCTAGCGTGAGCGCGGGCCTGGTCGAGTGGTTGTCCCATGTTCCGCTGAGCGTCCTGTATCTCCTCATGGCGGCATTCGCCGCGGTGGAAAACGTCTTTCCTCCCGTGCCCGCGGACACCGTCGTGGCGCTGGGGAGCTGGCTCGCTGCGCGTGGGCAGGGCAGCGCATTCTGGGCGATCTTCGCGACGTGGGTCGGTAACGTCGCGGGCGCCGGCGCGATGTACGTCGTCGGGCGGCGCCACGGTACCGCGTGGATGCACCGGCGGGGAGGTATGGCGCCGTCTCCCTCGTGCTGAGCCGATTCATCCCCGGCGTGCGGGCCGTGGTGCCGCCCTTCGCCGGCGCGTTGCGCATCTCGCCGGTCACGACGATGCTCGCGCTCTCGCTCGCCTCGGCGGTGTGGTACGGGCTGGTGAGCTATCTCGCGTTCCGCGCCGGCGCCGACTGGGGTGCGCTCATGGCGCGGATCACTCGCTATGGACGGTTCGCCGCCATCGCGGCCGCTGCGATCGTCGCCGCAGGTGCGCTCGCCTGGTGGATCCGTCGCCGGCGGATGGCCTGATGAGCGACGCCGACGCACGCGCGCGCCGGTTCCTGCTCCAGCGCTTCACCGACTACATCGCGCTCGAGCAGGGACTCTCGCTCCGCACTCAGGAGGCGTACGGCCGCGACCTCGATCGGTTCGCCGAGTACGCGGTGGGGAAGGGCCTCGCCGCGCCAGTGGACATCACCGCGCGCACGCTGCGCGAATACGTCTACCACCTCAAGGATCTCGGCCTCTCTCCGGCCAGCATTCGCCGAAACGTCTCGGCCATCCGCACCTACTTTCGCTTCCTCACCGGCGACGGCGTCGTCGTGCGCGACCCGAGCGACCGGCTCGAGACACCGAAGCGATGGCGCGAGCTGCCCGACGTGCTCACCGTCGACGAGGTGCAGCGTCTCATCGCCGCGCCGACGCTCGACGACAACATGGTCTTCCGCGACCGGGCGCTCCTCGAGCTCGCGTATGGCGCCGGTCTCCGGGTGTCGGAGTGGATCACGCTCGGCGTTCGCGACCTCCTGCTCGAGGAAGGTCTCATTCGCGTGTTCGGCAAGGGCAGCAAGGAGCGGCTCGTTCCCATCGGCCGTTCCGCGATCGGCGCCGTGGCGGTCTACCTGCGCGAGCTCCGGCCGCGACTCGAGAAGGGAGAGGGAAAGGGAATGCTCTTCCTCAACGCGCGCGGGCGGCCCCTCACGCGAATGGGCGCCTGGAAGATCCTTCGCGGCTACGTCGAACGCGCCGCAATCACCAAGCACGTGTCGCCCCACACGTTGCGGCACTCCTTCGCGACGCACCTTCTCGAGGGGGGGGCCGATCTCCGCGCGGTACAAGAGATGCTTGGTCATGTCGACATCGCCACGACCCAGATCTATACTCACGTCGATCGGGAGTATCTCCGGCAGGTCCATCGGAGTTATCATCCCCGAGGCTGAGCGCCCGAACCGACCCGTCTGCCCCACAATGCTGCTCGTCATCGACAACTACGACTCGTTCACCTACAACCTCGTCCAGTATCTGGGCGAGCTGGGCGCGGACGTGCTCGTGCGTCGCAACGATGCCGTGACGGTCGATGAGGTGGGAGAGCTGGCCCCGGACGCCATCGTGCTGTCGCCAGGGCCCTGCGCGCCGGCGCAGGCCGGCGTCACGGTGGACGTCATCCGCGAATGGGGCGCCACGACGCCGATCCTCGGCGTGTGCCTCGGCCATCAGGCGATCGGCGAGGCGTACGGCGGGCGAGTCGTGCGTGCCGCGCGCGCCGTCCACGGGAAGACATCGCGCATCGCCCACGATGGGTCCGACCTGTTCGCCGGTCTGCCCTCGCCGCTGCAGGTTGGCCGCTATCATTCGCTCACCGTCGAGCGGTCCACACTTCCCGACTCGCTCCGCGTCGTCGCGACGGCGGAGCACGACGACACGGAGATCCACGCCCTGCGCCACAGGACACATCCGGTGTGGGGCGTGCAGTTTCATCCCGAGTCCGTCCTCACGCCCGACGGCAAGCAGCTGCTGCGCAACTTCCTCGGTCTGGTCGCGCGGTGAGGCGGCGCCTGCTCGCCGCCCTCCTCGCGCCGTCGGTACTTGGCGCGCAGGAGGTGGTGCTGCGCGAGCCGGGTCCCGAACGCGTCGCATCCATCGTGCGGAGCGCTGCAGCCCGTCCGCATGCATTGCGGGCCGGCCGAGGTAGGCTCGTGCTGCCGCGCGACAGCGTCGTGACGACGAATCTCCTTGTGCTCGGCCAACCGACGTACCTCGCGAGCCGAGTGCAGGGCGACGTCGTCGTCGTCGGGGGCGATCTCTTTCTGCGGACAGGGTCCGAGGTGACCGGGAAAGCAGTCGCCATTGGCGGCGGCGTGTATCGGACCCTGCTCGGCACGGTCGGAGGCTCGATCGAGAGCTATCGGGATGACGACTACTCCATCGTGGCGAGTCCGTCGCGCTACGAGCTCGCGTACCAGGGCCGCGACCAGGATCGTGTACCGATCATCCAGCCGGCGGGTTTCTATGGGGTGCTGCTGCCGACCTACGACCGCGTGAACGGAGCGTCGCTCCCCGTTGGCGCACTCGTGACGATCGGCGATCGCGCGCTGGAGCTGCAGCCGTTCGTCACCTACCGGAGCCGGCTCGGCGTCGTCGATCCCGCTGTCGCCATCCGCGTCGGGCCTGATCGGCGCGTCCGCGCCGAAGCGGAAGTGGGACGCTTCACCCGCACGAACGAGCGCTGGATCTACACCGATCTGCTCAACTCGGCGGCGACGCTCGCCTTCGGCAACGACACGCGGAACTACTTCCGCTCGGACGGCGGGACGGCGCGCGTCTTCCTGCACGCCGAGCGTCCCGGGATCGTGGTCGAGCCGTTCGGCGGCGGACGTTTCGAGAAAGTCAGTCCGATCACCGCCGTGGCGAATGTGTGGTCGTTCAGTGCGCGCGAGTCGATCGAGCACATGGCGCGCCCGAATCCGCTGGTGGAGCGTGGCGAGATCGGCTCCGGACTGCTCGGCGCGAAGCTCGACTACAAGGTCGGGACGGTGCAGGCGAAGCTCACCGCCGAGGGCGAACAGAGCTTTCGCACGCCAGACCGAACCTCGTCGTTCACGCAGCTCACGCTCGACGGCTCGATCGAGTTTCCCACGTTCCACACCCAGCGTCTACACGTCGGTGCGCACGCCGTCGCCACGGCCAGTGATTCGACGCCGCGCGCGCGATACGCGTATCTGGGCCGCGTCGGCACGCTGCCGTTGCTCGACCTGCTCGAGCAGGGTGGCGACCAGCTGCTCTTCGTCGAGAGCCGCTACCGGATTCCCGTGACCGTGATCGCGCTGCCGATGCTTGGCTCGCCGACGTTGAACCTGCGGCACATCATGGGCGCCGCGGGCGTCGGATCGCTGCCGAAGCTCGAGCAGGAGCTCGGCTTCGGCGTGGGGATAAGTGTCGTCGGATTCGAGATGACGTTCGACGCCGCCGGCGATCGCGAGACGCGCTACGGCGTGTTCGTCGCGCTGAATCAGTAGCTGACGCGTCGCGCATTGCCTTCTCTCGCGAGAAGGCGTATGTTAATTGGCGTGAAAGTTGCATCGGGCGCGCGCTCTTCGCGCGCATCGTATCGCCGCGGCCCCGCGAGCCGCACGTGAGGACGCTCGCCGTCATCCCAGCGCGACTGGGCGCCACGCGTCTCCCCCGGAAGCCGCTGCGGCTTCTCGCCGGCGTCCCACTCGTCGTCCGCGTCCTCGAGCGTGTCGTCGCACTCCAAGTCGCCGACCGCTGCATCGTCGCCACCGACAGCCGCGAGATCCTCGAGGAGGTCGAGCGAGCCGGCGGCCACGCGCTCCTCACCGACCCCGCGCACCCGAGCGGTACCGACCGCGTGGCCGAAGTCGCGTCGCGCGCCGACTGCCGGGCCTTCGAGGCGATCGTGAATGTGCAGGGTGACGAGCCATTCGTCTCCGCCGCCGCCGTGCGCGGCGCGCTGGGGCAGGTCACCGACGGAGGCTTCTCGCTGGGGACGGCGGCGCTGCGCGCCGAGCCCGAGATCCTCGGCCGCGCCGACGTCGTGAAGGTCGTCACCGCCGACGACGGAGCAGCGATGTACTTTTCGCGTGCGCCGATCCCGTTCCTGCGCGACGGCGCCGACGCCGCCGCACGCGACGCCCGCGTGCTTCATCACGTGGGCGTCTACGCCTACACGCCCGACGCGCTCGCCCAATGGGTCGCGCTGCCCGTCCACCCGCTCGAGCGAATCGAGCGGCTCGAGCAGCTACGCCCGCTCGCGCACGGTATGCGCATGGGCGTCGCGCTGACGGACGACACCGTTCGACGCGGCATCGATACCGAGGAAGACCTGGAGCTGGCGAATTCCCACTGGGCGACCTTCACGACCGAGAGCTGATGCAGACGACGACGCGACAGCACACGACGAAATTCATTTTTGTGACCGGCGGGGTAGTCTCCTCGCTCGGCAAAGGCATCGCTGCCGCCTCCCTCGGGCGGCTGCTCGTCGCGCGCGGCCTGCGCGTGACGATGATGAAATTCGATCCGTATCTGAACGTGGATCCCGGAACGATGTCCCCGTTCCAGCACGGCGAGGTGTACGTGACCGACGACGGCGCCGAGACCGATCTCGATCTCGGGCATTACGAGCGGTTCATCGATCGCTCGCTGTCACAGGCGAACAACGTCACCACGGGGCGCATCTACCTCAACGTCATCACGAAGGAGCGCCGAGGGGAGTATCTCGGGTCCACCGTGCAGGTGATCCCGCACATCACCGACGAGATCAAGGCGGCGATCCGCCGCATCGCGCCGGAGAACGACGTGGTGATCGTGGAGATCGGCGGGACGGTCGGCGACATCGAGTCGCAGCCGTTCCTCGAGGCGATCCGCCAGTTCCGCCACGACGTCGGCCGCGAGAACGCGATCTTCGTGCACCTCACGCTGATCCCCTACATCGCCGCCGCGGGTGAGCTCAAGACCAAGCCGACGCAGCACTCGGTGCGCGAGCTCATGGAGATCGGAATCCAGCCGGACATCCTGATCGTTCGTACGGAGCGGCCCGTCTCCGACGAGATCAAGCGCAAGATCGCGCTCTTCTGCAACGTGGAGTTCGGCGCGGTGATCGAGTCGCCCGACGTCTCCACGATCTACGAGATCCCGCTCGCCTTCCACGAGCAGGGGTTCGACGACAAGGTGCTGCAGAAGTTCGGCATCGAACGTCCCGCACCCGATCTCTCGCCGTGGAAGGACATGGTGCAGCGTATCGTCGCGCCGAGCGAGCGCGTGAAGATCGCCGTCGTCGGCAAGTACACGGACTTCGTCGACAGCTACAAGAGCGTGCAGGAAGCGCTCATCCACGGCGGCATCGCCAACGACGTCGGCGTCGACATCAACTGGATCTCGAGCGACGACTTCGTCGACGCGCGAGCGGCGGCCGACATCCTCGGCCGTCACGACGGGCTGCTCGTTCCGGGCGGGTTCGGTGTGCGCGGCGTGGAGGGAATGGTCGACGCCATCCGCCATGCGCGTGAGCATGCCGTGCCGTTCTTCGGCATCTGTCTCGGCATGCAGACGGCGATCATCGAGTTCGCGCGGAACGTCTGTGGACTGGACGACTCGCATTCGAGCGAGTTCGCCCCCGAGTGCGACAACCCCGTCATCTCGCTGATGGAATCGCAGCAGCACGTGACCGACATGGGCGGCACGATGCGGCTCGGCGCGTATCCCTGCCGGCTCGCGCGCGGCTCGCGCGTCGCCGAGGTGTACGGCGTGGCCGAAGTCAGCGAGCGACACCGGCATCGGTACGAGGTGTCGAACGCGTACCGCGATCTCTTCGTCCAGCACGGGCTGCGGCTGAGCGGGCTCTCCCCCGACGGCCAGCTCGTCGAGATGATCGAGCTGCCCAATCATCCGTGGTTCGTCGGCTGCCAGTTCCACCCGGAGCTGCAGTCGCGACCGACGCGGCCGCATCCCCTCTTCGCGGGGTTCATCGCCGCGGCGGCGGGCGTGAAGCAGCGCGCCGCGAAGTCCGCCTCGCCGTCGCTGGTGAGCGCATCGCCATCGTGACGTCTCGGCGCTTCCGGCGCGACGCGCTCTTCCTCATCGCAGGGCCCTGTGTGCTCGAGGACGACGGGCTCAACCTGCGCGTCGCCGAGCATCTCGCGCGGCTCGCGGAGCACGTTCCGGGGGGCATCATCTTCAAGGCGAGCTTCGACAAGGCCAACCGCTCGAACGCTGGCGCGTTTCGAGGCCCGGGCCTGGACGAGGGGCTCGCCGCGCTCGATCGCGTGCGCACGGCGACCGGGCTGCCGGTGCTCACCGACGTGCACCTCCCCGATCAGTGCGCCCCGGCGGCGCAGGTCGCCGACGTGCTGCAGATCCCGGCCTTTCTCTCGCGCCAGACCGATCTGCTCGTCGCGGCGGGTGCGGCGGGCAAGCCGGTCAACATCAAGAAGGGGCAGTGGATGCACCCCGAGGCCATGCGCGGCGCGGCGACGAAGGTGCGCCAGGGTTTCAGCGGTGCGGGGCGCGGTGATTCCCCCGAGGTCGCGGTGACCGAGCGCGGCACGTTCTTCGGCTACGGCGATCTCGTGGTCGACTTTCGAGCCCTGCCACGGATGCGAGCGGCGTGCGATGCGCCCGTGGTGTTCGACGCCACGCACAGCGTGCAGCAGCCCGGCCGCGGCGAAGGCGGGGCGAGCGGCGGCGCGCGTGAGTACGTCGGACCGCTGGCGCTCGCCGCCTGCGCGGTCGGCACCGACGGGCTGTTCCTCGAGACGCATCCCGATCCCGATCATGCGCCCAGCGACGGCCCGAACATGGTGCCGCTCGACGCGCTGAACGATCTCGTGCTGCGAGCCGTGGACGTCTGGCACCGCGCCCGCGCATGATCGATTCGTCGCTTGCGCGCTCGATCCGACTCGTCGGCCTCGACGTCGACGGGGTCATGACCGACGGCGGCATCTATCTCGGCGCCGCGGACGGACGCCCGGTCGAGCTCAAGCGGTACGAGATTCAGGATGGGCTCGGCGTGCATCTCATGCAGCGCGCCGGCCTCCGCGTGGTCATCGTCACCGGTCGCGTCTCCGAGAGCGTCCGTCTGCGCGCCATCGAGCTCGACGTCGACGACGTCGCGCAGGATCCGCGCGCCCGCAAGCTCCCCGCCTTCCTGTCCATGCTCGACCGACACGGCATCGCTCCGTCGGAGGCGGCGTTCGTCGGAGATGATTTCCCCGACCTCGCCGTGCTGCGGCTCGTCGGGCTTCCCGTCGCGGTGGGGAATGCCGTCCCCGAGATCCGTGCCGCGTGCGCCGTTCAGCTCACCCGTCACGGCGGGCGGGGGGCGGTGCGGGAGTTCGCCGAGCTGCTGCTCAAGGCGCGCGGGGAGTGGGAGCAGGTGACCGAGGCATACGTCCAGGAGCGCTCCCTCCCCACCACGGTGCCGGCGCGATGATGCCCGGCGAGATCATCGACCGCGGCCGGCGCGTCATCCGGCTCGAGCGCGAAGCGCTCGCGACCGTCGAGGAGCGCCTCGGCGAGTCGTTCGCGAACGCGGTCTCGATGATCGCGCACTCCACGGGACGTGTCATCGTCGCGGGAGTCGGAAAGTCGGGGCTGGTGGGTCGCAAGATCGCCGCGACGCTGACGTCGACCGGCACCCCCGCCGTCTTTCTGCATCCCGCCGAGAGCGCGCACGGCGACCTCGGAATCGTCGGTTCGAACGACGTGGCCATCCTGATCTCGAAGTCCGGGGAGTCCGACGAGCTCCTGGTGCTGCTCGAACATCTTCAGGGGCTCGGGGTACGGACCATCGCCATCACGGGCGAGACGGGCTCCGCGCTGTCGAGGCTCTGCGACGTTGCGCTGGACGCGTGGGTGCGCGAGGAAGCCTGCCCGCACGATCTCGCGCCGACCACCAGCACGACGGCGGCGCTCGCGCTCGGCGACGCGCTGGCCGTCACCCTTCTGGAGCACAAGGGGTTCAAGCGGGAGGACTTCGCTCGGCTGCATCCCGGCGGTGCGATCGGCCGGCGGCTGTTGCGTCGGGTGGACGAGGTGATGGTCACCGAGCCGCTGCCGGTTCTGCCCCCGGGGTCGTCGCTTCGTCAGGCCGTCGTCGTCCTCGCGGAGCAGCGGGGGATCGTTCTCGTGGCGGGAAGCGATCGGTGGCTGCAGGGAGTGCTCACCGCAGGCGACCTCACGAGGCTCATGGAGCACGAGACGGACGTACTATCCTTCCCGGTCGAACGCATCATGACGCGCACGCCGCGCCTCGCGCACTGCGGCGAGCTCGCCAGCGCCGTGGTCTATCGCATGGAGACCAACGGGGTGATGGCCATGCCCGTGCTCGGCGACGATGAGCGACTCGTCGGCGTGGTTCACCTGCACGATCTCATGCGGGCGCGCGTCGCATGATCTCCCGCCCGGTGTGGCTCGCCGCGGCGGCGCTGTTGGTCTTCGTCGCCTGCCGGAAGCAGGGGAGCGTTCCGCCCGTCAAGCGCGGAGCCACGATGGCCGACAGCGCGGAGCAGGTGATGCTCGGCGTGCGCATGCTGCTCACCGACCGTGGGGTCCAGCGCGGCGAACTATTCGCCGACACCGCGTACGTGTTCGAGGACCAGACCCGGTTCGAGCTGCGAAACGTGCGGGCCACCTTCAACAGCAGCACGGGTACGAAGGACGGCGTGCTCAGCTCCGACCGTGGCGTCTACAATCAGCGCGAGGCGAAGCTGGAAGGGTTCGGGCACGTCGTGATCGTCACGACGGAGGGAAAGCGGCTCACCGCGCCGCAGATGCGGTACATGCAGGCAGTCAACGAGGTCTCGAGCGATTCCGCGTTCACGCTCGTCGAGCCGGGCAGAAACGTGAGCGGCATCGGATTCCGTGCCGACCCGCAGCTCACGCGAATCCAGATCCTGCGCAACCTCGGTGCGCAGGGAAGCTTCACGCTGCCCGGCAAATGAACGTCACGCGAATCCTCGGTTGTGTCGCGTCGTTCCTGCTCGTGGCCAGCCCGCTCCGCGCGCAGATCGGCGCCCCGCCGAGCGGCAGGTGCCGATTCATATTCGACAACGTGCCCGCGGCACACCTCTCAACGGTGAAGCTGCCGAGCGGTCAGTACAACTCGTTCATCGGCGGCGGCGTGGTCGCCCGATGCCCCGACCAGCGCATCGTGCTCCGCTCGGACAGCCTCGAGGCGTACGGCGACGAGGATCGGTATTTCTTCATCGGTCACGTCGACTACTCCGAGCCGCGCCTCAACCTCAAGTCTGATTTCCTCACGTACTTCCAGCCGGAAGAGCGGCTCCTTGCGTCGATGAACGTCGACGCGCAGCTGCCGAGCGGTTCGAACCTGAAGGGACCGCAGCTCGAGTTCTGGCGCGCGATCCCGCGCGTGCGCCAGCAGCACGCGACGGCGATCGGACGCCCGACGATCTCGATCGTGGAGAAGGACAGCGCCGGCCGCCCTCAGCCGCCGGTCAGCGTGACCGGCAACAACGTCTGGCTGGTGAGCGACAGCGTGGTGGCGTCGTCGGGCCAGGTCGTCGTCATCCGGCCGGAGCTCACGGCGTCGGGTGATTCGCTCTATCTCGACGGCGGGAGCGGGCTCCTCCGGCTGATGAGGAACCCACGGGTCCTCGGCAACAAGGGCCGGCCGTTCACGCTCGTCGGGAAGACGATCGACGTGCTCTCGAAGCAGCGGAAGCTCGAACGGGTCCTGGCGATGGCCAACGCCGAGGCCACCAGTCAGGACGTGAACCTCAAGTCGGACACGATCGACCTGCGGATCGTCCGCGACTCCCTGAACCGGGCGATCTCCTGGGGCAAGTCGCGGTCGCACGCCGTATCGGCGACCCAGTCGATCCTCTCCGATTCCACCGACGTCGTCATGCCCGGGCAGCGGCTTCGCGAGATGCACGCGGTCGGCGGCGCGGTGGCGGAGGGCGCCCCCGACTCGACACGGTTCCGCACCGACGAGCGCGACCGCCTGACGGGTGACACGATCGTTGCCCACTTCGACACCGCGGCGTCTCTCCTGCGGGACTCCACGAGCAAGCCGAAGATCCGGCTGCTCGTCTCCAGCGGGCACGCGACGTCGCTCCAGCACCTCCCTCCGCGCGACACCACATTGCGAACTCCGGCGATTGTCTACGTGGTGGGCCGTGCGATCGACGTCAGCTTCGATTCGGGCGCCGTGAAGCGCGTCACCGTCCGCGACGACTCGCTCTCGACGGGGCTGTATCTGGAGCCCGAGAAGCCGGACACCTCGCGCGCGGGGCGCCGGGCAGCCGCCAGCGCGGCCAACGCGGCGCCGGCCGGGACCTCCGGAACGACGCCTGCTGTCCCCGCCGGTGCCGGCGCTCGCCAGGCGCCCGCACCGGGGCCGACACGTGTGCCGTCGCCAACGCCGGCGGGCACGCCCCCCGCCGTTCCGGCGAGGCGTCCGTGACGTCACCGACCCCGCCGAACAAGCTCCAGGCGCTCGTCGACCGGCTGGCGCGCGGCGATCGCTCGGCCGCGCTCGCTCTGCACGCCCTCATCCTGGCGGCCGACCGGACGGGCACCGCGTCGTTCAACGACGTCGCCGTGCAGTACCGGAACGACCACCTCGCCGCCCTCCGAGCGGCCGGTGCCGACGCGGAGCGCGAGGCTGGCCGCCTCAGCATGGACGTAGTCCGCGCCAACTTGGCCGCGTCGGTGCTCCCTCGCCTGGCATCGGAGCAGGTGGTCGTGCTGCCGCCGGGCGGCCTCCAGTCGCCCGATGCGCCCGTCCGCGTCGCGGAACCGGTGTGGCGGGAGATCGGCGGCGTGCGAGCCGAGATCGCGGACATGCTCAGGCACACCGGCGAGCACGTCGCGCTTCGGCCGAGCCGTGCGTCGCTTCCCGCCATCGGCGTGGACGGCCATCGCAGCACACTCGAAGCGCGCGGCCTGGTGAAGAAATATCGCCGGCGCCCCGTCGTGAACGATGTGGCCCTGCGCTTGCAACAGGGTGAGATCGTGGGACTGCTGGGCCCGAACGGAGCGGGGAAGACGACCACGTTCTACATGATCGTGGGCCTGATCCAGCCGCTCGCGGGTCAGATCCTGCTGGATGGCGTGGACATCACGAAGATGCCCATGTACCAGCGGTCGCGGAAAGGGATTGGCTACCTCTCCCAGGAGCCCTCGATCTTCCGCAAACTGTCCGTCGAGGACAACATCGTGGCAATCCTCGAGACCCTTCCGCTCAGCGCGGCCGAGCGGGCGAGCCGGCTCGAGAAGTTGCTGGACGAGTTGAACATCAAGCACCTGCGCCGCAGCAAGGCGTTCCAGCTCTCCGGCGGGGAGCGGCGGCGACTCGAGATCACGCGCGCGCTGGTGACTCAGCCAAAATTCATGATGCTGGACGAGCCGTTCGCGGGGGTCGACCCGATCGCCGTGCACGACATCCAGACCATCGTCGCCGATCTCCGCCATCGCGGCATCGGCGTCCTGATCAGCGATCACAACGTGGAACAGACTCTCGACATCGTCGATCGAGCGTACATCATGTTCGATGGCCAGGTGAAGGTCTCCGGCACCGTGCGCGAGCTGGTGTTCGACGAGACCGTCGCCGACATCTATCTCGGCCCAACGCTCTCCGCACGCCTTCGGAGCCGCTTTGCTGACGAGAGTCCGGGGGACGTGGCATGAGGCAGGGACTTTCCCAGAACACCCAGCTCAAGCAAGAGCTCAAGATCAATCCTCGCCTGTATCAGGCGATGGATCTGCTCTACATGCCGCTCCTCGACCTCCAGCAACACCTCAAGCAGGAGCTCCTCAACAACCCCTTCCTCGACATGGTCGAGCCGGAGGAGGACGAGGAGGACGAGGGCGAAGTCCAGGAGGAAAGCGCCAATCCCGAATCGGAGCCGGAGAAGGACGAGAAGGGTGAGATCGATTGGGAGGAGATCCTCCTCGACGGCTTCGACGCCGGCGGTCGCCGGGAGGAACACGAGGAGCGGGAGTACTACGAGCCGGTCACCGTCGACTCGCGCGACCTCTCGGACCATCTGCGCGACCAGGTGAGCCTCCTCGATCTCACGCCGCGGCAGATGTACCTCGCGGACGAGTTCATCGGCAACATCAACGAGGACGGCTACCTCGCCTGCGGGCTCGACCGCATCATCGAGGGGGTCAACGAGAGCGTCCAGAAGGCTGCCGAGGACTCGGAGCGCGACCTGGGGGACGTCCCGCTCTACACGATGGCCGAAGCGGAAGACATGCTCGGCATCGTGCAGAGCCTCGACCCGCCGGGCGTCGGCGCGCGCGATCTGCGCGAGTGTCTCATGCTCCAGCTCCGCGAAGCGGGCCTCGAGCATTCGGTGCCCTTCCGCCTCGTGCGCGACTGCTTCGACGAGCTCATCGCTCACCGCTGGAGCGAGATCTCGAAGCGGTTCGGCATCAGCCCGGTGGACGTGCAGAAGGCCGCCGACGAGATCGCCAAGCTCGACCCGAAGCCGGGCCTCGTCTACAGCGACGCCAGCGACAACTACATCATCCCCGACCTCATCGTCGACAAGATCGACGGGCAGTACCACGTCTTCCTCAATGATGCGAATCTGCCGCGCCTGAAGCTGAGCAAGGCGTATCAGGAGATCGCGCGCGACAAGAAGAAGTTCGACGGGGAGAACAAGGAGTTCATCTCGAACAAGCTCAACTCGGCCAACTGGATGATCCAGGCGATCGAGCAGCGGCGGCAGACGATGCTCAAGGTCATGAACTACATCGTCGAGCGGCAGCGCGAGTTCTTCGAGAAGGGCGTGCAGTTCCTCAAGCCCCTCACGCTGCGTGAGGTGGCCGAGGTGATCAACATGCACGAGAGCACGGTGAGCCGAGTGACGAACGAGAAGTTCGTCCAGACGCCGCGCGGCGTGCTGCCGCTCAAGTTCTTCTTCTCGTCGGGGCTCTCGACGACGGCGGGCGAGGACGTGTCGGCGCGCGGCATCAAGGCGCAGATCGAGAAGCTGGTGTCCGAGGAGAATCCCAAGCATCCGCTCACCGATCAGGCGATCGTGAACATCCTCAAGGAGAGCGGAGTGCAGATCGCCCGACGCACCGTCGCGAAGTATCGCGACCAGCTCGGCGTCCTTTCCGCCCGGATGCGCAAGCGCGTATGACCGCTGGCGCGTCGACGCTCGCCACCAGGCGGTTCTCGGATGCCGTGGAGCGCCGGGTCGACGTGTCGGTGCTGGTGCCGGCGAAGGACGAGAGCGAGAACCTGCCGCTGTTCATGGAGATGGCGGCGGACGCCTTCGCCGCCGACGCCGGCGTGAGCTACGAGGTCGTCGTGATCGACGACGGATCGGTCGACGACAGCTGGCGCGTGCTCCAGGAGCTCGGCGCGCGCTACCCCTTCCTGCGCAGCGTGCGACATCGCTCGCGCCGCGGGATCGCCGACGCGCTGCGCACCGGATATCTCAACTCGGCCGGCAAGGTGCTGGTGTTCTACCCGGCCGACCTGCAGTTCAAGCCGGAGGACATCCCGCGGCTCGTCGCGCCGATCATCGCCGGCAACGCCGACATGGTCACCGGCTTCAAGGAAGGGAAGTACGAGAAGGCGTTCGTCTCGGGCATCTACAATCGCCTGAGCCGGACGCTGTTCCACGTGCCGGTGAAGGACCTCAACTCAGTGAAGGCCTATCGCCGAGAGGTGATGGACGCGTTGCCGGTGCGCCCCGACTGGCACCGCTACATGATCGTCATCGCCGCGGCGGAAGGGTTCACCGTCACCGAGATCCCGGTGCCGCTGTACCCGCGGCATGCCGGACGCTCGAAGTTCGGGCTGTCGCGCATTCCCGTCGGCGTGCTGGACATGCTGTCGGTATGGTTCGAGCTGCGCTTCGGGAAGAAGCCGCTGCTGCTGTTCGGCATGGCCGGCGCCGCACTGTTCGCACTCGGATTCGTCGCCGGCCTCGGCGCGTTGATCGTCCTCGCCACGGCGCACATCGGCGTTCGTGCCGTGTGGATGGTGATCCAGACGTGCCTCATTCTTGGCAGCGTGCTGTTCGCCACGGGCCTGCTCGGCGAGCAGATCGCCGGCCAGCGCGCCGAGGTGCGTGAGCTGCGCCGCCAGCTCGACGAGCTGAAGCTGCGCGACGATCGGTAGTTGCTCGACCTTCCGCTCCACCCGCACCACCATCCGTTCTGACGATCCCGCGCTCCCTCCTGCGGATCCTGCGGTGGGCCTTCGTGCTCGCCCTCGTCGGCGCCGCCATCTGGGCGCTGCGCGGACAGCTCCCCGCTGTTCTCGCCATCGCGCGCACCACGCACCCGCGGTGGTCGCTCGTCGCCGCCGCGTCGGCGATCATGCTGTTCACCTACGCTCTTCTCATCGAAGGCTGGCGTCGAGTGCTCGCCGCGCTCGGCGGCTCGCTCGCGCTGCCGGACGCGGCGCGCATCTGGTTCGTCTCCAATCTCGCGCGATTGCTGCCCGGCGCCTTCTGGCAGCTCGGCGCCATGTCCGAGATGGCGCGCCGTCGCGGCGTCGCCGTCACCATCTCCACCGGCGCGGCGATTCTCGTCACGATCGTCAATTTGTTCACCGGCATTGCCGTCGCCGGCGTGTTCGCCAGCACCGCGCTGCGCGACCGGCTCGGCGCCAGAACGTGGTGGATCCTCGGTCTCGGTGCCGTGGCCCTCGCGCTCGCACCGGTCGTGGTGCCGCGCGTAAGCGCGATCGCGCGCCGTATGACCGGCCGCGACATCGTGATGCCCCGGTTCGGCCTGCGTGCCGTGCTCGTCGCGGCGGTGACCACCGCCGCCGCGTGGCTCGCGTACGGCTTCGCGTTCTGGCTCATGACACGCGCCGTGCTCCCGGGCGACGCACGAAGTCTCGGCGGCTGCATCGCGCTCTACACCATCTCGTATCTCGCCGGGTTGCTCAACCCCGCGCCAGCGGGCATCGGCGCGGCGGAGAGCATGATGGTGTTCCTCGCGCCGCAGCTCGGGGTGGCCACGCAGCCG
>QHVE01000020.1:0-14414 GCA_003223455.1 Gemmatimonadota bacterium | reverse complement strand
CGTCGTGCGTATCTGGCGCACCGTGCTGGAGATCATGCCCGGCCTGCTCGCCTTGCCGCTCGCGCGACGTGAGCTCGGCGAGGAAGCGGCTCAGCCGTCTCGCGGCAATCGAATCCCGTAGCGCGCGATGAACGTCGCCAGCTCCTCAGTGAGCGGCGACCCCTCGGTACTGCGGCTGCGGCCCGCGAGATCGAGCCAGTGAACACCGTTCGCGCGGAGCTCCGACTTCTCGCGATCGTCGAGCGCGACCTCCGTCAAGACCGTGTCGCCTCGCGTCGCCACCAGCGCATCATGCGGCGCGCGTCGCCAGACGAGTCGCAGCGGACCACCCCCCTCCGCCGGGCGATAGCTGCGCGTATTGCCGCGCAGCTCGATGACGTAATGCTCATACGTGACGTATCGCTCGAACTCGCTGACCATCTCGGCGACGAGCGCCGCCTTCTTCGCCTCACTCGGCACGCGCGGGAATTCGGGTGCCGAGCGGATCACCTTCGCCGGGCTGCCGACGGCCAGCGACATCGGCGGGATCTCCCCCTGCACGAGCGAGTTCGCGCCGATCACGCTTCCGTCGCCGATCGTCGTGCCGGGCATGACGAAAACGCGCCAGGGGAGCCACACGCTGTTGCCGAGCGTGACCGGCTCGTACGTCACCGGATATCCGTCGAGCGCGTTCAGCCACGCGCCGTGCGTGAAGATCAGGCAGTGCCCACCGATCCCGGTGTCGTCGCCGATTGTCACCGGCTTCGTCGGATTGATCGAGGCGAGCTGCAGGATGATCGTGCGGCTGCCGAGCGTGAAGCTCGACTCCGGTAGTTGTGGCCCACCGACGAACACCTGCTCGCGGATGCGGGCGTCCTCGCCGATCTGGATCCGCTCGCACGCCACGTAGCTCATCGTCCCCACGCTCGAGTGACGGCCGATGCGAATCGTTCGGCCCATGACCATGGCGAGGAGCCCGATCTCCACGTGGTCCGCGAGCTCGACACTCTCGCCGACGACGACGGCGCCGAACGCCAGCTTGACGTTCGCCCCGATCTTGTAGCCCCTGAAGACGCGATACGCCCAGATCTTGAGCGGGCTCGGAAGCCAGCCGTACAGCGCGAGATGGCCGATCGGCAGTCGCTTCTTGCGGATCATCGAGGGACGGGTGGGAGACGTCGTAGAGTGACCGGCGAGCCGGAGAGCGTCAAGGGCACCGCTGCGATGCACGTGCGTCGCACTTGCCGCACCCAACCTGCAGTCATAGACTGCGGGCGCGGCGCTCCGGCTCGCGCCGCTCACCCTCCATCCTCGTGCTCGCGCTCACCCACGACGATCTCCTGACGCCTGGCGAGCGGTTCGCGCTCGAGCTGCTCGTCGATCTGTCGGCGGTGCTGCGCTGCGAAGGCGAGGGAGACGTCGTGCGAGTTCGTGCCGTCGGCGAGCCTCGCGCCGCCTCCGCCGCTGAGCTTCGCGCGCGACGCTGGGGGATGGAGGTGCTCGACGCCGAAGTCCGCATCGAGAAGTCGCTCCTCCGGTTCGTGCTCGACGTTGCCGGCGCCGAGATCGAGCAACGTTCGTCCGTCGCCGACCGGTTCGGTCGCGTTCCCTCGCGTGAGACGGCGTCTGTCCGCGCGTCCGTCGATCGCGAGCCCATCGTCTCGGAGGCCGCGTGCGCGCTGGCGACCGCGGTGCGCGCCGCGGCGGGGCGCCGGCTGTTCCGCGTCGTCGATCCGTGGCCGAACGGTCGACGCTGGGCCGTTTCCTTCACGCACGACCTCGACGTGGTTGAATGGTGGCCCGTGTTCACAGCGTTGCGTCTGGCCGAGCTGCTGCGCCATGGAGAGATCGGGCGGGTGGCGCGCGTCGCGGCGAGCGCCGTCGCGTCAACCGGACGACCCGTCGTCTGGAAGGCGGTCGCCGAATTGCTCGCGACGGAGAAGCAGTACGACGTGCGCTCGACCTGGTTCGTGCTGTGCGATCGTCCCACGCTCGCCACGGCGCGCGCGGGCGACCTCACGTATCGTCCCGACTCCCACCTGGCGCGCCGCATCTTCGATGCGCTCGCCGCCGCCGGTCACGAGATCGGGCTCCACGGCAGCTTCGCGACGTCCGACGATCATGCGCGATTCGACTCGCAGCGCACCCTCGTGCGCGCGATCACGGGAGTGCTGCCCGCCGGCGTCCGCCAGCACTACCTGCGCATGCGTGCGGCGACGACACCACGTGGGATGGTGAGCGCGGGCTTCGAGTACGATTCGACCTACGGTTTCGCCGACCGCAACGGCTTCCGGCTCGGCACCGCCGATGTGCTGCCGCTGTGGGACGCTGAGCGCCAGGAGCCGGTCGGCCTCGACGAGGCGCCGTTCATCTGGATGGATCGTGCGCTGAGCAAGTACCAGCACGTCGAATCGCCGCGCGCCTGGATCGACGATGCGCTGTCGCTCGCCGAACGATGCCGCGCCGTCGAGGGATTGTGGGTCGGCATCTGGCACCCGAACCTCGCGCCCGCGCTCGGATTTCCCGATGCGCCCCAGGCCTATGCGCACCTCGTGGGTGAGCTGGCGCGCGGCGACGCGCACGTCGCGCCCCTCGGGGAGCTCGTCTCGTGGCGGCGCGACCGGCGCGCACTCCGTGCACGAGTCGCGCCCAATGGCGAGCACGTGACGTTCGTCGCCGATTCATCTGCACACCCGACCGCATTCACGATCCGCGACGCCGACGGACGCGTCCATCCCGCGGCGCTGGCTGGCTGACGGTGCGCGTCCTCTTCCTCGCGCACGCATATCCACGTCACGACGCGGATCCCGTGGGCTCGTTCGTCGGCAATCTCGCCGTCGCGCTCCGCGACCGCGACGTCGACGTCACCGTCTCGGCGCCCAGTGCGGCGGGTCTCGCGCCCTTCGAGCACGTGAATGGCATCCCGGTGCACCGCTTTCGCTACGCGCCCGACCGCTACGAGACGCTCGCCTATACCGGCACGATGGGCGCACAGGTACGCGAGACGCTGAGCGGAAAGGCGGCGATGCTCTCCTACCTCGTCGCGGCGTTTCGCGCGGCCCGTTCTCTCGCTCGGCGCGAGCGATTCGACCTCGTGCACGCGCACTGGTGGTTTCCGGGCGGACTGGTGGCCTCGGGGCTCGCGCGAACGGCGCACCTGCCGTTCGTCACCACGCTGCACGGCTCCGATCTCCGCCTCGCCACGACCTTTCCTTTCGGCCGCACGCTGTTTCAGCGCGTGTCCGGCGACGCCCGCGCAATGACGGCCGTCTCGAGCTGGCTCGCACGCGGCGCCGAAGAGCTGGCGCCCGATCGCCGGGTGACCGTGGCACCCATGCCGGTGCTGACGGACCTCTTTCACCCGGGCGAGGCGCGCGAGGCCGACCTGATGCTGTTCGTCGGCAAGCTCACCGCGCAGAAGGGACTCGCGCGTCTGTTGCGCGCCATGACGCGCATGCATCGACGCGCCCGGCTCGCGGTCGTCGGAACGGGCCGAGTCGACGATGCAGGGCTGCGCACGCTGGCGCGCGAGCTGGGTCTCGAGGAACGGATCGAGTGGCTGCCGCTTCTGACGCAGCCAGAGCTCGCAGCCCAGTATCGCCGGGCAGCGCTTCACGTCGTTCCCGCGCTCGATGAAGGACTGGGACTCACCGCCGTCGAGTCGCTGCTGAGCGAGACACCCGTGGTCGGTTTCCGCTCGGGGGGACTGCCGGACATCGTTCTCGAAGGCGTCGCGGGCCGACTGGTCGAGGCGGGCGATGAGCCGGCCCTCGCGGAAGCGCTGGACGCGATCCTCGCCGATCACGACACGCGTCGGGCGATGGGAGTCGCCGGCCGCGCGCACGCAATGCAGCGATTCGGAGCTGCCGCGGCGTCGGAGCGCTACGCACAGCTCTATCGGCGGGTCGTGCGTGAAGCGGCGCAGCACTGAGGCCGACTCGCCCGTTTCACTGGCGTCATCTCACGCATCCGGCCACTTTTGTCGTGATCGGGGCGCCGCGACGATCGCCCGGCCCGGTGATCGATCCCACGCGTCCTCCACCGCATGAGAGCACCGACTCCACGTCCCGCGGCTCGACCAGCCGAACTGCCCGAGCCGCGTCTGGCGGCTGCCTGGGCGACGCTCACCTACGCCGTCTGCACCATGCTGCTGGCGTGGCCGGCGCTCGCTGGCGGATTCCTGGTCAATCCGCGCAGCGACCAGTACATCGGCGGGTGGCCCGTTCGCGACTTCGCCGGCCAGGCGCTGAAGGCAGGGAAGGGGATTCCCGAGTGGAATCCGTATCTCTTCGGCGGCCTGCCGTACATCGCCGCGATGCACGGAGACATCTTCTATCCCACGGCGCTCCTGCGACTGCTGCTCCCCACGGATATCGGCCTCACGTGGGGATTCATCATTCACATCTTCCTCGCCGGCTGTTTCACCTACGGCTTCCTGCGCGCGTGGGGCTTCGGATTCTTTCCGTCGCTCATCGCCGGCGTGGGCTACATGATGAGCGGCGAGCTCGCGGGGCTGGTCTCGCCCGGACACGACGGAAAGCTCTTCGTCAGCGCCCTCATGCCGCTCACGCTCTGGTTCCTCGTTCGGGGCATCCGTGATGGCCGTCTGTGGGCGTGGGGTGGCGTCGCGATCGCCGTGGGCCTCGCTGTCCTCAGCCCGCATCCGCAGCTGCTGCAGTACATGCTGCTCACGTGCGGCGCGTTCGCCATCTATCTCGCGTTCGCCGACCACCCCGGTCGCGGGAAGCTGACGCGAAACGTCGCGCTGGCGCGACTCGGCACGGCCGCTGCCGCCGTCGCCGTCGGTTTTCTCATCGGCGCCGTACAGTATCTGCCCGTGCTCGAGTACGTCCCGTTCTCGCCGCGGGCCGGCGGGAAGGGCTGGGAGCACGCTGTCAGCTACTCGATGCCGATCGAGGAGCTGCTGAACACGTATCTGCCCCAGTTCAGCGGAATGCTCGAGGACTACTGGGGTCGCAACGTCATCCACTTCCACAGCGAGTACCTCGGCGCGGCGATGCTGCTGCTGGCGTTCGCCGGATTCGTCGGCGCTCCGGAGCGAAGGGGCTTTCGTCGATTCTGGATCGGCGTGCTCGCGGTGGCCGTACTCTGGTCGCTCGGCGGCTATACGCCGTTCTACCACATCGTCTACGCGCTCGTGCCGGGCACGAAGTTCTTCCGGGCGCCGAGCACCATGCTGATGGTCGTCGCTCTCGCGACGGCGGTACTGGCGGCGCTGGGTACCGAGCGCGCGCTGAGCGGTGCGCTGAGCCGCCGGTACCTGATCGGCTGGCTCGCGGCGGGGCTGGTGATCGCGCTGCTCGCCATCTCTGGCGCCTTCACGTCGATGGCGCACGCCATCGCGGCGAGCTTTCCGTTCGATCGTGAAGAGGTCATCGACGCCAACCGTGGTGCCGTCGCGCTCGGCGGGCTGCGCAGCTTGCTCTTTCTCGGTGCGGCGGTCGGGCTGTTGATCCTCGCATCGCGCGGCCGAGTCGGTGCGCAGGGGCTGGGATGGGGCCTCGTAGCGATCGTCGCGCTGGATCTCTGGTCGGTCGAGCGCAGCTACTGGATCTTCTCGCCCCGCGCGAGCGTTCTCTACGCGAGCGATCCTGCGGTCGAGTTTCTGAACAGAGCCGAACCGGGGCGTGTCGTCGTAGCGCCGACGGCGCAGGGCGGCATTTCGGCGCGCGATCCCGCCTACGCCGGTGACGCCCTCATGGTGCACCGCGTACGCCTGCTTCAGGGATACCACGGCAACGAGATCGGGCGCTATCAGCGGCTGGCGAGCCGCGAACAGCTGGGAGACTACGGAAACACCCTCAACCCCGCCTTCTGGCGCCTCACCAACGCGCGCTACCTCTACACGAACGTCGAGATCTCGGATAGCTCGGTGAAGAAGCTCCTCGGCCCCGTGCGCAACGCCTCCGGGTCCACCGTCTATCTGTATCGGCTTCCCGGGGACAATCCGCCCGCGTGGGTGACGTCGGCGTTCGTGAAGGCGGGAGACGAGGCGACCGCCGGCACCATCCTCGACCCGCGGTTCGATCCGCTTCGCGTGGCGGTGTTCGACTCGACGTCCAGCGTTGCGGCCGCCGCGCTCAAGGAGCTTCCCGCGCCGCTCGCCATCTCCACCCGCGTCACCCGATACGACCCCGGCCACATCGCGCTCGAGTTGAGCGCGCCGGCGCCGGCGGGCTCGGCGCTCGTCGTGTCGGAGAATTATTATCCGGGATGGTCCGTGACCATCGACGGTCGGGCCGCGGTTCCGGCCATCCGCACCGACTACACGTTTCTCGGCATTCCGCTTCCGGCGGGCGCGACGAAGGTGAGCCTCGATTTCCACGATCCCGCCTACGGCACGGGCAAGAAGGTGACGTTCGCGGCCCTCCTGCTCGCCCTGGTGGCGCTCGGCGCCGGCCTTCTGCTCGACCGCCGACGTGCCGTCTGAGCCAGCGCGCGAACGCGCGCTCGTCATCGTTCCCACCTACAACGAGCGGGAGAATATCCGCCGGCTGGTGGATACTGTCCTGCGTCAGGACGGACGCATCGAGATGCTCGTCGTCGACGACGGGTCGCCCGACGGCACGGGTCAAATCGTCGCCGAGCTCGTGGCCGCCGACTCGCGCGTCCATCTGCTCGAACGGCCGCGCAAGATGGGGCTCGGCACGGCGTACATCGCGGGGTTCCGCTGGGCGCTGGAGCGCGACTATCAGTACGTGCTGGAGATGGATGCCGACTTCTCCCACGACCCGAACCATCTGCCGCAGTTTCTCCGCGCCATCGACGACGCCGACCTCGTGCTCGGCTCGCGGTATCAGCAGGGGCGGGTGACCGTGGTGAACTGGCCGATCGGCCGCCTCATCCTGAGCTATGCTGCAAACCTTTATGCGCGCGCTGTAACTGGTCTGCCGGTGTGGGATGCGACGGGTGGCTTCAAGTGCTTTCGCAGGGTCGTGCTCGAGTCGATCGACTTCTCGCAGGTGCGGTCCAACGGCTACGCCTTCCAGATCGAGATGAGCTTTCGGGCCTGGAAGCGAAGCTTTCGCATCGCCGAGATTCCGATCGTCTTCGTCGATCGGACCGAGGGGACCAGCAAGATGTCGCAGTCGATCGTCCGGGAAGCCATCTGGATGGTCTGGCGCCTGCGCTGGTGGGCCATCCGCGGCACCATATGAGTCGAGGGGACGAGGCACGCATGCTTCCGGCAGGACGCACGTTCTACAAGTTGAGCGGCTCGGGCAACGACTTCGTGATGGTCGATGCCATCAACAGTCCGTCCCAGGATCTGACGGCGCCGGAGCGCGTGCAGAGCATCTGCGCTCGGGGCACGGGGATCGGCGCCGACGGACTCGTGCTCCTCGAGCGGTCGTGGGCTGCGGACTTCCGCATGGTGTACCTCAACAGCGACGGCTCCCGCGCCGATCTCTGCGGCAACGCCGCGCTCTGCTCGGTCCGGCTCGCGGTGGAGCTCGGGATCATGCCGGTAGGGGAGTGCCACGTCGAAACGGACTCCGGCGTCCTGAGCGGCCGGCTTCTGCCGACCGGTCCGGAGGTCGACCTCAGGCCCGTCGCCGACATCAAGCAGCGACTGCCATTTCGGCTCGCCGATGGCGAGCGATGGATTGGCTTCGCGCTCGCCGGCGTACCGCACCTGGTCGTTCGCGTGGACGATGTGGAGCGCGTGGATGTGGTCGGCCGAGGACGTCCACTGCGCTACGACAGCTCGCTCGCTCAGGGGGCGAACGTCAACTTCGTGTCGCCGAACGGAAGCGGCGGGTGGCGGATCCGGACCTATGAGCGGGGCGTGGAGGGGGAGACGCTGGCGTGCGGGACGGGAGCCGTCGCGACCGCCATTCTGCTGCACCTCAACGGCGACGCCGGCCTGGACACCGGCCTTCAGACACGCTCCGGCCGCACGCTGCGCGTCCGGCTCGAGCAGCGCAGCCTAAGCGGATGGCACCCCACGCTGTCCGGCGAGGCGAGGATCGTCTTCCAGGGCGTGCTCGGCGAAGTCTGAGGCCGCAAGGGAGGCATCCCGAGGCCCCTGAAGGCGCCTCCGACCTGCATTTCCGCGCCGACTAGGCTGCACACTCGCCAGCGGTCGCGACAGTCACGCTCGTGGTGAGACCGCGTTCGAGCGTCCAGCTCGCTGGATTTTCAGTGGGTTCGTGCACTGGATTACTGCTGAGCTGCAAAGTGCCACAGCGCAAATACTTATGGGGCAAAGATGGCCTAGAGCGGAGAAGTTCTCCACATTTATCCACCGGGCTTAGTTTACATAATACATCTTATACGTATATCGTGTGTCCACTAGTGCTCGCTTGGTGGCACAGTTGTGGCGGCTTCCCTATCCCTTCTGGCCGCATGGCCGCTCCGTCGGCTCGCGACGGTTCAGTGTCGAGTGACACTCGGTGGGTTTTCCGCCGTCAGTCGTCGCGTCGAGCGTCGGCGTCGTCCAAACGCAGCCCGTCGCATCTGGGTATTCGGCCGGCAAAAACGGGCTCCCATGGGAGCCCGTTCGGGTCGCTCGATCGCTACGGCGGCGCAGCGACGACCAGCCGACTTCCGCCCTATTGGGATCGCGGCAAGAGAGATAGCCCGATCAGCCCTTGGCAGCAGTCGCTAGGAGCTCTCCCAGGCGCACCCGAGCCTCGGCGGCGAGTCCGGCATTGTCGTTTTGCTTCGCCAGCGCTTCCCACGCCTCGCGCGCCTTGGCTGCGTTTCCGGCCGCCGTCTGGACGCGACCGATCTTGGCCAGCAGCAGCGCGCGCTCGTTCGGCGCCGTCGTGAGCTCCGACGCCTTCGCGTATTCGGCTGCCGCTTCGGCATACTTCGCGAGCTGGGCGTAGGCATCACCGAGCAAGACGTGGATCGGCGTGGCGTACGGCCCAGATGGAATCTTTCCCGTGAGGTCCTTGAGGCTCGTCACGGCGCCCTGGTAGTCGCCCTGCTCGAGCTTCGATTGCGCCAGGAGCATCCCCGCCTCGGCGCCGGCGCTCGTCGATGGATACTGGTCCGCCACCTTCTTGAGGTCGCTCTGGGCCAGCGGGACGTTGCCGCTGGTCAGCGATTGCTTGGCCGCGAGCAGCTTCCGGTCGGCATTCTCCGCCTTGAGGACGGCCGAGCGGTTGTAGAACCAGAACCCGAAGGCGGCGGCGGCGACCACGATGGAGGCAATGGTCACCATTCGGGAGTTGATGCGGAACCAGTCCAGGAAGCTTTCTGCCTTGGGCTGCGAGACTGGGGCTTCCATTGTCGGGGTCGTCATTGCTCACATAGTTGCTGTTACGTCGATTTGGAGGCGGGATGCCCCTGGGGTGACTCGAACACCCGGCCAACGGTTTAGGAAACCGCTGCTCTATCCACCTGAGCTACAGGGGCGGTGTTGTCCTAGAACAACTTAGCGACGGAGCCTCAAGTAGTTCCTGCGCGTTCTTGGCCGCTGCTTTGCCGTTATCGGGGTATTCGGTGCTATGCCGGCACGCGCGACCGCTCGCGCGAGGTCGACTTGGCGGACGAATGCCGTATCGGTCAAACATATCCCGGGTCCTCCAGCCGCACAATTTAATGATCCCGGATTGTCTCTCACGACCCGACGTAAATCGCGCGGGAGGCCCGATAGGCCGTGCACCGGCCGCCATCGCGCTCTGCGGCGATCCTCTTTGGGCCGGAACCATCACCTCCTCGACTAGTCGACCCGGCAATCCAATCCGCGAGAGCTGAGCTGACCGGCTACTACTCTCGGCTCGAATACCAGTAGTACCGGTCCGAACCGATCCGCAATCGGCCGTCGCGTTCATACGCCCTTCGGCGTGTCCGCGATGCCGCTCTGCAAGGGGCCGAGACTCTTAAGGTGCTCCTGACGGACGGGAGGAAGGAATCATCCCAGTCCGCGCTGGCGCCCTACCGTCTCTCACCTGATAGCGCTTGATAGCGTTGCCCAAGCTCAAGGGCTCGTCACGCGAAGTGCCTCTGCCGGGACTGTTGCGGGGGGTCGTTGCGGGCGAAGTTAGGCGGCATGGGTAGCACAAGTGCTTCCGACGTGAACAGCAGCGTCGGGTCGCCAACCTCGTCGACGAGGCGGGTTAGAGTGCTGCGCCCGCTCGAGCTCGAACGCAGAGAAGTGACGCGAACGACGTGCTGTCGCTGCACGATCGGTCCAAAGAGTCGGGGTCGGCCAGCCGCCGTCAGCGCTCACGCCGCATTCTCCCGCACGCGGCTCGGGGTCCCTTGAGCCCTTGAAGTAACGACACGTCATCCGCGATACCGACATTGCGCGACACGACAGCGAGTTGCCTGCCAGCGCTGACAGTGGGCGTGGGCTTAACTCAAAAACTGAAATAGACGTAGCTCATCCTGGGGACCTCTCGCATATTCGGCGGGTGTCCGCTAGCGCCGAGAGGAAACGAGAGAAGGCACGACGTACCGCCGGGCGCGCACAGGATTCTTTGCCAGTGGCCTTCTCGCTGCCCGCGCGTGCGCTTTCGTACGCGCTGGCGATCTTCCTCGGCAGCACGCTGCTGTTTCTGCTCGAGCCGATCGCGGCGAAGCGTCTCCTTCCGCTGCTCGGCGGATCGGCGGCGGTGTGGACGACGTGCCTCGTTTTCTTCCAGACCGCGCTGCTGCTCGGCTACTACGTCGCGCATTTGCTGGCCACACGCATGCGTCCGACGACGCAGGTGGTGCAGCTCGTGCTCGCCGTCGCCCCCACGTTGCGGGCCAACGTCGACCGGCCGATCATCAGCGTCCTGTGGCTGCTCTCCAGCCTCATCGGCCTGCCGTTCGTCACGCTTTCGGCGACGAGTCCGCTGCTGCAGGCGTGGTTCGCGCGCTCGTCACCGGGAGGACGCGGCGACGCCTACCGGTTGTTCGCGATCTCGAACATCGGGTCGATCGTCGCGTTGCTGGGGTACCCTTGGCTGATTGAGCCACGTCTGACTGTGCGCGCTCAGACGATCCTCGTGATCAGCGTGTTGATCATGCAGGCGATCCTCACCGGCGTCATCGGCGCGTCTGTTCGAAACGCCCGGGAGGTCGGGGACGCGACGGCGTCCGGAGAATCAGCCGGCGTGCCGGCGGCCACCCGCGTGCTGTGGGTCGGGCTCGCCGCGTGCGCCTCGCTGCTCCTCGCGGCGACGACGACGCACATCAGCCAGAACGTCGTCGCGCTCCCGCTCATCTGGATCGTTCCACTCGTCGCGTATCTGCTGAGCTTCGTCGTCGCGTTCTCGGCGCGAAGGTGGCTGCCCCGCTGGCTGGTCGTCGGCCTCGCCATCGTCGGCCTGATCGGGAGCGCCCCTCTGCTCTATCGGGAGGTTTTCAACATTCCGATCCTTCCCGCCACGGCGGCGTTCTGCATCGCGCTGTTTTTCCTGTGCCTGTTCCTGCACAGCGAGCTCTATGACCGTCGACCCGCGCCGGACCATCTTGTACGTGGCGGCGGGCGGCGCGCTCGGCGCCGTGCTGGTCGGCATCGTTGCCCCGCTGGTGTCGCCGGGCAACTATGACGTTGCGATTGGCCTCTCCCTCACGGCGGTGCTGGGCTTCGTTGTCGCCCGAGGTAACGGCCGCGCGATGCGTCGAGCCTGGTCCGCGATGATCGGGGCGGGAATCGCCCTCGTCATTGCTCAAGTGCGCAGCGATCGGGACGCAATTGTGCGTGTCCGTAATTTCTATGGTACGGTGCACGTTACGCACATGCACAACCCGCAGAATGCGGACGTCCGCTCTCTCAATCACGGCGCCATCGTGTACGGACGCCAGGTCTTTGGAAGCGGCTTGCGTCGTGTGCCGAACACGTACTACGCGCGGACCTCGGGCGTCGGGCTGGCGCTCGACCAGTGCTGCGGCAATCGCCCGCGACGCATCGGCGTGATCGGACTCGGCGCCGGCACCCTCGCCGCCTATGGAAACGCCAGCGACACCATCAGATTCTATGAGATCAACCGAGCGGTCGAGGACATCGCGACCTCGAAGTTTTCGTATCTCAGCGACTCACCCGCGTTCACGGAAATCGTCCACGGCGACGCGCGCGTCTCGCTCGCCGGCGAAGCGCCGCAACGGTACGACGTCCTGATCGTCGATGCGTTTTCGGGCGACGCCATTCCCGCGCATCTCCTCACGGCGCAGGCGCTCGAGGTCTATCGGCGCCACCTCGCTCCGGGCGGGATCGTCGCATTTCACGTCTCGAACCGCTTCCTAGAGCTTGCACCCGTGCTGGAGCAGCTCGCCCGCAACGCAGGTATCCAGGCAGTTCGCGTGATCAACACCGAGGATCTAAAACGCGAAGTGTTCGGCTCGGAATGGATTCTGGTCACGGCCAGTGCCGAGTTTCTTGCTAACCCGACGGTCGTGCGCGCTCAACAGCCGATCGACGTTCCGGCCGGACTGCACCTCTGGACCGACGACTACAGCAGCCTGTTCCACATCATCAAGGTCTCAGCGCGATGGTTTTGAAGCATGGGGTCAGCCGCGCCGCGTGAGGGCCTAGGCAAACGCGCAAGACCCGACCCACGAAAATACCGCATTGGCGAAGCCTTGCAGCGAACCAAACCTGCGTGAAATCCCGTTGCTCGATGTGCTGCGCGTGGCCTTAGGCCACCTTCGCGGCGAGAAGCCCCGGGGCCTATGTCGATTTGCAGTCTGCGCCGCCTAGGCACGGGGCGCTATATCGGCCCCACTGGTCGCGGGAGGCGGTCATCGCTCACTGACTCTTCCGGGACGCGTAGGTGCGCCCCGTGCAACTTCGTCAGCCTGAAGACGCGGAACGTCGCCCACGCGGACGGCGGGTTGCGACCACCATCGCGCCGTGGTGCGTCCGGCCGTTGAGCACGCGGTCGCGCACGCCGGCAGCGTCGGTGAAGTAGACACGCGCGGAAGGGTCAACCACACACAGTGCCTCGCAGCCACGCCGGGAGGATAGCAAGACGCCGCTCTAGCCATGCGGGAAGCTCGCCTACGTTCGGCCGCTTCAATACCATCGCCGTCAGAGGCAAGAAAACGAACAACGTATAGAGCGTCCCGCTGGCGAGCAGGTACTCGGGATAGATCGGCCACGGCCGCATCTCGCGCAGCACCCACCACACGAGATGGCCGCCCGCGAGATACAGTGCGGACTCTCTCCAGCCGCGAGGGATGAGCGCTAAGGGCACGATCTCGTAGAGATGCAGCGACTGCGGTAGAAGGGACAGCGCGATCAACAACCGGGCCTCGGGGCGCCGCCACCGCGAGAGTGCTGCGAGCACGAGCACACCCCCTGGTAGCATCACGGGAGCAGCGTAGAGGTACCGCCCACTCCCTGCCCTCTCGAGATGCACGCCACCCCTCGCCATGCTCGCGCGCCAGTCAAACAACCACGTGGGTTGAAGGGCGAATGCGACCAGTATGCACACGATCGCCGACCCGGCCGCCCACCATGTGGGCCGTGCCAAGAAGGTCGCGATACCGACGTGCGGTTTCACGATCAAGAACACGCCGAGCGGCGCGATCACCAACGCGGCCGCGAAGAGTGGCGACCATTGCCCGACCTGCGCGGCGAACAGCATGCCGGGCGAGAAGAATCCGAGCAGGGGGGCGTACCCTTCGGCCATGAGCGCCCACGCAAACGCCGTTGCACTCACGAACATGAACAGCACGGACGCCGCCGGCTCGGGGGGGAGTGACCACGGTGCCATCGCGATTAGACCAGGCAGCGGGTAGGCCAGGCCCGTTATGGTGGTATAGGGATCTTGCCCGTGGAGCGCTGCGCGAGTGCCGCGAAGGATCAGCGCAATGTCGCGCGGAACCGTGTCCAGCACGGCGAACGCGTGCGTGACCAACGCCGCGAGCAGGCCGAGGCCCGCGCTGATTTCCAATCGTCGCCGAGGATTTACCGTGTTCGTCCCCACGACTCCACCACGGTAAAGAGTGCGCCCACGCCGAGGAGCACACGAGAGCGCCCGCCTCGGCCTAAATCGGCGTGCAGGCCTATATGAGGAGCGGGGACACGCATGCGCAGTAGTAGAGTGGACGCTTCCCCTGCTCCGGTCGGAATACGCGGATCGTCGCGCACGCGGCCGGCGGGTTCGCGACGACCGTCCCACGGTCGTGCATCCGGCCCTCGAGCTCGCGCGACCGCACGCCTGCCGCGTCGGTGAAGTAGGCGGGCGCGCCTGATAGCGGACGGTCAGACATCGCTCAGTAGAACCTGATCACGAGAACCAGCACCTCGCCCGCGGTGAGAAGTGCAGGGCGCCAGGGACGTCTCATTGGGACCGTGGACGGTCAAGCCCGATGGGTGCTCCACGAAGCCAGCCGGGCCACCCGTTGATCCGGTGCTCGAGCCACGCCGGCAGAGTGCCTTCGTTCGGACGTCGCACGACCATAACCATGCAGGGCAGATAGACGAACCAAACGGAGAGCGCACCCCCCGCGATCGCCATCGCGCTGAACGA
>QHVE01000005.1 GCA_003223455.1 Gemmatimonadota bacterium | reverse complement strand
ATGATGTAGACCTCGGGGTGCCCGAAGAACCAGAACAGATGCTGCCAGAGCAGCGGGTCACCCCCCTCGGCGCGATTGAAGAAGTGCGTCGCGACGAGCCGGTCCATCGCCAGCATCATCGTGCTCGCCATCGCCACCGAGGGCATGGCGAACAGGATCATGAACGACACGACGAGGATGGACCACACGTAGAGCGGGATGCGATTGAGCGACATCCCCGGCGCGCGCATCTTGAGGATGGTGACGATCATCTCGATGGCGGCGACGAGCGCGGCGATCTCGGTGAACGTCACCACCTGCGCCCACACGTCCACGCGCTTGCCGGGCGCATACTCCGGCCCCGACAGTGGGACGTAGGCGAACCAGCCGGTGTCGGGGCCCGTGTTCGTGTAGAGCCCCGTGAACAGGAACAGCCCGCCGATGAGGAAGACGTAGTAGCCGAAGCTGTTGAGCCGCGGGTACGCCACCTCGCGCGTCCCCACCATGAGCGGGATGAGATAGGTCGAGAACGCCGTCATCACCGGCACGGCGAAGAGGAACATCATCGCCGAGCCGTGGACGGTGAAGAGCTGGTTGTACTTGTCGGGGCCGACGAGGTCGTTCTCCGGCCGCGCAAGCTGCAGCCGCATGATCGCCGCGTTGACGCCGGCGAGCAGGAACCATGCGAAGCAGGTTACGATGTAGCGCTTGCCGATCGACTTGTGGTCGACGGAGGTGATCCAGCCCCACAGGCCGCCATGGCTCTCGTAGGTGCGGGTGAGCTCGGCGGTCTCCGACTCGTACTGGTCGGTCGTCGGCGCCAGGGGCGCGGGCGCGATCGTCAGCGGCTCGGTCACTTCAGGCTCTGGAGGTAGGTCAACAGCGCGTCGAGGTCCTGCGGCGCGAGCTGGTTGGGCGGCATGTGCGTGCCCGGCTTCACCTGCTGCGGATCGACGATCCAGCCCGCGAGCGCACCGCGCGTGTTGGGCAGCGTGCCCGCGGCGATCGTGCGGCGGCTCGCGAGGTGCGTGAGGTCAGGACCGTTGTGCGAGGCCGCGGACGTGCCCGTGATGGAGTGGCACATCGCGCACTGGCCGGTGAGGAACACCTCGCGTCCGCGGTCGGCGACCGAGTCCGTGGGGGTGTGTGCGGGCTTGCGTTGCTCGTCGATCCACTTCTCGTACTTCGCCTGCGGCTCGGCGATCACGTGCAGTGCCATCTTCGCGTGCTGCAACCCACAGAACTCGGCGCACTGCGCACGGTAGTCCCCCGCGGTGTCCGCCTGGAACCACATCGACTGCGTATAGCCAGGGATGAGATCCTTCTTTCCCGCGAGGTTCGGTACCCACATGCTGTGGATCACGTCGCTCGCGTTCAGCAGGAACAGCACGGGCTGCCCGACGGGGATGTGAATCTCGTTCGCTGTCTGGACGCGGCCCTGGGCGGAGGTGTCGGCGTACTGCACGTCCCACCACCACTGCTTGCCCGTCAGCTCGACCGTGATCGGATGCTTGCGCGGCACCGGATCGAGCGTCCGCCCAACGGTGAGGTCCGTGATGAGGAAGACGAGCAGGATGACGACGGTGGCGCTGACGGCGATGGTGACGCCGCGCGTCATGCGGCGCTCGCCGTCGGGGGGGAGCTCCTCGCCCTGCCGCTCGCGGCGGCGTGCACGTGCCGCGGCCCACCAGAGACCGCCCATCGTCGCGAGGTAGACGATCGACGCGGTGGCGAACGCGAACCACCAGAGCGACTCGACGCGATCGGCGAGCGGCCCCGACGACTCGAGCACCGACTGGTTCGGCGCGCCGCGCAAGGTCTGCAGCAGCAGCATCACGGCATCTCCGACGCCGGCGGCCGGAAGGCCTGCTTCGGCGACGTCTCCATCGGCAGCGCCTGGGAGCCCGGGTAGTACATCATGTGCTCGGTGCGCGCCGAGCGAGTGGAGGCAGGATTCAACCCGCTCAGCGAGCGCACGTACGCCACGAGCTGCCACACCTGCTGCGCCGGCACCTTGCCGGCGAACGACGGCATCCCGTTCGGTCGGCCCTGCACGATCGTCGTGTAGATCTGCTCGGGGCCGGCGCCGTAGATCCACTCGTCGTCGATCAGCGGCGGCCCCATGCCGCCGCCGCCGTTCGCGTGGCACCCGGAGCAGTTGTACCAGTTGAACAGCCGCTGTCCCTCGGACACCGCGTAGGCGTTTCCCTCGTACAGGTTGCGCGCGTGGGTCGTGTCCTGCGCGACACCGGGCTGCAGTGAGCTCACGCGCACCGCGCCTCCAGGGGTCGCACTGGGTGGCGACTCGCGAAGCCGCCGCGTCTCGCGCTTGCACGACGTGAGCGATGCGAGCGACGTGCACGTGATCGCGATCAACGCGCTCGCGCGCAGGACACCGGAGCCTCGGAAGACGCGTCGCATGGTGAGCCCTCTCATGGCAGCGCGAACACGTACAGCGTGCCCCCCTTCTGAGTGTCGCTCGGCAGATCCTTCATCGCCGCGGCGAAGCCGAGGGCCGCCGTCGAGTCGCGTGGATCGAGATTGCCGGCGACGATGGCGCCCGCCCAGCCGCCGACCCCCGCCATGACGGCGACGTACTGCTTCCCGTCCGGCCCGCGGTAGGTCACTGGCTGGCCGATGATCCCCGAGCCGGTGCGATACTGCCAGAGAGGCTTTCCATTGCGCGCGTCGACCGCCTTGAACCAGCCGTCCATCGTGCCGTAGAAGACGACGTCGCCCGCGGTGACGAGCGTGCCGCTCCACACCGGATACTTCTCGGTGAGCTTCCACGCCGGACGCGCGGCGATCGGATCCCACGCCGTGAGCTCGCCGCGATGGCCGCCCGGCCCTTCGTACATGCGCACATTCATGCCCACGTAAGGCGTGCCGGCGATGTAGTTCGCCTCGAGCCCCTCCTCGTCCTCGCACAGGTTCTGGTGCGGGATGTAGACGAGCCCCGTGCGCGGCGAGAACGACGAGGGCTGCCAGTCCTTGCCACCCGGCGACGCGGGGCAGATGTCGCGGACGACCTTGCCGATCTCCGGCTCCTTCTCCGACACGTACTCGAGCGAGCCGTTGGCGAGGTTGACCTGCCGCGAGGTCGTGATGTGCACGAATGGATTGGCCGAGAGCACCTCGCCCGTGGACCGATCCATCAGATAGACGTAGCCGTTGCGGTCGGGATGCAGCAGCGCCTTGCGCGTCTGTCCCTTCCACGGCACGTCGAGGAGGATGGACTCGTTCACGCCGTCGTAGTCGTGCAGATCGTGTGGGCTCATCTGGAACGCCCACACCGCGTCACCGGTATCCGGATCGCGTGCCATCAACGACGACGTCCACTTGTTGTCGCCCGGTCGCTGATCGGGATTCCACGGGCCGGGGTTGGCGGTGCCGTAGTACACGAGGTTGAGCTGCGGGTCGTACGACAGCCATCCCCACACGGTGCCGCCGCCGATCTTCCACTGCTCGCCGGGCCAGCTCTTCACGCCGAGGTCCTTGCCGCGGTCCTTCGGATAGAACGCCTTGAACCGCGAGCCGATCTTCACCTCGCTGTCGGGCCCCGTGCTGTACGCCGTCCACAGCAGCTTGCCGCTCGCGAGATCGAGCGCCTTGAGCCAGCCGCGCACGCCCATCTCGCCGCCCGAGTTGCCGACGAGCACTTTTCCCTTCACCACGAGCGGCGCCATCGTCATCGTCTCGCCCGTGTTGATGTCGCCGACCTTCGTCTTCCACAGCGCGTTGCCCGTTGCCGCGTCGACGGCGACGACGTTGTTGTCGAGCGTGTTGAACACGATCTTGCCGTCGGCGAACGACGGCCCGCGGTTCACGACGTCGCAGCACGCGACCCCCTGCGCCGCCGACTCGGGCTTCGGCTCGTACTGCCACTTCTTCGGCGCGCCCGGCTGGGTGAGGTCGAGCGCGTAGAGGATGTTCGGGTATGGCGTGAGCACGTACATCGTGTTGTTCACCACGATGGGCGGCTCCTCGTGGCCGCGCAGCACGCTCGTGGAGAACGACCACGCGGGCCGCAGCGACTTCACGTTGTCGGCGGTGATCTCGCCGAGCTGACTGAAACGCGCCGCGCTGTAGCTCTTGGCGGGCATCGTCCACTGCCCGTCCTCGGCGTCGAGGGCGACGCTGGCGCGTGGGCCGGCCATCGCCGGCGCCGCGGGTACGGCGGGATCGTGGGCGCGTTCCGGCGTCTGCTCGCGCGTGCACGCCTGCGCCATGATCAGCGCCACGCCGAGCGTGAGCACCCCACACATGCGTTTCGCGGAGGTGAGCGCCCACACGCAACTGCGGCTCACGTCCGGCCTGCATCGCGCCATGTCTCGACCTCGTGCGAAGGTGTCGGTACGACGGCCCGAATGCGCGAAAACCGTACCGGTGCATGCGGCGTGCGGTTGCTCCGTCTCACAAAACATTCATGTGCACACCGTTGCAGACGTTCCGTATATCCGCGAACACAACGCGATGCCGGAACCACACTTCGACCCGCCGGCGTCTTCCGCCGGAGCGGCATTTTGTTTGCCTTCAGCGAGTGTGGTGCGTTCTCACTTCCTGCGACGTGCGGTGCCGGCGAGCCTCGCGCTCGCGGCGCCCGTGCACGTCGTGTGGGCGCACGCCGGCCGCGCGCCCGAGCCGCACGATCTCTGGGCATCGTGGACGTTCGCGCCCGTCGTGATCGCGGGGCTCGCGCTCGCCGTGTGGTGGTATGCGCGTGGTGTACGCCGGCTGTGGCACGCCGCGGCCGTCGGACGCGGCATCGCGCGTTGGCGCGTCGCGTGCTTCGTCGGCGGCATCCTCACGGTGGCACTCGCGCTGCTGTCGCCGATCGACGCCGTGGCCACCGCGCTCTTCGCCGTGCACATGACGCAGCACATGCTGCTCGTCGTCGTGGCCGCGCCGCTCCTGCTCGTCGGCGACCCGGGCCTGTCGTCGTTGTGGGCGTTGAACGTGCCGGCGCGCCGGAGCGTCACCGCCTGGTGGCGCCGCGCGCGCACCGTGCCGGCGGTCTGGCGCGTGCTGCGGCAACCGCTCGTCGCATGGATGCTGCACGTCGGCACGCTCTGGGTGTGGCACCTGCCGACGCTCTACGGCGCGGCGTTGCGCGACGAGCGCGTTCACGTCGCCGAGCACGCGGCGTTCTTCCTCACCGCGCTCCTGTTCTGGTATCCGATCGCCGAGCGGGTGCGCAGCAGGCGGTTCGGCGTCGGCACCACGGTGTTCTACCTCTTCGCCGCCGGGCTGCAGTGCACCGTGCTCGGCGCGGCCATCACCTTCGCGCGGCGTCCATGGTACGTCGGGCACTACGGCACCACGGCCGCCTGGGGGCTCACGCCGCTCGAGGATCAGCAGCTCGCGGGGCTGATCATGTGGATCCCCGCGAGCCTCGCCTATCTCGTCGCGCTCGTGCCCTCGGTGCTCCCCGTGCTGCGCTCGGGGCCGCGCTCGAGCGACCCGACCGTCGCCGGCGTGTCGGCGCGCGGCACGCCGTAGTCGGCGAGGATGCGGTCGATGTCGCGCTGCCGGCGCGAGATCACTGCGTCGAGCGAGTCGCGCAGCGCCGTCTCGCCGCGCCGCACGCCCATGGCGATGTCGAACACGAACGGGAGGTACGGTACGTCCACCTCGGGCGACACGGGCACGACGCGGAGCGGCACCGTCGAGCGCCGCGCGAAGTAGCCGGCGAGCGGGCCCCAGACGACGGCGACATCGACCTCGCCGTTCGAGACGGCGCGCACGATGCGGCTCGGCGGGTTCGGATCGCGATAGCTGCCGAGCACCGAGTAGCCGCGCACGTTGCCCACGATGCCGCGATGCGCGAGCGCTTCGGCCGGCGGCGCGTTGGCGAAGTCGTCGCCGATGATCTGCACGCCGATGCGCAGCCGCTTGAGCCGCGCGTCGTCGAACGACTGGATGCGCGGGCCGCCCCGCTTCGTCACGAAGGCGTACGTCGAGCGGTAGTACGGTCGTGTGACGAGCACCATGTCGAGGCCCGTCGGCATCCCCACGAAGAGGTCGCACAGGCCGGCGCGAAGCGTGTTGCGGATGTAGCCGCGCCGCTGCGCCCACCACACGTAGCGCAGCTCCGATTTGAGCTCGCGCGCGACCAGCTCGGCGATCCGGTTCTCGAACCCTTCCTGGCGCTCGTTGGAGAAGGGGAGGTTGTTCGGATCGGCGCACACGCGCAGCACGCGTGGCGGCGGCGTCGCCTGCGCGGCGGACGTCTCCGGCGAGCGAAGCGCGAGCACGGCGAGCGCCGTGATGAACAACCATCGCGTCGAGCTGGGGCGCATCGCGCTCCGGAGGCGCATCAAGCGTTCCAACGGTTGGGACGGCCACGGTTGGCGGGCGCAGCTTTTGCGCCCCGGGCCGACCATGATGCGCTTGCTTACGACGAGGGCGGCGACCTCGCTCGGCGTCTCCCTCGTGCTCGCCGCCGAGCCCGTCGCCGTGCACGCGCAGACCCGCGCGGCCGCCGCGACGCCGCGGCTGATCGTCGTCTCCAACGAGCGGTCGCACGATCTCACCGTGCTGGACGGCGCGACGCTTCAGACCGTCGCCACGATCCCTCTGCCCGGCCGCGCCCGCGGCGTGCGCATCTCGCGTGACGGCAGGCACGCCTATGTCGCGCTGAGCGACGACCGCCCGCAGACGCCCGGCCCGAACGACGCGATCGCCGAGGTCGATCTGGCGACGCACCGCGTGCTGCGCCGGCTGTCCGCCGGCACCGATCCGGAACAGTTCGCCATCACCCCCGACGGCCGACGCATGGTCGCCGCCAACGAGGACGCGGGCAATGCGTCGATCATCGATCCGGCGAGCGGCAAGGTCCTCGTGTCGCTCGTCGTGGGCACCGAGCCCGAAGGGGTCACGGTCTCGCCCGACGGCCGCTGGGTGTACGTGACGGCGGAGACGAGCAACACCATCTCGGTGATCGACATGCGCACCGAGAAGGTCGTCGCCACGTTCGTCGTCGACGCGCGGCCGCGGTCGGTCGCGTTCTCCCCCGACGGCCGGCTCGCGTGGTCGACGAGCGAGGTGGGCGGCAGCGTGGCGCGGATCGATGCGCGACGGCATCGCGTGCTGGCGCGCATGCGCATCGGAACCGGCGAGGAGAAGCCCGTTGGCGTCGCCGTGTCTCCCGACGCGCGCTGGGTCTACGTCGCGCTCGGCGGAGGTTCTGCGCTGGTGAAGCTCGATGCGACGACGTTGCGGGAGGTCGGGCGCGTGCCGATCGGCCGGCGGCCATGGGGCGTCGCGCTCTCCCCCGACGGCCGTGTCGCCTACACCGCCAACGGGCTCACCGACGACGTCTCCGTCGTGGACACGCGCACGATGCGCGTGACACGATCGGTGAAGGTGGGGACGCGGCCGTGGGGAGTCGCCGTCGTCCCCTGACGTATCGATCGCCGATCCGAAGCATGCAGAATCTCTCGATGATCACCGACGCCGGTGTGGGAGTGAAGCTCCTCGTCACCGTCGCCTTTCTCGTGGTGCTGTTCGGGATCCGTGCGGCGATCGCCGCCACGCTGCGGCGTCGCACGCCCGCGCCGGTGACCGGGCAACGCGAGGAGCGGCGGCGGTTCTGGATCCGGCAGGCCGTGCAGCTGGGGATCTTCGCGCTGCTCGTCGCCGGGCTGTCGACGATCTGGATCGACGACCCGAGCCGCTTCACGACCATCGCGGGGCTGGTGACGGCGGGTCTCGCGGTCGCACTGCAGCGCGTCGTCACGTCGCTGGCCGCGTATCTGATCATCCTCCGCGGGCGCGTGTTCACGGTGGGCGACCGCATCACGATCGGCGGCGTGCGTGGCGACGTCGTCGCGCTGGGTCTGATGCAGACGGCCGTGATGGAGATGGGCGAGCCCCCTGGAGCGCATTCGGGCGACCCGGAGGTGTGGGTGAACGCGCGGCAGTTCACCGGCCGCATCGTGAAGATCACGAACGACAAGATCTTCGACACGCCCGTCTACAACTACACGCGCGAGTTTCCCTATCTCTGGGAGGAGATGCACTTCCCGATCGGGTATGACGCGGACCGGGCACGCGCGGAGTCGATCCTGCTCGACGTCGCGCGTCGGCACACCGGCCCGGTCGTGGAGCAGGCCGAGGCGGCGTTCGCGCGCCTGCGCGCGCGCTACTTCGTGGCCGAGCTCTCGCAGCTCGCGCCGCGCGTGTATCTGCGCATGACGGACAACTGGATCGAGCTCGCGCTCCGCTTCATCGTGCCCGTGCACGGGGTGCGCGTGCTCAAGGATGCGATGACGCGCGACATTCTCCCGGCGTTCGAGGAGGCGCAGATCCGGATCGCCTCGACGACGTTCGAGGTGACCGGGCTGCCGGTGGTGAGGGTGGAGACGCGGTAGCGCGATGTGCGATGCGCATTGCGCTAAACGACAACGGCGTCGGGAGGCAATGCCTTCGCGAGGCCGTTGCGCACGGCGCATCGCGCAATGCGCGAGCGCGCTACGCGCGCTGCAACATCGCCTCCCGTCTCGCTCCGATCGTCGCCGCCGCGCGGGCCAGCGTGTCGCGGTCGCGGACGAGGGAGACGCGGAAGTAGCCCTTGCCACCCTCGCCGAACGCCATGCCCGGCGTGACGACGATGCCATCCTCGTCGATCAGCGTGCGCACCCACTCCCAGTCGTCCGTTCCCTCGGGGATGGGAAGCCAGAGGTACATCGACGCCGGCGGTGGCGAGGCGTTCCAGCCGGCCGCGTGGAAGGCCGACATCATCGCGTCGCGGCGCGCGCGGTACTCGGCCACCGTCGCCGGCACCAGCTCGGCATAGTGGTTGAGCGCGTAGGTCGCCGCCGCCTGCATCACCGTGGGCGTGCCGTAGCCGACGTTCGTGCGGTAGGCCGCGAGCGCCTCGATCGCGTCGTGGTTGCCGACGGCGAAGCCGATGCGCATGCCGGCCATGCTGAACGTCTTCGAGCACGAGTGGAACTCGATCGTGACCTCGCGGTCCGGATCGGCCTCGAGCGCGCTCGGCGCGGGCCGGCCGCCGAACGTCAGCTCGCTGTACGCCATGTCGCTCACGTAGAGAAGGTCGTTCCGGCGGCAGAACTCCACCGCGCGCTCGTGGAAGTCGATCTCGACGCGCGCGCCGGTGGGATTGTTCGGATAGTTGGCGATCAGGATCTTGGCGCGCTTCCGGTCGGCCGCCGAAATGGCGTCGAGATCGAGCACGAAGTCGTTCTCGGGACGCATCGGCACCCACCGCACTTCGGCGCCGGTGAGCAGCGGCGCACGGGCGAACACCGGATAGAAGATCTCCGGCACGAGCACCACGTCGCCCGGGTTGCAGAGGGCGAAGACGAGCTGCGCGATCCCTTCCTTGGCTCCGCTCAGCGCGAGCGCTTCCGCTTCCGGCTCGACCGTGGCGCCGAAACGGGCGTGCATGAAGTCGGCGATCGCGTCGAAGTAGCCCGGCGTGGCCCGGAACGGCGGATATGCTCCCGACGTCGGCTCCTCACCGGCGGCGGCCATGGCCCGAATGATCCCCGGGGCGACCTGGAGGTTCGGGCTGCCGATGCCGAGATCGACGAGCGTGGCGCCACGAGCTCGCGCGTCAGCCTTCAGACGGTCGAGCTCGGCGAAGACGTAGGGCGGCAGATTCCGTAGCGTGTCGGACAGTGTCGAAGGCACGGTAGGTTCGTCTGATCGGTCGGAGCGACGGGAGTGTGGCGACGCAAGTTAGCGACATCAGCCCGAACATGAGCAGGGCCGCTTCGTCGGGGCATGGTTACATGGTTACATATGAAAGACGAGCCCGCCCGAGCCGCGCCACGTCGTCCTCACTTGCGACGTGGTCATCCAGCGCTCAAGGTTCGGGCTCGACACCTCGGAGATCTCGACGAATGCGCGCACCCGTTCTCGGCCTCGCCCTCCTCACACTCGCCGCCTGTGGCGGCTCGTCGGACTCGGGCACCGGTCCGGGCGGGGGGCCCAACCTCAACGGGACCTACGCGCTCAAGACGGTGGACGGCAAGGCGCTGCCGGTCGCCTTCACTGACTCGACGCTGACGGGCGGGCAGCTGGTCATGAGCGATTCGGGGTGGTCGCAGATATCGGTCGTGCTGTACAAGGCGGGCGGAAGCGCCAACGGAGACACGCTCAAGCTGGGGGGGTTCTGGACCGCGAGCGGGAGCAACCTGACGCTGTTCGATTTCGGGAACACCACCACGTACACCGGCACCTACTCGTCCACGGGAATCACCCTCGTGACGAAGACGGCCACCTCGCTGAGCTACTCCAAGTAGGCGGCCCGGGCAGTCTGCCCCCGAGCGTCGACGGATCGCCGATCAGATGAGGACTTCCGCTGCTCCCCCGGACGCCGCGAGTGTCCGCGCACTGTTCGTCGAGCGCTTCGGCCGCGAGCCGGAGCACGTGGCCTCGGCGCCAGGGCGCGTGAACCTCATCGGCGAGCACACCGACTACAACGGCGGCGAGGTGCTCCCGATCGCCATCTCGCGCCGCACCTGGGTCGCGGCGGGCCGCCGCGCGACCGACGACGGGGTCTCACCGGTGCTGCGCGCCGTCTCGGTCAACCAGCCGGCGATCGGCACGACGACGCTGGATGCGCCGAGGCGGAGCGGCGAATGGTGGGACTACCTGACCGGCGTGGCGGCGCCGTTGCTCGCCGCGTCGGGACGCTCGGATTCGATCGACGTTGCCGTGGCGAGCGATGTCCCGTCGGGCGCGGGACTGAGCTCGTCGGCCGCGCTCGAGGTCGCCACCGCGCTCGCCGTGTCGAGCGTCCTGGGGCAGCGGCTCGAACTGCAGGAAGCGGCCATGACTGCCTGGCGGGCCGAGACGGGATTCGTCGGGGTGGCGTGCGGCATCATGGACCAGTTCGCCAGTGCACTCTGCCGAGCCGGCGAGGCGCTGCATCTCGAATGCGACACGGCGCGCTACGACTATGCTCCATTCGGCGACGCGCTGCTGATCTTCGACACCGCGATCCCGCGGTCGCTGCGGATGTCGCACTACAACGAACGGCGCGCAGAGTGCGACGAGGCGCTCCGGCTGCTGCGCGAGCGCTGGCCCGACCTCCCCTCTCTCGCGGCGGCGGAGCCCGAGCAGGTTCTCGAGGCTCGGCTTCCCTCTCCCCTCGACGGTCGCGCGCTTCACGTCTCGCGAGAGACGCGACGCGTGCGCGACGCTGTCGCCGCGCTGCGCGCCGGGCATCGCATCTCGCGAGAGCTGCTGGTCGGTTCGCACGAGTCGTTGCGCGACCTGTACGATTGCTCACGTCCCGAGCTGGATTGGGTGGTGGAGCGCGCCATCACGCTGCCCGGCGTTCGAGGAGCACGGCTCACCGGCGCCGGATGGGGGGGGTGCGCCATCGTCGTGGGG
>QHVE01000004.1:13346-24659 GCA_003223455.1 Gemmatimonadota bacterium | reverse complement strand
CCACGCCATCATATGAAGATCGCAGTGGATCGGACCCGCGAAGTGCTGCCGGATGAGCTTCGTCGTCTCGAGGTCGAGCTCCCACCCGCTCAGGAAGTTGATCAGCAGCGCATCGAGGCGCGCCTCGTCGAGCATGGGCTTGAGCGCGAGCCAGCTCCACGCGGGCAGGCCGCCACTCAGCCGCTCCGTGCGACGCTCCTCGGAGTGATAGCGAAGCTCGACGCGCTGCGCCGGATACGGTACCGCCATCAACGACGCGTCCGGCGACATGCGCTTGAGCGTGCGCAGGAACTCGCGCGCGCGGATCGCGAGGTCTTCGCCGACCATCATGATCGGCACGATCTCCCAATTCCCGGGGAGCGCGGCGTCGAGCGCGCTGAGGGTATAGGTGATCCCGCCCCACTCCTCGACGGGCGCCGTGTGCGCGTCGCGGCCGTGGATCACGTCCCACACGAGACTACCGATCACGCCGATGCGCTGTTTGCGCGGTGAGTCGCCGAACTCGCCGCGTGGTGCCGGTACGCCCGAACGACTCACACGCCGCCCATGTGCTGCTGCTTGAAGCTCGCCACCGCGCCGACCACGCCGGCGCTCCCCGGCAACGTACCCGACACGATACGCACGGCGCGCACCGCCGGCATGAACGCGCGCCGCCGCACCTCGGCCCGCAACGGCACGAACAGCGCGTCCCCGGCGGCCGTCACTCCTCCCGCCACCACCACCGTGTCGGGATTGAACGTGTTGAGAAGGTTCGCGATCCCCGCGCCGAGATAGCGTGCCGTGTCACGCACGATCTCGTTCGCCACCTGATCGCCCGCCTTCGCGGCATCGTAGACCGTCTGCGCCGTGATGCCGTCGAGCTTTCCTCCCACCATCGACGGCATCATCGACGCGCTCTCCTCGCGCACCAGGACCTCGCGCGCGCGCGTCGCGATCGCCGGGCCGGAGGCGTATGCCTCGAGGCACCCATAGTTGCCGCACTTGCAGTGTCGCCCGTTCAGGTCGATCGTCGTGTGACCGATCTCGCCCGCCATGTCCGATGCGCCGTGGAACAGCGCACCCTCGAGGATCAATCCTCCGCCGATTCCCGTGCCGATCGTCAGGCCGATGACGTTGCGGCCTCCGCGCGCCGAGCCCTGCCACCACTCGCCGAACGTCGCGCAGTTCGCGTCGTTGTCGAGCGTCGTCGGCAGACGCAGTCGTCCCTGGATCCGGTCGCGCAGCGGAAAGTCCTTCCATCCGAGGTTCGGCGCGACGAGCACGATCCCTCGTTCGCGGTCCAGGGGACCGGGCGCACCGACGCCGATGCCGACGAAGTCGTGGCGCGTCGCGCCCGTCTCGCTGATCGCGTCGAGGAACACCCCTTCGACGAGTCCCACGATCCGCTCCGCCACCGCCTCGTCCCCGGCTGCGGAGTTGGTCGGGATCGAGCGCATCGCCAGATGCTTCGTGCCATCCAGTGTCAGTGCGCCGGCCACGATGTTCGTTCCGCCGAGATCCACGCCAATGATGTACTGCTCGCGTCCCGTCGTCATGCGCGTGCGTCCGATGTGAGGATGAGCGTGCGCGCTCGCTCGGCCAGCACCTCGGCCGTGAGGTCGCGCATGCAGCGGAAGTGGGTCAGAGGGCAGCGTCGGGGTCCATGTCGGTGACATGGGCGGCAGGTGAGCGAGTCGTTTCCGACGACGACGTTCGACGGCGCCAACGGTCCGAATCCGAAGTTCGGCACCGTCGGTCCGAAGATCGCGACCGTCGGCGTTCCCACGGCCGACGCAAGATGCAGCGGCGACGAGTCGTTCGTCACTATGACGGCGCATCGACGAATCAGCTCCGCCGATCCGAGCAGGGGCAGTGCGCCGGTCGCGTCCACGGCATCGGGCACCGCGGTGCGAATCTCGGCGGCGAGCGCCGTGTCATCGCTTCCGCCCACCACGACGATCCGCCCGGCGTCGGAGAGCATCCGGGCGAGCTCAGGATAGTACGGCCAGCGCTTCGTCCCCCATACGCTTCCCGGTGCGAGCGCGATCAGCGGCTCGCCAGCCGCGACGCCGGCGCGCCGCAGCAGATCGTCCACCACCTCGCGCTCCGCGCTGCCCGGTGCCAGCGATGGCCTGATCTCTTCCGGCGTCGGCTCACGGCCATTCGGCCGCGAGAGCATGAGCAGCCGTGCCGCGTGGTGCAGGTCGTCGCGGTACGCCACCTTCGTCGTGTACAACCAGTGTCCATGCGAGGTCGCGAAGCCGACGCGCTCCGGCACGCGCGCCAGAAATGCCAGCGCAGCGCTGCGCAGCGATCCCTGGGCGAGATACGCGGCATCGTACGTCGCTGCGCGCAGCCGCGCCGCGAGCGTCGTCAGTCCGAACAGACCCGAGTGCGCGCCGCGCTTGTCGTACACGATCACGCTGCGCACGGCGGGGTGCCCGGTCAGCACGGACGCCGCGGCCGGTGTCGTCACGACGTCCACGGCCCCACGACGCGCGAGCTGGGCGAGCAGCGGCGTCGTGAGGATCGTGTCCCCGAGAAACGACGTCTGGATCACGACCGACGAGGACACGCTGCGCTCGCCTAATCGACCTGCAGGACCGCCAGAAACGCCTCCTGCGGAATCTCGACGGCTCCCACCTGCTTCATGCGCTTCTTTCCCTCCTTCTGCTTCTCGAGGAGCTTGCGCTTCCGCGTGATGTCGCCGCCGTAGCACTTCGCCAGCACGTCCTTCCGCACGGCCTTCACGGTCGTGCGCGCGATCACCTTCGTGCCGATCGCCGCCTGGATCGCCACTTCGAACAGCTGCCGGGGAATGAGGTCCTTCAGCTTGTCCGCGATCTTGCGGCCCCAGTCGTACGCCTTGTCCCGGTGGCAGATCACGCTGAACGCGTCGATCGGATCGCCGTTGATCAGCATGTCGAGCCGAACGAGGTCGCTCGCGCGATACTCCAGCATCTCGTAGTCGAGCGACGCGTAGCCGCGGCTGATCGACTTGAGCTTGTCGAAGAAATCGAGAATGATCTCGGCCAGTGGAAACTCCCAGTCGAACTCCACCCGCTGCTGATCGAGGTACGTCATGTTCTTGTAGACGCCCCGCCGCTCGGTGCCGAGCGACATGATCGGCCCGATGTACTCCGATGGCGCCATGATGCGCGCCTTCACGTACGGCTCCTCGATCCGGTCGATCACCGCGGCGCTCGGCATCAACGCCGGATTCTCGATCAGCTCCATCACGCCGTCTGTCCGATACACCTTGTATTCGACGCTGGGTACGGTCTGCACGAGATCGAGATCGAACTCGCGTGTCAGCCGCTCCTGCACGATCTCCATGTGCAGCAGACCGAGGAAGCCGCAGCGGAAGCCGAACCCCAGCGCGGTCGACGTCTCCGGCTCGTAGTTCAGCGACGCGTCGTTGAGCTTGAGCTTCTCCAGTGCGTCGCGCAGCGTCTCGTACTGCTGCGTGTCCGTCGGGTACATTCCCGCGAACACGAAGCTGCGCACCGCCTGGTAGCCGGGCAGCGGCTCTGCCGCGCGGTTCTCGGCGTCGAAGATCGTGTCGCCGGCCCGCGTCTCGCTCACCGAGCGCACGCTGGCCACCACGTAGCCCACTTCGCCGGGGCCGAGCGCGTCGGTCTCCACCTGGCGAAGCTGGTTGAACCCCACCTCGTCGACCTCGTACACGGCCTCCGACGCGCCGAAGGTGATCTTGGTGCCCTTGCGAATCACGCCGTCCACGACGCGCACGCTCGGGATCGCGCCACGGTACTTGTCGTAGTACGAGTCGTAGATCAGCGCGCGAAGTGGCGCGTCGGGATTCCCGACCGGAGCCGGTACGCGTTCCACCACCCGCTCGAGCAGCTCGCTGATCCCGATCCCCGCCTTCGCGCTCACGAGCAGGATGTCGTCCGCATCCACGCCGAGCAGGTCGACGACCTCCTGTCGGCGCCGCTCCGGCTCGGCGCCCGGCAGATCGATCTTGTTCAGGATCGGGATGATCTCGAGCCCGGCATCCATCGCGAGGAAGAGGTTGCTCAGGGTCTGCGCCTGAATCCCCTGCGAGGCGTCGACGACGAGGATCGCCCCCTCACACGCGGCCAGCGAGCGCGAGACTTCGTACGTGAAGTCCACGTGTCCCGGCGTGTCGATGAGGTTGAGCTCGTATTCCTGGCCATTTTTCGCGCGGTAGCTCATCCGCACCGCGTTCAGCTTGATCGTGATCCCGCGCTCGCGCTCCAGGTCCAGGGTATCCAGCACCTGGGCCTTCATTTCTCGTTTCTGGAGCATCCCCGTCTCCTCGATCAGACGGTCGGCCAGCGTGGACTTCCCGTGGTCGATGTGTGCGACGATGCAGAAGTTGCGGATGTGGTCGAGGTTCACGGCGGGGAAGTCGGAGGCGGGGTCTGCTTGCAGCCCCGAAATATAGTCTGGGGGCGGACTTTCCCGCCTCCGCCCGCTTGACCGCCTTTGTGACGACTCCCGCCACCCCGACACCACGTCTACCTTCCGCCGAGAGCATGGAGTCCACGCGCGTACCGCGCGCCGATCTCTTCGACCCGGCCGCCCTTTCGGCGCTCGGTCACTTCGAGATCGTCGCGCGATGGATCGTCGACGGCTTTTTGAGCGGACTGCACCGGTCGCCCCGCAAGGGGTTCTCGGTGGAGTTCGCTGATTTTCGTCCCTATCAGCCTGGCGACGATCTGCGGTACGTCGACTGGAAGATCGCCGCGCGGGCCGATCGCTGGGTCGTGAAGCAGTACGAGGAGGAGACCAACCTCCGCGCGACGATCATTCTCGACGTGAGCCGATCCATGGATTGGCGCAGCGCCTCCGAGGAGCCCCGCCTCACCAAGCGCGCCTACGCCGAGCAGCTCACCGCTGCCCTGGCGCTCCTGCTCCTGCGGCAGCGGGACGCCGTCGGCCTCATTCGATTCGACGATGCCGTGCGCACGAGCATCTCGCCGCGCGCGCGGAGCGGGCAGTGGCGACGACTCGTCGCCGCACTGGCGGAGCCGGGCAACGGGCGCGCCTCGGATCTCGCCGCAGCGCTCGGTCAAGCGGCGCGGCTCGTCACGCGGCGCGGCATGGTCATCCTCGTCAGCGATCTGCTCGTCGACGTCGACGCCGTGATGCCCGCGATGCGCGGGCTTCGCGCAGCCGGTCACGACGTCAACGTGCTCCACGTCATGGACCCCGCCGAGCGAGACTTCACCCTCGCGGGCGAGGCGCGCTACACGGATCCCGAGTCGGAGCTCGACGTCCCCGCCGCCGCCGCGGACGTGCGTGCCGCGTATCGCACCACGGTCGACAACGTGATCGCCGAGTGGAAGGAGCGTCTCGGTGCGCTCGGCGCGGGCTACGAGGTGATTCTCACCGATCAACCGTACGCCATCCCGCTGCGTCTGGCCTTCGGCGCGCGCGAGCGCCGCTCGTGAGCTTCCTCTCGCCGCTGTTCCTGATGCTCGGCGCGGCCGTCGGCGTGCCGTTGCTGCTGCACCTGATGCGCCGCAACATCGCCACGCGCGTCGATTTTCCGGCAGCACGCTATCTGCTGCGTGCGGAGGCGGAGCACAGCCGGTCACTGCGCCTGCGCAACCTGCTCCTGATGCTGCTGCGCGTGCTCCTCGTCGTCGCGCTCACGCTCGCCGCGGCGCGGCCGTTCCTGCCCGGACTCGGCGTCGGCCACGGGCCGACCGCCGTCGCCATCGTGCTCGACAACTCGATCTCCACGACGGCAGTCGTCGGCGGAAGCCCCGTCTTCGACCGGCTGCGCGACGCGACGCGCCAGCTCATCTCCGCGAGCACTCCGGAGGATCGGCTGTGGCTCATCACGTCGGATGGGCGCGTGCGCGGCGGCTCGCGTGACGCGCTGCTCGCCGAGGTCGCACGCGTCGCGCCGGCGGAGGGCGCGGGAGATCTCGCGACCGCGCTGGCACGCGCCGCGTCGACGGTGCAGGGCAGCACGCTGCCGGCCAGGATCGTCGCCGTCGCCACCGATGGACAGCGCACGTCGTGGATCGGTGCCGCACGCGTCGCCTCGTCCCTCGCGCTGCTCGTCCCGTCGGGGAATCCGCCGTCCAACCGTGCCGTGCTCTCCGCGGCCGCGGAGCCCGGACGGTGGACGCCGCGCGGCTCGCTCGTCGCGCGAGTGGAGACGCGCGACTCGGTCGGGTATCGCATCGTCATCGGCGATCGCACCCTCTCGCGCGGCGCGACAGGCCGCGGGGAACCGATCGTCTTGCGGGCGAGCCCGCCCGAGCGAGGCTGGCAGGCCGGCCGCGTGGAGCTCGAGCCGGACGATTTTCCCGCCGACGACGCGCGGCACTTCGCGCTCTGGATCGGCCCCGCGCCGGCGGTGACCGCCGACGCGTCGGCCGGCACCTTTGCCGCGACCGCGGTGAGCACGCTGATCGCCGATGGCCGAGCGGCGGCAGGCGCCAACATTCGCCTGGCGTCCGCCGACGCGGTCGCCTCGCTGCCGGCGCTCATCACGCCACCCGCCGAGCCGGTTCGGCTCGGAGCGGCCAATCGGGAGCTCGAACGGCTCGGCGTTCCGTGGCGCTTCGGCAGCGTGCAGCGCAATGCCGTCGTTGCTCGCGGCGGTCGTCTCGACAACGTCGCCGTCACTGAGCGCTACCAGTTGGTGCGTGCTGGTGTCGCGACTGGAGACACCCTCGCCACCGCGGGTGGCGAGCCATGGGTCGTCGCCGGCCCGGGCTACGTCCTGATCGGGTCGCGCCTCGATCCCGCCGCCACGCAGCTGCCCGTGCGCGCCCCGTTCGTGCCGTGGCTTGCCGACGTGCTCGCGGTGCGTCTCGCCGCACCTACGGGCGACGTCGGTGCACCGATCGCTGCGCTGCCCGGTCGGCCGATTCGTCTTCCCGCTGGCGCCGAGACGCTCGAGAGCAGCAGCGGATCGCGCCGTTCGGTCACCGCCGAGATGATGGATGCGCCCGAGGAGCGCGGCGTGTGGTTCGTGCTCCGCGGCGGCCGCCGTGTGGGTGCCGTGGTGGTCAACGCACCGCCGGAAGAATCCGTGCTGGAGCGATGGAGGGCGCCCGCGCTCGCGGCGACGCTCGGCGGCCCGTTGGCTCGCTCGGCGAGCACGAACGTCGGGTGGGTCAGCGACACCTTCGCCGCGGGGGCCACGCGCCCTGCCGGTACGCCGCTGCTCGTGTTGGCGCTTCTACTGATCGCCGCCGAGGCCCTCGCGGTCCGAACCTCCCGACCGACAGTCGCCTAAGTGTCACTTCCAAGTCTGCTCGACGCGATCGAGCGCCTTCCGGCGTTCGCCCGTGTGATCAACACGTTGCCCGCGCCGCGTGGAGAGCTCCGTACGGCGGGCCTTCCCGGCTCGGCGGATGCGACGCTCGTCGCTGCACTCGCGCGGCGGCTGCCGACACGCTTCCTCGTCGTCGTCGCCGACGGCGTCCCGCTCGCCGAGCGGCTGCTCGCCGACCTGCACACGCTGATCGACGAGACGCCGGTCGGCCTGTATCCGCCGCGCGAAGGGTTCGGCGAGGTCGAGCCGCACGTGGAGGTTGCCGGCGAACGTGTCGAGACCCTCGAGCGCCTGAGTCGCGGCGAGATTCGCGTGCTCCTCACGACGCCGCGCGCGCTGCTCGAGCGCACGCGACTGCCCGGCGCGCTCGAGGACCTGCGCATCGAGTTGCGGAAGGGCGACGTGCGCCGTCCGACCGAGCTCGCGGCGCATCTCGAGCGCATCGGCTTCGAGCGTGTGCCGATGGTGGAGGACGTCGCCCAGTTCAGTCTCCGCGGCGGCATCTTCGACGTCTACTCGTTCGGCATGACCGATCCCGTGCGCCTCGAGTTCTGGGGCGACGAAGTCGTCGATCTCCGTCACTTCGACCTCTCCTCGCAGCGCTCGACGCGCGCGGTCGATCTCGCCATCGTCCTGCCGGTGGACGGTCAGGTGCGCGAGGAAGCGACGACGGGTGAGCGTCTCTCCATCTCCGCGCTGTTCCCTCCCGACACGCTCCTCATCTATCCCACGGGCACGCATCTCGTCCCGGAGCTTCAGCGGACGTGGGATGAAGCGGCGCACCACATCGATCTCGCCCGCCGGCGCGGCGAGGATGCCGATGCACGCGAGGAGCTGTTCGAGTCTCCCGAGACCGCGAGCGCGACGCTCGCCGCGTTCGGCGCGATGCGGCTCGTCGACCCGACAGCGGAGAAGCCGGACCTCGTCTTCCCTTTCCGGGCGCCCGAGACGGTCGACCGCGACATCAAGCGGTTGCGTCGCATCGTGCGCGACGAGATCCCGACGATCGTCCTCTGCGACAACGAAGGGCAGGCCGAGCGGCTCGACGAGCTGCTCAACGAGGATGCGCGCGAACCGTCTCCCGCGGCGCTCGTCGTCGGTGCGCTCGGTGGCGGCTACATCCTTCCACCGTCGGACGGGCAGCGCGGGCTGCGCGTGCTCACCGACCACGAGATCTTCCGGCGCGAGCGCCGCATCCGCCGCGCCCGGCGATACGTCAGCGGCGGCGTCGACTCCCTCGCGCTCAAGCCGGGCGACTACGTCGTGCACCTCGAGCACGGCGTCGGCATCTATCGCGGCATCGAGACGATCTTCGTCGGACAGAGCACGATCGAGGTCGCTGTCGTCGAGTACGAGGGAGGGGACAGGCTGAACGTCCCCCTCTATCGAATCGATCAGCTCGAGCGTTACCGCTCGTCCGACGATGTGTCCGACGACGCGCCGCCGCCGCGTCTGCACAAGCTGGGCGGCAAGCGGTGGGCGCAGCAGCGCGATCGCACGCGTGCGGCGATCCAGGAGATGACGATCGAGCTCCTCGAGTTGTACGCGCGCCGGAAGGTCGCCTCGCGGCCGCCGCACGTGCCCGACACGCCGTGGCAGAAGCAGCTCGAGAGCAGCTTCCTCTTCGAGGACACCCCCGATCAGCGCAAGGCCACCGTCGACGTGAAGGGGGACATGGAGAGCACGCGGCCGATGGATCGCCTGCTCGTCGGCGACGTCGGCTACGGGAAGACGGAGATCGCCGTGCGCGCCGCGTTCAAGGCCGTACAGAGCGGACGGCAGGTCGCTGTGCTCGTGCCGACCACCATCCTCGCCGACCAGCACGCGCGCACCTTCCAGGAGCGGCTCGCCGACTTCCCGATCCGCGTCGCGGTCATGAGCCGGTTTCAGAATGCCAAGGAGCAGGGCCAGACCATCACCGAGCTCGCCGGCCGCAAGATCGACATCGTCATCGGCACGCATCGTCTGCTCAGTCCCGACGTCACGTTCGGCGATCTCGGGCTCATCATCGTGGACGAAGAGCACCGCTTCGGCGTGAAGCACAAGGAGCGGCTCAAGCAGCTCAAGCTCGAGACCGACGTGCTCACGCTCACGGCGACGCCGATCCCGCGCACGCTGCACCTTTCGCTCGCGGGTCTGCGCGACATGACGCTGATGCAGACGCCGCCGCGCGACCGATCCCCGGTGCTCACGTTCGTCGAGCCCGGCGACGACGACGGCCTGCTCGACGAGGGGATCTCCCGCGAGCTGGATCGCGGTGGGCAGGTGTTCTTCGTGCACAACCGCATCGAGACGATCATCGCGCAGGCCGACCGCGTGCGCCGCATCGTGCCGCGCGCACGCGTCGCCGTCGCCCACGGGCAGATGCGGGAGCGCGAGCTCGAGGACATCATGCATCGCTTCGTCAGTGGGGAGGTCGACGTGCTCGTGTCGACCCTCATCGTCGAGAGCGGTCTCGATGTCCCCAACGCGAACACGATGTTCGTGAACCGCGCCGACAACCTCGGCCTCGCCCAGCTCTATCAGCTGCGCGGCCGTGTGGGTCGCTCGCATCGCCGCGCATACTGCTACCTGCTCGTCCCCGACTCGGTCGACCCCGATGCGGAACGCCGCCTTCAGGTGCTCGAGCACCACACCGAGCTCGGGGCCGGATACAAGATCGCCCTCAAGGACATGGAGATGCGCGGCGCCGGCAACCTGCTTGGCGCCGAGCAGTCCGGCTACGTCCATGCGGTGGGGTTTGAGCTCTATCTCCGCATGCTCGACGAGACGGTCGAGCGGCTCATGCGCGGGGAGAGCGCTCCCAAGCCGCAGCCGGCCGACGTGTCGATGGACATTCCGGCGTACCTCCCCGACGACTACATCGAGTCGCAGGAGGCGAAGCTGGACGTCTACAAGCGGCTCGCGCGCTACGAGACGCCGCAGGAGATCGAGGCCCTCCGCGCCGAGCTGCGCGACCGGTTCGGCACGCTCCTCCCGCAAGCCGAAGCCATGCTCTCCATGGCACTCCTCAGGGTGGTCGGGGGTACCCTGGGGATCGAGGGGATCCTGGTGCGTGGTGAAGAGGCCCGTATTACCTTTCGAGATTCCGCGATCCCGCGCATGAAAGGGCTCTCCGCGGCGTTTCACGAAGTGCAATTCCAGGCGGAAGTGCGTCGAGCGCACCCGCTCTCTCTCAAGCTCACGCGGCTCGGGGGCGCCCCTCTGCTCGACGGGCTCGTCCGCGCATTGCGCGCCGTCGCCTGACGCTCCGCCTTTTCCTTACCGATCTCGTCTCATGAATCGTCTTTCGCTCGGCATTCTCGTCCTCGGTGCGTCGTCGCTCGTCGCCTGTGACGGACTCAAGGAAGCGCTCACCGCCCACGTGGACGTCGTCGCTCGCGCTGGCTCGCAGGAGCTGTCGGTCACGCGGCTCGGTGACATGCTCGGCAACGCCAAGATCGGCGTCCCGGTCTCCCGCGACATCGCGTCGCTCGTCGCACGCGACCTGTGGGTGCCCTATCAGCTGCTCGGTGCCGCCGCGGCGCACGGGGACAGCCTCAACGACGCCAAGGCGATCGACGATGCCGCGACCGGCATGATCGAGCGCGCGAAGCTCCAGAAGTTCATGGAGCGCGTCACGTCGACGATGCCCAGCGACACCGGCTCGCAGGCGGGCTACGAGCGCGGGGCGAATGACCTCTTCGCGGCGCGCCATATCCTGTTTCTCGTGCCGAAGGGCGCCAGCCCGGCCGCGAAGGATTCGGTCCGTCGGAAGGCGGAGTCGGTGCGGGCGCAGGTCACCGCGGCGAATTTCGTCGATCTCGCCAAGCGCTACAGCGACGACAACTCGAAGGATCGCGGCGGCGAGCTCGGGGTGTTCCCGCGCGGCATGATGGTCAAGCCGTTCGGCGATGCGGTCGCCGCGCTCAAGCCCGGCGAGATCTCCAACGTCGTGGAGTCGGAGTTCGGCTTCCACATCATCCAGCGCAACACCTGGGATCAGATCAAGGGGCAGTACGCGCAGCAGGCGGGCGACCGTACGCGACAGGCCGCGGAGAGCACGTACA
>QHVE01000004.1:460-13267 GCA_003223455.1 Gemmatimonadota bacterium | reverse complement strand
ACTACACGGCCGGCCGGCTCGCGAGCAATCTCATCGCCGATCCGCGCGCGGCGCAGCTCACGCAGCAGATCCAGTCCGCGCCTGATTCCATCGTACGCCTCTTCGTGAAGCAGAAGGCCGAGTTCGACCTGCTGCTGAAGCGCGCCGACAGCGCGAAGATGGGTCCGACGCCCGAGGAGTACGCGAACCTGCATCGCGACTTCGTGCAGGCCGTGGCGATGACGTGGCAGGCCCTGCGCATCGATCCGAAATCGCTGAGCGATTCCGCCAAGACGCCCGCCGAGCGTGAGCGTCTCGCGGCGTCGCGCATCGAGGCGTTCCTCGACAAGGTGATGGCGGGAGAGGCCCAGCCGGTTCCCGTGCCGTCGCCCCTCCAGATCGTGTTGATGAACAAGTACGACTCCAAGGTCAACGCCGCGGGGATCGACCGTGCGGTCGAACGCGCGCAGAAGATCCGCGTCGTGGCCGATTCGACGAAGGCCGCCAATCAGCCCAAGTCCGCTGTGCCCCTCCCGGGTGCCGCAGGTCCGGGGACGGGCGCTCCCGGCGCGCAGGCGCCGACGCCGGCTCAGCCGACGCCGGCTCAGCCGACGCCGGCTCAGCCCACGCCGGCTCAGCCCACGCCGGCGCCGTCGACCCAGAAGGCACCAGCCAAGCCGTAACCAGCGCCGTACGGCTGCGCCGTCCGCTCACGAGCGGCCCGGACCTCAACGGCCGGGCCGCGGGTACTTCGAGGATATGCGACTCCGATTTTCCGTCTCCGCGCTGATCGCCCTCACGCCCGCCGCCCTCGTGGCGCAGCAGCCCGTTGCGCAACCCGCCGCCCAGCCGGCCGCGCAGGCGCCCGCCGCCGCTCGTGCCGCGGTGCCAGCGACCGGCACCATCCCGCTCGATCGCGTCGTCGCCGTCGTCGGCAACGTCATCATCACGCAGTCGAATCTGCGCGAGCGGTTGGTCGCCAAGACGCAGACCGGTACGCCTGTGCCGACCGACAGCGCGTCGCTGCGCGCTGCTTCGATCGCCACGCTCAATGAGCTCGTGGACGAGGAGCTGATCCTGGAGAAGGCGAAGGACCTCAAGGTCGAGGTTCCGGACGCCGACGTGAACAGCACCGTCGACAAGCAGTTCAAGGCGGTGCGTAGCCGCTTCGCCAGCGAGGCAGAGTTCAAGACGGAGCTCGCCAAGGCCGGCTACGGTACGCCGGACGAATACAAGCGCTTCATCGCCGACGGCATCCGGCGCAACGAGTTGCTCACGCGCACCACGCGCAAGCTGCGCGAGGACGGCAAGCTCGTACCCGCGAACATCACCGACGCCGAAGTGCAGGAGTCGTTCGAGAAGAGCAAGGGCGATCTCCCCAAGCGCGAGCCCAGCGTCACGTGGCGGCAGATCATCATCGCGCCCAAACCATCGGCGAAGGCGAAGGAGCTGGCGCGCGTGCGGGCCGAGTCGCTCCTCGCCGAGATCAAGCACGGCGCCGATTTCGAGGCGCTCGCCAAGCGCGAGTCCGCCGACTCCGGCTCTCGCGTCAATGGGGGAGATCTCGGGTGGACGCGGCGTGGCAAGATGGTGCCGGAGTTCGACCGCTATCTCTTCGGTTATTACGCGCTATCGCCCGGACAGCTCAGCCCCGTGGTCGAGAGTGCGTTCGGCTATCACATCATTCGCGTCGACCGCGTCAACGCGGGCGAGGTGAAGTCGCGTCACATCCTGATCACGCCGACGATCGATTCCGCCGACGTCGCCCGCGCGCGCTTGGAAGGCGACAGCGTCGCGGCGCAGTGGAGGGCGGGCGTGCCATTCGATTCCCTCGCCAAGAAGCATCACGACTTCCGCAGCGGCGAGGAGACGACGCTGCTCACGCCCTTCCCGCGCAGCCGGCTGCCGCAGCAGTACCAGCAGGCGTTCGAGGGGAAGAAGCCGCGGGAGGTCGTGGTGTTCGACGTCCCTGGCAATGCGAACATCCCGGTCAAGGTCGTCGTCGCGCAGATCAACTCGGTCGAGGCGGGGGGTGACATGACGCTCGCCGAAGTGAAGGAGCAGATCCGCTCGAGTCTCGCCGAGGCGGGTGGGATGCGTCGGTATCTCGACACACTGCACAAGCAGACCTACGTCTCGGTTCGGCCCGAGGCGATCGACCTGACGCCGCTGCCCGCCGCGCCCGCCGCGCCCGCGCGCTGATCGCGAGCGCATCGTGAGCCATCGGCCGCGGCTCGCCGTCACGCTGGGCGACGTCCGCGGCATCGGACCCGAGATCGTCGCCGCGGCTGCCGCCGATCCGCGAGTGCGCGCCGCCGCGGAGCTTCGGCTCGTCGGGCCGTCGCTCGCGACGCTCCACGTCGACGAGCGCGTCGGCGACTGGGGCCAAGGGTCCGAGGCCGACGCAGGTCGGCTCGCTGGCCGCTCTGTCGACCGTGCGATCGAACTCGCGCAGCGCGGCGACGTCGACGGGATCGTCACGGCGCCGCTCGACAAGCATGCCCTGCTCGCCGGCGGCTACGACTTTCCCGGTCACACCGAACTGCTCGCGGCGCGCACGGGACAGTCCGTCGCGATGATGCTCGCCGCGACGCGTCCGGCCGCCGGGATGCCCAATCCCCTTCGCGTCGTCCTCGCGACGACCCACGTCGCACTACGCGACGTCCCGCGAGTGCTCACACGCGAGGCGATCCTCGACGCGGCCCGCGTCACCCGCGCGGGCCTCCGCGAATGGTTCGGCATCGAATCGCCGCGCATCGCGCTGTGCGCACTCAACCCGCACGCTGGCGACGGTGGGCGATTCGGGCGCGAGGACGACGCGCTGCTCGCGCCGGCGGCGCGCGAGGCGGGGCTCGTCGGCCCGCTGCCGGCGGACACGGTGTTCGTGCGCGCGATGCGCGGCGCGTTCGATGCGGTCGTTGCGCCGTATCACGATGTCGGCATGACCGCGATCAAGGTCGCCGCCTTCCGGCGGTGAACGTCACCCTCGGCCTCCCCTTTCCGCGCACCTCGCCAGACCACGGGACGGCGCTCGACATCGCAGGGCAGGGGATCGCCGATCCGTCGAGCATGATCGAGGCGATACTGCTGTGCGCGGAGATCGTGCAGAGAAGGCGGTCGGGAGTGGGGGGTGGGGGGTAACGGCAATCGCCGCTCGGGGCGCGGTGCACTCCCCACTCCCCACAACCCACCCCACTCTCGATCAGGTCTGCGCCTCTCTCGCCTTGGCGCGACGGTCGCCGACCGAGTGCAGATCCACCGCAAGCGTCTCGATGCGCCGTCCGTCCATCTCCCGCACGGTGAACACGGCGTGGCTCGCCGTCACGCGGTCGCCCGTCACCGGGAGTCGGCCGAGTGCGCCGAAGATGTACCCGCCGATCGTCGCGTATTCGTCGTCCGGGATCTCGAGGCCGAACCGCTCGTTCAGCTCCCCGATGTTCGTCGCCCCGGGGATCAGTACGTCCGCGTCCGGGTCGGGCGCCGGCAGCACTTCGGGTTCGTCGTATTCGTCGAGGATCTCGCCCACGATCTCCTCGAGCAGATCCTCCATCGTCACGATGCCCGCCGTCCCGCCGTACTCGTCGAGGACGACCGCCATGTGCTCCTTCAGCCGCTTGAAGTCCGCGAGTACTTCCTCCACCTCGCGTGATCCGGGCACGACGTGCACCGGCCGCATCAGCTGGCGCAGGTCGAAGGGCTCGACGCGCGCGTGCAGCAGCGGGATGAGATCCTTCGCGAGCAGCAAGCCGATGATGTTGTCGATCGAGTCCTCGTACACCGGATAGCGGGAGCGCTGCGTCTCGACCAGGAGCGCCACCGCTTCGTCGAGCGTCGCGTCCACCGGCAGTGCATCGATCGCCGTACGCGGCGTCATCACCTCACGCGCGTTCTTCTCCGAGAATTCGAACACGCCCTCGATCAACGCGGCGTCCTGTCGCTCGAGTGCGCCGACCTCCTGACTCTGCTCGACGAGGATTCGCAGCTCGTCCGCCGAGTGCACGTTCTCCTCGGCGTCGACTGCTCTCTGACCGAACAGCCGCAGCACGAACTCCGCCGACGCGTTCAGCAGCCACGTGAACGGCGATGTGAGCCACGCGAACAGCATCAGCGGGGGGACGAGCCACCGCGACACCTCTTCCGGATGATTGAGTGCCGCGCTCCTCGGGGCGAGCTCGCCGAACACGACGTGACCGTACGTCACCACGGCGAGTGCGCACACGGTTCCGAGGCCCGCCGTACCGATGCGTATCGGCAGCGACATGGCGTCGAACACACTGGCGAAGCCATGTGAGAGCGACTCTTCGGCGAGCGCGCCGATGCCGATGCTGGCCAGCGTGATGCCGAACTGACTGGCGGAGAGCAGTCGGGCCAGGCTTGCCGTGGCGCGGAGCACGATGCGCGCCTTCGCGTCACCGGCCCGCGCCATCGCCTCGAGGCGCGACCGGCGGGAGCGGACGACGGAGAACTCCGCCGCCACGAAGAATCCATTCAGGGCGAGGAGGCCGAGGATCGCGAAGATGCGTCCGAGCACGCCCGCAACGTAACTCCCTCAGATGTTTCGACGCCACTGTCCCGCGCGTCCTTGCTCGTGCACCACGACACGCGAAACCTGACAATCATGAGCGACGACTATCGTATCGAAAAGACGCGCCGGCGGGTCGAGGTCACGCTGGCGAATGCCAATCGCCTCGTCGGCGACGTCTTCGTGCAGCCCTTCGCCCGCTTCCGTTCCGGGCCCGAGGAACCGCTCGACCTCCTCAACGACGACGCCGATCCGTTTCTGCCGCTCGGGCTGACCTCCGGCGACGTCCTGCTCGTCCAGAAGTCTCAGATTGCCGTGGTCGGCACCGAGCTGCCAGCGGTGGACGACAGCGTCGAGCGCGGCGTCGTCGGGATGCACGTCGAGCTGGGCCTCATCGATGGCTCGACCCTCAACGGGTCAATATTTCCCGAGGTGCGCATGGGTCGGCCCCGACTGGTCGACGTTCTCAATGACTCGAAGCAGGGGTTCATCGCCCTCTTCGGCGCCGATCAGCTCCAGATCGTGAACCGAGCGCTCATCGCCCACGCCCGCCCGCTCTCCTAGACAATGGCACAGCTCGACCGGTTTCTCTCCGCGATGGTCAGCCATCGCGCGAGTGCCCTGCGCCTCGACGAGGGCGCGCTCGCCGAGCTGGAGATCGCCGGCGCGTCGCGCCCGGTGACGAAGGCGCCGCTGACGTCCGCGCAAGTGCTGCAGCTCCTGCGGGAGGTCGCACCGCCGGTGTCCGGGGAGGCGCTCGGGGCTGGCCAGCCGGCCAGCTTCGGCTACGTGTCCGACGACGGGGCCTTCGCCATCGATGCACGGCGCGAGTCGTCGCGCTGGCAGGTGCGAATCACGATCGATGCGGGTCGCGAGCGCGACCGACTCGTCGATCACGCGCGCGACCTCGAGGGCGCGCGAGGTGCGACGAGGTCGGCGGCGCCTGCGAACGCGACACCCGCCGCGGCGAATCCGGCCATTCGCCTCGTCACCGCGTCGCACGGCAGCATCGCCGCCGACGCCGACGCGATCGCACACTTCGACGGTGCCGATCGCGCTCGGGCGATGCTCGACATCCTGCTGCGCGCGATGGTCGAGAAGAACGCGTCCGATCTCCACCTGCGCTGCGGTGAACCGCCGATCCTGCGCCTGCACGGCGAGATGCACCGGCTCGATGAGCCGCCCCTCGAGCCGCTCTGGCTCGACGCGATGCTCCGCTCGATCATGCCCGAGCGCAATCGTCGCGAATACTCCGAGTCGAACGACACCGACTACGCGTACGAGCTCGAAGGAGTGGCACGGTTTCGCGCCAACGCGCTCAAGGACCGCCGCGGACCGGCCGCCGTCTTTCGGCAGATTCCCGCCACCGTGGTCACGGTCGAGCAGATGGGTATCTCGCCGGAAGTCCAGAAGCTCTGCCAGCTGAACAAGGGACTCGTCCTCGTCACCGGTCCGACCGGCTCGGGCAAGTCGACGACGCTGTGCTCTCTCATCGATCTCGTGAATCGCTCGCGCAGCGATCACGTCATCACGATCGAGGATCCGATCGAGTTCGTGCACCCGAACAAGAAGTGCATCATCACGCAGCGGCAGGTCGGCGTGCACACCGGCTCGTTCAAGAGTGCGCTCCGTGCCGCGCTGCGCGAGGATCCCGACATCATCCTCGTCGGCGAGCTGCGCGATCTCGAAACGGTGTCGATCGCGATCGAGACCGCGGAGACGGGGCACCTCGTCTTCGGCACGTTGCACACGACCACCGCGGCTGGCACGATCGATCGCATCATCGACCAGTTCCCCGCGGACCGGCAGTCGCAGATTCGCGTCATGCTCGCCGAGTCGCTGAAGGGCGTGATCTCACAGACGCTGTGCAAGAAGATCGGCGGCGGTCGCGTCGCCGCGCGCGAGGTGCTGCTGTCGATCACCGCGGTGACGAACCTGATTCGTGAAGGGAAGACGTTTCAGATTCCGACGGTGATGCAGACGTCGAAGCGCCTCGGCATGGTCACGCTGAACGATGCGCTGCTCGAGCTGGTGGACGGCGCGCTGATCGAGCCGGTCGAGGGATACGCCAAGGCGATCGACAAGACGATGTTCCTCGGCGCACTCAAGGCGCGTGGCCTGGACACCAGCTTCGCCGAGACGGAGCCGAACGGGAAGGAGGCCCCGAAGGCAGCAGCAGGCGGCGCGCGCCGCTAGCAGGCGTCCTTGCGCGCGGGCGCACCGCTCCCGCGGGCGACGACCGGCCCCAAACACCAACGGGACGCCGCCTGGCGTCCCGTTTCCATTGATGTCGTTCGGATTCGCTCTCGGGCGGCTGGCCGATGCCGCCTACGTGCTGGACTCCTCCTGTCCGTCGCCGTCGCGCATCCCGTCCGACGGGGCAGCCTCCAACTCGCCCCGCGAGCGCGCGTATTCGTCGCGCTCTGCATACCCATAGCCGCCGAGTACCTCCCCGCCGCGCATGTAATCGTGGCCGTAGCCGCGTCCATGTGGATACTGCACGAGGGCGGGGTCGTGCTGCTGGCTCAATGGACACCTCCTGCTCTGGTTGGCCTTCGAGTGCACTCTGCATTCGATGGGCCAATCGGTCAAGAGGGAGTCTTCCCGCCCCATCTGTGGGGGCAATACCCGAGCTTGTTCGGCAAACGACGTGATCGGTTATACTTCCAGGCTATGCAGATTCGCAACGTCGCCATCATCGCTCACGTCGATCATGGCAAGACCACGCTCGTCGACAAGCTGCTCCGGCAGGCTGGCGCCTTCCGGGACAACCAGGTCGTCGCCGAGCGCGTGATGGATTCCAACCCGCTGGAGCGGGAGCGCGGGATCACCATTCTCGCCAAGAACACCTCCGTGCGGTGGAAGGGCACCAAGATCAACATCGTCGACACCCCGGGCCACGCCGACTTCGGCGGTGAGGTCGAGCGCATCCTGCGCATGGTGGACGGCGTGCTGCTCGTCGTCGACGCATTCGACGGGCCGATGCCGCAGACGCGTTTCGTGTTGCGGAAGGCGCTCGAGCTGGGCCGGACGCCGATCGTCGTGATCAACAAGATCGATCGGCCGGGCGCGGATCCGATGCGCGTGCACGACGAGGTGCTCGATCTGTTCATCGAGCTCGAAGCCGACGAGGCGCAGCTCGACGCGCCCGTGGTGTATGCGTCGGCGCGCGAAGGTGTCGCGACGAAGGACCTCGATGTGACGCCCGTGGACCTGGCGCCGCTGTTCGACACGATCGTCGAGGCCGTGCCCCCAGCGCCGAGCGACGCCACGTCGCCGTTCCAGATGCTGATCTCCACGATCGACTTCTCGCCTTATCTCGGTCGACTCGGCATCGGGCGCATCGAGCGCGGGACCGTGAGCGTGGGCGATCAGGTGCTCCTGCTCCCCATGGATACGAACCAGAAGCATGAGCAGGCCCGCGTCACGAAGCTCTATGTGTACGATGGGCTGGAGCGCACCGAGGTCCAGAGCGCAGCGGCGGGGGAGATCGTCTCCCTCGCTGGTCTGGAAGGGGTCGAGATCGGCCTCACCGTGACGGACGTCGAGCACCCCGAGCGGCTGGCGGGCATTGCGGTCGAAGAGCCGACGATCAGTGTCGACTTCCTCGTCAACAACTCGCCCTTCGCCGGCAAGGACGGGAAGTACGTCACGTCGCGCCAGCTGCGCGACCGGTTGTACAAGGAGCTCGAGCGAAACGTCGCGCTGCGCGTCGAGGACACCGACTCCACCGATACGTGGACGGTGAGCGGGCGAGGCGAGCTGCATCTCTCCATCCTGATGGAGACGATGCGCCGCGAGGGCTACGAGTTTCAGGTGTCGCGTCCGCGCGTGATCCTGAAGACGGGCGTGAACGGCGAGCGGCTCGAGCCGTACGAGGAGCTGGCGATCGACGTGCCGGAGGAGTTCCTCGGCGCGGTGATCGAGAAGCTTGGCCCGCGGCGCGGCGAGATGATCGAGATGCGGAATCCGGGGCAGGGATTGGTGCGGGTGCTCTATCGGATTCCCGCGCGCGGGCTGTTCGGCTACCGGTCGGAGTTCCTCACGGACACTCGTGGGACGGGCATCATGCACCACCGCTTCCTGGAATACGGCGCGTGGGCGGGATCACTGGCGACGCGCTCGCGCGGCACGCTCGTCTCGATGGAGAATGGCACGATCATCGCGTTCGCTCTGGCGGCCTTGCAGGAGCGCAGCACGCTCTTCGTCTCGCCGGGCGAGCCGGTGTACGAGGGGATGATCGTCGGTGAGAACTCGCGTCCGGGGGACATGGACGTGAATCCCACGAAGGAGAAGAAGCTCACGAACATGCGGACGACGGGCACGGACGAGAACATTCGTCTCGAGCCGCCTCGGGAGTTGACGCTGGAAGGAGCGCTGGAGTATATCGAGGACGACGAGCTGATCGAGGTGACGCCGCGGTCCATTCGACTTCGGAAGCGACTCCTTGCGCAGAGCGATCGGAAGAAGATTTCGCGAGAAGCCAAGCGGGAGCGCGCGGCGCTGTAGCGACTCGTCGCGGCGGTCCCATCCCCTCCCCATTCGGAGACCACAGCAATGCCGGATCTGTTCGAGATGTCGGAGTCGCTTGGCGCGCTCGCGGGCGCGGTCGACTCGCGGTCGCTGTCGCCAGGCGACGACGACGACGACGATCTCGATGACGAGGACCTCGACGACGAGGATCTGGACGACGAGGAGGACGACCTCGAGTTCGACGATGATGACGACCTCGACGATGATGATGACGAGGAGGACGACGAGGACGACGAGGACGAGGACGACGACGAGCTCGACGACGACCTCGATGACGAGGAGGACGATTTCGTCGATCTCGATGACGACCTCGACGGCTCGGACGATGATGAAGACGATCGGCCGGGACGTCCGTTCGACGAGTCGTGATGGTGTGATTTTCCCAGTGAAAATGCAGCGCGCCGCCACTTGAAGTTCATGGCGGCGCGACTACATTTCGTGTTCCCCGGAACAGTGGGGACGAACGACGTTGATTGACAATCGAGTGTGTGATGTCGTGTGATGGCTCTCGTTTGAGCTGCGGTGATCGTGCGCCGCGGCGAGAGATCGATTCACGAATACTGATTCCGGATGCGATCTTTGGATCGATCCGAAGGTCGCGTTCGGCGAGCTATATCAAATCTCTTGGAGAGTTTGATCCTGGCTCAGGACGAACGCTGGCGGCGTGCTTAACACATGCAAGTCACGGGGGCCCCGCAAGGGGCAACCGGCGAACGGGTGCGTAACACGTGACCAACCTGCCCTCGTGTGGGGGATAGCCGGGCTAACGCCCGGGTAATACCGCATACGTTCTCGTGGGGGAGTCCCTGCGGGAGGAAAGCTCCGGCAACGGAGTGCACGGGGAGGGGGTCGCGGCCTATCAGCTAGTTGGCGGGGTAACGGCCCACCAAGGCGACGACGGGTAGCTGGTCTGAGAGGATGGCCAGCCACATTGGGACTGAGAGACGGCCCAGACTCCTACGGGAGGCAGCAGTGGGGAATCTTGCGCAATGGTCTAACGACTGACGCAGCGACGCCGCGTGTGGGAGGACGCCTTTCGGGGTGTAAACCACTGTTGCCCGGGACGAACAGCCTTATTCGTAAGGTCTGACGGTACCGGGTGAGGAAGCACCGGCTAACTCCGTGCCAGCAGCCGCGGTAATACGGAGGGTGCGAGCGTTGTCCGGAATCATTGGGCGTAAAGGGCGCGTAGGTGGCCCGGTCAGTCTTTGGTGAAAGCGCGGGGCTCAACCCTGCGTCGGCCAGGGATACTGCCGCGGCTCGAGCACTGTAGAGGCAGGCGGAATTCCGGGTGTAGCGGTGGAATGCGTAGAGATCCGGAAGAACACCGGTGGCGAAGGCGGCCTGCTGGGCAGTTTAGCTGACACTGAGGCGCGACAGCGTGGGGAGCAAACAGGATTAGATACCCTGGTAGTCCACGCCGTAAACGATGGGCACTAGGCGCTTGGGGGAGCGACCCCCCGAGGGCCGGCGCTAACGCATTAAGTGCCCCGCCTGGGGAGTACGGCCGCAAGGCTGAAACTCAAAGGAATTGACGGGGGCCCGCACAAGCGGTGGAGCATGTGGTTTAATTCGACGCAACGCGAAGAACCTTACCTAGGCTTGACATACACGGGAAACCCTCGAGAAACCGGGGGCCCTCTTCGGAGCCCGTGCACAGGTGCTGCATGGCTGTCGTCAGCTCGTGTCGTGAGATGTTGGGTTAAGTCCCGCAACGAGCGCAACCCCTGTCTCTAGTTGCCAGCGCGTCATGGCGGGGACTCTAGAGAGACTGCCGGTGCCAAACCGGAGGAAGGTGGGGACGACGTCAAGTCATCATGGTCCTTACGTCTAGGGCTACACACGTGCTACAATGGCGGGGACAGAGGGCTGCGAGCCGGCAACGGCAAGCCAATCCCCGAAACCCCGCCTCAGTTCGGATTGTCGTCTGCAACCCGACGGCATGAAGCTGGAATCGCTAGTAATCGTGGATCAGCTACGCCACGGTGAATACGTTCCCGGGCCTTGTACACACCGCCCGTCACGCCATGGAAGCTGTGAGCGCCCGAAGTCCGTGTCGAAACCCGCAAGGGATCAAGCGGCCGAAGGCGAGCGCAGTGACTGGGGCGAAGTCGTAACAAGGTAGCCGTAGGGGAACCTGCGGCTGGATCACCTCCTTAACGGATCCGAGTAAGCCGCTGCCTCGGCAGTGGGCGGAAAGGACTCTCGTAGTCGCGCCATCCACGCACACACACACTCGATTGCCCGCATAGATGCCCCGGTCTGCCTCGCGCAGACCGGGGCATCGTGCATTTCTGACCGATTCCGCCGCCGCTTCCTCCCGCGTCTCGGCAGCGTCGCTCGCCCTCAGCCGCGTCGATCGGTCTCGCATTTCGCCCAAACGCGGGCGATTTGCATGGCTCGGATCAGTCTCCAGCGACGATGAAGCACGCCAGAAGCGTGTATAGAAACGCGGCAGAGAAGCGTCCGTGGAGTGAGGCGCTAGTCGCAAGACTGAGCGCTATCACTCCACGCGCGGTCATGCTGACCGGAGCATGAGCGGGGCTTCGCGGTCATTATGGCCGCAGTAAGCACCGATTTCGGCGTGAACTCGGTCAGAACGTCCGCCTATCCGTCTCTCCGGCGTCGACCGTTGCCCCACGCATGACGGAGCCATTGCTCTTCTCCTGCCGGATCGCGCCGAGCGTCCGTCCAGCCGTGGCCCGATTCCCGCCAATGCATGACTGCGCCTAGAAACTGGTCGGTAGCGTTGGAAGTCGGTCAATATGGTACGCGTGACAACTCGCAATACACGAGCGTCTGACGATCGTCAAGTACTGCAGAGTCCGACACGTCGATCATCCCACCCGATCACCACCCTCAAGGAGTTCTCCGTGAATCGCTCGATCCGTCTTCTCGCCGCGCTGGCGATCATCGCCCTCCCCTTGGTCGCCCGTGCGCAGACCGCCATCACCGGCTCCATCGGCGCCTCGGCCGACATCGCCACCGTCTTCTCGTTCGGCACGCCGAGCGCGTTGAACTTCGGCAGCGTCACGCCGGGCAGTGGCGCCACCGCGTCTGGCTTCATTCCGCTCACGCGCAACGTCGGCGTCATCTACTCGCTGCCCGACGGGGCCACCACCGGACGGCTCACGGGCCCGGCCGGCAATCTTCAGCCGACCTACACCTGCGGCGTGGGCACCACCAGCGCTGCGATCGTGGCCGCCACCGCCTTCGCCGCCTGCAACACGGCTGGCAACCAGCTCACTCTCGGCCTGCCGGCTGGCACCACCACCGAGTACGTGATCTTCAACGGCACCCTGGGGGCAGGTCAGACGAATATCCAGCCTGGTACGTACTCCGGCACGATCCGCGTCACAGCGACGCCCAACTGAAGCTCCTGAACACCTGGTAGATCACGGGATGATCGACCGATGACGCCGAGGACAGGGCTCCACGCGCTGTTCGCCCTGCTCCTCGCGTCTTGGCCGACTCTCGCCGTCGCGCAGTCGAAGCAGTCGCTCAGCCTCGTTCCCGTTCAGAGTCTCTCCTTTGGGCTGCTCCTGCCCGGAATGCGCGAGGCGGTCGCAGTCACCGATGTCGCCCGGCGCGCCGTCGTGGCGCTCACCGGACAGGGACCCGTCGACGTCGAGCTGGTGCTGCCGAGCGCGATGGAGACACCCACCGGAGAGCGGATTCCGCTCAGTTTCTCGACGACCGACGCGGCGCTGCTCACGACCGGCGGTGCCTCACTCTCGCAGCTCGATCCGATCCAGGTCAACCGAGTCCAGCTC
>QHVE01000004.1:0-453 GCA_003223455.1 Gemmatimonadota bacterium | reverse complement strand
CGGCCGTCACCTCGGCCACCACGCGCCCCGGCCACTACACCGCCCGCGTGGCGCTACTCGTCAATCACCCGCGAACGTGATCCCGTCCATGCTGACTCTGCCGCAATGGCCGACCGAACGCCCGCTCGCCGAGCGCGTGGCGCGAATGGTCGCACGAGCGATGGCTGCGCTTCTCGCGGCAGCGGCCCTGCTTTCACTCCCGACGGGAGTGGCGCGCGCCGTCGCCCGGGTGCTGACGAAGGTCATGGCCATCATCGGCCTGCTCGCCCTCTGCACCAACACCGCGCGCGCGGTGGCGGTGAGCCCGACGGCGCTCTATATCACCTCGCGCAATCCGTCGGCGCTACTGACGCTGATCAATACCGGATCGCGTCCCGAGGAGATCGAGCTCTCGATCGCGTTCGGGTATCCGGTCTCCGACAGCGCCGGCGTACTTCACGTCGACATCGTCAA
>QHVE01000019.1:3246-137780 GCA_003223455.1 Gemmatimonadota bacterium | reverse complement strand
CCGATCGCCGACACCGTGTTCGGCGTGACGACGATGCTCATCGCCATCCCGACCGGCGTGAAGATCTTCAACTGGATCTTCACGATGTGGGGCGGATCGATCCAGTTCACCACCGCGATGAAGTTCGCCATCGCGCTCGTGGCGCTGTTCACCATCGGCGGCATCTCGGGCGTGATGCACGCGTCGCCCCCGGCCGACCTGCAGCAGACCGACACCTACTTCATCGTCGCGCACTTCCACTACGTGCTGTTCGGCGGCTCGATGATGGGGATCTTCGGCGGGATCTACTACTACTACCCGAAGATGACCGGCCGCATGCTGAGCGAGAAGCTCGGCAGCTGGCACTTCTGGCTGATGTTCATCGGGATGAATCTCACCTTCTTCCCGATGCACTTCTCCGGTCTCTACGGCATGCCGCGCCGGATCTACACGTACGACGCGGGCCAGGGCTGGGAAGGGTTCAACCTCGCGAGCTCGATCGGCACAGCGGTCCTGTTCATCGGATTGCTCATCTTCGTCTACAACTTCCTCATTGCCGGCCGGCGTGGCGCGATCGCGGGCAACGATCCGTGGCGTGCGGGCACGCTCGAGTGGTCGATCCCGTCGCCGCCGCCCGAATACAACTTCGCGACCATCCCTCGCGTGACGTCGCGCCTGCCGCTGTGGGACCTCAAGGCACCGGCGCTCAACGCCGAGATACCGCATTCGGAGCGCGGCGACACGCGCGTGGACGTGGACGTCGGCAGCAAGCACGCCGGCCACTCGCACGCGGGCTTCGTCGGGAACCTGCCGAAGCAGGCCACCGAGGCCGGGATGCACATCGAGGAGGCCACCGGCAAGTCGGCCAAGGAGCTCGGCATCCCGATGCCGAACCTCACGATCAAGCCGCTCATCTGCGCCGCCGGCATGACGATCATGTTCAGCGGCCTGCTGTTCATTCACAAGGACAAGATGTCACTGGCGATCGCGACGATCCTCACCGGCGCGCTCATCATGATCCTGTCACTTTATGCGTGGGTCCTGACCCCGCTCGAAGACCATCACTAAGCCCTTGCGGAGACCCCAGTGACGCACGCCGCCGCCGCGCTCAGCACGCACGACGACACCCACGGTCACCCGCCGACTTCGACGGGGCTCGACCACAAGAAGATTGCCATCTGGGCCTTCATCGGCTCGGAGTGCATGCTCTTCGCCTCTCTCATCTCGACGTACCTGATCTACAAGGGACGGAGCGTCGTCGGCCCGTACCCGCACGAGACCTGCCTGCCGCCGACGTGCAGCACGCCGCTCAAGGCGATCCTGAACATCCCGGTCACGTCGGCATCGACGTTCGTGCTCCTGATGTCCTCGCTCGCCATGGTGCTCGCGCTGGCTGCCGTGGAGAACAAGGATCAGCCCAAGGACACGTTCGGCGAGCGCATCCTCGGCTCCTCCAAGCTGTGGCTGTGGGCCACGGCGATCCTCGGCGCGACCTTCCTCAGCTTCCAGGCGTTCGAGTTCACCTCGTTCGTCCACGAAGGGCTGACGATCCGGACGAACCTGTTCGGCAGCTCGTTCTTCACGCTCACCGGCTTCCACGGCGCGCACGTCACGGCGGGCGTGCTCTGGTTGCTCACGCTGCTCGCGATCGACTACCGGCGCGGGCTCGGACCGAAGGACGCGGTGAACGTCGACATCGCTGCGCTGTACTGGCACTTCGTCGACGTCGTGTGGATCGCGATCTTCACCCTCGTCTACCTCATCAAGTAGGCCGAAAGACCATGGCACATGATCCCAAGCACGAGGAGCACCACGCCAACGTCGATCACGCGGCGATGGGCATCGAGCACGAGCACCCGACCTGGTCCACCTACTGGAAGGTCGCGACGATCCTCACGCTGATCACCGTCGTCGAGGTCTGGATCTACTACGTCCCGGCCATCACCGCGTCGCGTGCCTTCGTGCCGATGCTGCTCATCATGTCGGCGGTGAAGTTCTTCATCGTCGTCGCGTTCTACATGCACCTGCGCTACGACCACAAGCTGTTCCGCGCGCTGTTCACCGCGCCGCTGATCATCGCCATGACGACGATCGTCGCGCTGTTGTTCCTGTTCGGGAAGCTCTCCGCGCGAGTGGGCGCGCTGACCTGATGCAGCCGGGGGTCGCGCTGCTGCTGCTGCATCCGGCGGCGCGAATCGCAGTCACCGACTTCACGGTGCATCCGAGCACCGTGATCGGGCTGGCCGGCCTGGGCGCGCTGTACCACTGGCGCGCGAACCAGCGGCCGGCCGAGCGGGCGAGCGCTTCGCCCACCACCGGCCAGCGCGCGACGTTCTACGCTGCGCTCGCGCTGATCTTCTTCTCGCTCAACGGCTGGCTGCACGACCTCAGCGACGGATATCTCTTCAGCGCGCACATGGTGCAGCACCTCGTGCTCACCCTCGTCGCCCCGCCGATGCTGGTGATGGGGACGCCCGGCTGGATGCTGCGGCCCGCGCTGCGGTGGCCCGTCGTCGGCCCCCTCGCGCGATGGGTGACGGCGCCGTCGCGGTGCTTCGCGATCTTCAACGTGGTGCTCGTCGGCTGGCACCTGCCGCCGATGTACGAGTTCGCGATGCGGCACCATCCGGTGCACATCGTCCAGCACCTCTGCTTCATGACGGCCGCAGTGCTGATGTGGTGGCCCGTGCTCAGTCCCCTGCCCGAGCTGCCCCGGCTGTCGTATCCCGGGCAGATGCTCTACCTGTTCCTGCTCAGCATCCCGATGTCGCTCGTCGCGATGTGCATCGGCTACGCCGATCACCTGCTCTATCCGTACTACGCCAGCGCCGCGCGGATCTGGGGGATCACCCCGATGCAGGACCAGATGATCGGCGCCCTGATCATGTGGATCCCGGGTGGCCTGTTCTTCTTCGCCATCATCTCCGTCGTCTTCTTCAAGTGGCAGCAGGTGGACGGGGACGATAGCCGCGCCGGAGCACAGGTACGGGGATGAGTTCTCACCGCCCCCCCTCCAACGCGTGCTTGAACTCCCGGCCAAGCTCCGGATGCGTGCGCCACATGTAGACGCCCATCACGATCGCGGCGATCAGGTTCCCCGTCGCCACCTGGGCCCAGCCGAGCGCACCGAACATCGGTGATTCGCTGAGCGCGGAGCTCAGTCCGTAGAAGCCGATCTCGAACGCGACGAACAGCATCATCGCGCCGGCCAGCACGCCCGGCTCCCGCTCGGCGAAGTGGACGATCACCGCCACCAGTAGCCCCGCGAGGATGAACGCCGCGAAGTGGAAGATCGTATAGGCGATGACGAACACGGCGGCACCCTCGCTGCCCTGCGGGCCGAGGATGCGCAGCAGTCCCCGTCCCAGCGCCTCGGGGGTCGCGAGGGCGTGTCGGAAGATGAGGTCGAGCACCAGGAACCAGAGCGCGACTGCCGAAGCTCCGAGGATTCCCGCGACGATGCCGTCGCGCACGATCGTGTGGCGCATGACTATCCTCCGATTCCTGGTGTATGACTGCGGCCTCTTTGTGCAGACGGTACCAGCGCTGATTTCCTTCTCGCGGGCGATCCAGCGGCGCTGGCCACCTCTGGTTGGACGAGGCGCTAAGCTGCACGTTGGACACCACTCTCGCGATGCCTTCGTGTCTGCCGTCGTGAACCGTTGAGGTCGCCACCAATGGCCGTCACCCTTCCCTCACTCCCCCGCTCGCGCGATCTGCGCGCGGAGCTTCCCAGCAGCCCATCGGTGGCGCCGCGCGAGCGGCTGCTCTCGCTCGACGTGTTTCGGGGAATCACAGTGGCCGGGATGCTCCTCGTCAACGATCCGGGGACCTGGGAGTCGATCTATCCACCGCTCGAGCACGCGACCTGGAACGGCTGGACACCGACCGACCTCGTCTTCCCGTTCTTTTTGTTCATCGTCGGCATCACGACCTACCTCTCGCTCAGTGCCCGCCGCGCGCGTGGCGACAACGACCAGGCCATCCGCGCGCAGATCATCCGGCGCGGCGCCCTGATCTTCCTCTTCGGATTCCTCATCAACGGCTTCCCCTACTTCACCTGGGGAGACGTCGCCGGCGTCGTCGACCCGAGCCTCGGCCAGCGGATGGTGGACCGCCTGCTGCACTGGCGCATCCTCGGCGTGCTCCAGCGCATCGGGATCGCGTACACGATCGCGGCGCTGCTCACGCTGCGCACCACGGTGCGCCAGCAGGTCGTGATCCTCGCGTCGATCCTGTTCGGTTACTGGATCGTGATGACGGTGCTGCCGGTCCCTGGCGAGGGAACCATCGGCGCGCTGCTCCTCGACGTACCGTCGCGAACCATGGCGGCGTGGGTCGACCGCACGGTGCTCGACTGGAGCCGCTGGGGGTTGGGGAATCATCTCTGGGCCTCGAGCCTGACGTGGGATCCGGAGGGCGTGCTGTCCACCGTGCCCGCGGTCGGGACCGCAATGCTCGGCAACCTCGCCGGCCGCTGGATCGGGGAACGCCGCCCGCTCTCCGAGCGCCTCGCCGGTCTCTCGGCGGCTGGTGCGTTGGCGATGATGGCGGGCTCGGTGTGGAACTGGTCGTTCCCGATCAACAAGAGTCTCTGGACGAGCTCGTACGTCCTGTTCACCGCGGGACTCGCTGCGCTGGCGCTCGCCACCGTGATGTGGGTCGTCGACTTCCATCGTGTGCGGCGGTTCACGACGCCCTTCGTCGTCTACGGCATCAACCCGATCGTCGCCTTCGTCGGCTCGGGGGTGATGGCACGCTGCATCTATTCGATCTTCAAGGTGACCTTTGGCGGAGAGCGAATCTCGCTGCAGCAGGGTATCTACCGAACGCTGTTCGCCTCGTGGCTCTCGCCAGTGAATGCCTCGCTCGCCTTCGCGATCGTGTTCGTCGCGTTCTGGTACGGGGTACTGCTCGTGCTGCACCGTCGAGGGATCATCCTCAAGGTGTGACGTCGGCGTATGCCATTCGTAGACTGCTTGTTCGGACGTACAGCGCACTTCGATCACCGGCGGCGCCGCGTCCCTGCCTGGAACCAGGTCGCCACTTCCAACGCGATGCACCACCTGATTCGACCAGCGCTCCGTCTCCGCGTCGCGCTCTGCGCCGCGGTCGCCATCGCAGTCCTCGCCCCGGCGGGCGAGTGGCTCGGCGCGTCTCCTGCGCCGATCGCGGTGCAGGCCTCCAGCCGCACGCGCACGCAAACGAAGAAGCGGCCGCCGCGACGAACGATGCGGCGCTCGCGCGCACGCGGGGTCGGAGTGACGCCGGTCGCGTCCACGGCGTGGACGTCGCCCAATGGCCTCCCGGCGCTCGCCACTGACCTGTCGGGGATGATCTCGACGCGGGTGCGCAGCGGACAGTTCGGCGTCATGATCACGTCGCTGACGCGGGGCGATACGCTCTTCGCGCAGAACGCGGGCGAGATGATGCAGCCCGCGTCGACGATGAAGCTCTTCTCGACCGCTGTCGCGCTCGACCGCTACGGCCCCGAGCATTGTTTCTCCACCGACGTGCTGCGCGATGCGCCCATGGGCGGCGACGGCACGGTGAGCGGCAGCATCTATCTGCGAGCCGACGGCGATCCGTCGATGTCGGCGCGCTTCTACCACGATGCTAACCTCCCGATGGCGACGCTCGCGCGCTCGGTCGCCGCGGCGGGAGTGAAGCATGTCACGGGAGATCTCGTCTACGACGCCAGCGCGTTCGACGATCGCCGGATCCCCGAGGGGTGGAAGACGACGTACCTCGGCGCCGCGTACGCCGCGCGCGTGTCGGCCCTGTCGCTCAACGAGAACATCGTCTGGGTCGTCGTGCAGCCGGCGGGGAAGCAGGCGTCCGTGACGCTCGAGCCGATGTCGACGACGATCCCGGTGCGCAGCAAGGTCCGGCTCGTCAGCGGACGCGGAGGGCGAATCATCGCGCGCCGCGCGGCGGATGGCGGGATCGACGTCAGCGGTTCGATCGGCTCGTCGAGCGGGCCGCTGCGCTATTCGCTCGTCGTCGACGACCCGGCGCTCTTCACGGCGGGCGGGCTGCGTGCCGCGCTCCAGGCGGCTGGCATCACGGTCGACGGTGCGGTGAAGCCGGGTAAGACGCCGGCGAGCGCCCAGAAGATCGCGAGCCTGCCGTCGCCGCCGCTGTCGCGCATCGTCTCGGAGATGAACCGCGAGAGCATCAACATCGTGGCCGAGCTGCTCTTCCGGGACGCCGCGCGCGAGGCGTCGCCCAATGGCACTGGCACCGCGGAGACGGGTCTGGCGAACCTGCGCGACTTTCTCCAGAAGCGCGTCGGCGCCAATCCGCAGGAGATCCGCGTGACCGACGGATCGGGACTCTCGACACTCGACTACATGACGCCGCGCGCGATGATCCACCTGCTGAGCTACGCCCACAAGGGGCCCTGGTCGTCGGCGTTCCACGGCTCGCTGCCGGTGGCCGGCGAGTCCGAGCTGCTCCGCCAACGCATGCGCTCCACGCCGGCACAGGGAAACCTTCACGCCAAGACGGGGACGACGAACACGGTCGTCGGCCTCGCCGGCTACGTCACGGCGAAGGACGGCGAGATCCTCGCCTTCTCGTTCATCTACAACGGCAACGATCGCTGGAACGCCAAGGCGACGATGGACGCGATGGGCGCGACGCTGGCGAATTTTGTGAGAGAGTGAATGGTTGGTGGTTCGTGGTTGGTAGTTCGTGGTTGACCACTAAACCACCAACCACTCAACCACTCACTGCTTCCCTCAACTCGATCCCCCGCTTCCTCAACTCCCCGATGTACGCCTCCGCCGGCATGCACTCGTCCGGCGTCCACACACCGGGCGGCCCGACTTGCTGGCGCGCCTGCATCTGGCCGGTGATCGAGAGCGAGTAGCCCGTCGTCCGCATCATCGCGCTGATCCCGTGCGCCTCGTCGTAGCGGTCGACGAGATCGAATCGGCGCTCGGCGGGCCTGCCACCCTTCGTTCCGCGTACGGTGACGCGCAGCGCAAGGAGATCCTTCCCCTTGGATACGGACAGCTTGGGTCCCACCACCGCGAGGAACAGGTCGCGCGGTGCGACCCTCATGCCCTTCACGTCCACCGGCTCGACATCGAGGAGCCCGAGCTCGCGGATCGCCTCCACGATCTCCGCATGCCCGGGATAGCGGAGCGTCTTGTACTCCATCTCCGGGATCTTTCCCTCGTAGCGAAACGCCATCGTCGAGAGTCCGCCCGCCGTATGAAATGCCTCGAGCGTGCCGACGGGCGCGGGGAACTCCACCGGCTCACGCTCCGACAGCGCCGTCACTTGGCTGCGCTGCCCATCGCGCAGCACCCACGAGCGCGTCGTGTAGTAGTCCAGCACTCCTTCGAGCGAATAGACGACCTGGTAGTTCAGCGGCGGCTCCGGGTTCTGCGGAAGGCCGCCGACGTAGATCCGCACCGACTCGACCGTGTCGAGCTGACGGATGCCGTACTCGGCGAGGATGTTCACCATCCCCGGGGCGACGCCGCAGTCGGGAATGATCGTCACCCCCTTCTCTTTGGCCCGCTCGGCCAGCGCCTTCTGCTGAAAGACGATCTCGGTGTTCCCACCGAGATCGCAGAAGTGCACGCCGGCCTCGACCGCGCAGTCGGCGAGCAGCAGATTGAAGTAGTAGGGAATCGCGCTCATCACCGCGTCGGACTCGCGCATGACCGCGAGCACTGCTTCACGGTCGCGGACGTCGATCGTGGTCGGGATGAGGCGCGGGCCGGAGTGCGGTTTGAGGAACTCGGGCAGATGGTCGAAGCGAAGGTCGGCGAGCCGCACCTGGCTCACCTCGGGGTTCTGCAAGAGGTCGTAGGCACACGCCGAGCCCTGCAGGCCAGCTCCCAGAACGAGCATTCGCATCGAGCATCATCTCCGTGTCAGCGGGACGGAGCGGGAAATGTAAACGTGGGCCCAACGGTTCGGGCCGCATCAATCGCGCACGATCCTGGCATGACTGTAATGGCATGACGCCACCATTCTCAGCCGTGTCCGCAGAAACCGCTTGGCATCGGCATCTGATCGACGACGATGACGGCATCCGCGCCCTGCTCGAGCGCACACGCCGCATCGCCGTGCTCGGGATCAAGACTGCCGAGTCCGGACAGCCGGCCTACTACGTCGCCGAGTACGCGAAGCGCGCCGGATACGAGATCGTCCCGGTGCCGGTCTACTACCCCGAGGTCACCGAGATCCTCGGCGAGCCGGTGTACCGCAGCCTGGCCGCCGTGCCCGGCCACATCGATATGGTGGACGTGTTCCGTCGCGCGCGCGACATCGACGCCCACGTCGACGACATACTGGCCAAGCGCCCGGCGTCGGTGTGGTTCCAGCTCGGCATTCGCAACGACGCGGTGGCGGAGCGACTCGCGCGCGAAGGAATCGACGTCGTGCAGGACCGTTGCCTCCTCGTGGAGCTCGGCGCGATCGGTCGGTGAGCGCGCCGCAGCTCATGGCGTGCTAGCGCACGACGAGCCATCCGTGTGGCAGGTCGAGCTGCCACCATCGTGGTGTCAGCTCGCGAAGCGCCTCGGCGAGTGGTCGCACGCGGCCCGGCGCGACAAGCACGCGGACGTCGTGGTCCGAGCGAAGGACGGGATACCGGCGGCCGACGGCGCCGAGGGCGGACCGCGAATCGGCGTGGAGCGCGAGGACGTGGTTCGCGACGTCGAACGACGGGACGGCGCCGTCGATCGTCTCGATGCCCACGCAGGGGTTCGCACCCGATGCGCTGTCGGAGGCGACCATCCGCGGCACCAGGTCTGCCCAGAGCGTATCGCCGCGCGCACCGCGTGAGATCGGGAATCGCATCAGCGCGCCATCGCCCGCGGGTGGTCGCACGGGGATCGTGGCGTCGCGCGCCGACGACGCCACACGCTCCCGCCAGTCGAGCAGCGTCCGCACCGGAGTGGCGAGCGATCGCACGGTCGTCGTCGGCAGACCGAACTCGCCCGCTTCCTCGATGAGCACGAGGCCCGCCCTGAGCGCACCCTTTTCGGCGAGATATCGACCGAGCCGCGCCCGCGCGATCGGGTCTCGAGGTCGTGCGCGTACGCCGGCGTACAGCATCTCCTCCGCCTCCGTCCAGCGCCCCGCGTCGATGAGCGACTCCGCCTGCGATCGCGGCAGCAGCGCCGCCTGCGCAGCTGACGGCGCCGGCGCGAGCGCGAGGAGCACGCCCGCGAGCGCGAACACGCGACGTTCGATCATGGACGTGAGATTCGGGCCAGCAATGTCGAGTCGGGGTCGAAGGCGAGCGACTTCGGCCGGCGCGCGAATCGGCCCGGAAGCGGCACCGTCGCGCGCGGCTCTGCCGGAATGTCGACGACCAGCCTCCTCGTCGCGTCATCGGACTCCGTGACGACCACGGTGAGTGGGAGGGCGAACGCGCCGAACCGTCCCTCCTGCCGCGCGACGACGGAGACGGTTCCACTCCTCGCGTCGTACGTCCAGTCCAGTGACGGCTCGGCGAACCCGGGCCGCCGCAGCCACTGATCGAAGAACTGGGTGAGCGATCTGCCCGACGAGCGCTCGAGCGCGACGCGCAGGTCGTCGCTCGTGGCGTTGCCGTGCCGGTGCGCGGCGTAGTAGCTCCTGATCCCGCGGAAGAATGCGCTGTCGCCCAGCTCGTGATGGAGCATCGACAACACGAGTTCGTCTGCGCCGTGTCGATCACCGGCCGGCGTGCGACGACGGTGTCGCCCAGCACCGTGGCTCGCATCTGCGCCAGCTCGGCTCGATAGGCGGCCTCGCCCCCTTTCTCTCGTGCCCAGAGCGCGGCGAAGTAGGTCGCGAAACCCTCGGACAGCCAGAGGTGCCCCCACTCGCGCTCGGTCACGGCGTCGCCGAACCACTGGTGCGCCATCTCGTGCGCCAGGAGACCGTCGGTCACCCGCTGCGTCGGGAAGAGCTTGCCGTCGTAGAAGATCGCGCTCGCATTCTCCATCCCGCCGAAGCGCGTCGATGATTCGAGATGGGCGAGCTTCTCGTACGGGAAGGGCGCGACGAGGCGTTCGTAGAGGGACATGATCGGTCCCGTGGCGGTGAAGACGCCGGGGAGCCACGCCCGGCTCTCCGGCAGCACGTACACCGACTGCTGCCGTCGTTGTACTCCGGGTTCGGTACGCGGTCGCCGTAGCAGTACGGCCAGCCGTAGTCGGCGCCGTCCGCCGACGGTGAGGTGCATCGCGCCGAGCGATCCGCCGTTCGCCACCACGACGTTCCGCTCGGGTGCGCGGACAGTCCAGCTCACGGTCGCCTTTTCGCTCGGGTGGTCCACCGTCGGGAGCCACTGCCGCGTGCGGTTGGGCCAGTTGTCGCCGAACCAGGTCCAGCGTTCCAGGGAGTCTTTCCGCACCACGAGCCCGTCGCGCACTGTGCCCTCGTACGCCACGCGTACGCGCACGCTGTCGCCCGATCCGGCAGGCAGCGGCACGTCGAGCGCGTCGCTCGAGTGCTGCGCGTGCACCCGCGTGCCGTTCACCTCGACCTCTCGTACGAGCATCCAATCCACGAGGTCGAGCCGCAGTCGCGTCGCCGTCGAGGCGCGGCGCGCGGTGACGGTGACGTCGCCGCGGATGAACGCGCCGGTGTCGGGGAGCTCGAGGCGCACGTCGTAGTCGAGGACGTCGATGCCCGGCTCGTAGCTCGAGCCGACGACCACCGACGCCTGCTGCGCGCGGAGTGAGCCGGTGCAGACGATCAGTGTCGCAAGGCCGACGACTGCACTGCGCACGTGTGGACCTCGCATTCGCTCAGCGCGACAGTCGGTAGATCGCGTCGGCGGCGTCATCGGAGATCATCACGCTTCCGTCCGACGCCACCGTCACGTCGACTGGCCGGCCCCACCGACTGCCATCGGCGAGCTGCCATCCGGTGATGAAGTCCTCGACCGCACCGGGCTTGCCGCCGCTCACGTGGACGCGAACGACCTTGGCGCCGGTCGGCGTGTCGCGGTTCCACGAGCCGTGGTAGGCGACGAGGAGGTCGCTGCGATACTCGTCCGGCAAAGCGGACGCGCGCGCCAGGAAGGTCATGCCGAGCGGCGCGGAGTGCGCGTGCAGCTTGGCGGCCGGAGGTACGGTTTGGCTGCACCGGGGGGCGTCGTTGTACTCCGGGTTCGGTACGCGGTCGCCGTAGCAGTACGGCCAGCCGTAGTCGGCGCCGTCCGTGAGGATGTTGATCTCTTCCGGCGGCAGGTCCTCGTGGTTCGGTGGCAGGTTGTCGCGCTCGTTCTGCGACGCCCAGAGCGCGCCCGACTGCGGCTCCACCGCGAGGCCCACGGCGTTGCGCAGCCCGGACGCGAACACACGCTTTCCCGAGCCGTCTTCGTTGAATCGCAGTACCGCGGCGCGGTCGCTGGACTGCTCGACGCAGAGATTGCAGGACGAGCCGACCGACACGTACATCGCGCTGTCGGCGCCGAATACGATCGTCCGCGTCCAGTGCCCGCCCCCGCTGGAGTATCGGTTCACGTACACGGGAACGCCCGTCGCCTTCCCGTCGGCGCCGAGCGGCACGCGCACCGCTCCGTCCGTCGCCGCCACGTAGAGGGCGCCCTTGTGAAACGCGAGACCGTGCGGCTGGTTCAACCCCGACACGACCACGACGACGCTGTCGGCCACGCCGTCGCGGTTGGCGTCGGGCAGTCGCACGACGCGTCCGCGACCGGGCTGGCTGGCGTACAGCGCCCCGTCCGGCGCGACCGCCATGAATCGTACGCCTGAAAGATCGCGCACGAAGTAGGTGACCTTCAGTCCGGCCGGCACGATGAGGCGACCGTCGAGCGTCGTCGTGCGTCCCGTGTCCCCGGGCGCGATCGTGATCGGCTCGCTGCCGCTGCCACTCCCGCCGCTACAGGCGAGGCCGGCGAGCATCGCGACGAGACCTGCGCCGCGTACACCCATCATGCCCGATGCGCTGATCCGTCTTCGCATCCTGTCCTCCACTCTGCGTTCAGCGCGCGAAGAAGCGCCCGAGTCGGCTCGTCTCCTCGCCATCGACCTTCGCCGCTCCGGCGAGCGCCGTCGCGAACTCCGGCGCGGTCTGATAGCGATCGCCGGGGTCGCGCTGCATCGCCTTCTGCAGCACGCGCTCCACCGCCTCCAGTCCGAGCCTCGGTGCCGCCTGGCGCAGCGGCATGGGATCGCTGCGCAGTCGCGCGATCATCATCTCCTGCTGCGTCCGTCCAGTGAACGGGAGCTTGCCCGTCAGCATCTCGTACGTCATGAGCGAGAGCGAGTACACGTCGGTGCGTGGATCCAGTGGCCTGCCGCGCAGCTGCTCGGGGCTCATGAACTCCGGCGTGCCGAGGATGATCCCCGTGGCCGTGAGCTTCTGCAGCTCGGCGTCCGCACGCCGCTCCTTGGCGAGGCCGAAGTCCATCACCACCGCGCGCTCGCCGCCGCCGGGGAGCGGACAGATCATCACGTTCTCCGGCTTCAGATCGCGGTGCACGATCTTGAGCTCGTGCGCGACGTGCAGCCCCGCGGCGATGTCGCGCACGTAGCGCACGACGTCCTCGATCGGCAGCGTGCCCAGCCGATTGTTCCGATCCGAGAGCACCTCGCCCTCGACGTACGGCATCACGACGTACACGAGCCCGTCGGGCGTCTCGCCGAGCCGGATGATGTGACACACGTTCGGGTGCGCGAGGCGCATGCCGAGGCTGGCCTCGCGGCGCAGTCGCGCCATCGCGTTCACGTCGCTCGACAGCGCCGCGGAGAGCACCTTGATCGCGTAGAGCTCGTCCGATGCGACGTCGTTCGCGAGATAGACGAACGACATTCCGCCCTCGCCCACCTTCCGCTCGATCCGATACCGGCCGTCGAGCACACGACCGGTGAGGTTGCCGTGCGTCACGGCCGTCGGCGGCTCGGCTCTGCCGGCGACCGTCCCGCGCACGGCGCCTCGCTCCACGACGGTGACGAGCTTGCTCCCGTCCCGCGTGCAGAAGCGCGCTTCGTCGTCGTAGACCTTGCCGCACGCCGGACAGCGGTTCATCGCGTCACGTCTCCGCGAGCAGCGCGGCGACGCCGGTCCACTCGATGTTGCCGCCGCTGAGCACCGCGACCGTGCGTCCGCGCGGCGCGACGACACCCTCGAGCAGCGCCGCCACGGCGATCGCGCCACTCGGTTCGGCGACGAGCTTCAGACGGTCGAACAGCGCGCGCATCGCGCCGCGCAGCGCGCCGTCCTCCACCGTCACCACCTCGTCGACGTACGCCGCGTGATGCGCGAACGGGAGATCGCCGACCGCCACGGCGAGCAGGCCGTCGGCCAGCCCCGACGTGCTCCCGAGCTGCACCGGCCGGCCGGCCTCGCGAGCGCGCGTGAGCTTCGCCGCGCCCGCGGGCTCTACACCGACGACGCGCGCGTGCGGCGCACGCAGCTTGATCGCCGCAGCCGTGCCCGCGCTCAACCCGCCGCCGCCGACGGGCACGAGCACCGTGCCGACGTCGGGCATGTCGTCGGCGATCTCCAGTCCGACGGTCCCCTGCCCCGCGACGATCCACGGATGGTCGTACGGTGGCACCATCGTGAGACCCTCGCGCTCCACGAGCTCCACCGCGCGCTCCCACCGATGCTGCGTCGTCGTGCCGGCGAGCTCGATGCGCGCCCCCAGCCGTTCGGCGCCGGCGCGCTTCGCGGCCGTCACCGTCGTCGGCATCACCGCGACCGCGGGCACGCCGAACATCCGCGCCGCCATCGCCACCGCCTGCGCATGGTTGCCCGACGAGGGGGCGACGACACCGCGCCGACGCTCCGCTTCTCCGAGCTGGGCGAGGAAGTTGTACGCGCCGCGGAACTTGAAGGCGCCGCTCCGCTGCAGCATCTCGGGCTTGACCCAGATCTCGGCGCCGAGCAGCTCGGACGCGTGATCGAACGGGAGCAGCGGCGTGCGTACCGCCACCGGGGCGATGCGTGCCGCGGCGCGCTCGAGCTCGGCCAGTGTGATCAGCGCGGTGCGGGGCGCGGCGATATCAAGCGAAGACACGATTTCGCCCTCCGCTCTTCGCCTTGTAGAGCGATTGATCCGCTTCCTGCATCAGCCCCGCCGCCGAAACGGGGTCGGTACCGCGTGCCAGTGCGACGCCGACCGAGATCGTGATGCGCATCGACGCTCTCGGCGAGGTGAACGTCGTCTCGTCCACGCGTCGGCGGATGCGCTCGGCGAAGGTGAGGGCGCCCTCCCATCCCGTGTCGGGAAGCACCACGATGAACTCGTCTCCCCCCAGTCGCGCGACGGCGTCGGTGTCGCGGGCCGTCTCCTTCATGATGTTCGCCAGGCCGCTCAGCACGAGATCGCCGAAGGGATGGCCATGCGTGTCGTTGATCTCCTTGAAGTGATCGAGATCGATCGCCAGCACGGCGAGCGTATTCGCGCGCCGCTTCGCCTGGCGCAGCTCGGTCCGCAGCCGCGTCTCGAGCGCTCGGCGGTTGAGACACCCCGTGAGCGGATCGGTGCCGATCTGCTCTCCGAGTCGAGCGCGCATCGATTCGAAGCTCTGGGCGAGCAGCGTCAGATCGTCGGGACGCTTGTCCATCCCCAGGTCGAGCACGGGGTGCAGGTCGCCGTCCTCGACCAGCTTGCAGAACAACCGCAGCCGGTTCATGCGCTCGCGGAAGCTGCCGTACGCGGAGATGAGCACCGCGCTGACGAGCGTGAACAGTCCCACGGTGAAGGCGACGTCGCGCAGCACGGGCACCGCACCCGGCATCTGCGGAGGCAGCACGAGCGTGATCGCGATGTACCCGAGCGCCGAGAGGACCGCGGCGTAGATGCCGAGCCCCCAACCGAAGTAGAACACCGCGAGCTGCACGACGAGCAGCGCGCCGAGCAGCAGGCGCGAGGCGACCGCCGGGCTTCCCGTGAGCCACACGAGCGACGCGAGCGCGAGCACGTCCGCCGTGACGAGCAGGGCCGGCAGCCGGCTCGCGTGCACCGTTTCGGCCCGTCGGATTCGCTCGCCGGTGAGCGCGACGCACAGGACGTACGCCAGCGAGACCGACGCGACCGGGATCAGCATGTCCCGATTGGAGCGCTCCCCGAGCACGAGCGCGAGGGCCACGAGGGCGAGCAGGCCGGCGTAGCGCACCCAGCGCTGCCAGAGCAGCGCGTCGCGCACGAGCGACTCCCGGTCGCGGTGCAGCGTCTCTTCCAGCTCCGGGGTGGATACCGGCAGCTCGACCGTCATCCCCATGGCACTGGGGACGGCCGGGAGCGTCATCGGCTCCGTGGGGTGGCTCACGTACGAAGACTGCACAGGCGACGGGAGGAGGTACCGCTCAAGCTACCGTCCAGGACGAGGGCCGGAAAGTCGATGGCGGATGCACGACGGCCCCGGCGCATGCGCCGGGGCCGTCGCCTTCCCAAGGGAGCGAGGAGCTACTCGTCGCCGCCCTCGTCTCCGTCCACGCCGACCGGCTCCGCGTCGCCCTCGACACCCTCGATGTCTTCCTCGTCGTCCGGCACCACGCGGGCAACGGCCATCACGAGATCGTTCTGGTCGAGGTTCACCAGCTTGACGCCCTGCGTGTTCCGCCCTGCCACGCGGATGCCCTTCACCGACATGCGGATCAGGATCCCCTGCTTGGTCATGAGCATCAGCTCGTCTTCCGGGAGCACTTCCATGATCGACACCGCGTCGCCGGTCTTCTCGGTGCGGTTGATCGTGATGATCCCCTTGCCGCCGCGCTTCTGCACGCGGTAGTCGTCGATCTTCGAGCACTTCCCGATCCCGCGCTCGGCGACGACGAGTAGCGTCGCGTCGCGCTTGATCACGACCATGCCGATCAGCTCGTCCCGTGGGCCGAGCTCGATCCCCTTCACGCCCGTCGTGTCGCGTCCCATCTCGCGCACATCCTGCTCGTGGAACCGGATCGACAGACCGTGACGCGTCGCGAGCACGATGTCGTTCGTCCCGCTCGTGATCTGGACGTCGATCAGCTCGTCGCCCTGCTCGATCTTGATCGCCTTGATCCCGGTGGTCCGGGGGTTCGAATACTGGGAGAGTGCGGTCTTCTTCACCGTGCCCTGCTTCGTGGCGAAGAGGAGGAACTGATCGTCGCGGAACTCGCGCACGGGCACGATCGCCTGGACCTTCGTGTCGGGCGTGACGTTGATCAGGTTCACGACCGGCTTCCCCTTGGCGGCGCGACCCGCCTGCGGGATCTCGTGCACCTTGAGCCAGAAGCACCGCCCGTCGTCGGTGAAGACGAGGATGTACTCGTGCGTGCTGGCGACGAAGAGGTGCTCGACGAAATCTTCGTCCTTGAGCGCCTGCCCGTTGAGCCCGCGGCCGCCGCGGCGCTGCTTCTTGTACGTCGAGACCGACGTGCGCTTGATGTAGCCCGAGTGCGAGATCGTGATCACCATCTCCTCGTCGGCGATGAGATCCTCGATCGTGAATTCGCCCTCGTCGCTCGTGATCTCCGTGCGCCGCTCGTCGCCGTACTTCGCGACGATCTGCTGCAGCTCGCTCTTGAGGAGCGCCATCCGCTTCTCGCGCGAGCCGAGGAGCGCGCGCAACTCCTTGATGATGGCGCGGACTTCCTTCAGCTCGGCCTCGAGCTTGTCGATCTCGAGCCCGGTGAGCTTGGCGAGGCGCATGTTGAGGATCGCCTCGGCCTGCCGCTCGCTGAGCTTGAACCGTGCCTGCAGCTGCGTGCTGGCGACCGGCGTGTCGGCCGCGCCGCGGATGATCTTGATCACCTCGTCGATGTTGTCGACGGCGATCTTGAGCCCTTCGAGGATGTGCTCGCGCTCGAGCGCCTTGTCGAGCTCGAACTGCGCGCGGCGGACGATCACTTCGTGGCGGTGCGTGATGTAGTGCTCGAGCACCTCCTTGAGCGACATGATCTTCGGCACCAGCCGCTTGGTTGCCGCGTCGGGCACCAGGGCCAGCATGATCACGCCGAACGTCGTCTGGAGCTGCGTGTGCTTGTAGAGCTGGTTGAGCACGACGCGCGGGATCGCGTCGCGCTTCAGCTCGATCACGATGCGCATCCCCTCGCGGTTCGTCTCGTTCCGGAGGTCGCTGATCCCCTCGATCTTCTTGTCGCGTACCAGCTCCGCGATGTTCTCCATCAGCCGGGCGCTGTTCACCTGATACGGGATCTCGGTGACGACGATCTGCGACTTGTTCGACGACTCCTTCTCCTCGATCACCGCGCGCGCGCGCACGACGATCCGGCCGCGCCCCGTTTCCTGGTAGTCCTTGATCCCTTCGCGGCCGTAGATGTAGCCGCCCGTGGGGAAGTCCGGACCCTTGATGAACTTGCGCAGCTCGCCCGTGGTCGCCTCGGGATGATCGACCAGATGCAGGATCGCCGCGACCGTCTCGCGCAGGTTGTGCGGCGGGATGTTCGTCGCCATGCCGACCGCGATGCCCGATGAGCCGTTGACGATCAGGTTCGGGATCCCCGACGGCAGCACCGTGGGCTCTTCCAGCCGGTCGTCGAAGTTGGGCCCGAAGTCGACGGTGTTCTTGTCGATGTCGGAGAGCATCTCCATCGCGATCGGCGAGAGCTTGGCCTCGGTGTAGCGATAGGCCGCCGCGGAATCGCCCTCGATCGAGCCGAAGTTCCCCTGTCCGTCGACGAGCGGATAGCGCAGCGAGAAGTCCTGCACCATGCGCACGAGCGCGTCGTACACGCTCTGGTCGCCGTGCGGGTGATACTTGCCAAGCACGTCACCGACGACGGTTGCGCACTTCTTGAAGGGACGGCCCGGAACGAGGCCGAGCTCGTTCATCGCGTAGAGCACGCGCCGGTGCACCGGCTTGAGGCCGTCGCGCACGTCGGGCAGCGCGCGTGAGACGATCACGCTCATCGAATAGTTGATGAACGACTCCCTGATCTCGTCGTCGATCAGGCGCGGAAGGATGCGTTCGCGGTTGTTCGGAGCGGTCATTGGGAACGACGCATTGGCGGGGCGTGGGCGACAGGTGGTGCAGACTGTGCAACTTACCCATTCGGCGGCGGAAAATCAAGGTTGTACGCGTTCCGTAAGTCTATATCGCTCAATGAATTAGAGGACCGCATCGGCAGCCTGGTCTGAGGTCGGCGAGGAGAGGCCTCTTCGGGGCATTTTCGGGGCTTGGCGAACGCCCCAAACCGATGCGCGTCGGGGACGCCGGCGGTCGCTCGGCACGACGTCTTCAGCTACGATCACCCCGACCCAGCCCGGTCTTGGGGCCCGCACTCAGCCTGGGAGGAGCAGGATCATGATCGGCCGCGCCATCGCCCGGATGCTTGGCAGCATTCTGATCGTGAACGCGATCTTCCTCGGGCTGATGCTGATCACGCCCTACGATCCCGTCGGGGTAGGCGATCGCATTCGCGCCGCGTTCGCGACGGGCGATCTCGGCCTCGAGGAATACCGGAGACGCGACATCCGCCACGGATGGCACCAGTACAACGACTGCGCGGTGCTGCAGCTGCTGTCCGCCCCCGATTCGTCGCGTGTCTCGCGGGCACTCGCGCCGCGCTGGTCGTTCCTTCGAGCGGACGTGGGAGAGAACCTCTCCTGCGGGACCCTCAAGGCCCTCACGGTCGACGGGGCCAGCCGGGACTCCATGACCAACTATCGCTATTCGCGCTACTGGCATGGCTACATGGTCCCGGTGGGGTTCGGACTTCAGGTCATGAACCTGGCACACGTGCGTCGACTGCTGCTCATCAGCGTCTGCATCTCGATCGTGGTGCTCACTGCCGCTGCGCTTCGCGCTCGCTCGCACAGTCGTCGGACCGGGCTCGCGATCGCCGGTGCGGCGGCCTTCTTTTGGGGGGTCCCGTACTTCGACCCCGGCCTCTCGCACGCGCCGGGCGACGCAGCCCTGCTGCTCGCGCTTGCCATCCTGGTCTTCCGACCCGCACTGAGCGCTGATCTCGGCGCGCTGCTCCCCTATTCCGCGGTGTTCGGCGCCGTCGTGGTCTTCTTCGAGGCGTTCACCGGTCAACTCCCGATCGCCAGTGCATGGCTCGCCGCGCTCGTGCTCGCAGCGGTTCGCGACGAGTCACGACCCTCAGCGATCGACGCGCGCGTGGTTGCCCTCGTGGCGCTGGGCGCGTTCGGCGTCGGCGGCGTGATCACCGTCGTGATCAAGCAGATTCTCGCGGCGCTGTTCGCGGAACCGGCCGCCGGTTCTGCATTCATGAACCGACTCGGCGGCTACATGGCCGTCCCCGCGCCCCGGGACGGCATCCCGGGTCTGTTGGTACCCTACGTCCAGCTCGTGAGTCGAATGTTCGCGTTGACAGAATGGCATCGCGCCGCCGCAAGGGTGCTGGTCTGGGCACTGGTGATCGGCTGGTTCCTGGGCGTCGCCCGCGGGTGGCGCCATCGGCACGACGTCGCCGGCCGCGACGTGATCTTCCTCTGTGCCATCGGACTGCTGCCGGCATTGTGGGTGCTCGTGGTGCCCACTCACACGCTGATTCACGCATCGTTCATGGTGCGCATGACGGTCGTCCCGATCTCGATGGCGGCGGCTGCGCTGCTGTGGCCCGTACGTACCCGGACCGCTGCTCCGACGACCGGAGAGATCGCGCGGGAGACGCCCGAGCCGTTTGACGGAGTGACGGCTCATCGCTAGACGGCCGGCCTCGGGACGCAGGAGCTCTCCGGGGCCGGCCGCACACGTCAAACCGTGAAAGCGACGTACGGCGCGCGAAGCGCGCCTACTCGCTCCCCTGCATTCCGCCGGGCCGCTGGTCCGGAAACTCGCTCTCCATCTCCGCCTCGTCGCGCGCCTCGAGCTCCCGTTCCCGCGCCAGCGCCTCGTCACGCTCACGACGGTACTGCTCGTACCACTCGCGCGTCACTTCGCCCGCCAGCTCTCGGTTGCCGAGGCCGAACGCGAGCGCCATCGCCAGCGCGATCGCTCCGAACAGGATCGCGAACGCCGTCGTCACGATGTCCGTCGCGATGCCGAGCTCCTGCAGCGCCATGAACACGGCCAGCAGGATCACGCCGCCGCGACCGACACGCGCGAGCGCCCGACCTCCGTGCAGGGCACCCGCGGACGCGGAGATGAGACCGCCGACGAACCCGCCGAGCACGATCCCCGCGAGGATGATGATGATCGCGGCGATCACGCTCGGGATGTAGCTCACGAGCTCCCCGAAGACGTTCGCCAGCGACTCGAGCCCGAGCGCGTTCGCCGCGACGAGGATCACGGCGAACATCACCAGCCAGAACACCAGGTTCGACAGCACCCGGATCGGATTGAAGTGCGACCCCGAGCGCTCGACGGCCTGCATCACGCCACCGCGCTCGAGCAGACGGTTGAAGCGAATGCGTCGCAGGAAACGCTCGGTCAACTTCTCCAGCACCTTCGCGAGCAGATAGCCGGCGAAGAGGATGACGACCGCACCGCCGAGCGCGGGCAGCAACTCGCCGAACACCTGCGCGAAGCTCGCCTGCAACCGATCTCCGAAGTCGATGGCGGAGGATTGGATCATGGATGGGGATTGGAGGTGCTGAATGATAACTGCAACGGCGAGTACCGAGTACGGACTGACGTAGCGAGTACGCGGTACCGGTGGGACGCTCCCGGAATGCCCGCCCGCGACTCGGCAGTGAGATTCCGTCCGGGTCGCGATGTCGAGGTGCCTTCGGGGAGCTGGCGGACCGGGTCTGGGTACTCGCTACGTCTGTTCTACTGGGTACTCGAAGCGGCCGTTCAGTTTCGCGTTCCCCGTCGGCGATCGAAGATCACCGACCGCTTGCACGTCGGACACATCAGCCATTCCCTCCGGCGAGCGTATCCGAGGCCGAACGAGCCGCCGCCGATGGCCCGCGATGTCATGGTTGCGCCGTCGCGTGGGCACACGGGCTTCTCCCCCGCCGCCACCGCGTCGCGGATCGTCTGCTGTTCGGCCGGCTCGTACTGCGCGTGTTCGCCGCTCACGATGCGATCCGCACCACCAGCTTCCCGAACTGCTCGCCGCTCGCCATCCGCTCGAACGCCGCACGCGCATCGTCGAGCGCGTAGACGCCGTCCACCGGTGGACGGAGTCGACCCGCCCGGAAGTGCTCCACGACGGCATCGAACTCGGCGTCGTTCCCCATCGTCGAGCCGAGGATGCTCCACTGGTTCCAGAACAGCCGGCGCACATCGGTCGTCACCATCGGACCGGATGTGCCGCCGCATGTCACCAGCCGTCCGCGTCGCCCGAGCGCGCCGAGCGACTGGGTCCACGTCGCTTCCCCTACCGAGTCGACCACGACGTCGACGCCGCGCTTCGCCGTTCGCGCGCGCATCTCTCTGCCCACGTCGATGCCTCGGTGGTTGATCGTCGCGTCCGCGCCGAGCGCGGCGGCGCGCTCCAGCTTCGCATCGCTCCCCGACGTCACCGTCACGTGTGCACCGAGCATCTTCGCGATCTGCAGGCAGGCCTGCGCGACGCCGCCGCCGATCCCCCAGATGAGCACGTGCTCGCCCGGCGTCACGCGCGCGCGCGACACGAGCATTCGCCACGCCGTGAGCGTCGACAGAGTGAATGCCGCGCTCTCGTTCGGATCGGCGTCGGACGCCACGCGGCGAACGTTCGCCGCTGGCAGCACGATCTGCTCCGTCAGCGTGCCGGGTACGTGCTCGCCGAGCACGCCGAACCGAGGACACAGCGGCTGCTCGCCCGACCGACAGTATTCGCACGTGCGGTCGCTCAGCCCGGGGTTGATCAGCACTCGATCGCCGATGTCGAGCCCGCTCACGGCGGCACCCACCTCCGCGATCGTCCCCATCGCATCCGAGCCGAGGATCCACGGCGGCACGATGCGCACGTTGGGCAGTCCGCCGACGACGAACAGATCGAGGTGGTTCAGCGCGGCGGCGAGAATGCGCACGCGGACCTGCGTGTCCGACTCGAGCGTGGGAACCGCGAGATCGTCGCGCAGCTCGAGTCGATCGAGCCCGCCGTGGGCCGAGATGGTGAGTCCTCGCACGCCTGTGGCCGAGGGTTATATTGCTCGGCGAATGCTACCCGGGGGTCGAGCGGGGCGAAAGGCGCGCTCGGCCTCCCCGATTCGCCCCGTGACGTGCACTCATGACCGCAATCAAAGTCCCTCCGCTCGGCGAGTCGATCGTCGAGGCCACCGTCTCCCGCTGGCTCAAGAAGGAAGGCGACGCGGTCGCCCCGGGTGACACGCTCGTCGAGCTCGAGACCGACAAGATCACGGTCGAGGTGCCGGCGCTGGCGGCGGGCGTGCTGGCCAAGCGTGCACGCGGCGAAGGCGACGTCGTGAAGGTCGACGAGCTGCTCGGTGAGCTGACCGAAGGTGCCGGCGCCGCGACGAGTGCCTCCGCTCCCGCGGCAACCGCTCCCACGGCGACCGCTCCCTCCCCGCCGGCGCCCACGCCGGTCACGAGCGCCCCTGCCCCCGCCTCCGCGCCTCGCGCTGCGGGCGCGGAGGTGCGCGCCTCACCCGCGGCGCAGCGCGTCGCGGCCGAGCAGGGCGTGAATCTGGCGACGGTTCCGGGCACGGGACGCGGTGGCGTCGTGAGCAAACCCGACGTCATCGAGCACCTCGCGGCCGGCGCACCCGCCACGAGCGCGCCCATCACGAAATCTCCGCCCGTCGTGGTGCCCGCGCCCGCGGCACCCGCGCGTCCCGCCGTCCCGGCGGGCGAACGCGAGACGCGCGAGAAGATGACGACGCGTCGCAAGCGCATCGCCGAGAATCTGCTGCTCTCCCAGAGCTCCACGGCGACGCTCACGACGTTCAACGAGATCGACATGTCCGCCGTGAGCGCGCTGCGCGAGCGGATGAAGGAGAAGGTGGAGAAGGAGCACGGGGTGAAGCTCAGCTTCATGCCCTTCTTCGTGAAGGCGGCGACGATGGCGCTCAAGACGTATCCGATCGTCAACGCCCAGATCGATGGCGACTCGATCATCTACAAGCACTACGTGAACATGGGGATCGCCGTCGCGTCGGAGGCGGGGCTCGTCGTCCCGAACATCAAGGACGCCGATCGCAAGGGAATGATCGAGGTCTCGCGCGACATCGGTGCGCTCGCGAAGAAGGCGCGCGACGGCAAGCTGGCGATGGAGGACCTCACCGGCGGCACGTTCACGATCACCAATGGCGGCGTCTTCGGCTCCCTCGTCTCGACGCCGATCATCAACTTCCCGCAGGTCGGCATCCTGGGGCTGCACAAGACCCAGGACCGCCCGATCGCCGTGAATGGCCAGGTCGTGATCCGTCCGATGATGTACGTCGCGCTGTCGTACGATCACCGCGTGATCGACGGGCAGCAGGCAGTGCTGTTCCTCGTCCGGGTGAAGGAGTTGATGGAAGATCCGGCGACGATGCTGATCGATTGAACGCAGGCGCTGCCGTATCGGTACGGAGTACCACGGACGTACCTGGACGACACGAAAAGTCCCACGAATGCACCGGGAAACGCTCTGTCAGGACGCCCTGATCAGAGCGTTTCTGTCAGAGGGCTCCTCGCGCATTCGTGGGGCCCGTATGCCGGTCCGGGTACGTCGTGATACCAAGTACGGAGTACGACAGTGACTTCCGCTACAAATACCCCAGCCACCAATCGTTCCGTCTGCGCTTCACGTCCGCGTACCACTTGCAGATCGGATAGAGCGCGAACACGCCGGCGATCCACACGACGTAAACCACCGCGAGCGAGAAGCCGGCGTGCGCGAGCACGTCGGGTGGACGATCATGGAAGATGTACAACGCGCTCGTCGGCTTCTCCGCCAGCGCGAAGGCGGGGAAAGCGAGTCCATGCGCCCAGACCCACTGCAGCACGTAGAAGAGCATCGGCACGCGGCCGTACGTCACGAGCGCCCGGCCGATCGCGCTTCGCTGCTCTCGTTCCGTGAAGGCGAGCAGGATGATCGCCGGCCCGATCGTCATGCAGAGGTACAGCAACGAGGGAGGGTACTTCGTCAGGTTGAGGAACGAGAGCACGGTGAATCCGGGCCGCGGCTGCACCGACCACTTGCTCGCGTCGCCGTAGAGGTTCGTCGCGCGGAGCACGACGAACAACGCCGTGACGCCAAGCCCGAGCCGTAGCAGCATCTTCTGTCGCACGACGGCATCCATCGTGTAGAGGCGGCCGAAGAGGTAGCCGAGAGCCATCACGCCGATCCAGGGGATCAGCGGATAGAGCGCGAGGAACACGGCGCCCTTTGGCCAGAGCTGGATCAACCCGGGCACGTGGAGGACGTGCGCGAGGAGATCACCCGCTCCGCACTGCGGCGTGCCGGGTGCGCACGGCGGGATCTTCAGTCCGTCGAACGCGTTGTGGATCAGCACCATCGCGCCGCCGATCGCGCCAATCGCGCCGAGCGGCAGATACACCAGCACCGAGAGCGCGATCATCGACCAGCCGAGCGCCCAGATGGTCTGTCCGACGAAGAGGCCGCCCGACGTGAGATCGCCCGTGATGAGGAAGCGGATCACCGTCAGCTCGAGCACGAGGAGCCAGAGTCCGCGGCTCGCGAGAAACCGGCTGATCTCCGAGGTCGTGGCGCCACGAGTCCGGCGAAGATAGGCGCCCGTACCGGCGAGGAAGAAGAACACCGGCGCGCAGTAGTGCGTGATCCATCGCGTGAAGAAGAGCGCGGCCGACGTCTTCGTCAGGTCGGTCGGGTCGAACTGAAAGGCTCCGTAATGGAAGTAGTCTCGGACGTGGTCGAGCATCATGATGACCATGACGAGACCACGGAGCAGGTCGATCGAGTCGACGCGTTGGCGCGCCGGCGGTGCGTAGACGATGCCGTCGAGCGGAGCCGTCGAGACAGCGGCGGTTGCCATATGGACCTTCCGCAAGGCTGGGGGTGAGGGGCAACCGCTAGGCTACCAGCCGCGGCCTCGCGACGCCAGAGCGCGACCTCGATTCCACGGCTCCGTGCCCGCCGGCTAGATTTCGCCGATCGCTTCACTTCGCTCTCGCCCGTCATCCATGGCTTCGCACACCCCTGCCGACGTCGTGATCATCGGCGGCGGCCCCGGCGGCTATGTCGCCGCGATCCGCGCCGCCCAGCTCGGCCTCGTCACCGTCTGCGTCGAGATGGACAAGACGCTCGGCGGCACCTGCGTCAACGTCGGCTGCATCCCGTCCAAGGCGCTGCTGAACTCCTCGGAGCACGTCGAGTTCCTTCGCCAGCACGCCGCCGAGCATGGCATCGGCGTCGGCGACCTGCGCATCGACCTCGCGCAGATGCTCAAGCGCAAGGACGAAGTCGTGCTGCAGAACACCAAGGGAGTCGAGTTCCTCTTCCGGAAGAACAAGGTCACGTGGGCCAAGGGGCGCGGGACGCTGCGCGCCGACAACGTCGTCGACGTCGCGGGCGCGGACGGCGCCACGACGACATACGCCGCGAAGCACGTCATCATCGCCACCGGTTCGGTACCGATCGAGCTCCCCTTCCTGAAGTTCGACGAGCAGCGCGTGCTCTCGAACATCGGCGCGTTGACGATTCCCGAGATCCCGAAGCATCTCATCGTGATCGGTGGTGGGGTCATCGGCCTCGAGCTCGGCAGCGTCTGGCGGCGGCTCGGCGCGCGCGTCACCGTCGTCGAGCTCGCGCCGAACATCCTCCCCGGCATGGATGCCGATATCGTGAAGGAGGCCGAGCGCGTGTTCCACAAACAGGGACTCGCACTCCGCACCAACGCCAAGGTCTCCGGAGCCCGCCGCGAGGGGAACACACTCTTCGTCGACGTCGAGAAGGCGGGCGCCACCGAGACGCTGGAGGCGGACTACGTACTCGTCTCCGTCGGCCGCCGTCCGTCGCTCGGCGGCATCGACGCTGCGGCGCTCGGCCTCGCCCTGGGCACGCGAGGCGAAGTGCTCGTCGATGATCAGATGCGCACGAACCTGCCGAACGTCTTCGCCATCGGCGATTGCGTCGGCGGCAAGCTCCTGGCGCACAAGGCCGAGGACGAGGGCGTGATCGCCGCCGAGGTCATCGCGGGCAAGCCCGTGCACATGCACTACCGCTCCATTCCAGGAGTGGTGTACACCTGGCCGGAGATCGCGACGGTCGGCCTTGCCGAGCACGAAGTGAAGGCGACGGGGCGGCAGTATCGCGTCGGGAAGTTCCCCTTCTCCGCGAACGGTCGCGCGCGTACGGCGGGCGACACGGCGGGATTCGTCAAGTTCATCGCCGACGCAACGACGGACGAGCTGATTGGAGTGCACATGATCGGACCCAGCGTCTCCGAACTAATCTCGGAGGTCGTGCTGGCATTCGAGTACCGCGGGTCCGCCGAAGACATCGGCATCACGGTGCACGCGCATCCGACCCTCTCCGAGGTCACGAAGGAGGCGGCACTCGCCACGCTGGGCCGCGCGCTGCACTTCTGACGCTCGTGGCAGAGATCCTCGTGCGGCCGCTCATGCCGGAAGATGCACGCGCGGCACGCGATGTCGTCGCCGGCTACTTCCGCGGCACGCCGTACCTCGCGCGCATGCTCGAGGTGCTCGAGAGCGCGCTGGGATTCGAGGATCCGGAGTTTCTGTGCCTGCTCGCCGCACGTGACGTGTCGGGTCCGCCGGATGGCCTCGTGCTCTTCGGCACCGTGCTCGGCGCGCGCCTCGCGACGAAGGTGCACGCCGTCGTCGCGCCCGACCCGCGCGTCCAGCTCGCGCTCCTCGACGTGGTGCGCGAGACGTGCGTGCGCTCGCGCGAACGGCTCATCGTGTGCGAGTTGCCGCACGACGCGCCGTTCGACGTCGCCGGTGTCGCGCTCGTCGCCAGCGGCTACCGCGAGGAGGGGCGTATCGAGGACTTCGTGCGCGACGGCGTCGCGCTGCGACTGCTCGTCTGGCGGCCCGACGTGCGGCCGGCGCCATGAACCGCCGGCGCTTCCTCGCGGTCGGCGCGGGCGTGGTGACGGCGGCGGCGGGCACGGCGGTGTACGCGTGGCAGATCGAGCCGTACTGGCTGCAGATCGTGCGACGCCCGATGCCCCTCGAGAATCTGCCCGCCGCACTCGAGGGAAAAACGCTGCTCCAGCTGAGCGACGTGCACGTCGGCCCGCGGGTCAGCTCCGACTACCTCATCCGATCGTTCGACGTCGGACGCGAGCTCGCGCCCGACTTCGTCGCCTTCACCGGCGACTTCGTGTCGTATCGATCGTCGCACGAGATCGCCGAGCTGGCGCGCGTGCTACGTGCCGCGCCGCGCGGTCGACTCGCAACCTTCGCCTCGCTCGGCAATCACGACTATGGCCGCAACTGGCGAAGCATCGCCGTCGCCGACGAAGTCTCGCACGTCGCGACGGACGCGGGCATGGTCGTCCTGCGGAACGACGTCCGCACGGTCGCGGGCCTGCAGTTCGCCGGGCTCGCCGATTTCTGGAGCCCGGAGTTCGGGGCGCGGCATGCGATGCCGCCGCGGGGCGCGCTCGTCGCGCCCGTGCCGAGCCGCTTCGCGCGCCCCGAGACCGATGCGAGTGATGCGTTGCGCCTCCTCGTGCCCGGCACGCCCACCGTCGTGCTCTCGCACAACCCGGACGCGCAGGATCTCCCGATCTGGAGTGGGGTGCGCGGCTGGGTGCTGGCCGGCCACACGCATGGTGGACAGGTGAAGCCGCCGTTTCTGCCGCCGCCGATCCTGCCCGTGCGGAACAAGCGCTACACGGCTGGCGAGTTCGCCGTCGGGCCGGGGAGGATGATGTACATCAACCGCGGCCTTGGCTTTCTCATCAAGGTCCGATTCGATGTGCGGCCGGAGCTCACGCTGTTCACGCTCACCCGCGCCGCGACTGCAGTCGGCTGACGCCGTGAGGCGTACGTCGGCCGGCTACTACTCCTGAGGACGCTCGGCCGCTATCGCGCCCAGTCCGTGGCGTACGCCACGGCGACCCAGCAAATTGTGTCGCGACGCTGCACTTGCTCCTTCAACTGCTCATGACCGACGACACTCCCGACGTCGACAAGGCTCGCGTTCGCCGCCAGCCGCGCGTTCCCGTGACGCTCGCAGTTTTCCTGGCATCAGTGGTCGGCTTCATGCTCGTCGTGACGGGACTGTTCGCACTCATGCGCTTCCTGGGAAAGCACTGAGCATGCGACATGGGCGCGGCGCGCGATCCGGCGCGATGCGTCCGTGGCAGTCGTACCAGTTCCGCCAGAAAGCGAAGCGGCCGACCACGCAGGTGGTCGGCCGCTCGACGTGCAGGGACTGCGGGTGCTCAGCGTGCGAAGCGCAGTATCGCTGCCGTCGCGGCTACCCCTACGGCGAGGAGCGTGGCCGCGGCGACGAGCATGCTCGTCGGCGTCACCGTGAACTCCCGTCGCCACCACGGCGTGATCATCTGCGGCGCGTGCTGCGGGATCGCTTCCATGATGCGGCCCTGGACGTGGGCTGGCGTCCGCATGCGGCGGCGGCGCTCCAGATCCTCGTTCATTCGCTTCCAGAAGTCGACGTCGCGCGACCACTCGGCGCGCCGCACGCTGCTCTCCGGTACCTCGCCATCGAGCCAGGCGTGGACCGCATCGGCGATCGCCGTCGTCGGGGGTCCCAGGGGCACCTCGCGGTCGGCCAGCGGACGCTCGGAGTTGACGGGGCGCTCACGCTTGCGGCCGTCGTTGAGACCGTCGGATTGAAGATCGTCGAACATGTTAGGCGTACTTTTCCTCGAGTAAGGCCTGCAGCGCCTCGCGTGCGCGATGCACACGCATCTTCAGCGCGCCGACCGTCGTTCCCAGGAGATCCGCCATCTCCTCGTACGAGCGACCTTCCACGTGTTTCATGACGAAGGCTTCGCGAAGCGAGGCGGGCAATGACGAGAGGGCGACGTCCAGATCGCTTCTCAGCTCAGTCCGGTCCAGTTCCTCTTCCGGCGTCGCATACCCCGAGGGTTGATCATCCTCGTCGTAGCTGAGGTGCGAGCGTCGGATGTTCTTGAGCCAATCCTTGCAGCCGTTCGCGACGATCCGGAACACCCAGGCATCGAACCGCCCGCGCACTTCCGCCAGGTGCTGGTACGCCTTGATGAACGACAGCTGCAGGATGTCTTCCGCGACATCCGGGCTTCCGGTCATGCACAGCGCGTGTCGGTAGAGCGGATCACTGTAGCGTGTGATCAGCACCGTAAACTCGTCGCGGTCGCCCGCGAGCACACGCTGGATGACGCGTTGATCAGAGTCGTCCTGATCAACGATCTGTTCGGGCTCCGTCGTTCTCACGACGATAGAGTAACGCGGATTCCGTTTGCCGGACAGGGTGCCTGTCCCACCGTTTACTTCCGCTCTGGTCGTCACGTTGCATGGACGAAGATTCCAACCGGGCGTAACAGTGGCGCGCCAAGCTGAGGCGGCGGCGCGTTCCACTCGATGGAACCCGCTCCAAAGTTTCCGCGCGAGAACGCGATGAGGTCGGAGTGCGCGGCGAGGCGCGGTGATCCACGTGGCCGGCAACGCTCGCGCGCACTGCTCCTCCGCTTCGCGGAGGCTCGACCTTCGACACTTCGGACGTACGTCGGCCAGTATCATTTGTACAGAGCGGTCCCGCGAGTGGCCGCCCGGGATTGAGCACACGAAAGCTACTGTTAACTTAGTGTCACGTTAGTGTTGCTATGGAGCGTCGAAAATCCGATGTATTTTAGAGCAGTTTACGGCGTACCTTACCGTGCCTACCGGGATGAGCTCGTACGTAGCGTCAGCGAACCTTGCATAGCTGTTGAAAAATCATATACTTGCGGCGACAAAACCGGACTGCGCGGCGGATGAATCGCCCTGGCGCAGTCTTCATTGAAAACGGGGAGCCCTTCCCCCGGCGCACGGGAACGGACCGCGCACATGGTGGACAACGATCAACCGACCGAAGAGGCGAGCCCAGCGGCGCCTCCCGCACCGCGCCGAGGCCCCGGCCACCGTGGCGCCGACATGCGCGATACGGTCGCCGAGATGGCAGAGCGGGCCCAACTGATCAGCCAGGAGGCTGGCAGCAAGGTCTCTTCGGCCATGAAGGATGTGATCAGCGCCGCAGCGGGACTCGCCGGATTCGCCATCGAGAGCGCGCGCGACCTCGTGCAGTACATGGTCCGCCGTGGTCAGATGACGCAGGAGGAGGCGGACAAGCTCATCCGCGAGGCGGAGGACGCCCACTCCAAGAAGCCGGCGAGCGAGAAGGCGAGACCCACGGCGTCGAAGATCGCGGCGGAAAAGGCTGCGGTCGAGAAGGCCGCGCGCGATGCAGCCGCGGCGATCGCGGCCGCCTCGGCCCCGCCGCAGCGTCCTGGCGCATTCTCGCTCCGGACCGGCGGACCGCGCCCGGTCGTCAAGCCGACTCCCACGCCGCCCCCTCCACCAGCTCCCGCCCCTGCCCCCGCCGCGAAGGCCGCCCCGCCGAAGCCCGTGGCAAAGGCGCCAGCAAAGCCCGCGGTAAAAGCGCCCGCCAAGAGCGCCGCCAAGGCGCCGGCCAAGGCCGCAGCGAAGGCGCCGAGCAAAGGTTCTGCGTCGAAGCCGTCCGCGAAGGGATCGTCCGCCAAGGCTGGCGCGAAGGCGGCGCCGAAGTCGCCCGCCAAGAGCTCCAAGCCAGCGGCCAAGAAGAAGAAGTAGGCGCGTGGCGCCGCGAGCGGCACGGATCGTCATCGGCGGTCTGGTGCTCGCCGCGGCGTGCTCGCGTGCGGCGGGCGCCTATCACCCCTCGACCGCGCAGCGCGCCGCTGTTCGCGCCGAGCTCGAAGCCATGCTCGCACGCGCCGCGGTGAACTGGAATCGCGGCGACCTCGATGCCTTCATCGACGACTATCTGCCGAGCGATTCGACGACGTACATCGGCGGCCGCGGGCTGGTGCGCGGTCCGGCGGCGATTCGTGCCTCGTATGCCCGCCTCTTCACCGGCGAGGTGGTGCGCGACTCCCTCTCGTTCGCGATCCTCGACGTCGATCCGATCGCGCCCGACGTCGCGAACCTGATCGGCCAGTACACGCTGGCGCGCCGTGTAGGCGGGCGCGATTCCATCACCGCGCGCGGTCCGACGTCTCTGCTCGTGCGTCGCGTCGACGGACGCTGGCGCATCGTGCACGACCACTCGTCGTAGCGGCACTCCCGTGACACGCGCCATCGTCGCGCGCGCACCGACGCGGCTCGATTTCGGCGGCGGATGGACGGACGTGCCTCCGTACACCGAACGCGAAGGTGGCGCCGTGTGCAGCCTCGCCATAACCCGCTATGCGACCGCCACCGCCGCGCTCGACGAGCGTGCGGCGCGGCGCGCCGGTGCAGGCGCGCTGTCCGATGATCCGCTCACCGCGGCAGCGCTCCGGCGAGCGGGAATTCCCGGCGCGGTCGCGCACGTCACCATCGACTTTCCCGCCGGCGCGGGGCTCGGCGGATCGTCGGCGTGTGGCGTGGCGCTGGCAGGAGCCCTCGCGATGCTGCGCGGCGTCGCGCTGGCGCCGAACGAGCTCGCCGCGCTCAGCCGCGAGACGGAGGTCGAGGATCTCGGCGTCGCGGGCGGCTATCAGGATCACTACGCAGCCACCTACGGCGGCGCGCTGCTGCTGGGCTTCGCCGAGTGCGCGAGCGTCGAGGCGCTCGCGCTGCCTGGAACGAGCGCCGTCGATCTGGTCCGTCGGAGCGTGCTGCTCTACACCGGCGAATCGCGGCTCTCGGCCACGACGGTCGCTGCGGTCCGCGACGCGTATCTCGCGGGTGAGCCTCGCACCGTGGCGGCGCTCGCACGCATCAAGACGCTCGCCGGGGAGATGGCGGCCGCCCTGCGCGCTGGCGACATCGACGCGCTCGGCGGGCTCGTCGGAGAGCACTGGGTACATCAACGCGCATTGCATCCGACGATCACCACGCCGAAGATCGACGCGATTGCCGAGCGCGCCGGGCGGGCAGGCGCACTGGGCATGAAGGCGCTCGGTGCGTCGGGGGGAGGATGCGTGCTCGCGATCGCCCGCGAAGGGCGAGAGGAAGAGCTGTCGGCCGCCATCGCGCCGCTGGGCCAAGCGCTCGACTTCGCCATCGACTGGGATGGTTTCCAGGTCGTCGCCGTACTCGACGAGCATCACAGCGACGGGCTCGTGCCGTGAGCGCGACGCCGATCGCGGCTGGCGACGCGCGCGCGCTCACTCGCGCACTCGTGCGCATCGACTCCCGGAACCCGGGTCTGGTTCCTGGAGGACCAGGAGAATCGGCGTGCGTGGCGTTGCTGCGCGAAGTGCTCGACGCCTGGGGCTTTTACACCGAGGTGCACGACGCGGCACCGGGACGGCCCAACCTCCTGGCGCGCATCGGCAGCGCGCGCGGCGCACGCACGCTGATGCTCAGCGGGCACACGGACGTCGTCGGCGTGGAAGGGATGGCTCATGAACCGTTCGCCGGCGAGGAGCGCGACGGACGGCTGTACGGGCGGGGCTCGGCGGACATGAAGGGTGGGATCGCCGCGATGTGCGCGGCGGCTTGGCACGCCGCGCGCGACGCGCTCGCCGGCGAAATCCTCGTGGCGGTCACGGCCGACGAGGAGTACGAGAGCATCGGCACGCGGGCGATGCTCGAGCGTGGCGTGCGCGCCGATGCGGCGATCGTCGGCGAACCGACTCGCCTCGAGGTGATGCCGGCGCATCGGGGCTTCGTGTGGATCGAGGTGATCGTCGCCGGACGGGCAGCGCACGGGAGCCGATGGGATCTCGGCGTCGACGCGATCCGGCACGCCGGGCTCTTGCTCGCCGAGCTCGATCGGATCGATGCGGAGGAGCTTACGCGACGTACGCATCCGCTGCTCGGTCGCGCGTCGCTGCATGCGTCCACGATCGAGGGCGGGATCGGCATGTCGACGTATCCCGACCGCTGCGTATTGCGTCTCGAGCGTCGCACGCTTCCCGGCGAGTCGGGAGAAGACGCCGTCGGAGAGGTGCGGCGAGCGTACGCCGCGGTTCGCGCCCGGCATCCGGATCTAACCGCCCAGGTGTCGCTGCTCATGGCGCAGGGGCCGAGCGACGTGGCGCTGGACGCGCCTGTCGTGTGCGCCCTGGAGGACGCGCTGCGCGAGCAGGGCGAAGCGGTGCACGTGTCGGGGATGTCGGCGTGGACCGATGCGGCGCTGCTCAACGCCGCGGGGATCCCGGCGATCTGCTTCGGTCCGGGCGACATCTCCCTGGCGCACGCGGCGGAGGAGTACATTCCGCTGCCGGAGATCGACCGCGCCGCGTCGGTCCTCGCGACACTTGCTCGGCGCTGGTGCGCCTGAGCTCTCCGCGCTCGCTGCCCCCGATGCCCCGCCGCCCACGCATCACGCAACTGACCGCCGCGCAATACGACGCGCTCGAGCGCGCCATCGCCGACCGGCGACGGCTCTCCGTGTGGCGACGCGGCACGGAGTACGTCGTCGTCGTGGACCGACTGCACCTCGCGGCGGGCCGAGAGGCGCTCGAGGCGCATCACCCGACGACGGGAGATCGACTCACGCTCTACATCGACGAGCTCGAAGGCATCGAGGTCGTCGGATGAGCGACGCGGGCGGACTGCGTGACGAATTGCCGCTCGTGGCCATTTACGCCGACGAGTCGTGTCTCGGCAACGGTCGCGAGGGGGACAATCCTGGAGGCGCGGCGGGAGTGATCGAGCATCTGAATCCCGCCACCGAGCGGCTCACGCGCTGGGATTACTGGATCGCCGAGCCATCGACGACGAACAACCGGATGGCGCTGCGGAGCGCGATCGAGGCGTTCCGCGTGATCGGCCGAAAGGGCGGGCGCTTTCGGGTGCTCTTCACGAGCGACTCCCAGTACCTCGTGAAGGGGATGACCGACTGGGTGTACGGCTGGGCGAACCGGGGGTGGCGGCGGCGCGAAGGCGCGATCGAGAATCTCGCGCTGTGGCAGGAGCTGGTCACGGCCGCGGCGCCGCACCGCGTGCAGTGGCAGTGGGTGCGCGGACACGCGGGGCACCCGCAGAACGAATACGCGAACGATCTCGCGGTGCAGGCGGCGAAGGAGCAGACCGCATCGGAGGGCGCACGCACCTCCCGGTTCGACGAGTGGCTGGAGGCACAGCGGGTGCGTCGGCGAGTCACGGTCGAGCCGGCACCCTTTCCCACCGGGCAGCCGTTCGCCCCGACGCGCCCACTGCCGTGGGCGGGCACCTCAACTCACTAGGAGCGACGATGGACGACGTGGAGCGGATGTACCGGCACCTGGTACGCACGATTCGCAGCACCTCGCCACAGCTGCTCACGCAGCCGTTCCAGGTGGCCGACCTGTACGCGACGATCCTGCCCTACCGCCTGCACCGGCGCGATCTCGGACTGGAGACGAATCAGGACTATGAGATGGCGATGCTGGAGCTGCTGAGCGGCGCCCGCGGCTATCTCGTCGTCGAGAATCGCATGCGCGACGTGCTCGGCGCGTCGCTCAAGTCGCCGAATCCCGATCCGCAGCTGATCCGCGAGTTCGCGAGCTCGCGCGTATCGCTGGCGCCCGAGGCGGTGCGCGCGATCGAACCGGATGCGCTTCCGGCGGCCGCCTCGCAGACCGCACCCACCGCGCCCGCCGGAGTACCGGCCGCAGAGGCAGGCGCGGGCTCGTTCCGCACCGCGCCGACCAACGCCGCCGCGACGGCTGCCCCACCGGCGGCCGCCGCGCCCGCACCGCGGACACCCAGCACGTCCGCGTCCGCGCCGCCGGCGGCGATGCGCCGTCCGTCGAAACCGATCACGATCACGTCGGAGGGCGAGACCTGCCCGCACTGCAAGGGAGAGCTGCCTGCGGGACGACAGATCAATTTCTGCCCCCACTGCGGTCAGGATCTCACCGTACAGCACTGCCCCGCATGCGGGAGCGAGCTGGAGCACGACTGGAAGTTCTGCGTCACCTGCGGGCGCGCGGTGGCCTCGAGCTGAGCTTCGAGCCGCGCGTCATGCCGCGCTCAGCGGTCTGGGCGCGTGCTTTGCTAGTTGGAGGGCCAAGCGCACTCTCGCACGGGGCACGATCGTGATCTTCACTCGCACTTTCCATCACCGAGCGCGCGGCCTCGCCGCGATCGGGCTCCTGCTGTCGGCAGGCTGCGCATCGATGGGCAGCGCCTCGCCGTCGTCAGGGCCGAGCCCCGCCGGCAGCGCGTCGACGACGCAGGGTAGTGTGACGCCGCAGGTGCAGGCGACGTGGCCCGTTCGCACGCGCGAGCACGTGGATCTCTGGCTGCATGCGTACGCGCTGCTCACGCCCGACTCCGCGCTCGTTCCCTACTTTCGTCGCGGATATCGCGATCAGATGATCGGGTTGCGCCGGCAGCGCGGCGTGACGTCCCAGCTCGACGCGAACCGGGCGCGCCTGCTGGAACGACTGGCGGTGCAGCCATCGCTCGCGACCGGGCCGCAGTTCATGCCGTTCTACTTCGCCTCGTGGGAGCAGCTACGGCAGGTAGTCGACCTGTTCATCCGCGCCGGGGGCAACCCGCGGGCGACGAACGACGCCGCGCTCCAGCAGTACTTCGCCGTCCTCGGCTCGGCATTCCAGTCGGCAGCGGATCGGGAGTGGCTGCGCCTGTTCGTCGAATCGGCCGATGACGAGAGCCGGAAGTTCTACCACGCGCACTGGATGTCGGAATCGGCTGCGCGTGCAGGGACGGTAGCGCAGATCGATTCGCTCTGGCAGCGCACCTGGCGGCCGGCGCTCCAGCGCTACCTGAACAACTCGCAGCAGCAGAACGGCGAGGTCTATCTCTCGCTCCCGCTCGACGGCGAGGGGCGCACCGTGCACTTCGGCAAGGTGCAGAACGCCGTCGCCGTCGGCATGCCCGACGCGGTGCAGAGCGGCGAGAGCGTGCTCTACACCTTCGCGCACGAGGTTGCGGGGAGCGTGGCCAGCACGGCGATCGAGGACAACACCACGCCGGCCGATCGGCGCTCGGGGTCCACGGCGCGATACGAGCAGTCCGCGGCGGTGCGCGCTGGAGCGCTGCTGCTCGAGAAGGTGCTGCCGAGCGCCGTGCCGGGCTACATGCGCTTCTACCTGCAGTCGGCCGGCCGTACGGCGCCCGCCGATCCGCGCACCGCATTCACCTCCGCGTTCGCCGTACCCGACGCGATTCGTGACGCGATCGCGCGGCAGATCGAGGTGATCCTCGGCGGCATCTGACGGAGCGGCGGAACGTTATCTTTCCCTCATGTCCTCCGAGGGGCCCAAACCATCGAACCTTCCGGCACCGATCGACCGCGCGGCGGTCGAGCGCGTGCTGGCACGCGCGCTCGAGCTTCAGTCGGGCGCGACCGGGGACACGCAGGACCGACTGACCGAAGCCCAGCTGCTCGATCTCGCGAAGGAGGTCGGTCTCGATCCGGTGCACCTGCGGCAGGCGTTGGCGGAGGAGCGCACGCGCGTCGCCGTCCCGGAGGAGAAAGGACTGCTCGCCGCACTATACGGCAGCGCGACGGTGAGCGCGCAGCGCACGGTGAGCGGCACGCCGGCCCAGGTGCTCCAGGCGCTCGACGACTGGATGCAGCGGCAGGAGTGCCTGAAGGTGAAGCGCCACTTCGGCGAGCGCATCGTGTGGGAGGCGGATCAGGGACTCGCCGGCACTGTGAAGCGGGTCGTGAGCGGGAAGGGTGCAGCCCTCGCGCGCGCCACCGATGTGGCCGCGACGGCGATCGCGCTCGACGCGTCACGCGTCGTCGTGCGGCTCGACGCGCAGCTCGGCGGCCACCGCGCGTCGATGGCGCAGGTGAACGCAGGGCTCGCCGGCGCGTCGGTCGTGGCGGGGGGCGTGCTCGCGGCCCTGAGCTTTCCTCTGCTCGCCGCGGCGGCACCGGCGGTGGTGCTCGTTCCCGCGGTGTGGGGCGCGGCTCGCTCGGCGCACGGGCGCACGGTGGCGCGAGCACAGCTCGCCCTCGAGCAGGTGCTCGATCGGCTCGAGCGCGGCGATGCGGGCCGTGGGCCGAGTCTGATCAGCATGCTGGCGGCCGCTGTCAGAAGGTGAGTTGGTGAGTTAGGTAGTTGGTCGGTTGATCGGTGAGTTCACGGCCTTGCTCACAACCGGCGTGGAAGCCCCCTCTGAGGAATCGCCACGCTGGTTGTATCCAGGGCCGTTCGTTCACTCGTTCACCGACCAACTAGCCAGTTACCCGACTCACTAACTCACGACTAGGCCCTTCTCAGATACCCATCACCACGAAGGGCCTCTGCGTCGCCCGATCGGCCAGCCATGCCAGGCCCCGGTTGCTGAGGATCACGAGGAATCCGATCAGCGTGAGCGACTTCACCTCCGCGCGTGAGATCTTCACGACCTCTCGGCGAATGAGCGCCTGCGGCGTCCGCGTCAGATCGCGCAGCGTGGCGCACGCGAACAGCAGGGGGAGCACACACGACAGCCGGATCGAGACGGCGCGGCGCGGGATGAGCAGCAGGTAACTGCGCGCGCCGTCGAGGTCCTTCCAGGCGATCTGCACCATCGCGGCGATCGCGGCGCGCGTCTGGCGCACCCGTTCGGGGGCCAGGATGGTCGCATGACTACTGCCGTGTGCGCGGAGCAGTTCCTCCGGGATGTAGATCGAGTTCTCCTTCTCGGCGTCGCGCGCGACGTCCTTGAGGATGTTCACCGTCTGCAGCGCCTCGGCGAAGGCGCGTGACTTCTCGCGGAGGGTGCCGTGGAGACGTACCCCGATGCTCGGCACGTGCTCGTGCCAGAGATCGGTGACGAGATAGCCGACCGTGCCCGCGACGTAGTAGCAGTACTCCTTGTACTCCTCGAGGCTCTGGATGCGGATGCCGTTCGGATAGAGCAGCACGAACTTTTTCATTCCGACGATCATCTCGCAGACCCAGCGGCGCACATGAGCGCGCGTCGTTTCGGGAAGATCGCGGAAGAGCACGAACACGAGGTGGGCATGGCGGGCGAGACGCACGTGGGTCACGTCGCCGCCAAGGTCGTCGAGCCGCGCCGGGAACGCCTCGGCCGCAGCGGCGTCATCGAAGCAGCGGAGCAGCTCGTCGAGCAGCGCTGCCTTGTCTGCCGCCCGCATGCGGGGCTCGTCCTCGAGCGTGTCGGCGATGCGGCAGAGGAGGTACGCCGTCATGACGGCGCGGCCGAGTGTCCCCGGGAGGACGCGGATACTGAGCGCGAACGTGCGCGACACCGGGGGCAGGATCTCGCGCGCGAAGCGCTCTGCCTCCGGCACGCGGGGATCCTGCCGCGCACTCCGCGGCTCCGTTGGCGCTTCGAGCACGCCGGTTAGACTTCTCGTCACCCGGAAAAGATACCTCCCGAGCCGAAGGCATGACACTCACGACTCCGCCGGCGGGATTTCGCGGGACGTACCGCGACGACCTCCTCGCGCGCGCCGTTTACAGCGAGGCCGGGGGGATCGAACGGATCCAGCCACGGGGCGTCGCGGTCCCCGCTGATGCCGACGATGCACGCGCGCTCGTCCGCTGGGCAGCCAAGACGCGTACGCCACTCGTGCCGCGTGGGTCCGGGAGCAGCATGGCGGGGGGCGCGATCGGCGAAGGCCTGATCGTCGATCTGAGCCGGCTCGGCGAAATCGAGCCGGTCGACGTCGCCCGGCGCACGGTGCGGTGCGGTCCGGGCGCGCTCCGCGACGCGGTCGATCGCGCGGCGCGCGCCGTCGGCCTGCAGTTCCCCGTCGATCCATCGAGCAGCGCGTTCTGCACTGTCGGCGGGATGGCGTCCACGAACGCGGCGGGGGCACATACGCTCCGCTACGGAGCGATGCGCCTGTGGGTGCAGGCGCTGGAGTGCGTCTTCGCCGACGGCTCGCGCGGCGAGCTGCGCCGCGGAGCCGCGCCGCCCGCGCTGTCCATTCTCCCGCACGCGCTCGACGCGCTCGCGCCCGTGCTCGCCGCCGAGCGCATCACGCCGTCGCGGCACGCCGACGTGCGCAAGGAGTCGTCCGGGTACGGGCTCGCCGAGTGGGCGGCGTCCGGAGACCTCGTCGATCTCGTGATCGGGAGCGAAGGGACGCTCGCGCTCATCGTCGGGCTCGAGCTGCGGCTCGCACCGCTCTTGCCACACTCGGCGAGTCTGCTCGGCGCGTTCGCCACGCTCGAGGATGCCGTGGTCGCCGCGGACCGCGCGCGGCTGGCGGGCGCCGTCGCGTGCGAGTTGCTCGATCGCAGCTTCCTCGACGTCGCGCGTCATGGGGGCACCACCGTGCCGGCGCCGGACGACGCCGAGGCCGTGCTGCTGGGAGAGGTCGAAGCGGGCTCGCGAGAGGAAGCCGACGCCATCGCGCGTGAGATCGAGTCGGAGTTCCTCCGGTCCGGCGCGACCACCGTGCGGCTGGCGCTGGATGAAGAGACGGAGCATGCGCTCTGGTCGCTGCGCCACGCGGCGAGCCCGATCATCTCCACGATCCATCCCGGGTTGAAGTCGATGCAGCTCATCGAGGACGGCTGCGTGCCGCCCGCGCGGCTGCCGGAGTACGTGCGCGGCGTGCGTGCCGCCTTCGAGCGCTACCGGTTCCGCGGCGTGATCTTCGGGCACGCCGGCGACGCGAACGTCCACGTCAACCCGTTGATCGACGTGCGGGAACCCGACTGGCGATCGCGCGCCGAAGCGATGCTCGACGAGATCAGCGCGCTCACCGGCCGCCTTGGCGGCACCCTCACGGGCGAGCACGGCGACGGCCGCCTGCGCGCGCCCCTGCTCTCGCACGTGTGGTCGGCCGAGGCGCTCGAGCGATTCGCCGCCGTGAAGCGAGCGTTCGACCCCGACGCGATCCTCAACCCGGGCGTGAAGGTCGCGCTCGCGGGCGCGCGTCCATTCGACGCGGTGAAATACGACCCCACACTGCCTGCGTTGCCCGAGCCCGCTCGTACGGCGCTCGCACGCGTGGAGCGCGAGCGGGCGTACGCCCGCTCGCGCCTCGCGCTGCTCGACGAGGTCACGCTCGACGCCCGAGCGGGCGGCGCCTAGCTTTCGTCGTCACCCCTTCTCACCGTCGCGCCCCTCCTCATGACCGCTGCCGCTCCCGCCGCTACCTCGCGTCTCTACTACGAGCCGAAGATCTCCGTGCTCGCGCGCCCCGTCTTCGCCGCGCCCGACCACCTCGACGTGAACTGGATCGGCGAGAGCAGCGACGGGGAGCGGCTGGCGGAGTTCGCGGGCCGACTCTGCTACATGAGCCAGCACAACCCGGCGAGCCGCTCGACGCGCGACTATCTCGAGAACATCAAGAAGCAGGGGCACGGGAGCGTCCTCGAGCACGCGAACTACTCCCTCCTCCTCGAGGGGATCAGCCGCTCGCTCACGCACGAGCTGGTGCGGCACCGCGCGGGCTTCGCGTACTCGCAGCTCTCGCAGCGCTACGTCGACGAGAGCGAGGCGTGCTTCGTCGTCCCGCCGGCGATCGCGGGGGACGACGCGCTCGAGGGCGCGTGGCGCACGCAGATCGACGCCGCGCAGGGCGCGTACGTCGCGCTCGTGGCGCAGCTGATGGAGCGCTATGGCTGGGTGACCGACAAGGTCCATCGCCGAAAGATGGCCCGCGAGGCGGCGCGCGGCGTGCTTCCGAACTCCACGGAGACGAAGATCGTCGTCACGGGGAACGCGCGCGCCTGGCGTACGATGCTCGAGCTGCGATCGAGCGAGGGCGCCGAGCTGGAGATCCGTCGCCTCGCCGTCGCCGTGCTCCGCGTCCTTCAGCAGGAAGCGCCGGGCTTCTTCTCCGACTTCGAGATCTACGTCGCCGACGACCGGCGCGAGGCCGCTCGCATCTCGTATCACAAGGTGTGAGCCGGCCGGCGAAAGATTTTTTTTCGCGGCCCATTTTCTCATTGCGCGAAAAAACACGGCTCCCTATCTTCGCCCGCACTTCTCCGGTGGCGTGCGACTTGCCCACGTGCGCGAAGCGGAAACGCCGCGCCCGCGCCAGCGGGATTCCACAGCAGGGACGGGATGACGCGTATCGGTTTCGCGTACAATCAAAAGCCCGAGCCCGAATCGGCCGATGCGGCCGCGGAGCTCTCGCGCGCCGACGAGGAGCCGCCCAGTAGCGGCGCGTCGAACGGCTCCGCCACCGCCACGCTGCGCGCGCCGGCCCCTGCCCCCGACGACGAGTATGCCGAGTGGGACTCGGCCGAGACGATCGACGCCGTCGCCCGCGCGCTCGCGCGACACGGCGAGGTGATTCGCCTAGAGGCCCGCGACGATTTCCCGGAACGCCTCCGCGCCGAGCAGCCCGACATCGTCTTCAACATCGCCGAAGGGCTGCGCGGCCCCAACCGCGAGGCGCACGTACCGGCGATCTGCGAGTTCTACGGCATCCCATACTCGGGGAGCGATCCGTTCACGCTCGCGCTCTGCCTCGACAAGGCGCGCACCAAGGAGATCCTCCGGGCCAACGGCGTCCCGACGGCCGACTGGGCGCTCGCGCGCGACGCGAGCGACGTCGAGCGCATCGTCGCGCGCGGCTGGGGCTATCTGCTGTTCGCGAAGCCGGTGCACGAGGGATCGTCCAAGGGAATCACGGAGCGCAATCTCGCCAAGGGCGAGGAGGCGCTGCGTGCGATCGTCCTCGATCTCCTCGAGCGCTACGATCAGCCAGTGCTGGTCGAGACGTTCCTTCCCGGCCCGGAGTTCACCTGCGGCGTGCTCGGGAATGGCGCGAGCGCGAGAGTGCTGCCCATCGTCGGGATGAATTTCGACTCGCTGCCGGCCGGCGCGCTGCCGATCTACGGCTTCGAGGCGAAGTGGCTCTGGGACCGTCCCGAGAATCCTCTCGAGATCTTCTCGTGCCCGGCCCGGATCCCCGAGACGCTGCGGGCCGAGATCGAGGACGTGGTCCTCCGCGCCTACGCCGTGCTCGGCTGCCGCGACTGGTCGCGCATCGACGTACGGCTCGATGCGGCGGGCCGCGCGAACATCGTCGAGGTGAATCCGCTCCCCGGCATTCTTCCCGATCCCGCCGACAACTCCTGTCTCCCGAAGGCAGCACGCGCCGCGGGACTCGACTACGACGCGCTCATCGGCGCCGCGCTCGCCGCAGCGGCGGCGCGCCAGGGCGTCGTGCTCGGGAGCGTCGCGTGAAGATCGCGATCCTCTTCGATGGCGCGAGCGCCTTCGCCGAGTCCCCGGACCAGGAGATCATCGGCACCGTCGACGCGGTGAGCCTGTCGCTCACCACCGAGGGAAACACGGTCGTGCGCATCCCGGTGCACCCGGATGCGCGCTGGATCGACCGGCTGCGCCGCGCGCGCGCCGACTTCGTCTTCAACCTCTGCGAGTCGATCGACGGAGTCGCGGCGCTCGAGCCCGCGGTGATCTCCGTGATCGAGCTGCTCGGCCTGCCGTACAGCGGCAGCTCGAGCTGGACCACGGCGCTCTGCCTGCGCAAGCACGTCGTGAACGCGGCGCTCGAGCGGTCGGGGCTGCCGATCCCGAAGTTCGCCGTCGTGCGGCGCGGTACCGCGATTCCCTCGGTCGGGTTCCCGGCCATCTGCAAGCCTGCCGCGGAGGACGCATCGATCGGCGTCGAGCAGCGGTCGGTCGTGCGCACCTCGCGCGAGCTCACCGAGCGCGTGAGCTCGATGCTCGACCGGTGGGATGAAGTGCTCGTGCAGAAGTACGTCGAGGGGCGCGAGGTGAACGTGGGTATCGTCGGCGAGGCGGTGCTGCCGATCGCCGAGATCGACTTCGGCCGGATGCCCAAGGGGATGTGGCGCATCGTCACGTATCGCTCCAAGTGGGAGGACGGCTCGGACGAGGATGTGGGATCCGCGCCCCGCTGCCCGGCGCGCCTGCCGGCGTCGATCGCGGCGCAGCTGCGCAAGATCGCGGTGACGGCGTGGCGGATCGTCGGCGGGTCGGGCTACGGGCGCGTCGACCTTCGCATCGACGAGCGTGGACGTCCATGGATCCTCGAGGTGAACGCCAATCCCGACTTCGCCCCAACGGCGGGGCTCGCGCGGATGGCCGGCGTCGCCGGGATCGACTATGGGGCGCTCGTGCGTCAGATCTGCGAGCTGGGATTGCAGCGCTCGCGCGAGGTGTCGACGACCGCGGAGCGATGGGCGCTCGCCGTGCGGCTCTCGGGGGTGGCGCCGGAGACTCGAGAGCCGGACCTGTTCCCAGCGGGGGAGGCCTAGCGTGAGCATCCGGCTCGGCAGCCTGCGTCCCCGCGACCGTGCACGCGTCGCCGAGCTTCTCGTCTCTACCGCGGTCTTCTCGCGCGAGGAGATCGACGTGGCACTGCAGTTGTTCGACGCGAGCGTCGCGGACGACGACGTCGTGGGCGCGGATGATGCGCACGTGCCCGACTACGAATTCACCGGTGCCTTCGACGGCGAGCAACTGCTCGGCTACGCCTGTGCGGGGCCGACGCCGGCGACCGAGGGAACGTTCGATCTCTACTGGCTCGCCGTGGACGCGGCGGCGCAAGGCAAGGGAATCGGTACGACGCTCGTGCGGGCGGTGGAGCGATCGCTGCGCGAACGGGGCGCGAGAATGTTGCTCGTGGAGACCTCGTCGCGTCCCGACTATTCGAACACCAGAGCGTTCTACACCCGCTGCGGCTACACCGAAGCCGCCCGTATCAAAGACTTCTACGCCCCGGCCGACGACCGGATCATGTTGAACACACGCCTCACCCCAGAGCGCGGAGCAGCGACGCGATGAGCGACTGGCAGAAGATCCTGCGTGACGAGAGCATCAGCACGCTCGACGAGCTCAAGTCGTACGTGGCCGAGCGGTTCGGCGCGGACGCCGCGGAACGGGAGATCGACGTCGAGGCCCTCAGGCCCGCGTTCGACAACTTCCAGATGCGGATCACGCGCGAGTCGCTCTCGCAGATCACGGAGGTCGGGGACGCGAACTGGAACCAGTTCATCCCGACCGTCCAGGAGCTGGAGATCGTCGACGGCGTGATCGACTCGCTCGACGAGGATGGCGACTCGCCGGTGCCGAACATCACGCACCGATACCCGGACCGCGTCCTCTTCCTCGTGAGCCCCGTGTGCGCCAGCTACTGCCGCTTCTGCACTCGGCGGCGCAAGGTCGGCGATCCGGAGAAGATCCCGCTGAATCAGTACGAGTCCGCGTTCGAGTACATCGCGGCCCACCCCGAGGTGCGCGACATCATCCTGTCGGGCGGCGACCCGATGATGCTCTCCGACCGGCGGCTCGAGTACATCTTCCAGCGGCTGCGGGCGATCCCGCACGTCGAGATCATTCGGCTCGGCAGCCGGATCACGTCGCACCTGCCGGAGCGGATCACCCCGGAGTTCTGCGAGATGGTGCAGAAGTACCATCCCATCTTCATGAACACCCACTTCAATCACCCGAGCGAGCTGACGCCGGACGCCGTCGCCGCGCTCGACCGGCTGAGCCGAGCCGGCGTCTCGCTCGGTTGCCAGACGGTGCTGCTGAAGGGCGTGAACGACGACCCCAAGGTCATGATGAAGCTGATGCACGAGCTGCTCAAGGCGCGCGTGCGTCCGTAAGCATTTCCGCACGACGGTCCAGAAGGGGCTCGAGATCATCAAGGCGCTGCGCGGCTGGACGTCGGGTCTCGCGGTGCCGCAGTTCGTCATCGACTCGCCGGGCGGCGGTGGGAAGGTGCCGCTCCTCCCCGAGTACGTGGAGGAGATCAACGACGACGAGGTCATCTTCCGCAACTACGAGGGGAAGCGGTTCAGCTACAAGCAGCCGCGCCAGCTCAACGTGCCGAGCGAAGAGCCGATGATCGCCGCGGAAGCGTCGGACGTCGTGCCGATCGAGCTCGGGAAGACGGCCAAGAAGGGTCGCGCCGCCCGACGGAGAAAGTCGGCGAACGGCTGACCCGCCGCCGCGCTCCTATTCGCGCCCGAGCCGCTCGGTCACTTCCGCGAGCGCCTCGGGCGCGATCGCGTAGGTGTGCTCGTCGCGCGGGAAGCGACCGGCGCGCACGTCGTCGGCCCATCGGCGCGCGGCGTCCTCCAGCACGGCTCGCCCCTCGGCATAGCGCTCGACGAACTTGGCGACGTGTCCTTCGCCGAGTCCGAGAAGGTCGTGGAAGACGAGCACCTGGCCGTTCGTGCCGTCGCCGGCTCCGATGCCGATCACCGGGATCGACACGCGTGCGGTGAGGAGCGAGGCGACCGCGGCGGGCACCGCTTCCACGATGAGCGCTGCACACCCTTCGGCCTCGAGCGCCACGCCGTCGGCGATAATCCGGAGCGCTTGTTCTGCGTCGCGTCCCTGGGCGCGGTAGCCGTCGGGTGTGGAGACCGACTGCGGGAGGAGCCCGACGTGGCCGATCACAGGGATCCCCGCCGCGACGATCGCGCGTACGCGGGAGAGCATCGCTCCCGCGCCCTCCAGCTTCACGGCGTCGCAGCCCGCCTCGTCGACGAAGCGCCGCGCGGTGGCGACGGCGATCTCGTCGCTCGGCTCGTAGCTCCCGAACGGGAGGTCGCCAACGAGTGGTATGCCGTCGACACCACGGCGCGCGGCACGGGTGAGCACGAGCAGCTCGTCGACGGAGATCTCGCGCGTGGAGGAGTATCCGAGCACGACGTTCGCCGCCGAGTCGCCGACGAGGACGACGTCCACGCCCGCCGCCTGTGCGATGCGCGCCGTGGGATAGTCGTACGCCGTGAGCATGACGATCGGCGTTCCCTTCGCACGCGCCGCGGCAAGGGTGGGGAGCGCGGCTGCGCCCGCCGCCGCATTGCGGGTGGGTGCGCTCATCGCTCGTGTGATCCCGGGTGGACGAGCACGTTGTCGATCAGTCGCACACCGCCGACCTTCGCCGCGATGGCGACGAGCGTCTCGCCGGTGATGCGGGCGACGGGTTCGAGCGTGTCCGACGACACCGCGGCGAAGTACTCCGGGGCGATGCCCGCTTCGGCGAGGATCGCTTCGCCCGCAGCCAGTGCTCGTCCCGCATCGTGCTCGCCTTCGGCCACGGACGCTTCGACGGCACGAAGGGCGCGCGCGAGAGTGGGCGCCCGTTGGCGCGCCGTCGGGTCCAGACGCACGTTGCGGCTCGACATCGCCAGACCATCCGGCTCGCGCACCGTGGGACAGATCTCGATGTGCGTCGGGATGTCGAGGTCGCGCACGAGTCGGCGAATGATCAGCGCCTGCTGGGCGTCCTTCTGGCCGAAATAGGCGACGTCCGGCTGCACCATGTTGAGCAGCTTGGTCACCACCGTGGCGACGCCGCGAAAATGGCCCGGCCCGCGCATCGTCCCCTCGAGTGGCTCCGAGAGACCCGCGACCTGCACCGAGCTCGCGAAGCCGTCGGGGTACACCTCGGCCACGGCGGGCGCGAAGAGGACGTCGACACCGACGCCTCGCGCCAGCTCGGCGTCGCGCGCCTCGTCGCGCGGGTAGCGGCTCAGGTCCGCCTGATCGTTGAATTGCGTCGGGTTGACGAAGAGCGACACGACGACGAAGCCCGATTGTTCGCGGGCGCGGCGCATCAGCTCGAGATGTCCGTCGTGGAAGGCGCCCATCGTCGGCACGAGGCCGATGCGTGCGCCGCCCTGTCGCGCGCCTCGCACGAGATCTCGCAGCTCGACGACCGAGCGGACGATCTTCACGCCGCGTCGGTGGCGGGAGCGACAGCGAGCTCGCGGGTGGCGACGGCGAGCGCATCCCAGAGGGGAAGGAGATCGGGCGCCGAGTCCGCGACCGCCTCGCGCTGACGCGACGCCGTCGCGACGTCTCCGCGCGCGATCGGCCCGGTGAGGGCGGCGCGTGCACCCTGGCGAGCCCAGTTCTCGACCGTCGCGCGCACCAGCGGCACGAGTGCGTCGCGCTCGAGCCCGACGGCCGCAGCCAGTCGCTCCGCCGCTCCCTCGAGCGTGATGAGAAAGTTGGAGGCGATCGACGCGGCCGCGTGGTAGAGCGCGCGCTGCTCGCGCGGCACGATCCGCACGCGCATCCCCAGCGACTCGGCGAGCGCGCGGGCGGCATCGAGCGCGGCCGAGCTGCTCCCGTCGATCGCGCAGTACGCACCGCCGAACTGTGCACCGGCCCCCACGACGCTCAGCAGGGGGTGCATCGAGAACCGCTCGTGCGGCGCGAGCAGATCCAGCGGCGCCGATGCGCTGACGTGGCCGACGAACGGCCCGACGGGAACCGTCGCCGCGGCAGCAGCGATCTCGCGGTCGGGCACGCAGAGCAGCACGACGTCCGCGTTCCCAACCATCTCGCCGCGCCTGAACGGCCCGCGCACCTCCGCGCCCGCTCCGCGCAACGCGGCGGCCAGCGCGGTGCCCATGCGGCCGTTGCCGATGATGAGCGTGGAGGGCATGGGGGGAAGCTAACTGTAACTACGAGTACCGAGTACTCGAGTACGAGTACCCAGTACCGGTTGGACGCTCCCGGAATGCTGATCGGCAACTCGGGAGACGATCCTTCCGTGCGAGGGGGTCAGACCCGAGGGCTCTCCTCGGGTCTGACCCCCTCGATGTTCTCCGGATCGCGATGTCGAAGGTACCTCCGGGAGCTCGCGGACCGGGTCCGGGTGCTCGCTCCGTCAATCGTACTCGGTACTCGTCGTGGCAGCTCTCAGTGCGCGCCGACGGTCGCCTCCTGCTCCTGGTGGGTCTCGGAGATGACCCGCTGGGCCGCCTCGCCCGGCATTTCCTCGTAGCCCTTGAACTCGCGCCGCAGTCGGGCGCGCCCATGCGTCATCGACTGCAGCGCGCTGGCGTACAGGTGCAGCTCGGACTGCGGCACGATGGCGCGAACGCGCGTGCCGCGCATGTCCACCGGCGCGGGCTCGGTGCCGAGGATCTGCGCGCGGCGCGACGAGAGGTCGCCGAGGACGTCGCCGAGACAATCGTCGGGGGTGACGACGTCAACCTCGTCGAGCGGCTCGAGGAGGACCGGCTTGCACTTCGGCGCCACGGTCTTGAAGGCGAGGATCCCCGCCATCTTGAACGACATCTCGTTCGAGTCGACGGTGTGATAGGAGCCGTCGAACAGCTCGACCTTGAAGTCGACGAGCGGATAGCCGGCGAGCACGCCGCGTTCCGCCGCCTCCTGAATTCCCTTCTCGACGGCGGGGATGAACTTGCTCGGTATCGAGCCCCCGACGATCTGATCCTCGAAGCGAAAGCCACTGCCGCGAGGCACCGGCGCGATGCGCACCCAGCAGTCGCCGAACTGACCGCGGCCGCCGGACTGCTTCTTGTGGCGGCCCTGACCTTCCGCCCGGGCCCGGATCGTCTCGCGGTAGGCGATGCGCGGTCGATGCAGCTCAGCGACCACGCCGAACTTCCGCTTCAGCTTCGCCAGCACGACTTCGAGGTGGCGCTCGCCGAGACCCGAGACGAGGGTCTCGTGCGTCTCGGAGCTCCAGTGCGACTCGAAGCTCGGATCCTCGTCGTGCAACCGGTGAAGTCCGGCCTGCAGCTTCTCCTCGTCGGCCCGGTTCACTGGCGAGATCGCCATCTGGACGAGGGGCTCGGGGAATGCGATCTGTGGCAGGCGCACGGGATGCGCGCGTGTGGAGAGCGTGTCGTTCGTGTGCGTGTTGCGGAGCTTGGCGACGCAGCCGATGTCGCCGGCATGGAGGCGTGGCACCTCCATGCGGTCGCGGCCGAGCATGACGGAGAGGTGATTGAGCTTCTCGGCGCCGGCGCGCGTGGCGTTGAACACCTCGTCGCCGTTGGCGACGGAGCCGGAGAGAACGCGAAAGAGGCTCACGTCACCGACGTGGGGCTCGCTCTGTGTCTTGAACACGAGCGCCGCGAGGGGGGCGTCGTCGTTGGCGTGGATCTCGACCGTGCGGTCGCCTTCCGCACCGACGAAGGCATGGATCTCCTCCATCTCCCACGCGTTGGGCATCAGCTCGACGATCGTGGAGAGCACCGCACGGGTGCCGTAGTTGTGGGTCGACGAGACGCAGAAGAGCGGGAACAGCTCCATGCGCTTCATCGCGTCCTTCATCGCCCGGATCGCCTCGTCGCGCGCGATCTCGCCGCCGTCGAGGTACCGCTCGAGGAGCGAGTCGTCGGTGGCGGCGATCGTCTCGATCAGCTCTGCGTAGTAGCGGTCGAACTGCGGCTGCACCTCCGGGGGGACGTCGGTCTCCTCGTACGCGCCGGTCTTGGTGGCGCGTGCGTAGACGTGCGCCTTCTTGTCGAAGAGGTTCACGATCCCGTGGAAGTCCGGCCCTTCGCCGACGGGGACCTCGATCGGGATGACCTTCGACGTGAGACGAGTCTTGATCTGCTGATAGAGCGCGTCGAAGTCGGCGTTCTCCTTGTCCATCATGCTCACGACGAAGAGCACGGGGTCGCCACGGGAGACGGCCTCCTGGAACATCCGCTCGGTCCCGACCTCGACGCCGGAGGTTGCGCCGATGACGCAGAGTGCACCGTCCGCGGCGGCGAGGCCGGCGACGGCGTCGCCCTGGAAGTCGAGGAATCCTGGCGTGTCGATCAGGTTGATCTTCGTGTCCATCCACTCGGCGAAGGCGCATCCGAGGTTGATGGAGTAGCCTCGCTCGATCTCTTCTGGCGCCGAGTCCGTGAGGGTCGTGCCGTCGCCGATGGTGCCGTGACGTTTACTAGAGCCGGACACGAAGGCGAGCGCTTCGACCAGACTGGTCTTGCCGCTCGCCCCGTGTCCGACCACCGCGATGTTGCGAATCTCCGATCCCCGATACTCTCGCATGCGCGTGCCTCACGTCTGAGCTATGAGAGTGTGCCGACTGGAGGCGCAGCGCGGAGCCATGCACGCAGGGTGTCGTCGCCGGCCTCGCGGAGGGCGAGCGGGTCCACCGCCAAGGCGCGTACCGATTGGCGCCCGTCGCTGATGCAGCGAAACACGAGGGCGCCCCCGGGCTCGTCGCGCTCTTCGAGCGCGGCGCTCCAGAGGCGCCCTTCGTCGTCGGTGAACACACGCTCGCCCCCGGACGACCGTTGCGGCGGGTTGCGCGTGGAGGCTCTCTGCACTGCACCACCTGTGATGCGGTCGCGTAAGACATGCGAAGGGACAATCCGGGTGTCAAGCAGGTTGAACCCGACAGGTGCGGGTGAAAGAGCCGATGGGGGGTGGGGGGTGACCGCAACGCGTTTTCAAACGCCGTCACTCCCCACCCCAACTCCCCACCGTCGTAGACACGAAACGGGCGCCGCTCTGGAAGCCGGCGCCCGATCGTTATGTCTCAGCGCTCTGACGAATGAGGTTCGTCGCTCAATCTCCGTCGTAGTCGAAGGCCAGCCCGTCCGCTTCGCGCAGGCGGTCCAGGACGGATTCGAACGGTGCGAACACCGGTGCGGTGAGTCCGATGATCGGACCGAGCGACACCGTGATCGCGCGGCGTGCACCTTCGGGCCAGTCGGGCATGGAGAGCCCGGCGACCAGGCGCCGAATCATGTGACCGCACTCACCAAGAAGTTGTGACGCGGTGGCATGAAGGATCTCGAGTGGGATCTCGAGCTCACGACTCATCAGCTGCCCCGTGCCGACGTCACGCCACGCGGCGTCACCGATCGCACCCCGTTCCGCCCAGACGCCGAGATGGCGAATCGCGTCGAGCTTCTCGTGCCCTTCACCCGTTCGATGCGATTCGACGGCAGCCGCCAGTGCCAATGCCAGCAGCTCCACGTTCGGGACGCCGTACAGGGTCACGATGTCGCGTGCGGGCCGCTGCGGGACGTGCGACGACGGCGCGCTGTTGATGTGCGCGAGCACCGGCGAGTGATCGGGGCTTTCCTCGAGCATCACGAGGACGTCCATAACCCCCTCCCTGAAAAGTGACCTGCTCGGCCATCGTACCGATCACGACGAGCTCGCACAGGTGGAAGATTCAGCGTCGCGGGTGCGCGCCGACCCCCCAATCGAAACACGATCGATTCGCCAAAGTTCCGCGCTGCGTGTCACGTGCGTGTCGCGCTCGCGTTCCGAAGCGGGAACGAAGCGCCGCGCGCGCCGCGGCGATCTAGTCGCGACCTGCGCTCGCGACTGATGAAAAGGCAACTCGCATGCCGAGCACTAGTGCGAGCGCACCGATGAGGTAGAGCGCACGCAGCTCCCCGAGCGAGAGGAGTGCGGACAGCCCGCCATCGATGCGGGCCGCGAGATGTGCGTGAAGGAGATAGCCGATGAGCGCTACTCCCGCCGCTGCGACGAGAGCGCGAGTCGTGCGGAACGATGGTGCGAGCCGCACGACGAGCATTCCCGCCAGCGCGCTCACTACAAGCACCACCACAACCCCGGCAGTCGTCACAATCGGATCGAATCCCCACACGTCGTCCGCGCGGGTGCCAAGCAGCGAGTAGGCTGTGGCGTTCAGCGGACGAAGTGCGGTGCTGGCGCGACGCCCGATGCCGATCAGCAGGCCCGTCACGGCGGCCGCCGCGACGAGGCCGGCGGCGAGGCCGCGCCCGACGACGGACGGTGCGCGTCGACGCACGTCGCGCTCGGACGACGTCGACGATGGGGCGATCCAGGGCGCGCTCACGTCGGAAAGGAATCAAGCTGCATGGACGCGCGGTAGTGCTGAAAACCGAACGCGCCCACCTCTTCGGTGGGCGCGTTCACGTCCGACGCATCACGATCGAGGTCGCCTCGAACCGGCCCCTGCTAGCATCCCTCCGAGGTCGCATCGCAGCTTTTCCCCGAGCCGATCACGTATCCGGAGAAGTGCTTGATCCGTCGGAGTGAAACGCCGGAGAACGTGTCGATGTACGTGCGCAGCGTCGCATCATCCGGCGTCTCGTCGACCACTGCGCCACCGATCGATTTCGCCCACAGGATGTTGAAGCCGGACAAGTCACCCGTCGTTCCGATCGCTGTCGGGGCATACATGACGATCCAGGCCCAACTGCCTGGATTGCTCGACGGCGCGAAGCGAAGCGAGGGACTGAAATCGACCCACGTCTTCCCATCCTTGCGACGCACTTCTGCGTGAATGCGCAGTGGGGACTGCAACAGCGGGCACGGCTGGTCCCACGTCGATGGCCCATAGCTGCTGGTAGCCGGATCACACACGGACTGAGCGGGAATCACGACGGCGTGATTACCGGCGAAGAAGATCCCACCGTTCGGGCCGACGGAGAAGTCGACCGACACGGAGTCCGGGAAGCCGCCGACCAAATCCAGCGCGGGCCGCCCCGCAGGCGCGCTGCTGATCGGTGCAGGCGCGGCAAAAAACGGCGCCTCTATCTGCTTCGTGGCTGGCGACACGGGTCCGTCGCTGCAGCCGGCCAGCGCGGCGGTGAACAGCAGCGCGCTGACGACGTTCCTGCTTGGGCGAGGCATAGCACACCTGCATGTACGGGCACACGCGAGACGTGTCCGGCATCGGACGGTCGTCTCGTGCATCGACTACGACTTCCTGGCGCGTGCTCCTCACCGCGCTGGCTACCGGCGTCGTCCTTGGCTGACTGACGACGCCGACATTGTATACCAAATATGTGCCCCATTCGACGCGGGTCAACCGTATTCTGCGGTGTCCAGCAAAAGGACACCGAATCGCTCCCGAATCCGTGGGTTGTCGAGCACCTCCGGGCGTCCGGCGTAGCGATTCACGAGTTCTGCCACGAGGGACGGCGCCGTGCCGCGCAGCAGAACTCCGAATTCGGCGGTCAGCCACGTCGCTCCGTAGACGTCGACCGGGTCGGCCAATTGTAGCGCGGTCTCGAATCGCCGAACTGCCTCGCCCTGGTTCGCTCGGAACGCGAGATGGATCGACACCGCCTCGACCAGCTCCCTGCCTTGAAACCACTGCGGCTGTGGTTCCACGAGGGGCACGAGCCTGTCGTAGAGCATCGCCGCCTCCTCGTCCTTGCCGGCCGAGAGGCGACAGAGCACCACTCCCGCGAGCGCGCCCGCCTGGATCTCCGACTGACCGATTCGCTCCGCGAGCTCCGTGGCCAACTCGTACGTCTCGCCCGCCTTCTGATAGTCCCCCATCTCGCGGGACAGATGTGCCAGGTTATAGGTGGAAGCGAGCTGCAGCTCGGTGTCTTGCGCCTCGGCGCTCAAACGGAGAGCCTCGCTGAGCGTCCGCGCCGCTTCCGCATAGTTGCCGAGACGCAGTGCGAGCGCGCCGAGATTCAGCGATGCCCTGGCGCGAAACTCGACCAGCCCGGCGGTACGAGCGTACTCGACCGCCTCCTCCAAACTCTTCCTCGCTTCGTCCCAGCGATTCGAGATGAACTCGAGCAGCCCGATGTTGTGGAGGATGCGAACCCGCCGGAAGACATCGCTCAACGGCACGATGAGCTCGAGCGCGAGCGCGAACAGCGATCGCGCTCGTGGGCCATTCGACAGGAGCAGGCATAGGCCGAGGCGGTTGCACGCATCGCAGAGCAGCACCGGGTCTCCAACCCGCTCGGCGATCGCGAGGCATTGCTCGGCAACGCGTTGCGCCTCGAGAGGCTCTCCCAGCCGCGCCAGCATCTGCGAAGCGACCAGGAGAATCGAGGCTCGTTCGGTATCGACTCCGGCCAGCGTCGCCTCATCGAGCAATGCGAAGAGTGCGCTCAACGTTTCGCGAGCTCCCTGCCCCCGACGGCTGCGCACCAGCGTGCGAATGCGCTTCAGACGAATGGCCGGCTCAGGATCGGGATCGCCCTCGTACCAGTTGAGGGCCAGGTCGCAGAGCGCCTCGGCGTCCTCGTAGTGCCCTGCCGCATCGGCGAGCTCGGCGAGGCGTTCGCGCACCTTTGCGAGCTCGGATGGCGATGGGGCGTGTCGCGCCGCCGCCGCGAGCAGTGCGGACGCCGCCCCCGAGTCGTGCAGCGCCAGCGCCGCGTCCGCCGCCAGTACCGCATGGTAATGGGTCTCGGCCGAGCGACCGGCCGCCTCGAAGTGCGAGGCGATCAACGAGTTCGAGGCACCGGTCTCGGCGAGCGCCATCGCCACCCGTTCGTGCATCGCCGCGCGTCGCTCATCCGGAAGACTCTCCCGAACGACGCGCGCCAACTCGTCGTGCGAGAACAGATACGACGCGCAGTCCCGGTCGTAGGTTGGCGTCAGAATCCGCGCGTCGATCAGACAGCTCACCCCGGCACGCATGGTTTCGTCGTCCCAGTCGCCCGCTCGGCGCAGGAACGCCTCGTCGAACTCCCGGTCGAGCGTGGCGACGAGCTCGAGCACCGGCGCGCAGTGCGCCGGCAGTCGCGCCACACGCCGCGCGATCACTTCCGCGAAGCTGACCCCGGAGGGCAGCTCCCGCAGATCGCTCCAGCGCCAGCGTTCCCCCTCGCGGACGAGATGCCCTCCCTCCTCGAGATCGCGTAGCAGATGTGCGACGTGCAGAGGATTGCCCTCGGTGTGCCGATAGACGTAGGCCAGCAGGTCACGGCCGGCCTCGCCGTGCGCCATCGCCCCCTCGACCCAGCGCTTGACGTCGTCGCGCGTGAGCCGCGTCATGCGGATCTCGTCGTGATGAGGCCGCGAGGCGAGACGCGCCCACCGTTCCAATGCGTCGTCCGATTGATCGCCCGTGCGAATGGTCAGGGCGATCACGATCCGCTCGCTCTCCAGCTGCGGCACGAGATGCTCGAGCGCGTCCCACGATGCTTCGTCCGCCCAGTGCATGTCGTTGAGGAGGATGAGCAACGGACGCTGCTGCGCGGCAAGCCGAAGGAAGTCGGCCAGCTCCTCGAGTAGCCGCATCGTGCTCCCCCCGCGCCTCAGCTCCTCCGGCGCTCGCTCCAACGACACGTCCAGCAGCGACAGCTCGCGCCACGCGCGCATACTCTTGACCGGCAGCCGGCGCACCGAGCGCAGCACGTCGCTCCACAGGGCGTACGGTTCGGGAAGCCGCTGCTCGTGGCAGGCGGCGCTCACCAGCGAGCCGCCGCGGAGCCGAACCTCCGGCCCGAGCATCTGCACGAGCGAGCTGCTTCCGATCCCGCACTCGCCGATCACCGCGACGATACGCGCCACGCCGCGTGACATGTCGTCGAGCGACTCGGACAGCCGAGCCAGCGGCTCCGCGCGACCGACGAATCGCTCGAGGTCGAGACCGCCCCGATCGGGTCCGTGCGCGATCGCCGCGTTGTCGACTCCCGCACCGGCCTGCGCACGGCGCGCGGCGCGCACGAGCTGCTCGAAGTCCACGCCGTGCTCGGGCGCCGCTGCTGCGCCGAGCGAGAGCGTGAGTCTGATCGGCTGGTCGGTCACGCCTGCCGTGAAGCGGTGGGTGCGCACGGCGGCGAGCAGCCGCGCCGTGATCGGTTGCGCGACGAACATCGGTCCGTCGACCATGACGAGCAGCTCGTCCCCCGCGATGGCGACGGCATCCGTGCCGCGCAGACTCCGCCGGACGAGGACCACGAGCTCGCGCAGCATCACGTCGACGCGGCGCGGGTCGATCCTCGATCGAAGCTCGCTCAGGTGCGCCGGTGCCGCCGACATCACCACGACGGGCCGCGCCGCCGCGATGGCGCTGGCCAGCACGGCCAGCTCGGCGGGCGCCAGGTGTGGTGCGAAATCGTCGGCGAGCATGGTGGGGCGCATACGTCGTGGAGCGTCGAAGTGCGGCGGCAGCGACGCCGGCGGCACTCAACCGTAGGGGCACGGGTATGCGAATGGCAAGCCGGGCCGTTCGGGCTCCGGGCGTTCGGTGCTAACCTGATCACCACTTCACCACCGACCCACTTCAGCGTTAACCTCGCCCGTTCTCGAGCGTCCAACGGGCGAGCCACCATTCTCTCCTTGCGACACAGGCCGGCGACGCATGCGCCAACTTCCACGCCTTCTCGCTCTGTCCGCGCTGGCCGTCGGCGTCTCGTGCGCCCCGGCGGGACGCAGCGCGCCCCACAGCTCGTCGGATGGATCGCCGGCCCCGCTCCTGGTCGTCGCGCCCACGGAGCCGCGCGAGCAGACCACCGACCAGCAGGTCCGCCACGCGCTCGATCGCCTCGGATTCGGCCCCCGCCCCGGCGATGTGGCCCGCGTGCGTGCCATGGGGGTCGATCAATGGATCGCGCTCCAGCTCGCGCCCAGCCGGATCGACGACTCGTCGGTCGACGCGCTCGTCGCTTCGTCGTTCGAGACGTATCACGCCGACACGCGCGAGCTCGTCGTGCTCGCGCAGGCGGGTCAGCAGGCGATCCGCCAACGGGCCCGGCAGGCGGCGCAGCAGGGGGACACGGCCAACAAGCGCGAGCTGCGCGCCGACGCGCTACGCGACGACCCGCAGCTTCGCGAGCAGCTCCGCCGAGCACGCCGCGTCGTCGGCGACGTCCAGGCCGTGAAGCTGACGCGCGCCGTGGCGAGCGAGCGACAGCTCGATGAGGTGATGACGGATTTCTGGGAGAACCATTTCTCCGTCTATACCGGCAAGGGGCAGACGCGCATCTACGTGCCGGCCTACGACCGCGACGTGATCCGTCCGCGCGCGCTCGGCAGGTTCCGCGACCTGCTCGGCGCCGTGGCGAAGAGCCCCGCGATGCTGTTCTATCTCGATCAGTTTCAGAGCACGGTGGACTCGACGCACACGCCGCTCCGCAGCACTCGACTGGCGCGCATGCGTCCCGCGGGCCGCGCGCGCGGCCTGAACGAGAATTACGCCCGAGAGCTGCTGGAGCTGCACACGCTCGGCGTCGACGGCGGCTACACGCAGCACGACGTCGTGGAGGTCGCGCGGGCGCTCACCGGATGGACGATGAATCCGCGCCAGGGAGCCGGCTTCGTCTTCCGCCCGGAGATCCACGACGCGGACGCGAAGGTGGTGCTGGGTCACCGCCTCGCGGCGGGTCGCGGCATCGAGGACGGCGAGGAGGTCCTCGACATCGTGGCGCGGCATCCAGCCACGGCGCGGTTCATCGCGCGCAAGCTGGCGATTCGCTTCGTGAGCGACGATCCACCGGCGGCGCTCGTGGAACGCGCCGCCGCGACGTTCCGCCGAACCGACGGCGACATCCGCGAGACGGTCCGCACGATCGTGACGAGCCCGGAGTTCTTCAGCCGCGCGGCGTATCGTGCCAAGGTGAAGAGCCCGTTCGAGCTCGTCGCGTCGGCGCTACGTGCGGTCGGTGCGCGGCCCGACACCACGCCCCGCTCGGCGCAGCTCGTGGCCTTTCTCGGTGCGCCGATCTTCGGACACCAGGCCCCGAACGGCTGGCCGGAGACGGGCGACGCGTGGATCAACGCGGGCGCGATCCTCAATCGCATCAACTTCGGGCTCGCGCTCGCCGGTGGCCGCATTCCCGGCGCGAGCGTCGCGCAATGGCCCGACGCGGCGCGTCTGCGCACGGCACCGCGCGAGCAGCAGGTGGATGCCGTCGTCTCGGCCTTCCTCGGCGGTCAGGCGTCGCCCGACACGCGCGACATCCTGATCAAGGGCGAGAACCCGCTCGCCTCGAAGCTCGCGGCGGAAGGAGCAGGGAGTGCGGCGACGCCGATGACCGAGTCGAGCGACGACGAGCAGATGATGACGATGCAGGAGGGCCCGCGGGGGCGGCTCGGTGCGCGACCCGCGTTGCTTGGCCGCCCGGTGCAGCTCGAAGGGCTTGCACAGGTGGTGGGGCTCGCCATCGGCGCGCCAGAGTTCCAGCGCCGCTGACGGACACGCCCCGAGTGTTCATGAAGTCCGGAGCGATGGCGCTCGTCACGATGGGGTTGAGCCCGAGCTTCCTGCGCCGCACGGCGTACGGGGCGGAGCTCCTGCGCGGCGCGTCCATCGGTGGCAACACGCGCGGGCGCACGCTGATCTGCCTCTTCCAGCGCGGGGCGGCAGACGCGCTGAACGTCGTCGTGCCGCACGGTGAAGCGGCGTACTACCGACTGCGTCCCAGCATCGCGATCCCGCGACCGACGTCGGCGGGCGGCGTGGCAGGCGCGGTCGATCTCGACGGATTCTTCGGGCTACACCCCGCCCTCGCGCCGATGAAGCCACTCTGGGACCGCGGCCTGCTTGCGCCCATTCACGCGGTGGGCAGCCCGAGCAGCACACGCTCCCATTTCGATGCGCAGGACTACATGGAGACGGGAACTCCGGACCTGAAGTCGACGCGCGACGGCTGGCTCAATCGCTGCCTCGCGGTGCGCGGCACCTGCGAGGCCGGCTGCGCGCACGATGCCGCGTCAGCGCCGTTCCGCGCCGTCTCGATGACCGAGCAGACGCCGCGCATTCTCGAGGGACCGCAGGCGACCATCGCCATGAGCTCCCTCGACGAGTTCAGCGTGCGGGCGAGTGGACCCGCCGTCGACCGGCTCGAGGCACTGTACCGCACGGGAAGCGCGGATGTGGTGCACGCCGCGGGGGGCGAGATGTTCGAGGCGGTGAAGATTCTCCGCGCGGCCAACCCTCGGCAGTATGCGCCCCGCGACGGTGCCGAGTATCCCGCGTCGCAGTTCGGTCAGCGCCTGAAGCAGATCGCGCAGCTCATCAAGGCGGACGTCGGCCTGGAGGTCGCGTTCGCCGACGTGGGCGGCTGGGACACGCACGTCAATCAGGGTGGGGCGACGGGCCAGCTCGCGCTCCGGCTTGGCGATTTCGCGCGCTCGATCGCGGCGCTCGTCACGGACCTCGGCGACCGCATGGGCGACGTCACGATCCTCACGATGTCGGAGTTCGGACGCACGGCCCGCCAGAACGGGAGCGGCGGCACCGACCACGGTCACGCCGGCGCGCTGTTCGTGATCGGCGGCGACGTGAAGGGCGGGAAGGTGTACGGTAAGTGGCCCGGTCTCGAGCCCGAACAGCTCAACGAAGGACGCGACCTCGCGCTCACGACCGATTTCCGCGCGGTGTTCTCCGAGGTGGCGGCGAAGCAGCTAGGGGCGAAGAGGCTGGATGTGCTGTTTCCGGGGTACGACGGTGCGCGGCGAGACTGGCTCGGGGTGCTCTAGGCGCAGCGCGGAGCCCTCAGAACCGGAAGATCTTCCGCAACACCTTCCCGATTCCATCCACGCCGCGCTCGATCGGGTCGCGGGGGCGCGGGCCGGTGTCGATCGGAGCTTGCTCCTCCTGGAAGGTCGGCTCCGTGTGCACGTTACAGGTCTCGGTCGGCTCGGTGCCCGGCTTGAAGTATTCGCGCTTCTTCACGGGGCACCACTCGTTGGCGAGCATGCCCGTGCCCGGATCGATCAGCCGCATCGTCATCCCGGCGGGAGGCCTCCAGCCTTCCGCCGAGGATGCCGGCTCGTGCCAGCCGCTGAGGTAGAAGTCTGCCCACGCGGGTGCGGCGAGATGACCGCCCGACGCGTGGGGCGCGATCTGCTTGGGCGTGTCGTAGCCGAACCAGACACCGGCGACGAGTGACGGGGTGTAGCCGACGAACCAGACGTCGGCCGCGTTGTTGGTCGTCCCCGTCTTGCCGGCCACCGGTCCGCGCACGCCCGCATCGCGCACCGTGCGCCCCGTGCCGTTGTCGACCACCGATCGCAGCATCGACGTGAGCTGATATGCATCGCGCGGATCCATCACCGTGTCGGGCGGCACGGTCTCGGCGGCCCACAGCACCGTCCCGTCGGCCGACTCGATGCGGCGCACGAGCCGCGGGTGCACGCGCAGTCCGCCGTTGGCGAACGGCGCGTACGCCGCCACCAGCTCGAGCGGTGTGACGTCCACCGCGCCGAGCGCGATGGCGGGATAGCTGGGGAGCGGACTGGAGATGCCGTTGCGGCGCGCCGCCTGGATGACGGTCGGAATGCCGACCGTCTGGCTCACGCGCACTGCCGCCGCGTTGGACGACACGGCGAGCGCCTTGGTGAGCGTGATGGTGCCGAGGTACGAGCCTTCATAGTTCGCCGGCCGCCACACGTTGCGGCCCTGGGTGACTTCCACCGGCTCGTCGTCGACGAGTGTCGCCGGGGTCATCCCAGCGCGGAGTGCAGCGGCGTAGACGAACGGCTTGAACGCCGATCCAGGCTGACGCCGCGCGCGGAACGCGCGATTGAAGCCCTTCTTGCTGCGCCGGCCACCGACGAGGGCGCGGATGTCGCCGGAGCGTGGATCGATCGCGACGAGCGCACCCTGCGCGGGCTCCGTGAGTCGTTCGCCAGAATTCTGCGTCTCGCGACTCACGAGCGCGGCCTGGCGGAGCACGGCGCGGTCGGCCGCCTTCTGCGCGGTGAGATCGAGCGTGGTGTAGACCGTGACGTCGCCCTCCTGCAGCGCATCGGGGAGGATCGAGTCGATGAAGACGCGCACGGCGTCGAGCGCGAGCGGCTCGTTGCCGGTATCGGGACGCCACTCGTCCTCGGCGATCGCGAGTCGCTGCTGCGCCGCCGTCGAGGCCTCGCCGCGCGTGATGTATCCCTCCTCTGCCATGAGAGACAGCACGAGGTTGCGCCGACGCAGCGCGCGGTCGGGGTGATCGCGCGGTGTGTACGCGCTCGGCCCCTTGGGCAGCGCGGCGAGCACCGCACCTTCGGCGATCGAGAGCTTCGACACACTCTTGCCGAACAGGTCGCGGCTCGCGGCCTCGACGCCATTCATGCCGTTGCCGAGGTAGATCAGGTTGAGGTACAGCTCGAGGATCTGGTCCTTCGTGAGCTCGCCCTCGATGAGGCGCGTGAGGCGGAGCTCCATCAGCTTGCGGCGCATCGTGCGACCGCCGCGCATCTTCACGAGGAAGGAGTTGCGCGCCACCTGCATGGTGATCGTGCTGAAGCCTTCGCGGACGCCGAGATGTCGCACGTTCGCGGCGGTCGCGCGGAAGAGACCACGCCAGTCGAGCCCATTGTGCTCGTAGAAGCGACGGTCCTCCGTGGCGAGGAATGCCTGTCGCACGTGCAACGGGATCGCGTCGATCGGAACGTTGACACGGCGCACGATCGCGATGCGGCCAAGGAAGCGGTCACCTCGATCGAGGATCCGGCCCCCTTCGCCGGGCCGAAATGCCCTGATCTCCCCGCGCGTGGGACAGCCGGAGAAGCCACAGGTCGACAGCCACGCGTCGAACAGCACGACGCCGACGCAGGCGAGCGCGAGCGCGGTGAGCGGACGCCACTGACGGCGCATCCAGGTTCGGGCGGGGTCGCGAACGCTCGCGCAGCACGGCGATCCTGTCGTTCAAGCGGCGAGTGAGCTGGGGCACAGGGCGCTCGGTGAGCTACAATGACTGGTACGGGTGCTGCGGAAGCAGGTTTCCGGCCGCGAAGGATGCGGAGCACAATCTGCCCCGTTATCCTCGATGGGCACGCCTGCCTCCCGTCCTCTTGTCACCCCGTAGGTCGGAAATGGATCGCATTCCGCTCGCCGTCGTTCTGCTGGTCGCCGCGTGCACCAGCGGAGAATCCGCCTCCACTCGCACAGGCTCCTCCGAGCGGGCTGCGGCACGCGCCGTGGCGAGCGACAGCGGCACGCACGGCGAGTCGGCGGCGGGGCGCAGCGCCTCGGGCGAGGTCGCGGCCAGCAGCGGGAGCGCGGGGGGAGCGCTGCCGCCGAATCCGCAGGGTCGAATCCCGGTGCTCGAGTACCACGTGATCGGCGGAGACAAGAACACGCTGTACACCCGGACCGCTGCCAGCTACAAGGCCGATCTCGAGGAGACGTACAAGCTCGGCTACCGGCCGATCACGATCACGCAGATGCTGAACAAGGATTGGCGCGACGTACCGGAGGGGACCGCGCCCGTCGTCTTCGTGTTCGACGATGCGTCCGATTCACAGTTCCGCTATCTCGACCAGAACGGCAAGCTCGTGATCGATCCGACGAGCGCCGTGGGAATCTGGCTCGACTTCGCGAAAACTCACCCCGGTTGGAAGAACCGCGCGGTGTTCTGCATGCTCAACGGTGGCGCGGCGGGGCACAACTTCTTCGGCGACAACCCCAAATGGGGAGGCCAGAAGAAGGAGTGGCGGCTTCAGAAGGTGAAGTGGCTGGCCGACGAGGGGTTCGAGCTGTGCGACCACACGCTCTGGCATGCGAAGCTGAGCCAGTATCCGGACGCGGTCGTGCAGGAGCAGATCGCCCGCAACGCGATGGGGATCGACTCGGCGGTACCCGGCTACAAGATCCGCACGATGGCGCTGCCGTACGGACTGTGGCCCAAGAACCGGTCACTGGCGTGGCAGGGAAGCTGGACCGATCCCAAGACCAAGCAGACGCACAGCTACAAGTTCGACGCGGTGCTCGAGGTGGCGGGGGGCCCGGCGCGCAGCCCCTACGATCCGCAGTTCAATCCGAAGAGCATCAACCGGATCGAGGCGATCGGGAGCGACATCAGCCGGCAGCTGAACAAGCTCGCGAAGGACGGGACGAGGTTCGTGCCTCCCGCGAGGTGATAGAGGTTGGAGGTTGGAGGTTGGAAGTTGGAAGTTGGAGGTTAGTGGTTGGTGGGTTGGGTGCGTTGGCGGAAACGGCCTCGGGAGCTAACTGCTTCCGGAGGCCGTTTCCACTCACCACTCACCACTCACCACAAACCACCACACCCCATATAAGGTATACGCACCACCGCTCGGTCCGCTTCCTGTGGAAAATGTCTGAAAAGAGGGGTATTTCCGTCCGAATAATCCCTCGAATCGCAACGCGGTTCTGCCGATTATCTGTGAGATGGGAAACGTGCATCTCTCTCTGCAGACCGCGTCCTCGGAGGTCGCGTGAGCGCCGACTCGACAGAGAGCGTACGGCATCTGGCTTTCTTCACCGAGCTGGCCGCGCTCGATGACAGGGATCCAGCCTGGCGTGCGATATCGGCGGGCTTGATCGTGCTCCGACTCGTCGACTCGTGGTTCGAAGAGGGTACGGATGCGGTGGCCGCGGATAGCTGGGGCGTGCGGTCCGTTCGCGCGGTGATCGAGGACATGCCCGAGGGAACGCCGGCCCGTACGCTGCTCGGCGGCGTCGTGGAAGCGCTGACCTCGTCGACGCGCGGTGGCGCCCTGCCCGCGGTGGCCCCACGGTTGATGGCGTACGCGCGGTTGCTCGATCTCGACGCACGGTGGACGCTGAGCGCCGACGTGTACGAGACGATCCTGGCCCACGTACACACTGCCGAGGATCCCGAGGTCGCCGTCAATGCTCTGCTGCGGCGGGGTCACTGCCTGCGCCAGATGGGCGACCTGGCGAGTGCGGCCGCAGTGTTCGCAACGGCGGCCGAGGTGGCGCATCAGCTCGGCGACCTGATCGGGCAGCTCCGTGCGCGGATCGGCGAAGCGAAGGTCCTGGCCGAGAAGGGCAACCTGCCCGCAGCGGACGAGAAGCTTGAAGCAGCGGCGGCGCTGGCCGGCGAGCATTCGTTGAGCGAGGTACGCTCCGCTGCAACGCACGATCGATCCCACGTCGCAATCCTGAGGGGACGGTACGACGCCGCCGTGCGCTTCGCCTACGACGCGCTGCGCGAGAGCGCGAGCGAGCACGAGCGAGCGCGCATCCTGAACGACCTCGCAACGGCGTTCAGCGCACTCGGCGTAAAATCCGCCGCGCGCGATGCGTTCACACTCATCGCCGCCACGGCGCGCGAGCAGTATCTGCGTTGGACCGCGACGATCAACCTGATGGAGCTCGCCGCGGAGGACGGAGGTCGTCTGCAGTTCGAGCGCTATCGGCAGCAGCTGACCAACGCGGTTCTTCCTCCCCTCCTCCTCGTCCAGTTCGAGCTTCACGTCGGGCGTGGCTACCAGACGCTGGGCGAGTCGGAGCTTGCACGATCGTGGCTCGAACGTGCCGCCGGCACAGCCGCGTCACACTCGTTCAACAAGCTGGTGTTCGAGGCGGAGGATGCGCTGGCGAGGAACACGCGCCATGAGGCGCGCGCGCCGGCGGTTGCGTTCGAAGTGCCAGAGGATGTCGGCCGGATCGCGAGCGAGATTCGAGAGCTTCGCGAGCACGCCGGCGTGTAGGAGCAGGAGGCGATCAGCCCGAACCAACGCTCACGCCCGACGAGTAGACGGGGGTCGTGCTGCGGTTCGGCGCGGTCGGTGACGTTCCACAAGCGGTGGCGGCCAGAGAGGCGAGCGTGAGGACGGCGAGGACGATCTGGCGACGGGACATGGGGCGATTCCGTTCGAGTGAGTGGGTCCGGGGAAAACCTGTACGTCGAACGTAGGGTCGCGGTGCATCGCGTAAACCGGCATTTTGAGACAGAATTCTCGGTTTTTGCGACAATCTTACCGCTCCTCGATTGCACGTCGCCGCGCTCCTTCCGCGCAATCTCCTGGCTCATCTCCGCATCGTGCTCGGGGGGCAGCATGCACTGAGCGCGGTCGGGAACGCGGCGGAGCTGCACACGCTGCTGCGGTCGTCGGACATCGACGTGATGATCGTCGACCCGGCGATGCACGTCGGGAGCTCGGGTGTCGCGCTGGACGAGGTGATGGCAACGCATCCGCAGGTGCCGGCGATCGCGTACACGACGCTGACACCGGCGGCGATGCGGCAGGTGGTTCAGCTCGCGCACGTGGGGTTGCAGCACGTGGTACTGAACCGGTTCGACGACGAGCCGAGTCGGTTCCTGGATCTGATCGAGCGCGCACCGGCATATCCGATCGCCGAGGCGATGCTGCGGGAGCTGGCCACGCCGCTACGAGCGTTGCCGGTGATGGTGATCCGGGCGATCGAGCAGCTGTTCCGCTCACCCGCCCGGGTGAAGAACGCGCAGGAGCTGGCGAGTCTGGCGGGGATGATTCCGCGAACGCTGCATCGCCATCTCATGCCGGTCGGGCTGCAGACGCGCCAACTGTTGATCTGCGCCCGTCTGCTGCGGACGTACACGCTGGTGCAGGAGCCGAGCGTGCGGGTGAAGGAAGTCGCACTCAAGCTGGGATACGCCGATCCGGACCATCTGACGGAGCAGCTTCGAGAATGGACGGGATGTTCACCGAGGGACCTGCGGAGCAGTCTGACTCCGGATCGGTTCGTGAGGATGCTGGCGTCGCACCTGTGGCGGGCGAACGCCGAGCATGGCGTGAAGAACGCGAAGCCGGCGTAACGCTGGCGGGAAGGCGGCGCCGGCCAGTGCGGCCGACGACGACGATCGCCGTGGGCGAGGGCTGAATGCAGCCCGTGCGCGCACGTGTGCTGATCGTCGATGACGAGCCGGCGATCTGCAAGGCGCTCAAAGTCGCGTTGGAACGCGCGGGCTACGAGGCGATCGCCGCGCAGTCGGGGGACAGCGCGCTGAGCATACTGTCGCACGAACCGGTCGACGCACTGCTGCTCGATCTGCGAATCCCCGATACGCGCGGGGACGTCGTGTTCGAGCTGGCGGCGGCGACGTACCCGCATCTTCGCCGGCGGACGCTCTTCATGACGGGGGACATCTCCGAGCGTGCGCACAAGCTGATCCACTCGTGCGAGTGCCCGATGATCCGAAAGCCATTCGAGCTGCGGGACATGATCGCGGCGATCGACGCGCTGGTGCGCCGTCACGGGCGCGAGGTGGGGGGAAGGAGCGCCTAGCGCTGACGGCCCAGTCTGCGCGAGCCTCGAGGTGAGGGGAAGACCGGTAGCGGTCTTCCCCTCGCGGCATTCCAGGTGAAGTCGTCGCACGTCGTGTGGATCACACCCGAATCCGGCCGATCACTTCATGTCGCCGAGCTGGATCTCGAGGAGCGGGCGCGTGCCGTAGGCGCCGGCGTCGCCACGCTTCGCGTTGGCGATGAGGGTGGTGAAGCTCGCCGCGTAATCGCGAGCGGCAGCAGGAATCTGCTGGTCGAGGACGCCGCCCTTGAGCGTGAGCTGCAGGTCGGTGCTTGGGGTCTCCCCCTGTCGGCTCCGCGAGTCGGCGAGAGCGCGGAGCGCGGCGACGAGAACGGCCGGCCGCACGGTGCTCGACGGAACGAGCAGCACGTTCTTGAACGGCCCCTGTCTCCCGCGCTCGATGACGGCCATGGCGTCGGCGGGGACCTGGTCGCTGACGATGACGAAGAGCCGTGGGAGGTCGACGGAGGTCAGGGTGCGCAACGTGGCGCCACCGCCGATCAGCGCGAACGCCGGAGAGGTCCTGGGAAGTCTGGCGTAGTCCGCATACCAGGTGCAGTACTGACGCTCGTAGTCGGTGCCCCGATAGTAGACCACGCACTCCCAGTGACCGCTGGGAACGAAGGGAGCCGGCTGATAGGTCGGCGGCTGGGTGGTGCCACCGGTCGGCGGAGTCGTCGAGCCGTCCCCACCAGTGGGAGACGTGGGCGGAGGCAGGTACGCACATGCCGGCTGAGTGGCCGTCCTGCCGGAGGTCTCGGCCTTCTGCCCCCAGCTGGCGAGCGATTGAGTGGTGGTGAGGAAGGAGTCGAAGACGTTTCCCCTCGCCGTGGCTTGGGCAGCGGCGCGGCACGTCTGTGCGACGTAGGCGTTCGTGCTCGCGTAGAGGGTGTGATCGCCAGGCAGGAAGTACGACGCCTGCGCGTGCCCGGTGCTGGTGGCCAGCAGCGTCCCCTGCGCATTCCTGACCGAGAGATCGACGTCGGCGACCGCGTTGTTGGCGCCGTACCTCACGATGGCCTGGCCGTACGCGGTGTTCGGATCCATCCAGCCGACATCGACTTGAACGTCGATCCACGTGATGTGCTTGAGCGGAGAGATCGCGTCGTCCACCGGCGCGGGACCGGGCTCGGCGACGATGGCGAGGCTTGCAGAGTCCGTGGGAGAGGCGATTCGTGGTTCTGCGACCGCTGCGGGGATGGTGGGTGAGGTCTCGACGTCACCGCATGCCGAGGCCAGGCTGACTGCGACTGCGATTGCCGTTGCTTGCCATGTTTTCATGCGCGCCCTGGGTGTGGGTTCACTGCGCTGGGTGAGGACCGCTCTGCGATAGGCACCTCCAGGTGTGGGTTTCGATCATGGAGACCACGCTGGCCTCCCGTGGCGTCGCGGCGGACTGCGCCGCAACGAGAACGCTGCGACCGTGCGTGATGGCGAGCCCGAACAGCCCGCGATAGCGCGTCTGTCGAACGAGACGCGCGCCACGCCGAGCATTTACCGACTCCAGCACCTGCACGATCGGATTCGGCCAGGCGCGATTCGAGGTGGCCCACAGCACATCGTCTCCGTGTGCGGCCGTCGCGATCTCCACCGCGTCGGTGGCGAGCCGAGTGGGTCGCGCGATGCTGTCGCGCTGCTCGTCGTACGTCGTGAACCAGGCGTCCCACTCGCGCTGGCCATTCCGAGATCGCCTCCACGACAAGACGTTCGCGCTGGATGGCGTGAAGAGCGGATCCAGCACGGGCTCGTCTCCCGCGCGCACGATGGCCCGCTTGCCGCTCCACACGGTGTCACGCGGGAGCTTCGTGAAGAAGAAGAGCGAGTTCATGTCGGGGATCGAATCCTGGAAGGGCATCACGACGGCGAGCAGGTCGTGCGTCGGCGTCAAATGCAGGGCGACGGCCGCAACCGGTCCGAGATCACTGATGGACGCAGTCCATCGCCCTTCATCGAGCGCGTGGACGACGATCCGCGCTCGATGGTCTTTCGTGAACGGCACTGCGAGGCGAGCCCTGCCCTCGCGCCACTCGAGTGCCGTCGCCTGCGTGACGTCGAGCGAATCCGTCACGACCGGGAGCTTGCGCACGGCGCGCCAGTGCTCGCCGTCGGTCTCGCCGACCCACATCGCGAGCACGGTTGGACGCTTCGGCATCTCGGCCGGAATCACGTCGGCGAACGTGACCATCCACCAGCCGTCGGGCAGTGCCGCGGCACGCATCCCGTTGAGCACTCGCCCGGGCAGCGGTGACGGAATGGCGCGCACGACAGGCGTCGAGTCGATCACCATGCCGAACAGCGAGTCTCGCGCGAGCATGTCGTAGCCGGTGCCTCGGTCGTGCCAGACCCATACCGGGTTGCCAGCAACGAGGATTCGTCCATCGCGTTGCGGGACGACTGTCTGTTGCTCGACGTAGATGAGATGCTCGTCGTCCAACCGGGCGGGGTACACGCTGGCCGTGGTATCCAGGCATCGAAACGTCTCCGTGCCCGTATCGGCTGCGACGGCGAGAGCCTGCGCCGAGAGTACGGGCGGGAATGCCAGCCCGGCTGCGACGAGGAGCGCTCTGCCGAGCGGGATGGTGCCTGCGACGCGCGAGCGGAGTGGGCGCCACGTCCGCGAATGTGAGCGAAGGAGCATGTGAGCGGGGTGATGGCGAGCAGCCAGGCTACCACCGGTCACGTCACATCCCGACATCGATTCGCCGCCGCCACAACCGGACGGCCGCGCGCTACAGCTTCCAGCCCTTCAGCTTCGTGATCGTTTCCTCGAGCGCCTGGCGCTCCTCGTCGCGACTCGCCTCGGCCCAGAGCCCCTCGAACGTCTCCACCGCGAGATCGAGCGCCAGCGGGTCGTGCTCGGCGCCAGCCACACTCGCGGCGTTGTCGGCCAGCGCCGCGCGCGCCAACTGGTCGGCCGGGAAGCGCTGCGTCACTGCTCTCCAGCGCTCCATGCGCGCCCGCGGGTCGGGCTCGGCGAGGGCCCAGAGATGCCACGCGCCACGGTTGCCGTCGTTCACGGACTTCGCGCGCTCGGCCAGCCGGCCCACCACGTCCGCACCCCGGCCCGTGAGCCAGTAGGCGTTCGCCAACACCACCATCGGCTGGGCCTCCAACGGCGACGTCTCGACGATGCGCTCGTACACGGGGATCACGACCTCGGGGAGGTCCATGTGAGGCGCGACGGCGGGACCGAGCGCTTCGGCGGGCGCCTCGCGCACGGCCGCCTTGACGCGGTCGAGCAGTGCGCCGACGTCGCCATTCTGCCGATACTCTCGCACGGCGGCGTCGAGTTCCGCACCGACATCCGGGGATGAGGAGGAGCGCATGCGGGAAAGCTACTCGGAGATGCGGCACGTCACAGACACCGTGCGAGGCGTCGGACCCGACCGTCGGCCGTCCTCCCGAGGCGTCGGTACGTGCACGGCATCAGCCATCCCAAACCCCAGGCACGAAGTTCGCAGCCACAAACGTGTGGGTTGCGCGAATCGACGGAGTTGGCCATACTCGTTGCGTCCGTCGGTACGACAGCGCTCCGCGTCGACCGACCGAGCATCGATGCGCGGCTGGACCAGTGGCCCCGGTGACAGGGGTACACGAGGCGAGATCAAGCGCCGCGCCCCCTTGTAGGACTGTTGCCTGACCCCGCGTGAGGGATCCGCGCCGGCAGGCGATCGAGGCACAGCACTAGTCGCGTCGCTCTATTTCCATCATCGACCGAGCCGCCGGCGGCACATGCCGTCTGGCTTTCCCGCGAGACAAACACTCCCGCCGCGAAGACGCGATCGGAGCGCTCGCATCGAGTTTTCCGCGTACACGCCTGGGCGTGACTCGCGCGTATTCACCCTGACCGACAGTACCTGCATGAACGAACGCCGGCGTCCACCCCGTCGCGGCCGCGGACCCCGTACCGCCCGTCCCGCCGCCGAGCAGGGCGAGCCGAACCCCTATCGCGATGGACCATCCGACTCGGATGAGGCAGCGCCGGAACGCGCGCCGCATTCGACCGAGCTCGCGACACCGCCCGCGCCACCGCCTGCCGCGCCGCCACCGCTGCCTTCACCGGCCGCGATTCGCGCGGAGCCGACGGTCGGCGCCGAGGCGACGGTGCCCGTTGCGGCTTCAGCGCCTGCACTTCCCGCCTCTCCGCCTGCGCCTCGCGTCGACAACGGCAGCTACGCGCCTCCTCGAGAAGGCGGCGGGTTCCAGGAGCGACAGAATGGCCGCCGAGGACGCCGCAACCGCGGACGTGGCCGGCGCGATCCGGGTCAAGGTCAGGGTCAGGGACAGGGTCAGGGTCAGAGCGAGCGTCAGCCCGGCAACGCGCAGCCCGTGCAGCTCGTTCCCACGGGCGAGACGACTGGCTGGTTCGACCCAGCGCGCGACGGCGGCTTCGTGCGTCGCGCCCAGGCGAGCTATCTGGCCGACGCCGGCGATGCGTACGTCGCACCCTTCCTGGTTCGCCAGCATGGCCTGCGAAAGAGCGACCTGATCGCGGGTACCACGGGCCGAGACCCGCGCGGGCGCACGGCGCTCATCGAGATCACCTCGATCAACGACGGCCCACCCGAGGCGGCCCTCCGCCGTCCAGAGTTCAACACCCTCACGGCGACGTATCCGGAGCGGAAGCTCTACCTCGAGACGGGGCGTCCGGCGAAGGGTGGCCCGGAGCTGATCCGCCGCGCGATCGATCTCATCGCGCCGATCGGGTACGGGCAGCGCGCCCTGATCGTGGCGCCGGCACGCGCCGGCAAGACGACGCTGCTCCACGGCATCACCGAAGGGATCGCGATCAATCACCCCGAGGCGGCGCTGCTGATCCTGCTCGTGGACGAGCGTCCCGAGGAGGTCAGCGAAGCGATCTCCTGGGGGGTCGGCGAGGTGATCGCGTCGAGCTTCGACCAGCCCGCGGCGCGGCACGTCGAGGTGACGGAGATGGTGCTCGAGCGGTCGCGCCGGCTCGTCGAGCAGGGGCGCGACGTGGTGATCGTGCTCGACTCGCTGACCCGCATGGCGCGCGCGCACAACACGGCGGAGCGCGGCACGGGCCGGACGATGTCGGGAGGGCTCGACTCGCAGGCGATGGCGAAGCCGAAGGCCTTCTTCGGCTCGGCGCGCGCGGTCGCGTCGACCTCGGGCGGCGGGTCGCTCACGATCATCGCGACGGCGCTCATCGAGACCGGGTCGCGGATGGACGACGTGATCTTCGAGGAGTTCAAGGGGACCGGCAACAGCGAGATCAAGCTCGACCGCAGCCTGGCGGAGAAGCGCATCTATCCGGCGATCGACATCGCGACGAGCGGGACGCGACGCGAGGAGAAGCTGTTCCGGCCCGACCAGCTGGACAGCGTGTACACCCTCCGGCGGGGACTGAGCCAGATGCCGCCGCAGGCGGCGATGGAGTGGCTGATCAAGCGGATCGCGAACACGCCGAACAACGATCAGCTGCTGTCGGGGCTTTAGGGGGGGTACGTCGGCCCGGACTTTCGACCGTGAAACGGCTGGACAGCTAGACGGTTAGGCGGTTTGTCGGCCGGCCTCGGGAGGCAGAAGCTTCCCGAGGCCGGCCGTCTACCGACGAACCGAGAAACTGACGGATCGGGGCCCCCGCGCCTCCGGCGCCTCCGGCGCCTCCTCCTGGGCCCGCCCTTTGCTCTGGCAATGGCCGGTATGCGACTCTCCCGCCGATCTGGGCGCGCGGCGCTCGCCCTCGTGGCGAGCGCTTTTGCTAGCTCGGTTCCCCTCACGGCACAGCAAGCGCACCGGGACGTCTCTCCGACCCCCGAGGTGCGGAAGCTCGTGCTGGCCGGCGTCTCCAAGGCGATCGACCAGGACGAGCTGCGCGCCAACATCTACACCACGGCGACGAGCTGCGAGAGCGTGCTGTTCGCGCTCGTCTGCAAGTTCAGCCGGTGGCGGGCGCTCGAGAAGCGGGAGTACCTGAACCGCCAGGAACTGCAGCGCGACGTGCTGCGGATCCGCGTGTTCTACTACAAGCGAGGCTTCCGCGAGACCGAGGTGGACACCACGGTCACGCAGCTCAACGAGAAGCAGGTCGCGGTGCGGTTCGACATCCGCGAGGGTGCACCCACGCTCGTCACCGACGTCATCGTCTCGGCGGACTCCGCGCTGCTCACGCGCAGGCGCATGCGGCAGCTCTCGTACCTCAAGCGCGGCCAGCCGCTCGACCTGCTGAAGCTCGACTCGATGCGGGTCGGCATCACCAACGAGCTGTGGGATCGCGGATACGCCGACGCGCTCGTCGACACGTCGTCCATCGTCGATCCGGTGGTCCCGAACCACCTCACGCGCGTCGGCGACGTCGTGATCACCGGGACGGACAAGATCTCTCCGACGACGGTGCGGAACTCGTTGACCTTCCGCGAGGGCGACCTGTACCGGCGCAGCACCGTGCTCGAGAGCCAGCGCAACCTGTACGAATCGAACCTGTTTCGCCTGGCCACGATCCAGATCCCCGAAACGTTCGACAGCATCAAGACGGTGCATGTCGGGCTCCGCGAGGCGCGGCTGCACGAGATGCGGCTCAGCGGTGGATTCAACACGGTGGACTACGTCCAGACCGAGGGCCGCTTCACGCACTACAATCTGCTGGGCGGCGCGCGGCGGCTCGACGCCACGGTGACGGTGGGCAACCTCTTCGCTCATCAGCTCAACGGCGCGGGGATCTTCCACATCCAGCGCACCGACTCCACCATCACGGGGAACGCCACCGATTTCCTCGAGCCGACGTGGCACGCGAGCGTGCAGTTCCAGCAGCCGGCGTTCCTCAAGCGGCCGAAGAACTCGCTCGGCTTCGGCGGGTTCGCGCAGCGGCGCTCGGTGCCCGCCGTGGCGATCGATCGCGGCTACGGCGGCAACGTCACGTTCACGCGCACGGTCGGCACGCGTGCACCGGCCAGCCTCAACTACCAGTTCGAGGTCACGCGGGTCCAGGCGGGCGACGCCTACTTCTGCGTGAACTTCGGCGTGTGCGACACGACGACGATCGGCAACCTGCGGCAGCACCAGCGGCTCTCGCCCGTGCTCGCCACGGCGCTCGTCGACCGCACGGACGTCCCGCTCTCGCCGACGCGCGGCTACACGGCGCGCGTCGAGCTGGAGCACGCATCGAAGGCGACGGTGTCGGACTACGCGTACAACCGGCTGTTCGGCGAGGGCGCGCTGTACACGCGCTTCGGCGGACGGCGCAGCGTGCTCGCCACGCATCTGCGCCTCGGGTTCGTGCGGCCGTTCACCGGAGGCAACGACGAGATCGTGCTGCATCCGCGCAAGCGGTTCTACGCCGGCGGCTCGCAGTCGGTGCGCGGCTTCGGTGAGAACCAGCTCGGCCCACGCATCCTGACGCTGCCGCACGGCTACCTCATCAACGCGCGGACGACGTCGGGCGGGCCGTGCAACGCGTACTCCGACGCGATCCGCTTCTGCGATCCGAACACGGCGCGCGACTCGACCGGCCTGAATCCACCCGCGGTCGGCGACGACAAGTTCACGCCGCGTCCGCTCGGCGGCACGTCGCTGGTGGAAGCGAGCGTCGAGTGGCGCTTCCCGCTGTTCATGCGCAATCTCGGCGGCGCGGTGTTCATCGACGGCGCCGCCGTGGGCGAGCGCGTCTTCGACCCGATCGGCGGTGGCCTGGGCTCGATCCGCGATCTCATCACCGGCACGGGCGCGATCACGCCAGGGTTCGGCATCCGGTACTACTCTCCCGTCGGGCCGATCCGGGTCGATCTCGGGATCAACCCGTCGCAGGCGGAAGATCTCGTCGTCGTGACGGAGGTGCCGAAGAACGGCCGGCAGGTGATCGTCCCGCTCGAGACGCCGAGGCGCTACTCGCCCTATGGTGACGGCAGCGGCATCAGTCGGCTGCTGAACCGGCTCACGCTTCACCTGTCGATCGGACAGGCGTACTGATGCTGCAGCGCGTCGCGCGTCTCCTCGTCGTCCTCCTGGCGATCGTCGCGCTCGCACTGCTCGTGGTGTGGGTGGTGACGAACACGGGGTACGGCCGCGAGCGCGTGCGACGGTTCGCGCTCGACGCGCTCGCCAAGTCGACGCACGGCGTCGTCAAGCTCGGCACGGTGCGCGGCAACCTGCTCACCGGCGCGACGATCACGGACATCTCGATCACCGACAGCGCGGGGCGTCCCTTCCTCAAGGCGGACTCGCTCACGGGGCGCTATTCGATCGGGAGCTTCCTCCGCAAGCGCATCGAGATCACCGACCTCGTGATCTACCGGCCCGACATCGTCGTCGAGAAGCTGCCGGGCGAGAAGGACTGGAACTATCGCCGGCTCTGGCCGACGTCGAAGCCGACGCCGGGCGACACCGTGCCCGGCTTCGGCTCCTGGATCCGGTTCGACAACGCGCGCATCGTCGAGGGACATCTCACCGTGCGGTCGCCGTGGTCGCCGCGCGCCGGGATCACGGCGCGGGCGCGCGACAGCCTGGTGAAGGAGGCACTCTCCGGCGAATCGCGGTTGATGATCGCGGCGGTGCCAGGCGGGTTCGTGAAGATCATCGAGCTGCGGAAGCTCAATGGACACTTCCCGCTCGTACAGCTCGCCGACCCGAGCACGAAGGTCCGCCTGCTCGACGTCGCTTCGCTCCGGATGGAGGCCCTGCCCTTCCGCCCGCCCGCGGCGGAGATCACGGGGATGCAGGGCCGGTTCCGATTCAACGACGACTCCGCCTGGTGGAAGGGCGCGCGCGTCGACCTGCCGAAGTCGAACATGCGCGGCGACGGCGTCTACGTGATCGAGAACGGCGACATGCGGCTCGTCGCCACCGGTCAGCCTGCCGCGTTCAACGACTTCCGCTGGCTCTATCCGCACATGCCCGAGGAGGGCGGCGGAACGGCCTCGATGCTGATCCAGTGGCGCGGCGCGACCCAGGACTACGTGATGCGCAGCGGCGACCTGCGCACGGGAGGCGCGCACATCCTGGGCGACATCGGCATCACGATGAGCGACACGATCGTCTTCCACGACGCGAACCTGCGGTTCACGGGCGTGACGACGAAGTTGATCAAGGAGATCGCGCCGACGATCAAGCCGCCGCGCGAAGGCGTCCTCGCCGGCCGCGCCAAGTTCGACGGCACGCCGAAGCGACTCGACCTCGACGCCGACGTCACGTTCGCGACGTACGACCGCGGCACGAACCGCGTGGTCGCCGACGGCGTGCTCGGCATGTCGGGAACACCGGTGGTGGTGAGCGCGCGCAACCTGCGCGTGCGGATGGCGCCGCTGCAGATCGACATCGCCAAGCTGCTCTTCCCCACCCTGCCGATCGGCGGGACGCTGACGGGGACGGCGACGCTCAACGGCTCGGGCGACCGACAGCTCGTCATCTCGCCACTCGAGGTCGTGCATCAGGACGGACCGAACCGCTCGCGTGCGGTAGGGCGCGTCGCCGTGCACACGACGGGCCGGCAGACGATGGATGTGGACGTGATCGCGCGACCGGTCGCGCTGGCCGAGCTGACGAAGTTCGCGCCGGCGCTTCCGCTCACCGGCTACGCGACGGGACCATTCCGCGCGAGCGGGCCGCTCGATGCGCTCCGGATCGACACGAAGCTCGCGCTTCCCGGCAACGCGACGTTCGCCTTGCGCGGCACCGTGGACTTCAAGTCGAAGGAGCTCGGCTACGACGTCGTCGCCGACGCGACGCGGCTCGATCTCAGCCGCGTGATGGTGAACGGCCCGAGCAGCGACCTCACGGGTGGCGGAACGGCGCGTGGACGCGGCTTCAAGCCGCCCACGATGACGAGCGACCTCGACTTCGCATTCGGTCCCTCGCGGCTCGACACGGTGGCAGTGGACTCGATCGCCGTGCAGGCGCGGCTGGCGAACGGGTTGGCGACGGTCGCGCGCGCCGAGCTGCGCGGATCGGGCGCGGTCGTAAACGTGGCTGGGCAATTCGGGCTCGACGCGGCGCACACGGGCGCGATCACCTACTCGGTCGTGGTGGACTCGCTGGCGAAGTTCGCGCCCTTCCTGCCCGCCGCCGCTGGCCCCGATACCGGCGCCGTACCGCCGCGCCCGCGCATCCTGGCCGAGGCGGTCCAGCGCGCACGCGCCGACTCGGCGCGCGTGGCGAGGCAGACCGAGGTGGCGCGCGCGGTGCGCGGCGAGCCTCCGCTCCGACTGCAGGTCGACACTCCGCGCGCCATCCCGCGCAACGTGCTGGCGGGCTCGCTGCGCGCTGCCGGCACAGTCACGGGCTCGCTCGCGCGGTTCAACATGCAGGGCTCGGCGAACGCGACGGGGCTCGTGGTGCGCGGCAACGCGGCGCGCCACGTCGCCGTGACGTACGGCTGGACGGACGCTCGCACTCCGCAGTCGAAGGTGACCGTGACGGCGAGGGGCGACACGATCAGCGCGCTGGGGTTCGCCTTCGACAGCCTCGCCGCCGATCTGTCGTACCGCAAGCCAAACGGGAGCGTGGGCGTACGGGTGAGGCAGAGCGACGAGCGCGACTACGCGCTCAGTGGCGACTTCACGCTCGACAAGCAGCGCAACGAGCTTCGCCTCTCCGACATGACGCTGCGGTTCGACACGACGAGCTGGCGCACGACGCACTCGTCGAAGGTGCGGTGGGGCGGTCGCGGCATCGAGGTGGTGGATCTCGAGCTCACGAGCGGACCGCGCCGTCGCATCTACGCCAACGGACTGCTGCCGACGGAGGGCCGCGCCGACTTCGACCTGCAGGTGCGCGACTTCGCCGTAGAGAACGTCGCCGACCTGTTGCAGAGCGACCTGCCGGTGACGGGGCGAGTCAACCTCGACGCGCACGTGGAGGGCGCGGCGACCGATCCCGGCATGCGGGGGCGACTGGACTTCACGCGCGGCACGTACAACGAAGCGAGGTTGCCGGACGTGCACGGCACCTTCGCCTACGCGAACCAGCGATTGACGACGAACGCGACGGCGGTCGATTCCACCGGCCTCCGACTCGCCGTGGTGAACGGCATGCTGCCGATCAACCTCGCGCTCAGCGGGGTGAAGGGCCCTCGCGTGCTCGACGAGCCACTCGACGTGAAGGTCGTGTCCGACAGCCTGCCCCTCGCTCTGATCCCGAACTTCACCACGACGGTGAGCGAAGCGGGGGGCACGGCGAGCACGAACGTCATCATCGCCGGAACGCTGAAGAAGCCGATCATCCGCGGCTCGCTGGCGCTGAACCGGGCGCGGCTCCGGCTCGCGGCGACGGGCACCACGCTCAACGATCTGAACGGCTCCATGCGGATGACGGGCGACACGGTGTACATCGACTCGATCGCGGGCACCGCCAACGGTCCGGTGCGGCTCGCCGGCACGATCGCCGTGGGCGATTGGCGCGAGCCGGCGTTCAACCTGACGTTCCACGCGCAGGACGCGGAGCTGCTGAACAACGAGCGCGGCGAGGTGCACGCGAATGCCGATCTGCGCATCACCGGTCCGGTCGCGCACGCGAACATCGGGGGGCGCGTCACGGTGGTGCATGGCGTCCTCAACATCCCGGAGTCAAGCGGGAAGACGCTCATCGGCGCCGGGGACCCGCAACTGTTCAGCGTGCGCTGTTCAAGGGGCTCCAGGTCAACGTGCAGCTCGCGGTGGACCGGGGCACGTGGGTACGCTCAAAGGACGCGAACATCGAGGTCTACACCGACGGCCCCATCCAGGTCGCGGTGCGGGGCGACGCACTTACGCTCGTTGGCGCGGTGAACGCCGACCGCGGCGAGTACACCTTCCTGAGCAAGCGCTTCCAGATCACGCGCGGCTCGTTGCTGTTCATCGGATCGCCCGATCTCAACCCGACGGTGCAGGTGACGGCCGAGTATCAGGTGAAGCAGGCGTCGAACGTGACGAACATCCGGGTGCTCGTCGGGGGCACGGTGAAGAAGCCGCGCGTCTCGCTCGAGAGCGACGCGCAGCCGCCGCTCTCGCAGAGCGACCTGCTGAGCTACCTCGCGTTCGGCGAGAGCTCGGGATCGCTGCTTCAGCTCGGGAGCACCTCGACGGTGGGCGGAGGGCTGCGCGGCTCGAACGTGCTCAACGCGGCGGGCTCGCGGCTGGCCGGCGTGGCGATCGGCGTCGCGATGGACGAGCTGGAGGGTCAGGCGACGCAGCAGCTCGGCCTGGACGTCTTCAACGTCACACCGGGCACCCTTCCCATCGTGCAGGTCCAGAGCGGAATCCAGCAGTTCCTGCGCGGCACCGAGATCGAGATGGGTCGCTACGTGAGCCCGAGCACGTTCGTGTCGATCGTGACGACACCGGGCATCTTCGCCTGCGCCGGCGGGAGTGGGAGCAACAGCGCGTGTGCGACGCCCGGCGTCACGGTCCAACACCGCACGAACAAGGGGTACCGGTTCGAGACGAGCCTGACGCCCCGGTACATCCTCGATCCGCCGTCACTCGACGGGCAGACGGCGGGGTCGACGACGCAGTTCGGGGCGTTCCTGATTCGTGAGTGGAGGTTTTAACGTTCTGGGTACTCCTTACTCCAGTACGGGGTACTCGCCGTTGCAGTTCATCCCTGCCCCATCTCCTCGAGCAGAACCGCGACCGCCCTCATTCCCTTCGTGAAGTTCTCCACGCTCATCCACTCGTCGGGGGCGTGGGCGTTTTCGCCGGGGAGGCCGAAACCCATCAGGAGCACGGGGGCGCCGAGGACGCGCTCGAAGTCGCCGACGACCGGGATCGAGCCGCCCTCGCCGGTGATCACCGGCTCGCGACCGAAGGCGGCGGCGAGAGCGCGGCGGGCGGCGTCGAACAGCGGGCCATCGAGCTCGGCGCGCCAGGGGCGGCCGCCGTGGAGCGCCGTCACCGTCGCACGCACTCCCGGCGGGGCGACACGTTCCACGTGCTCCTGCATGAGCCGCTCGATCGCCCGGGGATCCTGGTCGGGCACGAGACGACAGCTCACCTTGGCCATCGCCCTGGCCGGCAGCACCGTCTTCGCTCCCTCTCCAGTGTAGCCGCTGAGGAGACCATTCACCTCACAGGTCGGTCGCGTCCACAGCCGCTCGAGCACGGTGTATCCCTGTTCGCCGCCGAGCGCGGACGCGCCCGTCTCCTCGCGGAACGTTTCCTCCTGGAAGGGCAGACCGCGCATCTGCTCGCGCACCGGCGCCGGCCAGTCGCGCACGGCATCGTAGAAGCCCGGGACCGCGACGCGGCCGTCGGCATCGTGCATGGTTGCGAGGATCCGCGCGAGCGCCATCGCCGGATTCACCACCGCGCCGCCGTAGCTGCCGGAGTGAAGATCCTGCGCCGGTCCCTGCACGTCGAGCTGGAAGTAGGCGAGCCCGCGCAGCGACGACAGCACGCTGGGCAGACCGGGCGCGAACATCGCCGAGTCGGAGATCACGACCGCATCGCATCGCAGGAGGTCCTGCTGCGCTTCGATGAAGGGAGCGAGGTGCGGGCTGCCGACTTCCTCCTCGCCTTCGGCGAGCACGATCACGTTGACGGGTAGCGTTCCGCGAACGGCGAGATGTGCCTCGAGCGCCTTCACGTGGAGGAAGAGCTGGCCTTTGTCGTCCACCGAGCCGCGCGCGTAGATGCGCCCGTCACGCACTGTGGGCGCGAACGGTGGCGAGGTCCAGAGGTCGAGCGGTTCCGCGGGCTGCACATCGTAGTGCCCGTACACGAGCACCGTCGGCGCGCCGCGCGGTGCGCCGCGATATTCACCGACCACGACCGGATGTCCCGCCGTCTCGTGCACCGTCGCGGCGAGCCCCGCCGACCGAAGCGAGCCGGCGATCCACTCCGCCGCACGGCGGGTGTCGGCGTCGTGCTCCGACCGCGCGCTGACGCTGGGGATCGTGAGCAGGTCGAACAGCTCGCGGCGGATGCGCTCGTCGTTTGCAGTCAGGTACGCATCGAGGTCGGACGGAACGACGGTCATCGTCGGCGGGCGAAAGGGATGAACGTGCCAGGGAGGCGGAATTTATCCGGCGGCCGCCGTGGCGCCCAACGCGGCCGCCACGAGATTGCCCAACGAGAGCGGGCATGTATTAGAATTGCCGCGTCAAGTGTTTTGCACGATCGCTTCCCCCACCCGGCAACGCTCGAGCGATTCGTCATGCCCCGACGCAGCATCGCACTGCAGGACGAGATCAAGCAGACCAGGCCCTTCCGATCGTCGGCCGAGGAGGTCGTCGTCAGCATCCTCCGCACCGCGGCCGTGATGCAGCGCAACCTCGCGCACGTCGTGGAAGCTCACGGCATCACCATCCAGCAGTACAACGTGCTGCGCATCCTCCGTGGCGCGGGCGCGGCCGGCCTGCCGACGCTGGCGATCCGCGACCGGATGGTCGAAGAGGCGGCCGGCATCACGCGCCTGCTCGACAAGCTGGAGAGCGTGGGACACGTCGTGCGCGAGCGCTCGACACCCGACCGGCGTCAGGTGATGTGCCACATCACGCCGAAGGGAGAGAGCCTCATCGCGTCGCTGGAAGGTCCGGTGGACGCGGCGAACGAGCGCGCGGGAGCCAACCTCGACGACGACGAGCGCGCGCAGCTGATCGAACTGCTCGGCGCGGTCCGCGCCGCGTTCGCGTCTCCGCCGGCGGAGCGCGATCAGGGTGCGACGCGTGCCGGCCAGCCGCCGCGATAGCCCTCGAGCACCCACATCCGGCGGATGGACACCGTGTCGCTCCCGCGAAGCAGCGGAGCGAGCGCGGCACGACTGACGCGGGCGAAGTGCGGCGCGAGCCGCGCGACGTCCTCGTGCACGCCCGCGCGCTCGTCGAGCGCGAGGACGAGCGCGTCGCCGACGCGGGCGCGCGAGGCGAACCCGGGCCACAGCTCGTACTGGTTGTGTCGGCCGCTGAGACAGACGCAGATCACCGTCGGCCGGCCCGCGAGGTGGTACGCGAGCTCGCTCGCGTCCTGATACCGCTCGGCGCCCACCCACGCCGTCGTGCCGATGGGTTGGCGCATGGCGGTCACGGAATTGGCGAGACCGTCCCATCCCGCGGCGCGGGCCAGCGGATCGCGCCGCGCCGGCAGGGGGAGCACGGGCACCGCGGCGTGCAGGTAGAGCACGCCGACGAGCAGCGCCGCGAAGGCGAGACCGCCGCGCCACCAGCGGACGAGCGACGCCGACGTCGACGTCGCCAGCATCGACGCGAGCAGCGCCATGCCCGAGACGTACGACGGTGCCGGCCAGTTCGCCTCGACGCGCCGGTGGATCGCGCTGTAGACGAAGAACACCCAGCTCCCCGTGGCGACGACGGCGAGCGCGAAGTGCACGTCGTCGCGCGGACGGCGGAGCCCGCGCCAAACAGCGGTCGCCGCCAGAGCAAATAGAACTGGCGTCACGAGCCCGAGCTGCCCGCCTATGAGATCGAGCTCGCGCAGCAGTGCCGAGCCCTTCGGCCGGCCGAGGCCGTGCTGGAGCTGGAAGCGGAACGAGATCCAGTCGTGCGCTGCGTTCCAGCGCAGCACGGGGAGGAAGACGATCGTCGCGAGTGCGCAGGCGACGTACGGACCGGGCTCGCGCAGCCGCGCGCGAAGCGAGGGCCGCAAGAGCACCGCCGCCACGACCGAGACCGGCAGCAGGATCGACGTGTACTTCGACCCGAAGGCGAGACCAACGCAGACGCCGGCGGCCGACCACCAACCGAGCGACGAGGTCGAACGCGGCGCGGACTGGAGCGCGCGGACGACGGCGTAGACGGCAAGCGCCTCGAAGCACAGCAGCGGCGCATCCGGTGTAGCGAGCACGAGCCCCGCAGCGGCGAGCGGCATCACGGCGAAGCCAAGCGCCGCGAACGAAGCGGCCCGTGCTCCGGCGATCCGGCGCGCGGTGGCCGCCGCAGCGAGCGCGGCCACCGCGCCGGCGAACACGGGGAAGAACCGGATCGCGAACGGCGTGGGCTCGCCGCCGAACGCGCTCGCGATGGACGTACCGGCGCGGATGAGCAGCGCGATCATCGGCGGATGATCGAAGTAGCCTCCCGCGAGACGGCGCGACCACTCCCAGTAGTACGTCTCGTCGGGAAAGAGTGGCAGCCGCGCCGCGAACAGCAGCCGCACCAGCCACGCCGCCAGCGTGACACCGACGGCGACGCGCCACCGCCTCGCGTCGTCGTCGGTGGTCACGGGCGCGCTAGGGCTCACCCGGACGACGCCGGCGCATCCCGTGCACGCGCGACAGCAGGACGAGCGCGGCGATCCACGCGAGCCACACGACGCGCTCGTCGAGGCTCAGCGTGCGGAACATCCCCCACGCGACGAGCGGCACCGTGAGCGGCAGCAGCACCGCGTCGTCGGTGTCGGCGACGTACCGCTCGACGACTTTCGTGGAGCCGCGTCCACCACTGCGCAGCGTCGCGGCGATCGCGCGCGACACCTCCTCCGGTGGCGCGGCGCGCCAACCCGGCAGGAGGAGCAGGGTCCACCCCGACGCGGCGTGTCCCCATCCGTGATGGTCACTGCCGGCGACGAGCGCGATGTTCGCGCTGTCGGCGATGTCGAGGATGCGTGCGCGCTCGAGTCGACTCTGCGCCAGCCCGCGCGGAGCGCCGTCGATCAGCTCGATGGCGCGCACGCCCGCCGTGCCACGACCCTTCGCCGCCGCGACCTTCGACAGGTTGCCCGGGATCGTCTCGATCAGCACCGGCTCGTTGCCCGGCACGAGGCTCGCGAGCCTGAGCGCCTCCGTGTCCACGTCGCGCAACGACGCGTCGAGGATGCCGTTGTACATGCGGTCGGCGTCGAGGATGTTCACGTGCTCGCCCTGCCACACGGCCTCGATCGCCGGAAGCAGAAGCGTCTCCGTGCCGGCCTGCGACGGGTTGTTCGCCCAGCCCTCGCGCGCGCCGTCGAAGGTCCGATGGTCGGCGATGTACGCGACGTCGAAGCCGGCCTTGTGGTGCCAGCGGCGTACGTCCTCGGGCTCCCAGTTCCAGCGGCCGTCGGGCGAGTACTTCGTGTGCGCGTGGAAGTCGACGGAGAGCACCTCGGGCGATACGGTGCGCAGCGCCGCCATCGGCCGCGGGACCATCACGGCGACGGCGTACAGTCCGACGAGCATCGCGAGCGCGATGCCGACGCGGGAGGCGATGCGCACGCCGCGGCGGCCTGGCGTCACGGCGAGATCGCGCTCGCGACGGCTCCACCACCACCATGCTGTCCAGCCGAGAACGAGCGTCGCGATCAACGCCAGGTGCTGTCGCACGCTCAGCAGGGTGACGGTGTCGAGGATGGCAGAGATGGGCGCAAGGAGGACGTAGCCCGCGGAGCGCTCGAGCGTGGCATCGGCCATGACGCCGCCGGTCGCCGCGTCACGGATGGGGTCGATCGCCCAGGCGGCGCTGAAGGCGAGCAGCGCGAGGATGGTGAGCGCGAGCCAGGGAAGCCTGCGCATCCAGGCGAGCAGGCGAGCGGAGCGCGTTTCAGCGCGAGGAGCGTCGTCGCGGGACACCGGGCTAGTCTTCGTGGAATGAAGTTCGCGGCTCGGGACTGCCGCGCCGCAACTTAGCCGCTCGGCTGCGTCACCGCACACCCGCGACGCTTCTCTCACGATTCCCCATGGCCAACCATCTCGCCAGCGAGACCAGCCCCTACCTGCTCCAGCACGCGCACAACCCGGTGGACTGGTGGCCGTGGGGACCCGAGGCGCTGGCGCGCGCACGCGCCGAGCGGAAGCCGATCCTGCTCAGCATCGGCTACGCGGCGTGTCACTGGTGCCACGTGATGGAGCGTGAGTCGTTCGAGGACGAAGCGACCGCCACGCAGATGAACGAGCAGTTCGTCTGCATCAAGGTCGACCGCGAGGAGCGTCCGGACCTGGACGCGATCTACATGCAGGCGACGCAGGCGATGACGGGACACGGCGGCTGGCCGATGACGGTGTTCCTCACCCCCGAGGGCGAGCCGTTCTACGCTGGCACGTACTTCCCTCCCGACGACCGGCAGGGGATGCCGAGCTTCCGCCGCGTCCTCGCCGGCGTGGCCGACGCCTGGCACAACCGCAAGGAGAACATCGCGCGGACCGCGGCGTCGATGCGCGAGCTGTACGCGGCGAGCACGGAGCGCACACGCGTGTCGGGCACGCTCGACGAGGACCTGCTCGCGCGCGCGGTGGCGACGCTGCGCACGCAATTCGAGCCGCGGTTCGGCGGCTTCGGCGGCGCGCCCAAGTTCCCGCCGACGATGACGCTCGACTTCGCGCTGCGGCAGTGGGCGCGCACCGGTCAGTCCGAGACACTGCACATCGTGACGCACACCTTCGGGCGCATGGCGCGCGGAGGGATCTACGATCAGGTCGGCGGCGGCTTCGCGCGCTACAGCGTGGATGCGTACTGGCTCGTGCCGCACTTCGAGAAGATGCTGTACGACAATGCGCTGCTCGTGCGGCTCGGTGCCGCGCTCTGGCAGGCGACGGGCGACGATGAGGTCCGGCGCGTCACGGAGGAGACGCTCGGCTGGCTCACACGGGAGATGACGTCGCCCGAAGGCGGGTTCTACTCGTCGCTCGACGCGGACAGCGAGGGCCACGAGGGCCGCTACTACGTATGGGACTCGAGCGAGCTCGACTCGCTGCTCGGCGAGGACGCGTCGCTGCTGCGCGCGTACTGGGGGGTGACGGCGGAAGGGAACTTCGAGGGGCGGAACATCCTGTTCGTGCCGCACGACCCGGAGGCGGTGGCGGGCGCGCAGGGGGTGACGGTGCCGGAGCTGCGCACCGCGGTCGAGCGCGCGCGTCACATCCTGTACGACGCGCGCGAGCGACGCGTACGTCCCGGCCTCGACGACAAGATCCTCGCGAGCTGGAACGGCCTCATGCTCCGCGCCGTGGCCGAAGCGGCGCGTGCGTTCGGGGACGCGGAGCTGCGCGCGCTGGCGGTGCGCAACGGCGAGTTCCTCTTCCGCGAGCTGGTGCGCGACGACCGCGTGCTGCGCAGCTACAAGCAAGGCGTCGCGAAGATCGACGGATTCCTCGAGGACTACGCGGCGGTCGCGCTGGGCGCGCTGGGCGTATACGAGCTGACGTTCGACCGGATGTGGCTCGAGCGTTCGCGCCGGCTCGCCGACGAGATCCTCGCGCGGTTCTGGGACGAGGACGCGCACGCGCTGTTCGACACCGCGGCCGACGCCGAGCCGCTCGTCACGCGGCCGCGCGACGTGACGGACAACGCCACGCCGAGCGGGACATCGCTGGCGATCGAGCTGCTGCTCAAGCTCGGCGATTTGTTCGCCCTCGGGCTGTACTCCGAGCGCGCGCGCTATCTGCTCGAGACGGTGGCCGAGCCGATGGCGCGGTACCCGAACGCGTTCGGCCACGCGCTTGGCGCGGCGGACCTCGCCGTGCGCGGCGCGATCGAGGTCGCGATCACGGGCGATCCGTCCGACGAGCGGTTCGCGGCGCTCGCCGCGACGGCGGCGGAGCGGTACCTGCCCTCGCTCGTGCTCGCGGGGGGCGTGGAGGGCGAGGGGATCGCGCTGCTCGAGGGGCGCGGGGCCGACGTCCCGATGGCCTACGTGTGCCGCGCCTACGCGTGCGACGCGCCGACGAGCGAGGTCGCGGTGCTCGGCGAGCAGCTCGACGCGATCGTCGGCGCGCCTACAGCGTCAGCTCCCACGTCTCCGCCGTGAGCGGCTTGCCGAACGTATCGTGCACCTCGGTGCGCACGAGGACGTAGCCCGCGTCGGCGTAGATCTGCCGCGCCGTCGTGAGCACGCTGTTCGTCCAGAGCGAGAGCGTGTGATAGCCCGCCTCGCGCGCAAAGCGCGTGCATTCGTCGACGAGACGCTTGCCGATGCCGAGCCCGCGCGCCGAGGGCAGCACGAGCAGCATGCGCAGCTTGGCGACGCCGGGCCGAGTGGTATCCTTCGCGACGAAGACGGAGCCGACGTTCTGTCCATCCCGCTCGGCGATCCAGCAGCGCTCGAGCGCGGGATCGAAGTCGTCGACGTAGTCGGCGATGACGCGGGCGACGAGGGAGAGGAAGCGCGGTCCCCACCCGAACTCGCGCGCATAGATGTCGCCGTGGCTCTGGATGATCCAGCCGTAGTCCGCTGGACCGGGCGGACGCAGGAGGTAGGGCGGCGCAGCGCGCGGACCGTCGGGTGCCGGATCGCCAAGCAGAGCGCTGACGGTTCGGATCGACTCGATGAGCCGCCGCTGCGCGGTGTCGTCGAGCGTGGCGAGCAGCTGCTCGACGAGCGCGTCGGCGTCGCCATCGAGCTTGCGGAACGCCGCGCGACCGGCGGCGGTGAGCGAGAGATGGCTCTGGCGTCCATCGTGTGGCGAGCGCGTACGCGTGACGAGCCGGCGGCGGTGCAGCCGCTGCAGCAATCGGCTGAGGTATCCTGCATCGAGCCCGAGCTCGGCGGCGAGCATCGAAGCGGTGGGCGCGTCGCGGTGCGCCAGCTCGAACAGCACGCGGCCCTCGGTGAGCGAGAACGGGCTGTGGAGGTACCCGCCTTCGTCGAGCGCGCCGACAAGGCGCGTGTAGAACCGATTGAATCGCCGGATGGCGGCGATGCGGGCCGCCAGGGGCGACGTGGCTTTCGCGTGGGAGGACATGTTCTGGCCGGCGACGGGGCAGGCGCGTTGGTCGTTGCCAGGATCATGCAGATAGTTGCTTTTGTCAAGTATACGCCGGGCGCACCGGGCCCGGCGGTCAGACGCTCGACGAGCGGCGCAGGGAGCGCGCAGGGAGCACACGTTTTGCGCGACCCACAGCCATGGCCACGTCGACGTGGCGCTCTACACTCACCGTTGCGCAGGAGCCGGCTTATGTACCGTCCACATCCGCGTCGCCTAGTGGCGGCCTCCTTCGTCTTCGTCGCGCTCGTTGCGTGCACGCCGACGTCACAGACCGGTTCGCCGTCGCCGAGCGGCAGTAGCAGCAGCGGCAGTAGCGGTAGTCGCGGCGCGGCGAGGGTCGACAGCACCAACCCGCCGCCGACCAGTTCGGCAACGCCGCCTGCTGCGACGGCGCCCAACCCCAATGGGGCCTCGAGCACCAGCGGCGCGACGAGCTCCGGGACCGATACGACGAAGGCGAAGACGCCCTAAAGGATGACGCCGGACCCTGGGGCGGCGCGCGACGTCAGCGCGTCGCCCCCGTGGTCCAGTGCCGCGCGGTCTTCCAGCGCGACGGCACGAACAGGGCATCGTCGAGGGGGACGTCGACGCGGATGTCGTCGTAGTCCTCGAAGAACACGAGCTTCCCCTCGGTCCAGATCTCGACGCGAGGGGCGACCCATCCGCCGCCGCGACGCTCGTAGCCCACGAAGCGGATGTCCTGCATCTTCGACGTGTCGCGCGGCGTCGGCTCCAGCATGCGCGCGAACACCATCCGCTCGGCGTCGATCCAGAACTGCTTGCGGTTGAAGTCTCCCTTCCGCGCGCCGACGACGATCATCGGCCGGCCCTGGAACGTCGTCTCGTGCACGCGCGAGAGGTCGAATCCTTCGCGGCGGAGGCGCGTCGTCGTGTGCGCGACCGACGCCGCGTAGACGTCGAAGCCGAGCAGCAGCAATGGGTTGATCCCGGGATCGCCGCGCAGCGCGCGCCCGTTCTGCACGACGAACTGGCTGTCGCGCGCATAGAGGACGCCGTTGCCCGCGCTCACGGGATCGAAGTCGATCCGCAGGCGCCCGGGCAGCTTCATCGCCTCCCACCAGGTCTGCACGCTCCACTTGCCGCTCGGCAGGAGCCGCGAGGTCTTCTGCTTGAAGGTGAGCGTCGAGTACCACTGGTCGGCGTAGCGGTCGTGCATCGCCTGAATCACGTCCTGACCGATGCGATAGCGCGGCGCCTCTGCAGGGGCCGGCTGCTCCGATACAGGCGCCGGGGCCGCCGGCGCGGGCTCCCTCCGCCGATGACACGCGGCGAGGAATGCGAGCGGAAGTGCCGCTGCCATGACGGCGGCACGGTACGCATGAATTCGCATGACTCCGATCTGCGCGAGAAGCGCGCCGTTTCGCCCGATCAGGCCAAAGGCTCGTTCAGCAAGCTACGCACGGGAGAGCCGATCCCGCTGCGAGCGAGCTCATCGCTGGATGAATCCGCAGATGAATCTTACCCGAAGCGACGCTCGAGCGCGGCGCTGGTGCGGGTACACCCCCGGACCTAAGCTTCCGACCATGAGCGACGAAGACGCCCTCTCGTTCGTTCGTGGCATCTTCGCCGGAGCGATCCACGACGAGTTGCTGTTTCCCTTTCCCGAGTCGCTCGACGAGCGCGACCCAGACGAGACGCGCACCGTGCGCCGGCTGCTCGCTGCGCTCGACCGGATGAGCCGGGGGCTGATCGACCCGGCGCGATTCGACGAAGAGGAGACGATCCCCGACGAGGTGATCGAGGCGCTCGCCACCGAGGGGTTCCTCGGGATCTCCATCCCGCGCGAATATGGCGGGCTCGGCCTCTCACCCGCGGCGTACTCGCACGTGTTCGGCGCGGTCTCGAGCCTCGATCCGTCGCTCGGCGTGCTCGTCGCCGTGCACGCGGGACTCGGAGCGAAGGCGATCGTGCTCTACGGCACGACGGCGCAGAAGGAGCGGTACCTCCCGATGCTCGCGCGTGGCGAGACGCTGGCCGCGTACGCGCTCACCGAGCCCGAGACGGGATCCGACGCGCAGCACATCGTGACGCGCGCGCGGCTGAGCGACGACGGCGGCGAGTGGATCCTCGACGGCCGCAAGCACTGGATCGGCAACGGCCACCGCGCCGGCGTGATCACGACCTTCGCGCAGACGGAGGTCGTGCGGGACGGGAACACCGTGCTTCGCCCCACCGCCTTCATCATCCGCCCCGACATGCCGGGATTTCGCGTCGTCGGCACGGTGCGGAAGATGGGGATCCGCGGGTCGACGCAGGCCGAGCTCGCGTACGAGGGGCTCCGCGTGCCGGCCGACCATCTCCTCGGCACGCTCGGCAAGGGATTCACGATCGCCGTGAACGCGTTGAACGCGGGACGGATGTCGCTCGCCGCCGGGTGCACGACGGGGACGAAGAGGATTCTGCAGCAGATGACCGAGTTCACCGAGGAGCGCGTGCAGTTCGGCCGCCCGATCGCCGACTTCGAGATCACGCAGCGCAAGATCGCGCACACGGCGACGGACGTCTACGCATCGGACGCGATGCTCGGCGTGCTCACGCGGATGGCCGAGTCGCCGGGAGGCGAGTACGCGCTCGAGGCGGCATGCTGCAAGGTGTTCGCGAGCGAGATGCTGTGGCGCGCCGCGGACGAGATGGTGCAGCTCGCGGGCGGCCGCGGGTTCGTGAAGCCGTGGCCCTACGAGCGGCTGCTGCGCGACTCGCGCATCAACCGGATCTTCGAGGGCACGAACGAGATCCTGCGGCTGTTCATCGCGCTCAACGGTATCCAGGATCCGGCGGAGGAGCTCGAGCACCTCGGCGCCGCGCTGCGCCAGCCGATGAAGAACCTCGGCCTGCTCTCGCGGACCGCGGCGTTCCGTATTCGCACGCGGCTCGGCGACAAGCCCGACCTCGAGGTCGGGCTGCACGATCGACTCAGATCGCACCAGACGTTCTTCGAGAAGCATGTCGCCGAGCTGAAGGATCGCGCCGAGCGCGTGATCCGCGCGTACCGGAAGGAGGTCGTCGACGCGCAGCAGGAGCTCGAGCGGCTGGCCGACATGGCGATCGAGCTGTTCGCGACGGCGTGCGTGCTCGCGCGCACGCAGCAGCTGCTCGACGAGAAGGGAGAGGCGGAGTGCGAGCGGGAGCTGGCGCTGTGCGACCTGTTCGTCGTCGAAGCGGGACGGCGGTTCCGCACCGCGCGCATCGCGATCCAGTCGCCGCAGGACGACGTGCGGCGCGCCATCGCGAAGCACGTGCGTGCCGCCAATGGGTACGGCGTGGAGGACACCTTGCTGCGCGACGACGACGGCGTCGTGATCGAGCCCCCTGCCGTCGGATCGGAGGCGAACGCATGACGAGGACGGAGCGCAGGATCTGGGACGTGTCGGTGCCGCTGCGTGACGGGGGATTGGTGTACCCGAACAACCCGCCGATCTCGATCACGCCGGCGAGCTCGATCGCGAAGGGCGACACGGCGAACGTATCGCGCCTCAGCTTCGGCTCGCACACCGGAACCCACGTCGACGCACCGCTGCACTTCATGGACGGCGGCGCCGGGGTCGACGAGCTCCCGCTCGACGTGCTCGTCGGGCCGGCGCGGCTGATCGCGTTCAGCGACGACGTCATGGCCGTGGGAGAGGCCGAGCTGCGCCAGCACGACCTCAGCGGCGTGACACGAGTGCTGATCAGAACGCGCAACTCCGCCTGGCTCGCGAGCGGAGACACCGAATTCCATCCCGACTTCACCCACGTCGCGCCGGATGGGGCGGAGTACCTGGTGTCGATCGGCGTACGACTGGTCGGTGTGGACTACCTCTCGGTCGAGCAGTTCCACTCGCCGCACCACCGAACACACAAGACCCTGCTCTCGAACGGCGTAGTGATCGTGGAGGGACTCGTCCTCGCCGAGCCGCCACCGGGAGACTACGAGCTGTACTGCCTGCCGATGCTGCTCGCTGGCATTGATGGTGCACCGGCGCGGGCGGTGGTGATGAACTGAAATGCTGCGCACGTTCGAAGCGCTCGTGGATCATGATGGGGAGTGGGGAGTGACGGCGTCCCGAGCGGCGTTCGGAGTCACTCCGAACTCCCCACTCCTCACCCGATTTCACCCGTGACTCGAGTGCCACGACAACTCTCCAACGGCGATTGAACGACATGCAACTCGCGATGATCGGCCTCGGGAAGATGGGCGGGAACATGGTCGAGCGGCTGATCCGCCATGGGCACTCGCCGGTCGCGTTCGATCGTGACCCGGCAGTCGTCACGAAGTATCAAGGGATCGGCGCCACGCCGGCGAAGGATCTGGCCGACGTGGTGCGGCAGATGGCGTCGCCGCGAGTGATCTGGATCATGGTGCCGGCGGGGAAGCCGGTGGACTCGACGATCGACACGCTGCTCCCGCTGCTGGGCAACGGCGACATCCTGATCGATGGGGGTAACTCCTTCTACAAGGATTCCATCGCGCGCGCCGAGCGGCTGGTGGCGCAGGGGATTCGTTTCATCGATTCGGGGACGAGCGGCGGGATCTGGGGGCTCGAGAACGGCTACTGCCTGATGGTCGGCGGCGAGCGCGAGGCCGTGGCGCACTGCGAGCCGATCTTCACCGCGCTCGCGCAGGAGGGCGGCTACGCGCACGTCGGGCCGTCGGGCGCCGGGCACTACGTGAAGATGGTGCACAACGGCATCGAGTACGGGCTGCTCCAGGCATACGCCGAAGGGTATGAAATTCTGTCGGCGTCCAAGCGGTATCCCGAGCTCGACCTGCGCCAGATCGCCGAGCTGTGGCAGCATGGGAGCGTCGTACGCTCGTGGCTCAACGAGCTCGCCGTGAGCGCGTTCGACAAGGACGCGAAGCTCTCGGCGCTCAAGGGCTTCGTCGCCGATTCCGGCGAAGGACGGTGGACGGTGGCCGAAGCGATCGAGGAAGACGTGCCCGCGCCGGTGATCACGCTGTCGCTGCTGATGCGGCTCCGCTCGCGGCAGGACGACTCGTTCGGCGCCAAGGTGATCGCGGCGCTGCGCAACGAGTTCGGCGGTCACGCGGTGAAGGGCTCATGACGGCGCCGCAGCCGAACCCCGTGCCGGAGCACATCGGCGCGCGCATGCGGATGGCACCGCGCCATCACACGATGTACGGGGAGAAGCTCCCGCACATGGCGCAAGCCGAGCACTGCACGATGGTGATCTTCGGCGCGACGGGCGATCTCACGAAGCGGAAACTCTTCCCCGCCCTGTACCAGCTCGCCGAAGAGCACCTGCTCGGCCCGGGGTTCGCCGTGCTCGCGGTGGGGCGCGAGTCGTCGCTCGACGACGCGTCGTTCCGCGAGCGGATGCGCGCCGCGCTCGGCGAATCCGACGAGGTGAAGCGGCTCGACGACGAAGTATGGAAGGCGTTCGAGAAGCGGATCTTCTTCGTCGGCGGCGACGCGACCGACGCCGCGGCGTACGAGGGGATCAAGCGGAAGCTCGACGAGATCGAGTCCGAGTGCGTGCCGGCGGAGAGGAACCGGTTCTTCTATCTGGCCGTGCCGCCGAGCGTGTTCGAGCCGATCGTGCGACTGCTGTCGTCGAGCGGGCTCGTGCCGCGCATCGAGGACCCCGAGCACCGTCCGTGGGCGCGCGTCGTCGTGGAGAAGCCGTTCGGCCACAGCCTCGCCACGGCGCGCGCGCTCAACCAGCTCGTGCTGTCGCTGTTCGCCGAGCACCAGGTGTACCGCATCGATCACTTTCTCGGGAAGGAGACGGTGCAGAACGTCCTCGTCCTCCGCTTTGCCAACTCCATCTTCGAGCCGCTATGGAACCGGCGGTGGGTGTCGCACGTCGAGATCACCGCGGCGGAGACGGTGGGCGTGGAAGCGCGCGGCAAGTACTACGAGGAGGCCGGCGTCGTACGCGACATGTTCCAGAACCATCTGCTGCAGCTGCTCGCGCTGACGGCGATGGAGCCACCGTCGGCGATGACGGCCGATGCGGTGCGCGACGAGAAGGTGAAGGTGCTGCGGTCGATTCGATGGCTCACGCCCGAGACGATCCCGGCGAACACCGTGCGTGCGCAATACGGTGCTGGGAAGGTCAAGGACAAGGACGTGAGCGGATATCGCGACGAGCCGGACGTGAGCAAGGACTCGCAGACGCCGACGTACGCCGCGGTGCGCTTCCACGTCGACAACTGGCGATGGAAAGGCGTTCCCTTCTACGTGCGAAGTGGCAAGCGGTTGCCGAAGCGCGTGAGCGAGATCGCCGTGCACTTCCAGGCGCCGCCACATCTCATGTTCGGCGGACCTGGTGCGGGCCACAACCTCGAGCCGAACGTGCTCGTCATGCGCGTGCAGCCGAACGAAGGCGTGTCGCTGAACTTCGAGGTGAAGGTGCCGGGCGCCGCGGTCGCGTTGACCCAGGAGGTGGAGGTCGCGCCGGTGGACATGGACTTCGCCTACGCCGAAGCGTTCGGCGAGACGGCAGCGCCGGCCTACGAGACGCTGCTGCTCGACGTGATGATCGGAGAGATGACGCTGTTCACGCGCAGCGACGAGGTGGAAGCCGCGTGGCGCCTGATCGATCCGCTGCTCGACTACTGGGAGAAGCACCCGGCGAGCCCGATGCCGACGTACGCGGCCGGAAGCTGGGGGCCATGCGAGGCGGACGAGTTGATCAAGCGGGAGAATGGGGGGTGGCGGGAGCCATAGCGCGCTGCGCGCGCGTGAACGGTTGACGGTTTGACGGTTTACGGCCGGCCCCGGGACGCAGGAGCTGCCCAGGTCCGGCCGTCCGACTGAACCGTCAAACCGTCTCTCACTTCGCTTTCACCCTCGGATCGTCCTTCCCGTTCACATACGTCACCACAAACGGCCCAACCGCACTGACCTCCACGAGCGTGCGGCCTCTCGTTCTCACGTAGTGGTGCGAGTTCGCGGGCAGCGTGACGCTCTGGCCGGGACGCAGCCACTTCACCGACTTCAGGTCGACCGTGTCGCCCATGCCGTGGCCGATGCGGCCGCACGCACGCGCATCGTACCCGCGCGCGCGTGCTCCTGGACGCACTGGTCTCACTTCGCTTTCGGCTTTGCCTTGGTTCTCGGGTCGTCGGCCTGATTGACGTACGTGATCGCGAACGGACCGTTGCCGCTGACCGCGACCACCGTCGGTCCGTGGGCGCGAGCGTAGTGGTGCCCGTTGGCCGGCAGGCTCCCGCTCTGTCCCGGCTTGAGGGCCTTCATCGACTTCGTGTCGATCTTGTCCCCCATGCCGAAGCGGAACTCGCCGCTCTTCACGGCCACGTTCTCATCCGTCGGATGCCAGTGCGGCGGGATGGTGTAGCCGTTCGGCATCGACAGCTCGATCTCGAACGGGCCGGTCTTGCCCGGATCGCCGCTCACGAGGGCGAACTTGGCGCCGGAGGGAAGGAACGGTGGTGCCGGTCCCCAGGTGAGCTTGGCTTTCTGCGCCTGGCTGGTGCCGGCCATGACGCCAAGGAGTGCAGCAACGGCCAGCGTGAGTGTGCGAGACGACATGTCCACCTTCCGCGAAAGGTTGATCGATGACCGTCGACGTCGGCGGGAGGATCGAATCTGCCTGGCAGCTTGGTGGTCGCAAGCTCGGATCTCCCGTCTCGGGGCGCGAGGGATCACGCAGGCCAAGAGTCGGACTGTTGCGTCCGCCTCGCTACGAGGTTAAATAGGGTGGGCGTAACATTTTATTAGTATCACCTAAATCCATGAATTCATGGAACGCGCGATCGAGATTCTCGCGGTCATCCAGCTCACGATCATCGGCCTGTCCCACATCGTCCATCACCGCGCCTGGGCCGAGCTCTTCATCTGGCTGCGCAGCAAGGGCTACGCGGGCGTATTCGCCAGCGGCTTTCTCAGCCTCACGGCCGGCTCGCTGATCTTCTCCTTCCACCACGTCTGGTCCGGGATCCCGCTCGTGCTCACTGTGTTCGGGCTGCTCAATGTCCTCAAGGCAGCGAGCTGCTTCCTGCTCCCCGCGCGAGCGATGCGCTCGATGGAGCGCGTGTCGGTCGAGCGATCGCGGGAATTCGTGGTGGCGGGGGTGGTGTCGCTGGGGATCGCGGGGGTGGTGGCGTTGGGGCTCATACGGGGCGCGTAAGGCGCCTCACGCGCTGCGCGCCGCAAGTCGGTCACGCTCGCTCGAAGTCGATGTGTCCCCGCTCCGCATCCGTGCGCAGCAACCGCACGCGTACCTGCTCGCCGACGTCCATCCCCTGCTCGCCGCGCACGACGCGTCCCTCCGCGGGTGGGGAGAGCAGCCGCACGTAGGTGCCGTCCTTCTTCACGCCGGTGACGATGGCGCGGAACACCGAGCCGATCCGGTGCGCGAGGAGCTCGGCGGCGGCGGCCTTGCGCGTCACGCGCTCGACGCGGTTCGCCGCGTTCTCTCGCTCGGTGCAGTGCTGCGCGATCGCCGCGAGCTCGTCGTCGGTGTACGGCGGCGTCGCGCCGGCGATCGCCGCCTTCACCAGACGCTGCGTCACGAGGTCGGCGTAGCGGCGGTTGGGCGCGGTGGCGTGGGTGTAGTCGGTCGCGGCGAGTCCGAAGTGCGGCAGGTCGTCGCTCGGCCCCGGTTTGTCCAGCACGTACTCGCCAGGACCGAGCAGCTTCACGACGCTGAGCGAGAGATCGGGGAAGCGCGTCGGATCCGCGGCGCGACGCTGACCGAGGAACTGCGACAGCGCGGGCGCGTTGGGCTGCTCGGGAAGGGTGAAGCCGTAGTCGCGCGCGATGGCGACGATGCGGTCCCACCGCCGCGGCACGCGCACGACGCGCCGGATCGCCGATCGTCCACGCTCGGCGAGGATCTTCGCGATCGCGACGTTCGCGGCGATCATGAAGTCCTCGATCAGATCGCGCGCGCGATTCTTCCGCGTCACGGCGAGCGACTCGACCTTGCCGTCCTTCGCCACCGGCGTCGCCTCGATGGTGTCGAACTCGAGCGCGCCGGCCTGAACCCGCACGCGCTTGAGCAGACTCGCGGCGCGGTCCTGCAGCCAGAGCTGCGCCTCGAGCGCGTCGTCGGAGACGAGCTTCTCCGGCTCGGGGCCGCGTCCCTCGAGCCACGCACCGACGCTCTCGTACGCGAGCTTCGCGCGGTTGGTGGCGAGCGCGCGATAGACATCGTGTCGCCGGACAGTGCCGTCGGCCGCCAGCTCGACCTCGATCACGACGACGACCCTGTCCTCTCCCTCGTTCACCGAGGTCAGATCGGTCGAAAGCTTCTCCGGCAGCATCGGGTAGACGCTCACGCCGGTGTACACTGACGTCGAGTTCGCGAAGGCGTGCGCATCGATCGCCGAGCCCTTCGGCACGAGCGCGTCGACGTCGGCGATGCCGACGCGCAGCAGGATCGCGCCGTCGCTCAACTCCTCGGCGACCTCGATCTGATCGAGATCGCGCGAGCTGGCGTTGTCGATGGAAGACCATTTGAGAGCGCGAAGGTCTCTGACTCCGTCGCCCTTGGTGGGTGCGTCGCGGAGACCGGCCAGCTCGCGCACGACGTCGTCGCCCGCTTCGGCGACGAAGCCGTTGGTGAGGAGAGCTTCGCGGGCGACGGCGTCGAGGGAGGGCATGGGAGAGGGTTTAACGGTTTAACATCTCTTCACGTCCCCATCTCCACGACTCTCCCGTCACGGGCGGAAAGCCGAGCTGCGTCAAGCAACTCCATCAACGCAATCCCCTGCTCCGTCGTCACTGGCGGCTCGGTGCCGTTGCGGATCGCGGCGGCGACGGCGCTGTAGAACGCGAGGTAGTTGCCAGGCTCGCTGCGCAGCGCATGCGCGTCGTCTCCCGCGCCGACCTTGCCCCAGGCGGACTCCGGCTCCTCACCCCATCCCGGAGTGCCCGGCGTGCCGCCGGCGAGCAGTGCTTCCTCCTGCGGGTCGATGCCGTGCTTCACGTACGCGCCCTTGCTGCCGAGCACCGTGAGACGCGGGCCGAGGATGCCGACGTTCGGGCTCGTGAAGAGGTGCGAGGTGACGCCGCCCTTGTGCGTGATGGCGATGAACACGTCGTCGACGACGACGATGTCGGGATGCCGGCGCTCGAACTCGGCGTACACCCGCCGCGCGGGCCCGAACAGCAGCAGCGCCTGATCGACGAGGTGCACGGTCAGGTCGCCAAGTACACCCTCACCGCGCTCCTCGGCGCCCGCTTCCTTCCAGCGCGCCTTCGGGATCGGGCGCCAGCGCTCGTAGCGCGACTCGAAGCGGTGGATGTCGCCGAGCGTGCCGTCGCGCATGAGCTTCTGCAGCGTGAGCACCTCGTTGTCCCAGCGTCGGTTCTGGAACGGGATGGCGAGCCTGCCCGCGGCCTTCGCGGCGGAGGCGAGATCGCGCGCCTCGGCGGAGCTCGTCGCGAAGGGCTTGTCGACGACGACGTGCGCGCCCTTCGCCAGCGCGGCTCGTGCGTATGGAGCGTGCGTCGCGTGCGGCGTGGAGACGACGACGAGATCGAGCGGTGTCGCGTCGAGCATCTGCTCGATCGTGTCGAACAGCCGAGTGTTCGGATAGCGCGCCCGCGCCTTCGCGACGCGCTCGGCGTTGCTCGTCGCGATGGCGGCGAGCTCGAGACCCGGCGTCGCCGAGACGAGCGGCGCGTGAAAGGTCGAGCCACCGAGGCCGTAGCCGACGACGCCGACGCGGAGGTTGGATGACTCGGTCATCTGCTGTCTGAGGTGAGTCGGTGAACGGTCAACCGGTGTTCCTCAAGCCCTGCGCGATCCCGCTCAACGTCGTCGCCAGCACCGACTCGACTTTCTCGCGCTCGGCGCTCTCCCCCTCGGGGAGCGACCGCTTCTTCTTCAGCAGCGCGATCTGCAACAGGGATAGCGGATCCACGTACGGATTGCGCAGACCGATCGCCGACTGGAGCACCGGCGTGTCGCGCAGGAGGTGCTCCGTGTTCCGGATGCGCAGCACGGCGTCCGTCGTCTTGTGGAACTCGTCTTCGAGCCGGCCGAGCAGCTCGAGGTCGCACATAAGCACGCGCGATCTCGAGATCGGTCTTGGCGCACACCATCTCGATCTTGCCGAGCAGGTCGTCGAAGAACGGCCACTGCTTCACCATTCGTCTCAGCCGGTCGAGCCCCTCGGGGGTGCTCGTCGCCTGCGCCAGTGCGGTGCCCGCGCCGAGCCAGCCGGTGAGCATGAGCCGGATCTGCGTCCAGCCGAAGCCCCACGGGATGGCGCGGATGCCACCGATCCCCGGCGTCGAGCCGGGTCGATAGGCGGGGCGCGAGCCGAAGCGCGCTTCGGCCAGCTCGTCGATCGGCGTCGCGGTGCGGAAGAGCGTGAACAGCGCCTGATGCTCGTGCACGAGATCACGATAGACGCCGAGCGACGCGTCGCTCAGCTCGCGCATCGTGCGCCGGTACGACTCCATCTCGTCGGCGCTCACCGACTCGGTCCACTTGGTGAACTCCTGGAGCAGCGCGCCGGCGAGCGTCACCTCGAGCGTTCGTTCCGCGACGGGGAGGAGGCCGAACTGCTGGCTGATGATCTCACCCTGCTCGGTGATCTTGAGGCGGCCGTTCACCGTGCCCGGTGGCAGCGCGGCCAGCGCGCGATACACCGGCGAGCCACCACCGCGTCCGACGCTTCCGCCGCGGCCGTGAAACAGCCGGAGCGAAACGCCGGCCTCGGCGAACAGCTTCGCGAGCTCCTCCTGCCCCTGATACAGCGCCCACGACGCGGCGAGGATGCCCGCGTCCTTCCCCGAGTCCGAGTAGCCGATCATCACTTCCTGCTTGTTGCCGCGCGCGGCGAGCTGGCGACGATACACCGGATCGTCGAGCAGCGCGCGCATCACCTTCGGTGCGTTCTCTAGATCTTCGAGCGTCTCGAACAGCGGCACGACGTCGATGCTCGACTCGGGAGGATCGGCGGCAAGATCGAGCAGTCCGACTTCGCGCCCGAGAAGCAGCACGCGCAGGAGATCGTCACCGCTCTGCGTCATCGACACGATGTACGTGCTCGCCGCCTCCTCGCTCATCTCCTTCTGGATCGTGCAGACGGCGCGGAAGGTGTCGAGCACGCGCGTCGTCGCCTCGGAGAGCGGGACGTGTGCGCTGACGAGCGGACGTCGGCCGAGCAGCTCGCGGCGCAGCGCTTCGCCGTCGAAGTCGGGGAGACCGAGCTGCTTCGCGATGTCGGCGACGGCAGCGGTGTGGTTGTCGGCATGGTCGCGCACGTCCATCAGGAAGCCGTGCAGCCCGTGGGCGCGCAGCGTGGCGAGGAGCGGATCGATCGTCGTACGCGTGGCGTGCATCGCGCCGGCCGACACGAGATTCTCGCGCACGAGTGCGAGGTCGTGCTCGAGCTCCGTGGAATGCCGGTACGCCGCGGGCTCGTCGGCGAGCTTGCCCGCGTCGCGCGCCGCGGTCAGCCGGCGCGTCGCTTCGACGCGGCCCTGCATGAACGACAGCTTGAGCCGCACCGGCTCGTCGGCGTTGCGACGGCGGTTCGCCTCCCACACGTCGGTGAGCAGGCGCCGGTCGATCTCGAGCGACTCGCGCAACTCGTCGCTCGCCGGCGCGAGCTGCGCCGACACCGACAGCCGCTCGACGAGATCCTTGAGCGCCGCGGCGTAGCGGCCGAGGATCGAGTAGCTGCCGCGACGCGCAGTGGCGATCGTGACGTCGGGCGTGACGAAGGGATTCCCGTCGCGGTCGCCGCCGACCCAGTTGCCGATGCGCACCGGCACCGCGCTGCGCAGCACCTCGGACGAGCAGGCGAACTCCTCCTCGAACGCGCGAAGGAGTGCCTCGCGCGCCTTGGCACCCGCGTCGATCAAGCGCGTCTCGAGGTACCACAACACCGTGCTTACCTCGTCGCGCACGGAGGGGCGGTCCTGCCGGATCTCCGACGTGACCCACAACAGCTCCACCTCGCCGTCGAGCTGCTCCTCGATACCGTGACGCTCGGCGGCGGGAGTCTGCTCGCGCGCGAGCAGCGCGTCGGCGACGCGCGCCTGCAGGCCGAGCAGCGTGCGGCGCGTGGACTCGGTGGGGTGCGCGGTGAGCACCGGGCGCACGTCGAGCCCGAGGATCGCGCGCTCGACTTCCTGTGCCGAGTGTCCGTCGCGCTTGAGGTTGCGCATCGCCCACTGCGCGGAGGCCGGCTGCGGCTCGGTGTTCTCCGACGTCGTGCGATACGCGCGCGTGCGCCGCACGCGGTGCACCTGCTCGGCGGTGTTGATGAGCAGGAAGAACAACGTGAACGCGCGCGCCGTGATCGCGCTCAGCTCGAGCGGTAGCGCCTCGACCTGCGCGAGCAGCTGATCGAGCGAGGGCGCGGACGGATCGCCGTGGCGACGCGCGCGGCAGGCACGGCGCAGGGTCTCGATCGTCTCGAACGCCTGCTCGCCCTCGAGTCGGCGGATGACGCGTCCGAGCGCGGCGGCGAGCCAGCGGACGTCGTCGTGGAGAGGGACGTCCTCGCGGCGGACCATCGGGCCTGGCAACGCCACGGAGCCGAGCGCGGGGGTGGCGCCGGCCCAGCTCGGGCTCTGCTGGGCGGTCTCGTTCGTCGGGTGCGACAGGGGACGGCTCCGGGGGCGATAGTCGGCGTGGGGGTCTCGCTTCAATATTATACGATGAGCGCGCCGAGCGAGCCGGAGCAGGAGACCTGCGACGTCTGCGGTTCCACCGAACTGTGGTGGAGGAACTGCAAGCTCCTGTGCAGGCGCTGCGGGTCGATCGTGAAGAGCTGCGCGGATCTGTGAGCGCGAGCTAGCGCTTCGGCGCGTCCACCACGTCGACGTTCACGGTGTCGGCGTGCGTGCCGAGCACGGCGACGATCTCGTAGCGGCCCGGCTTGTCGAATCCCAAGTCGACCGGCGCGATCGCGGGCCGCGATTCCTGAGCGAAGTTCCTGCGCGTCCTCGTCCTTGGCGACTCTCCATCGGTTGCCCCGCTGCCCCACCTCAGCTCGACTGGCGTTCCTTCGATCGCCCGTCCCGCGCGATCGACCACGCGCACGCTGAACGATCGACGCTCACCCGTACGCATCGTCGTCGGTCGCGGTGAGATCGCCAATCGGCCGACCCGCGGCGTCACGAGGACCTCCCCCGTCACGATGCTGTCGAGCCGGATGCGGCTCGGTTCCAGATCGGCCGCGTCGTGCACGCCAGATGCGCGCACCGTGATTCTCCCCGGCTTCAAGGCGACGAGCGTCATCACGCGCGCGGTGTCCGACGACAACCGCCAATCGGTGATCTTCCCCGTCGTCCGGTGCAGGCGGGCGACCGTGGTATCGCTCGACGACCACGTTCCCCACGTTCGCGGCTGATCGCGCGGCGCGTGATAAGGCGCGCAGACGTCTTCCAGACAGTGCGTTTCCTCGATGCCGAACTGTGTCGAGTCGCCTTCCTCGACCCATGACGCACCGGAGAGGTAGCGATACATCCTGTTGACGGAAGCGTCGTACGCGCGGCGCGCCTGCTCGGCCTCGACCTGACTCGCCGAAGCCAGTGGAGACAGAGCGGGCTCCAGATATCGCACCGGCGCAGAATCAATCGTCGGCGTGCTCGAGCCCCGCGGCGTGAATGTCATGATCATGGCCGACGCCGGGCGAAGCCCGAAGATCCGCGCGATCTCCGCACTGTCGCGATAGCGAAGCACGACGCGGCGATCCTCGACCGAAGCCGAAACGGTGGCGGGAAAGCAACGCACCATCATGCCCGGCTGACACAGCTCCGTGGTGCCCCCGCGTACGAGGCTGGACAGCGATGGAAACGTCGAGGCGAGCGTGTCCTTCGCCTTGACGGCGAGATCGAACGACCGCGGTCCGTCGGTCCCTTCGATCGTCGCGCTCCACGCGTAGCGCAATCGCTGGATGGTATCCGTGCTCGCGGGCCATCCCCAGCTGCTCGCGGTGTCGGGGGCGAAGCGTATCCGGACCTCGATTCGGGTGACGAGCACCTCCACCGAGTCGGCCGCGGGGAAGAGGGAGGTTCCACTTCGCTGCGCAGCGGCCGAGCATGGCAGCACGACGCAGAGCAGAGCCCGGTGGAATCTTCGCGTCATGCTGCTTCGGACCAGACCGGCTCGGCGGGAGTCACATAGGCGCGACTCGAGCCACCAACGAAAGGGGCGAGCATCAAGGGCTCTGACCCCCTTGAGGGCAGGGTAGCCCAACCCAAGCCACAACGCGCACTTGCGAAGCGCCCTGGGCCAGCCCTATAGTAGATGGACCGTCCGGACCCCCGATCGACCCCCGGACTCATCCGCCAGCAATCGTGATCCAGACCACCGTTGCCCTTCTCGGTCTCATCGTCGTAGCCCTCGTATCGCTTACGGGGCTTATTGGCGTGCGAGAGGGACAGCCGGCGTAGCAGCACACTCCGCGACCTCTCGCCCCGATACCACGGGGAGGGGACGCGAGCTTCTGGATCAAGCCGCGCGGCCCGTCCCTCTCGAGGACGGGCCTTTTTCGTCTCCACTCTCTCCTCTGACGTCATGCGTTCGGACACGATCAAACGCGGCATCGAGCGTGCGCCCCACCGGAGCCTCCTCCGCGCCACCGGCCAGGTCAAGGACGGCGAGTGGGACCGGCCGTTCGTCGCCGTCTGCAACTCGTACGTCGACATCATCCCGGGCCACGTCCACCTCCAGGCGTTCGGAAAGGTGGTGAAGGAAGCGATCAGAGAAGCCGGCGGCATTCCGTTCGAGTTCAACACGATCGGCGTCGACGACGGGATCGTCATGGGGCACGAGGGGATGCACTTCTCCCTCCCGTCGCGCGAGATCATTGCCGACTCGGTGGAGACGATGGTGCGCGCCCACTGCTTCGACGCGCTGATCTGCATCCCGAACTGCGACAAGATCGTCCCCGGCATGCTCATGGGCGCCGCGCGCGCCAACGTGCCGACCATCTTCGTCTCCGGCGGGCCGATGGAGGCGGGACGCGACGCCCGCACCGGCAAGTCGCTCGACCTGATCTCCGTGTTCGAGGGCGTGGGCCAGCGCGCCTCCGGTCAGATCACCGACGAGCGCTTGTTGGAGCTCGAGCAGCAGTCGTGTCCGACGTGTGGCTCCTGCTCCGGGATGTTCACCGCCAACTCGATGAACTGCCTGTGCGAGGCGATCGGCCTCGCGCTCCCCGGGAACGGCTCGATCCTCGCCACCTCCCCCGAACGCCACGAGCTGGCGAAGCGCGCCGCTCGGCGACTGCTCGAGCTGGTGAAGGCGGGGACGACGTTCCGCGACATCGTCACCGCGCGCTCGATCGACAACGCCGTCGCGCTCGACGTCGCGATGGGCGGCTCGACCAACACGGTGCTCCACGTGCTCGCCCTCGCCAACGAGGCCGAGGTGGACTATCCGCTGGCCCGATTCAATGAAGTGGCCGAGCGCACGCCACACCTGGCGAAGATCTCGCCGGCGTACGACGGCAACCGACAGTGGCACATGCAGGACGTCGGCGCCGCTGGCGGGATCCCGGCGATCCTGGCGGAATTGGCCAAGAAGCCGGGCATTCTCGACCTGGATGCGCCGATGGTGAGCGGAATGACGCTCGGCGAGCAGTTGAAGGGCGTCGAGAACACGAACCCCGACTGCATCCGCCCGATCGAGAATCCGCACTCGGAGCGCGGCGCGCTGTGCGTGCTGTTCGGCTCTCTCGCCCCGCTCGGCGGAGTGATCAAGGTCGGTGCAGTGTCGCAGCACGAGATGACATTCCGTGGACCGGCGCGCGTGTTCGACAGCGAGGAATCGGCGACGGAAGCGGCAATGCGCGGCGACATCAAGTCGGGCGACGTCGTCATCGTGCGCAACGAGGGGCCGCGCGGTGGACCCGGGATGCGCGAGATGCTGTCGCTCACGTCGCTGCTCAAGGGGATGCCGATCGGCGAAAGCGTCGCACTGATCACCGACGGCCGCTTCTCCGGCGGTACGCGCGGACTGTGCATCGGCCACGTCTCGCCGGAAGCGGCGGAGGGCGGGCCGATCGGCCTGCTCCATGAGGGCGACATCATCGCGATCGATCTCGCGGCGAGAAAGCTGGACGTCGAAGTCGAGGCCGGCGAGCTGGAAGCTCGCCGTGCCAACTGGCAAGCACCGGCGCCGAAGTTCACGAAGGGCTGGCTCGCCCGCTACGCGCAGCTCGTCACGAGCGCGCACACGGGCGCCATCCTTGGGGTGCCTGCAGTTCCGGTGGCGAGCTACCAGAAGCCGACGTCGATCCCCGCATCGCACGCCGGCAACGGCAAGCACACGGCGCCGGACGGCGCATCGCGCGAGGACGCGCGACAGGAAGCAGTCCTGGCGACAGGAGGATGAGATGAGTACGGAAGCAACCGACGCAGGTGCGCCAATGCGCGGGTGCGCGAGTGCGCAACCGCAGGAGACCGGGCGATGACGACCTCTCAATCACCGCAGGCGCCGTCCGCGGACGCCTCGGCGCAGCCCGCACCAGCGCACCCGCGCACCAGCGAAGCGCGCACCGGCGCCCAGATCCTCTGCGAAGCGCTCATCCGCCAGGGAGCGGACACCCTGTTCGGCATCCCGGGCGGCGCGATCATGCCGTTCTACCACGCTCTCCCCGAGTACGCCGACCAGCTCCACCACGTGCTCTGCCGCCACGAGCAGGGGGCGGGTCACGCGGCCGAGGGGTACGCGCGCGCGACGGGGCGCGTCGGTGTGTGCGTCGCGACGAGCGGACCGGGCGCGACGAACCTCGTCACGCCGATCGCCGACGCGTGGATGGACAGCACCCCACTCGTCGCACTCACCGGGCAGGTCCCGAGCGCGCTGCTCGGCACCGACGCGTTCCAGGAGACGGACATCATCGGGATCACCGTCCCGATCACGAAGCACAGCTTCCTCGTGCGCAACGCGTCGGACATCCCGCGCGTCGTCGCCGAGGCGTTCTACATCGCGTCCACCGGACGGCCGGGTCCCGTCGTGATCGACGTGACGAAGGACGCGCAGCAGGCGAGCGTGGTGCCGAACTGGGACGTCGAGCTCGACCTCGAGGGCTACGTCGACCATCGCGTCGCGGCGATCGATCCGGCGCCGGTGCGCGCGGCGATCGAGCTGCTCGCGCAGGCCGAGCGTCCACTGCTCCTCGTCGGCAACGGGATCATCCAATCCGGCGCCAGCGCCGAGCTGATCGCGTTCGCCGAGAAGACGGGGATCCCCGTGATCACGACGCTGCACGGGCTCGGCGCGTTCCCGCAGGAGCATCCGCTGTCGCTCGGCATGCCGGGGATGCACGGCTGGGTGCACGTCAATCGCGCCATCCAGCGGTGCGACGTGCTGTTGAATGTCGGGAGCCGGTTCGACGATCGCGTCACCGGCAAGGCGGCGACGTTCGCGCCGCACGCCAAGATCATCCACGTCGACGTGGACCCGAGCGAGATCGGAAAGCTCGTTCAGGTGACGGTCGGCATCGTCGGCGACGCCAAGGCCGCACTGAGCGCATTGAATGCCGCCGTGGAACCGCGCGACGAGTCGAAGAACGCGACGCTGAAGCGGTGGATCGACGAGGTGCACGAGCTGCGCGCGAAGTACGAGCCGCGACAGGCGTACCGCCGTCGTCCCGACACGCCGACGCTCCAGCCGCACGACGTGTGTGCGCTGCTCAACGCGGCGCGCCAGCAGCGCGGGCCCTGCCGCATCGTCACCGACGTCGGCCAGCATCAGATGTGGGCGGCGCAGTTGCTCGACTGGCGCCGGCCGCGCTCGCACCTGACCTCCGGCGGCTCGGGCACGATGGGCTTCGCGGTGCCCGCAGCGCTCGGCGCCGCGGTCGCGTGTCCGGACGAGACGATCTGGGTGATCGTCGGCGACGGCGGATTCCAGATGACGAACCAGGAGATCGCGACGATGGCGCAGGAAGGGCTGACCAACGTCAAGATCGCGATCATGAACAACGGCTACCTCGGCATGGTGCGGCAGTGGCAGCAGCTGTTCGAGGGAAAGCGCTACAGCGGCACGCCGCTGAGCGGGCCGGACTTCGCGAAGCTCGCCGAAGCGTACGGCGTGCGCGGCATCACCGTCGAGACGAACGAGGAAGCCGAGCGCGCGATCGACGACGCGTGGGACACGCCAGGCGTCGTCGTGATCGACTTCCGCGTCGAGCGCGAGGCCAACGTGTTCCCGATCGTGCCGCAGGGTCAGAGCATCGGCGACATGCTCGTCGACCCGACCACGAGAGCGGAGCACCACGAGCCCGCCGGCGCGGGGGCGAGCAAGCGATGACCGAGACCACCCCACTGGCCGCGCCGATCGTCCGCGTCAGACCCGCGCCGCGGAAGCATACCATAGTAGTGCAGCTGCACGACCGGCCCGGCGCGCTGTACCGCGCCGTCGGGCTGATCCGGCGGCGCGACTGGAACGTGGCGAGCCTCGTCGTCGGCGCGAGCGAGCGGCCGGGGACGAGCCGGATGGTGCTCGTCGTCGAGGCCGTGGACGTGCACCAGGTGCTCCAGCAGCTCACGCGTCTCGTCGACGTCGTGAGCGTGGCCGAGATCGGGCGCGGCGACGCGCTCGTGCGCGAGACTGCGTTGGCGGTGGTGGAAGAGGACGGCAACGTCGCCGAGGTCGAGCGAGTAGCCAGCGAGACCGGGGCGCGAATCACCGACCGTGCGCACTCGAGGCTGTTGCTCGAGATCACCTCGAGCCCGTCGAAGGTGGACGCCTTCGTCGAGGCCGTGCGCAAGTTCGACCTGAAGCAGTTGGCCCGCACCGGGCCGATCGTGATCCGCGAGTCGGATCCCGATTCGATCACCGACGATCATCACGCCGGCGCGCAGCCACAGAGCGCCGGCTCTCATTCTCTCAACAGCTCAGCACTCACCCCTCAGGAGTCTGCCCGATGACCACGCTCTACTACGACGCCGACGCCGACCTCTCACGCCTCGCCGGCCGCCGCGTCGCGATCATTGGCTACGGCTCTCAGGGCCATGCGCACGCACTGAGTCTGCGCGACTCCGGTGTGGACGTCCGCATCGGTCTCCCCGAGGGCTCGAAGAGCCGCGCCGTCGCCGAGAAGGAAGGGCTGCGCGTGCTGACGCCTGCGGAGGCGGCGAAGGAAGCCGACTTCATCGTCATCCTGACGCCGGACCACACGCAGAAGCAGGTGTACGACGAGTCCATCGCTCCTTATCTGTCCAAGGGCAAGACACTGTTGTTCGCGCACGGGTTCAACATCCGCTTCGGCGAGATCGACCCGAGCGACAAGGACGTCGACGTCATCATGGTGGCGCCGAAGGCGCCGGGCCATCGCGTGCGCGAGGTGTTCACCGAGGGCGCCGGCGTGCCGGGGCTCGTCGCCGTACATCAGGACAAGTCGGGCCATGCGCTCGCCGACGCGCTCGCGTACGCGAAGGGGATCGGGTGCACGCGCGCCGGCGTGCTGCAGACGACGTTCGCCGAGGAGACCGAGACCGACCTGTTCGGCGAGCAGGCCGTGCTGTGCGGCGGCGCGAGCGCGCTGGTGAAAGCCGGCTTCGAGACCTTGGTGAAGAACGGCTATCAGCCGGAGATCGCGTACTTCGAGTGCCTGCACGAGCTCAAGCTCATCGTCGATCTGATGTACCGCGGCGGGATGAATTACATGCGTCACTCCGTCAGCGACACCGCGGAGTACGGCGACTACATCGCCGGCGACCGGATCGTGACCGAGGAGACCAAGAAGGCCATGCAGAAGCTGCTCGACGAGGTGAAGGACGGCACGTTCGCGAAGAACTGGATCGCCGAGAACAGAAACGGGCGTCCGTGGTTCTCGAAGCGTCGCGCGGCGGAGAGCGATCTCCAGATCGAGACCGTCGGCCGCGAGATGCGGCGGATGATGCCGTTCCTCGACGCGAAGGAAGTGCTCCCCGGTCTGCGCGGCGCGCAGGCTGGTGCGGCGGCGAAAAAGGGCGAGAAGGAAGTGCCGCTGGCGGGAGCGGCCCGATGACCGCGCCGGCGAAGGATCCGGCCCACGGGTGGTCCGCCGCGGCAGCGGAGAAGGTGCCCGAGAAGAAGAAGACCGCCGACGTGATCTGGATGAACGGGAAGCTCGTGCCGTGGGCATCGGCGACGGTGCACGTGTCGACGCACGCGCTGCACTATGGGTCTTCGGTGTTCGAGGGGATGCGCGCCTATAACACGCCGAAGGGCCCGTGTCTCTTCCGCGCGAAGGAGCACATGCGCCGGTTCATCGACTCGGGTCGCGTGTACCGGATGCAGATGCTCGACCTCGAGGAGCTGATCGAGGCGTGCAAGCTCGTGGTGCGCGAGAATGGGTTCAAGGACGCGTATCTGCGCCCGCTGGCGTTCCGCGGCGCGGGGCCGCTCGGCGTGAACGGGAGCAAGATTCCGATCGACACGCTCATCATGGCGATGCAGTGGGGCTCGTACCTCGGCGAAGGCGCGCTGGAGTCGGGCGTGGACGTCGGCATCTCGTCGTGGAACCGTCCGGGGCCGAACACCATCCCGCAGGGTGCGAAGGCCGGCGGCAACTATCTCTCCGGGCAGCTCATCGCGATGGAAGCGGAGCGGCTCGGGTACCACGAGGGGATCGCGCTCGACGTCGAGGGCACCGTGTCGGAAGGTTCCGGCGAGAACATCTTCGTGATTCGCGACGGCGTCATCGTGACGCCGCCGGCTGCGTCATCGATCCTGCCCGGGATCACGCGCGACACGTTGGTCGTGCTGGCGAAGGAGCACGGGTATGAAGTGCGGCAGGAGCGGATCCCAAGAGAGATGTTGTACATGGCGGACGAGATCTTCTTCACCGGGACTGCGGCGGAGGTGACACCGGTGCGGTCGGTGGATCGGATTCAGGTGGGTGCGGGGAAGCGGGGGCCGATCACTGAAGTGTTGCAGAAGGCGTTCTTTGATTCAGTGAAGGGGGTGCGGGAGGATCGGTATGGGTGGTTGACGCCGATTGCCTGAGTCCTCTCGAACCGAACGTCGCTCCGAAGAGGCGAGCCAACATTGCGGCTCGCCTCTTTCGCATCGAGGCGATGACTGTCGCCATCTTTCGTCGTGCTCCATATGCGGAGGGGACGGCAATGCTGCGAAAGTATGGTTTCGCCTGAGGGCTGCGGGCTTGTGAACCGGCAGAGTACTTCGGAGGACATGATGTCGACTGATCGCGTGGGACCGGTGGCGCTGGCAGCGCTGCTCTGGGGAACCGTGCTGCTATCGGCGTGCGCTTCCGAGCCGCCGCTCGACGAAGTCGCGAGAGCTCTCGAGCGACACGCCGCCCTCGAAGGCAACGGAGACGCGAAGGCCGACGGACATCAGGACCTCGTCGTCCGCAACCGCGCCGGCATGCAGCTCATGGTGGACGAGGAGAACACGCAACCCGCGCTGCGGATCGTGCTGCCGGGTCATCCGACCTCGGATCGCTCCATCGAGGTCCTCTTTCCAGAGCATGTCACAGTGCGGGAGCATGGGGCCACCGACGCGCGTCAGCTCTACCTGTTTCGACCGGGGCAGTCCGGCGAGCGGCCGCAATGGCGACGGTCCGAGCGATCGCTGGAGTACGAGAGAGACTTTCCAGGCGGCGTTCACATGCTGGCGCGCGCAACCCTCGAGGAAGACGGGGTTCGCTTTCGCTTCAAGCCGAGGAACCAGTCCGATCGGGCGTACGACCTGATCCTGGCTGTGCTCGATCCTCGGCTCACCGGAGAGCTTCACGACGAGCGATTGGAGCGCACGTACGTCCATCACGCGGATGGGTTCGATCTGCTCGCGTCGGAAACGCCGGCCCGTCTGACGATGCCTCTCGATCGCTGGCTGCCGGCGCGGTACCTCGCCTCCTTCACCTGGCCCGTACCGCCGCAGCGGGTCGAAGATCGTGGCGGGATCACGTATTACAACAAGTCGCGGGCAGTCGATGCGCCATTCATCGCTACGCTTTCACGGGACCGTCACTGGGTCGTGGCGAGCTTCACCAGGACCACGGGCAACGTGTGGAGCAACCCGGAGCTCACCTGTCAGCACGTGGATCCCGAAGGGGCGCTGTCCCCGAGCGGGGAGGCGACGTTGAATACCAAGATGCTCGTCGTCCGAGGCTCCCTCGACGAGGTGTTCGCGATGGCGATGCGGCAGCGCGACTCGCTGGAGAAGTAGGTCGAGATCGTCGACGCGGACTTCGCTCGATGATAGACTGAAGCCATGTCGCAGGCCTTTCTGAGAGACGACGCGGAAGGGGAGATGCCCCGCCGCGACTACGCGCTGCCGCCGCGAGACGATCCGGACTTCGACCGTGCCGCCGCGCGTGCACTGCTCGAGGCGGCGCGCGTCAGCGAGACACAGCTCGCCGAGCGCGCCACTGGATATCTCTGGGGCGAGCCGCGGCTGCGCCAGTTCGTCGAAGCGATGCGCGCCGAGGCCGAAGCAGCGGGAGACGACCGGCTCGAGCAGGTGGCGCGTCGGTTCCTCGGCTGACGGGCAGTCCCGGACGAGAGCGTCAGTGATCGCGCCCATCGTGCTGGCTTGGGATTCGACGCTGCGTCCGACGGTGCACTCCCAGTCGATCCCACGCCCGCGCCTCCGCGCGCAATTTCGGTCACGTCGAGCCCGGCGCGGAGCGCGGCGTTGCGTCGATGCCGAGTGGACAACGCCGAGCGAGGGATCATAGACTATGGGAATGGCGCTCACGGTTCCACGGTACACGGTCGTCGATCTCGACCTGCTGCCGGACGACGGCAATCGGTACGAGGTGCTGGCGGGCACGCTGCTGGTGACACCGCCGCCTGGGTCGGCGCACCAGGGAGTAGCCGCTCGGCTTGCGGCGCTCTTCGCCTTTCACATTCTCGCGCGCCGGCTCGTGCTGTTCAGTCCCGGCGTGGTGACGTTGCCGCCCCTGACCCAGCTCGAGCCCGATCTGCTCGTCGTGCCGCCGCGGTTCGCGCCCGGAACGCCGTGGGCCGAGATCTCCGAGCACTGGCTGGCGGTCGAGATCGTGAGCCGCTCGTCGCGCGTGTACGACCGCGAGTTCAAGCGCGACGCCTATCTCGCACTCGGCGTGCGCGAGGTATGGCTCGTGGACGTGCTAGATCGCAGCATCGAGGTGTGCGTGCGGAGCGGTACTGGTCGCGTCGTGCACGACGCGCTGATCTGGAGCGCGCCGGACGACAGCCTGTCCGTGCACGTCGAGCTGGCAGAGCTGTTCTCCGACGTCGTGTAGCGACCAAAGCAGACGGATATCATGCGAATCGCGCGTTCACTCGTCGTCCTGTCGTCGCTGCTGATCGGTTCGGAGCATGCGCTGGCACAGGAAGTCACCGTAGCCGGGAGTGTACCCGCACTCGCGAGCTCGCTGGTGCGAAATCACTACGTCCAGACGTACGCGATCGACTCTCGCCCGGACCATCCGCTGAGGAGCGTGCAGCTCTCCTCGACGGACTTCGACGCGTTTCTGATCGTCGTCTCTCCTGAGGGGAGTGCCCAGTCCGACGACGAGTCCGGGGGAGACGGGAATGCGCGGCTGCAGATCGCGCCGCGAACGGGAGAGTGGCTGATCGTCGTGACCGCGTACGAGCTGCGCCGTCCGGGAAGGTTCACTCTCACCGTGGATGGCCCTTCGCCCGTCCCGGCGAATCGTCCTTTGCCTCGAGCGGCGATCGAGCACCTGCCTGGCGCAGAGCCGACTCGTGCTGCGGCACCGGCTCAGGCTCGGGTCGACACGGTGAGACTGACGAAGGTCGACACGGTGACCGTGATGCGAGTCGATACCGTCCTGGTGACGAGAGTCGATACCGTCGTTCGAAGGCCACGTCCCGCGAAGAGCGGCCCTGCTCCACGCTGACCGTCAGGGCGTCGAACCAACTCAGCGGTCGGGCTGTCTCACTCGGCATGGCCATCAAGTTGCGACTCCCCTCGGTCTTGCCTGCCCTCGCGCTCTCGCTGGCGCTCCTGCCCGCCACGCGAGCGTTGCACGCGCAGACAACGTCGACAGCGGCGAGCGACGGTGCGCCACTCTCACTGGATGCCGCCACCCTGGCGGCACGCCTCGACAGCGTGTTCACGCCGTGGCGAGGCACCGACCGCCCCGGCTGCGCGGTCGGCGTGAGCCATCACGGAAATACAGTCCTCGAGCGCGCCTACGGCATGGCCGACCTCGAGTCGGCCGCGACCATGACGCCGGCCACCGTCGTCCACTCCGCCTCGCTCTCCAAGCAGGTGACCGCGCTCGCGGTGTTGCTGCTGGCACGTGACTTCAAGCTTTCCCTCGACGACGACGTCCGCCGCTGGCTCCCCGACCTTCCCCACTATCGCGAGACCGGCGGCAAGCCGATCACGATCCGCCACCTGCTCTCGCACTCGAGTGGGCTGCGCGACTTCTTCGAGCTGTTGATCATCGCGCGCGGTCGCTTCGAGGAGGAGCGCATCACCGACGCCGACGCGACCGCCGTCATCAACCATCAAAAGGCGCTGAACTTCGAGCCGGGCGCCGAGTACGGGTACAGCAACACGAACTACCTGCTCGCCGCGAAGATCGTCGAGCGTGCATCGGGCCAGCGCTTCGCCGCCTTCGTCGCGTCGCGCATCCTTGCCCCGCTCGGCATGACGCACTCGCGAATCCGCGATGACGTCACCACGCTCGTCCCTGGCCGCGCCGTCGGCTACACGAAGCGCGGCGATCAGTGGCGGATCGACAACCCGAACTATGACGTCGTCGGGCCGACGAACATGGAGACGACGGTCGGCGACCTCCTTCTCCTTGCCGAGAATCTCGAGCGGCCGACGGTCGGTGATTCGGCGATCGTGCGACAGATGCTCACACCGACCGCACTCACGACGGGCGACTCGACGCGGTACGGAATGGGGCTGTCGCTCGTGTCCGATCGCGGGCTCCACGTGGCCGAGCACGAGGGGCGCGATCCGGGATTCCGCGCGTATCTGGGACGATGGCTGGAGCCGAAGCTCACGGTCGCGGTGCTCTGCAACTCGACGGAGCCCAATTCGGTGGCGTTCGGCCGCGATGTGGCGAGGCTCGCACTCGGTCCCGTGGCGCCGGCGCAGTCGCCCGCTCCGCAGCGGGCGACGGCACCGTCCGACGCGAGCAAGGCGCTCGGCTGGGCCGGCGTCTACTTCGAGCCGACGACGCGGCAGGTAGCCGAGCTGACGGTGCGCAACGGTGTGCTCTATACGGATCGCTTCACCGGCGTGCGCGTCGAGGCGCTCGGCCCGCGGCGGGCGCGCCTGATCGATTCGCCAATAGAGCTCGCGTTCGATTCTACGACGCCGCACCCGGGCTACGTGGTGCGCTGGTCGATTCCCAACCGGCGCGCGGACCGGTTCGTCTGGCGCGCGCCGATCGCGCCGGCGCTGGGCCGCGCCGAGCTCGCGGACTACGCCGGCACCTATACGAGCGCCGAGCTCGACGCGACGTATCGCGTCACGGCCGGAGACTCGACGCTCACGCTGCGCACCGGCGAGACACCGGGGCTGGTCGCACGCGCGGTGTTCCCCGACGGCTTCGTGAGCGGACAGTACACGATCCAGTTCGTCCGCGAGGGTGGGGGTGTCGCGGGGTTCGAGATCAGCCATCCGCGGGCCCGCGGCGTCGCCTTCGTGCGCACGGCGCCGGTGCGATAGACGCAGTTCGCGGGCGCACCATCGATAGTTCCGCTGCGAGATGGTATCGTGTCCGACACTCACCACGGGGAGCCAGCCATGCTTCACCGACTCACCTCGCTCGTGCTCGCAGTCGTCTGGCTCCGACCACGCGTTGCGTCCCATCCACGCGCGCGCTTCGATCACGAGGACGGCGACGGAGCGATCGGCACCTACGACGCGCCGCAGACGGCGGTGGTCGCATGACGACGTGCCCGGCATGCGGCGGCACGAACGAGCCCGACGCGGTGTTCTGCGCCAACGACAAGTGCCGCAAGGCGCTCGGCCCGTTCCGGTACGCCGCCGAGGAGATCGACCTCCGCGCGCGATGGCACGAGCGCGTCGCGGAGCGAGTGGTCGGGTGGGTGGGCCACAGCTCGTTCTTCGCCGTCCACCTGCTCTGGTTCGCGGTGTGGTGGATCATCAACGCGGGCTCGGTGCGCGGCATCCATCCGTTCGATCTCTACCCCTACGGGCTGCTGGGCATCCTCCTCGCCGGCGAGGCGATCCTGCTCACCGGCTTCGTGCTGATCAGCCAGAACCGGCAGCAGGTGCGAGGCGAGATCCGCACGGAGCTCGACTACGAGGTCAACGTCCGGACCTACCGCGAGGTGCAGGCGCTCGGCGAAGCGATGCGACGACTCGAGGAGCGGATGGAGCGCATGTCGACGGAGCGCTGAGCGCCCCACATCCTGGCGTGGAATCGGAGAGCCATCGGCGGCGGCAGGGCGTTCATCGACGCTGCACCGGTCCGAGATACCGATCGAGCCAGCCCAGTGCTTCGCGCACCATCATCGGCCTCGGCAGGAAATGCCCGCCCTCGTCGAGCACGTGCCGCTTCATCGCCGGTGGCGTGCCGAGGAGGCGGAAGAACGGCTTCTGCGACAGCTCCAGCGGGAATCCGCTGTCGTACTTCCCGCTCAGCATGAGCACGGGGATGTGGACGCGCGGCAGGAAGTTGACGGGATCTTCTTCGGGGCGCAGTGGCTGCATCGCGAGGCCCGGGACGTTGAGCACGGCGACGCGGAAGCGTGGCTCGACGGCGAGCAGGACGCCGGCGAGTCGCCCGCCCCAGCTCGTGCCCGCGTAGGCGAAGCGCGTCGTGTCGATGTCGGGGCGCGTCGAGGCGTAGTCGATCGAGCGGCGCATCTCACGCGCCCATCGGATCATCCGGTCGCGATGCGCGATGCTGCCGTCGGGCACGTCGTCGCCGCCGAGACTCGGTCCGCGGCCGTAGGTGTGCTCGTAGATGGGGTACACCAGGGCGCGACCGCTGCGCACGATGTAGTCCGCGTACGACATCGACGGCGCGCGGTGATCGAACATGAACAGCGCATCCGACGCCGGATAGAGCACGACGGTCTGGAAGGGTGGCGCGACGCGCCGAGGCAGGAAGAGAAGCGCCTGCATCCGGAGGCTGTCGCCGGGGACGTCGAACTCGACCTCCTCGCGCACCCAGTCGGCATTGCTCGAGTCGCGCGCGACGACTTTCGCGTCGAGCGGCGTGTGGTCGTAGTCGTAGAGCGCGAGGAATGCGCGGAACGTCGCGTCGTCCACCGGACGTGCCTTCGCGTAGTCGCGCGTGAGGCCGGGAATTGGTGCGATTGCGCGCGCGAGGTCGGGCGTCGTTCCCGTGCGTCGGACAAGTCGTACCCCATTGATTGGCGACCGGTCGAGCTCCCGCTGGTCGTAGAGCTCCGAGAACAGGTACTGCGGATCGCTCCAGCCGCCGCCGAGGATGTAGCGGCTTCCCGGCTCGCGCGCGTTCACCGTCCACTCGCGCACGTTGCCCGCCATGTCGTACACGCCGCGGGGACTCACGGTACGCTTGTCGCCTCCGCGCACCGGACCGGTCGCGTCGTATCGGCCGTGCGGCACCACCCAGCGCGCCGCCTCCGGGATCGCGGCGGCGTTCCACTCCAGCACCGTCGGCAGCTCCTTGTGCACGAACCGCGCGTACGCGCGGGCCTCGTACCAGCTCACGCCGCCCACGGGCAGATCGTCGGCATCCGAGGGAGGCGCGCCACCTTCCCACGTCGAGGGGCCGGGCTGACCGGATCGATCGACGAACAACTGCTTCCCGGCGTCCCACGCGATGGGCCTCCCGTCACGAACGATCGTCGAATCCCACAGGGCGCGATTGGCGTAGCCGCCCGCATCGACGAATGTCTTGTACTGGCGGTTCGTCACCTCGCGTGCATCCATCAGGAAATCCGGGAGGTCGAACGTCTCGGTCGGCCGCAGCCCGTACAGCGTGCCGACGAGCCCCTTCCCCCGCAGGAGCACCATGTCGGTGTCCGGATCGCTCGACTTCCGCAGCGCGATGGGGCTCGGGATGGGAACGTAGCTGCCGCCGAGCCGAGCGCCCATCACCGTCACGTCGCGATAGCCAGGTTTGATGTAGCGATAGTACCAGGCGTTGCGCGGGATGCGTACGTCGCCGGTCGGCGTGGTCCCGACCGGGATCCAGTGCGTCGGATCGTCCAGCGCCGCACGGGTGACTTCGGCGCCAGCCGGCTCACTGAGGAACCGCTGCGTCTGCGAGAAGCGCGGCCACAGCGTGGCGAGTATCGAGTCGCCGGGTGCGCGCCGCTCCGCTTCGCTCGCGAGTGCGAACGCCGAGTCGAGACGGTCGGCCTCCATCAGTCGCTCGATCGTCGGGATCGCCGTGGCGTGCACCCACGCAATCCGTCGCTCGCGCAGGTAGAGTCCCGTGGCGATGGCGATCGCGGCGAGCGCAACGACGCCTGCGGCGACGAGGCGCCCGCGCGACCGCGCGGGTGCCGGCGGCGCGGCGAGGATGCGCAGCTCGCGCAGCAGCGATGCGGCCGTCTCCGGACGATCGGCCGGGTCGCGGGCGAGGCATCGGGCGACGAGTCGCGCGACCGGCGCCGGCGCGGCGGGCCATCGCGACGCGAGCGACGGCGCGTCCTTCGCCATCTTCTCCATCACGATCTGCTGCCACGAGCCGTCGAACGGGGGTGAGCCGCTGAGCATCTCGAACAGCAGCGCGCCGACCGCGTAGACGTCGGCGCGGTGATCCACGGTGCGTTCGCCCGCGGCTTGCTCCGGCGCCATGTACGTCGGCGTCCCCAGCGAGATGCCTTCGCCCGTCAGCGTCGCGTCCTCGCGCGCCTCGCCGACGGCCTTTGCGATGCCGAAGTCCATCACGACCGCGTGCCCACCCGAGAGCATGACGTTGTCGGGCTTCACGTCGCGATGGACGACCTGGTGCTCGTGCGCATAGGCGAGCGCGTCGGTGACCTCCGATGCGAGACGCAGCGACTCCTCGAGCGGCAGCCGGCCGTCGCGGCGCAGTCGGTCGCGAAGCGATTCGCCGGTCACGAGCGGCATCACGTAGAAGGGCAGCTCCTCGTCGCCGGCGACGCCGGAATCGAGGAGCGGCAGCACGTGCGGGTGATTGAGGCGGGCGGCGATGCCGATCTCGCGGAGGAATCGCTCGCTGGCGATCGAGCGTGCGAGATGGGGATCGAGCACCTTGATCGCGACGTCGCGCTCGTGCTTCAGATCGCGCGCGAGGAAGACGCTCGCCATGCCGCCATGGCCGAGCTCGCGTTCGATCGCATATCGGCCGGCGAGCGACGGCTGCAGCTCCGCCGCGGTGAGCGAGCCGGTCACCGGCCCGGACCTCCGTCTCGCGAGCCCAAGGCTCCGCCGCGTGCATGGTGCGATGCCATCACCGCGCTCTCCGGTTTCGCATCGGGCAATATGCGACGTCCCGGAGCGGTGAGATAGCCGTCGGCAGCCCGACTGCGGGCGTTACCGTCAGGTAACGCTCCTCCGTCGCAGCGGCGTAACGGCACCATCCAATACTCCCACACGTCACGACGACCTGGGGGGAGTGTTTGCCTCCGGGTTCATCTCAACCCGACGACGGAGACATTGGCCTCATGCGCATCCGCTTGATCGCCGCAGCGCTGTGCCTGACGGGCGGCATGGCATCGGCGCAGGGCTCCGCCCCCAGCGTGCCGCTCGCCCGAGGGCTCACGCTCGTGCAGACGCTGCGCGACGAGGGCGCCGATCGCGAGTCGGTGGTCAGCCTCGCCGATGCGTCGCCCACCGGCGTCCGCTACGTGTGGACCTTTCTCGAGGTGTCTGCGAGGGGCGACACCACCCGAGGCAGGTACGAGCGGCTCGTGCGCCAGGCCGATCTCGACACCGCGCCGCGGTGGCACCAGGTCTACGACCGCGGCCAGCCGCCCGAGCATCCTGGCTACACCGCATTCACCATCTCGCGGGCCGTGTTCGATCAGATCGGCTCGGCGGGATCGGCGCCGTTCTCGCTCCTCGGCTTCGCCGAATCGACCGTCCCCCAGCTCGCGGCGCTCGGGCTCGCTGGGGGCCCGGCCCTCGTGCGATGGCGCGGGACCCTGACGCGGGTGGGAAGCGGCACCGTGCCCTTCCCCTTGCTGCTCGACGGAAAGCGCGTCGCCGTGCCCGCCCTGCACCTCGAGGGAAAGTTCACCGCGCGCGGCGAGAGCTGGGCACCGCACCTCTGGGTGCTCGCGCAGCGCGACCATCCGCTGATCCTCAAGCTCGAGGACTCGCGCCGTGTGTTCCAGACGGTACGAGCGGACCTCGGCACCGCCGTCGCCGACGGTGCCCGGTCGCTCGAAGGGACGCTCGCGCGGTCGTGCCGCGTCGAGGTTCCAGGCATCTACTTCGAGTCGGCCAGCGCGGTCCTGAACCCCGCGTCGGACGAGACGCTCATCGCGCTGGCGCGGATGCTCGAGCGCCACCCCGACTGGACGGTGACGATCGAGGGGCACACCGACAGCATCGGCACGAGCGCCGCGAACGCCGCGCTGTCGGAGCGGCGCGCCGCCGCCGTGCGAGCGCGGTTGACCAGCCAGCGCATCGCGCCGGCGCGGCTGCGGGCCGTCGGGTACGGACAGACCAGACCGCGCGAGAGCAACTCGACCATCGAGGGACGCGCGCGCAACCGGCGCGTCGAGCTGCTGCGCCCATGTGGAGGATCTCGATGAGAACGTCTCAGATTGCAGCGATCTCGTGTCTCACCGCCGTCGTCGCCTGCGCGAAGGCAGAGAGCGATCAGGCGCCAGTGGAGGGCGCCCGGACGTCGACCAGCGCATCCAGCGCGACGACGCGGCAGGCGGGAGCACCGAGTGGGAAGACGGACGCGCCGAGCCAGGTGCCGATGGCGACGCCGCCGTCGGACGCCTGCGGCTGGATTCCCGCGCCGGAGGTCGAGGCGATGATCGGTCCGTTCGCCGCGCCGCCGCGTCCGACCGGAAAAGGGTGCCTGTACACGCTACCGATCTCGCCCGACGTCGCCGCCATGCGTGAGCGGCTGGCGGAGAACAACCGGAAGTTCGGCATCACGCCGGAGCGCCCGTGGCTGGATACGCCGTATGGGGTGCTGCTGGAGGTCGGCGTGGGGGTCGCAACGGGCGAGCGGACGCTGCGGCTCATGGGCGGGAAGCTGGCCGAGAGCGTGAAGGCCGGTCAATCGGCGTCGACCGGATGGGATGCGGTGCGATTGAACGGCGGGCGGCTCGGCACGATCTCCGTGACCGCGGTCGGGCTGACGGCCGACGTCCGCGTGCCGCGAGACACGCTTCGCGAGCTCTCGGCGCGCGTTCGCGACCGCATTCCCGATCTCCCGTTCGCCATGCCGGCCGATTTTCATCCGCAGGCGAGTCCCGATCCGTGCACGCTCCTCACACGGGAGGAAGCCGAAGCCGTGCTGGGGAAGCTCGTCGTCGCGCCGTACCGCTCGGGGGATGGCGGCCCACTGGCGCATCCGAACGGGGAGAGCTGCGCCTATCACTCGGCGAAGCACCACGTGTTCGTCATCACGCCTCACCGCAGTGGCGGAAAGCGGGAGCTGGATCTCACGCGCGTGATCGGCGGCGTGATGGACGCCATGGTGAGCGACAGCGAGGCGGCGGCGGCCGACACGATCGAGGGCACGTGGGACGAGACCGCGATCTCGCGCGACGGACGGCTCCTGCTGCGGAAGGACGATCGCGCGATCGAGCTCGAGTTCGAGACCTCCTCGACGGACAAGGCGGGAGCGCTGCGGCTCGGCAAGATCGCGATCGTGCGGCTGGCGAGCGGGGACTGATGTGGAACCCGTCTCCGTCGTGCTCGCGGGCCGTCAGCGCAGCTTTGGCACCAGCGCCGACGCGACAGCGAGCGCGATGCGTTTCGCTTCCGCTTCCGGCACCGCCTGCTGCGTGTCGGTGGTCTTCGCGACGTTCAGGCTGACCCGCCGCGCTCCGACGAGCATCTCGAGCCTGACGTGTGTGCCGGGCGGCGCGAACAGCACGTACGCGTCGTCGCCGAGCCCGCCTTGCTTCTCGACTCGGAAGCCGGAGCTGGGTGGCGCCTTCAGGTAGGTGTCGCGCATCCTGGCGTAGTAGTCATTCGTGTTCGTGTTCAGGGTGATGCCGATGTCGATCGTACCGGCGAGGATGCAGCTCGAGTAGCTCGCCGTGGAGATCTGGTGCGTTCGCGGCGTCCCGGTGGCGAGATCGGACCGCTTGGAGACGGTTCGGACTTCCGGCCCACTGAGCAAGGTACAGGCGTCGAGCACTTTGCCGGTCCCCTGCGCGAGCGCGACCGACGTGCCGGCCGCGAGGCCGATCGACGCGAGCAGAAGAGCGTTCCTCGTGAGCTTCGTCATATGTGCCTCTCCCGGTCTGGTGTGTGGCGATGTCGACGCGCTCAACGACGGATGCTGCGCTAGTCACTTCCCGTGCGGTCTCGGTGCTGAATGACCTCATGCGTCCCGATGTGGCCACTCGGCGTGACGGAAGCCCCCGCTCCGACGGCGCTCCTACCAGTCGGTCTCCCTGTAGTCCTTCAAGAACTTCCCCCACACGTGCTCTCCCGTGTTGATCCCGCTCATGATGGGATCCACGATCCGCGCCGCCCCGTCCACGATGTCCAGCGGGGGGTGGAATCGGTGCTCCTTCGTCTTCCGCGCCGCGAGCTCCGCCGGATCCTCGTCGGTCACCCACCCGGTGTCCACGCTGTTCATGTGAATACCCTGGTGGAAGCACTCGGTGGCCGAGGTGCGCGTCAACATGTTGAGCGCGGCCTTGGCCATGTTGGTGTGCGGATGGCGCGTCGTCTTCTGGTTGCGGTAGAACTGTCCCTCCATCGCCGAGACGTTGACGATGTGCTTGTCGCGCTCGGGGGTGCGCAGCATGAGGGGCTTGAGCCGCGCGTTGAGGAGGAAGGGCGCGATCGCGTTGACGAGCTGCACCTCGAGCAGCTCGACGGTCGGCACATCGGACAGCAGCATGCGCCAGGAGTTGCGCTCGCGCAGATCGACCTGCTGCAGATCCTGATCGAGGTGTCCCTGCGGGAAGAGATGCGGCTCGACGTCGTCCTCGGCGAGCAGCGCCACCTGCGACAGCGCTGCGGCATGCACGAGGCCCATCGTCTCCGAGCTGGCTGACGGCGTGCCGGCGGTGAGCGCGCCGGCGTTCGTGCCGCCGACGAAGCTCTCGCCGCGGAGCCCCTCGTAGCGGCCGAGCAGTCGGCGCGCGGGCTCGGGGAGCGAGTGCACGCTCGCGCGCTCGCCTTCCATCATGTGCTCGTAGAACGCGGGCGGACGCCGCACGGTCTGACAGGCGTTGTTGACGATGAAGTCGAGCCGGTCGTGCGACGCGAGGAGCTCGTGGCAGAACGCGTCGACGCTCGGCGTGTGCCGCAGATCGAGCCCGAAGATCTCGAGGCGGTGGGCCCACTGCTCGAAGTCGGGCTCGCGCGAGTAGCGTGCGGCCGAGTCGCGCGGGAAGCGCGTCGTGACGATCAGACGCGCGCCGGCGCGGAGGAGCTTGAGGCCGGCCTGGTAGCCGATCTTCACGCGGCCGCCGGTGAGAAGCGCGGTGCGGCCGGTCAGGTCGGCGAGCTCCGTACGCTTCGCGAAGTTGAAGTCGCCGCAGGCCGGGCAGAGCTGGTCGTAGAAGTGATGAAGCGTCGAGTACTGCTCCTTGCAGACGTAGCAGTGCCGCTCTTCCACCGTCTCGCGGAAGTCGGGATCGTCGACGTCGGCCTGCTCGAACCGTTCGGGCGGGAAGATGTTCGGCGTATTGAACACCGACTGCCGGCGCAGCGAGCGAATGCCCCGCTCCTCGAGCACCTCTTCCTCTTTGCGGACGGCGGCCGCCTTGCGCTGACGGATGGTCGCCTTGACCATCGTCCGGCGCGCCCTGGCGTCGGGATGGTAGACGAGAGCGACGGCGTCGCGCAGGCGGTCGCGCTCCTCCTTCGGAATGGAGGCGAGCAGACCGCGGTCGGCGACGATGCGCTCCAGGAGCTCGGTCGCCGACCGGATCTCGTCGCGCAGGGTGTCGAGGTCGTGCTCCTCGATGGGTGTGTATCGTGGGATGGACATCCCGGAAAGATAGCGCGACCCGCCGGGCTCGTTTTCCGGCTATTTGGGCGGCTCGGCTTCCTTTCTCACGCCCGCGAATGGCTTGCCGTCGGCTTTCTGATCGATGAACCGGCCGGTCTGGGCGTCTCGCTTGGTCCAGTGGCCGTTCACCGGATTCTTGACCTGCGACCGCTCCCGGACGGCTCCGATGCGATGTCGCTTGGGCGGGTTGGTTGCCATGTTGCCTCCGAAATGAGGTAGGTGTGTTCGTGCGTGGAGGGCGGCCAATTTCACCTAATGCTGCATCCTCGGGGTTCGGGCGGACCAGCCGTACTTGGTCGTACTGCGCCGATGGGTGCAGCAATGGACGCCCGATCGTTCAGGCAGCACATTGTCCCGGCCTCCAACCGTCAGGGCCGATTGCAGAGACCCACTCGCATGTCGCTCACCGTCTGGGCGCTCGGTGCTTTCCTCATGCTGCCGCCGGCGATGCCATCGGAGTTGTCGGCGCAGACGATGGTCAGAGGAACCGTCTTCGACAGCGTCACCCAGCACGTGCTCGTTCACGCCACGGTCGTGGCGACGCGCATGGAGGCCGGTGTGCCGGGCACGATGACGACGACCGAGACCGACGGCGCCGGACGCTTCGAGCTGAAGGCGCCGTCCCCCGGCACCTACGTGCTCTCGGTCGAGCATCCGACGCTGGACAGTCTGACGATCCCCTCGCCGACGGCGACGGTCCAGATGACGGACAATGCGAGCTCCGAGGTGCAGCTCGCGACCGCCTCGGTCGCCGGCCGTCTGCGTAGCGTCTGTCCGTCGGGTGTGGGCGGCGATGCGCACGGCGCCGTGATCGGCGTCGTCTCGGAAGTGCCTGGCGCACGTCCCATCGCCGGCGCCACGGTCGTCCTGCAATGGTCGGAGTGGAGAGTCGACACGACTACGGGGAAGGCGACGGGACACACGACGACGACGTCGGCGACGACCGACGCAGGAGGCGCGTTCCGCTACTGCGGCGTCCCGATCGGCCTCGGGTTCAGGATTCAAGCGCAGTCGGGCGCCTCGAATACGGGAATTCTCGAGATGCAGGTGTCGCGCGCCGGCGTTCTTCCGCTGGTGCTCGGCATTCCTGCGACGGTCGCCGACAGGGGAATCGTGGCAGGAGCCGTCGTCAATGCGGAAGGAGCACAGATTTCAGGCGCGCGCGTACGCTCGCTCACGTCGAATGTCGTCGTGTCCGCCGATGCGCGGGGCAGGTTCGCGGTCCCTGATGTCCCGGCCGGATCGCAGCAGCTCGAGATCTCCGCGCCCGGCTACTACCCGGAGCATGTGACACTCCTGCTGGACGCACCCGCATCGTACGAGGTGCGTGCGGCGCTCCAGCGCGTGACGATGCTCGAAGCCGTGCGCATCACCGCCCGGCGCGGCGATGGCTCGCCATTTCATCGCGAGTTCGACGATCGCTATGGGCACGGCGGCGGCAGATATCTCACCGCCGAGGACATGTCGAAGCGGCCGTTCTTCCGCGTCTCGGATGCGCTGGTCATGCTGCCTGGCATGTTCACGCACGTGACCTCGGGCGGGGACCGGATGTTGGCCACGAAGTCCTCGCGCGGTACCTCGACGCTGCTGGGGATCCAGGAAGTGACGAGGAGTACCAGCCAGGGAGGCCGGGCGGTGATGACCGGGCCGCCGGCGCCCAATTTTTCGTCATGCGGCGGAGTTCCCGCGGTGTTCATCGACGGATCCCAGGCCAGCCTAGAAGAGCTGGATCTGATCCCGCCGAGGAGCATCTATGGAATCGAGGTATATCGGGAGGGTGATGCAGTGCCCGCGCGATATACCGGGAGCTCGACGACGAACTGTGGAGCGATCATCGTGTGGACGAAGTAGTCGGACCAGACTCGTCGTCCAATTGGGAGGGTTGGCGTGAGACGCGCGAATGCACTGTGGATCGTATGGCTCGGCCTCACGTCCTCGTGCGCGATGCACCCGGAGCCGCGGCCGCAGCCGGTTGCGCCGCAACATTCGGTGGCCGACAGCGCCGGCGCGTTCGGCACGACGGTGGAGATGTTGATCGCCGACGACTCGGCGAGTGCCGCTCGCGTGGCGGCCGACCCCAGGCTCGAGCCTGAATACCCAAGTCTGTCGCGCCTGCTCGTGCGCGTCGGCAGGACACCGCATGGCGCCTGGGCCGAGCCGAGCGTGGCTCGGCTGCGTGCCCACCACTGGTTCCACAAATACGGATGGGCCATGGACTCGACACGCGCGCTCGCCCAGCTCGAGGCGCTCTCGAGGCTGGGATCGTCTCCGATTCCCGTCGAGCTCTCGCTCGGGCTCGAGTTCGTCGGCGACACGGCGTACGTGATGGAATACTGGAACTGGCAGACCTGCGAGATGACACCCGACACGCACGTCCTCGTCTTCGCGAGGCATCTGCTCGCGCGAGCGCCCGCTGGCTGGCGCTGGGTGAGCTCGCGCGGCGGGACGGCGGACCTTCTGTGTTGATCGTCGTGCAGGGGTTCGCGCAGCCGATCGGCTATCTCGCCACCACGTCGTAATCCGTCACGACGCCCTCCGACGTGAGATGCACCATCAGGTACCGCTCGCCATTCTGCGTCCGCAGGCGATAGAGCCGCACGCGCGCCACCTCGCCTCCGTGACGGCGAATGCCCCGCCCTGCCACGTTCTCCTCGCCGATGTACGTCGCGCTCACCATGTCGTCCAACGCCGAGCTACCCCCTCGGCCGAAATCATTCTTGGCGCCCGGGGTCACGTCGGCCGCGCCGGCGAGCGCTGCGCCCCCAGCCCGCAGAGCGGCGAGCGCCGTCACGATCCGCGCGCCGAGCGCCTGATCGGGGTCCGGCCGCGGCTGTAGTGCGCCGGGCAGTGGAGAAACACGCGGCACCCTGCGCTCGCCCGGCTCGCCGGCCGCCCAGGTGACGCCGGTGATCGTGCCGCTCGAATCCATCGCGAACGCGACGCGGAACGGACGCTCGCTCGAGCCGAAGCGTGCACTGTCCATCGTCAGGAGATTCTCGGCCGGTCGTCCGTCGACGAGGATCTGCAACCCGGAGCCATCCGGATTCGCCGCCAGCGAGACCATGTCGTTCTCCTGCGCTTCGTAATACCCCGCGTACGCGGCGAGGCGCTTCGGCTCGATCCTCGCCGCGACGGTGGCGGCAGGTGCGGGTCTCGCTTGCACGCCGGCGAATCCCCACAGACGCGCGACGCGGTCGCGGATGCGGTCGGCCATGGGGGAGTTGTCGTTCGCGTTGATCATCACCACCACGCCGTCGCCGCTCTCGGCGCCGGCAGTCATCAGCGCGTCGAAGCCCTCGTCGCGGCCATTGTGGCCGAAGCGCATCGTCGGTCCGCTCCCCTGCACACCGACGCCGAGCGCGTAGTGGTTCTTCTGCTCCGTGACGTACTGGCGTGCGGTGGCCTGGGACACGACGCCGTGCCCGCGTCCCGCGAGCGTCTCCTGGATCTCGATCGCGAACTTCGCGAGGTCGGTCGGCGTGGTCCACAGACCTGCCGCGGCCATCTCCGGATACACGTGCCACCGTCCTCGCACCGGCGTGCCGTCGGCGTAATAGCCCGTGGCGGTGAGAGACGCGCGCGTGCTCGGCAGCGGCTGCTCGTACGAGCTGCTCGTCATTCCGATCGGCCCGAGCACGGCGGTCTGCATGTAGCGTGGGAAGGGCTGGCCCGTGACGTCGATCATCAGCTGCTGCGCCACCGTGAAGCCACCGCCCGAGTAGCGCCAGAGCGCGCCCGGGGTGGTGTCCGCCCTGATCGGCGGGGTGTTGGTCGGGGGCGCGCCGTCGAGCACCTGCACCAGCGTGGGGATCGGCCCCGAGACGTCGTAGCCCGGGAAGCCATGCACGGTGAGCCCCGCGGTGTGCGAGAGCAATCGGCGAAGAGTGATCTTCTCCGTGGTCGTGAACCGATTCTCCGGGACCTTCCAGCTCGTGAGCTTCGCGTTCACCTCGGCATCGAGCGAGAGCGTGCCCTTCTCGACGAGATGCAGCGCGCCGAGGGCGGCGACGGGCTTGCTGATCGATCCCGCCTGGAAGAGCGTCGTCGTCGTCACCGGCGCCTTCGAGACGTCGTCGACGACACCGTAGGCGCGCGCGACGGCGACCTTTCCATCCTTGATGATCGCGAGCGACAGGCCGCGGACGTTGCGCTCGGCCATCTGTGCCTTGACGAAGACGTCGAGGCTGTCGAGGCGCGTGGCCTGTGCGCCGAGCTGCGCCAGCGGCGCAACGTAGAGCAGACACAGGAGGAACGTCGAATACGAGCGTCTCATGGTCGCCGTCGTGTGGATTAGATGAAGGCGCGGTCGCGCCAACTCGAAGTGCCCTACGTGCATGGACGGACGCGCGTTCCACCGCTCGCCGCTTCAACGTGCGCGTGTCACCTCAACGTAGTCGACCAGCTTCGGAGCAGTCGCGCTCCGATCGTCCGGCACGAGAAGCGATGGCTGGAAGTCCGTGGGCGTCGCCTCCGCCCACTCGCGCGGCACGGCGTCGATTCCGAGCGCGTAGATGCGCAGCTCGCCGGTGGCCGAGACGTGCATCCGCACCCAGCTCTTCCAGTCCTCGCACTTGAGCGCCGAGAATTCGTCGGCGTGGCGCCCGAACCAGTGCATCGAGCAGAAGAGGTAGAGGCCCATGATCGTCGGCCCGATCAGGAAGCCGCCGAGCACGATCACGATCCCCGTCACGAGGATCTGGGAGATGCTGTTCACCTCGAGCCCGAGCCAGCTCTCCGAGAAGTAGGAGCCGAACCAGCCGAGCAGGAACGCAGTCGTGAGGTGCGCCAGTGCATGGGTGAGGCCGCCCCAGCGCTTGAAGCTCTCGTCGTGGGTATCGGTGAAGAAGTAGAATCCGAACAGCAGGAGCATTCCCCAGAGGAGCGCGATCTGGCTGTTGAGGATCCCGGCGAGTACGAGGTGCAGCACCTGCACGACGTCGCGCGCGCCGAGATGACCGATGTCCACCTTGATCGCCATCGCGAACAGCAGGTAGAACAGCGCGGTCACCCAGCCGAACGACGGATTGAATCGCGCGAAGCGCAGCAGCCCACGCGAGAGCGCCTTCGATCGTTCTGGAGGGGGATAGCTCGTCCGGTACGTGTATCCGCCCTCGAGCTCGCGCACCTCGTCGAGATCGACGTGCGTCGGATAGAGGAAGGCGCCGCCACCTCCGGCAGTGATCTTCTGGCGACCCGCGGCGTCGGCGTGACGGCGATAGTGGTGCAGGTCGCCGGCGATGAACACGGCGACGCGATTGCCGAACACCTTCTGCTCCAGGAACGGAAGGTTCCGATCGGTCATCTCGCGGTCGAACCGCCGGTAGCGCTGCTCGGTGATCCAGTTCGGCTCGGCGGTGCAGAGGATGATCCGGTCGTCGTCTCCCATCGTCGCGGCGATGCCGCGGAAGTACTCGAGCTGCGGATCGTCGATGTCCGACTCGAGCTGGACGTCGGTGCCGATCAGCCACCATTCGTGCGGGAGCTTGATGGCGAAGTAGCTGCGCGTCTGGTGCGTGCGCCAGCCGGCGAACGTTCTCTTGCCCCCCGTGCAGAAGAGACGAGTGAAGGCGACGAGGCTGTCGTACCAGTCGTGATTCCCCGCGACGGCGAAGACGGTCGGGTGCGACGGCGGCGATGCCGGAAGCGCCGTGCGGTACGGTCCGACGAGGCGACGCTGATATCCGTCGCGACTCGCCACCGGATACACGGCGTCGCCGCCGAAGACGAGCACGTCGCCGCGCCTCGTCTCTCGACGCTCGCCGTCGACGGTGACGTCGAGCGTCGGCTGGGCGAGCGCATGGGCGACGGCGTACGTCGAGTTCCAGCCGTCGCCGGTGTCCGCCACGTAGTCGAGCCACAGCTCGTCGTGGCTGCTCGACAAGTCGCACGGCACGGGAGCGGGATGGCTCAGCGCATCGAGCACCCGCCGGTCGGAGTTCCGGGCGAAGATCGCGGAGATGACGACGTCGACCGCCGTGCGCACCAGCTGGCCGGGGTCGAACCAGCCGACCATCGGCAGCCGGTCTTGCTCGGCAGGTGGCGCGGGCGAGGGCGTCGATGAGGGTGGCTGGGTCACGGCGCGGCAACTTGACCGAAAGCGGCGGTCGGCGCAAATCGGTCCCTTGGCAGCGCGCCGCCACTCGACGTATGGTATGAAAGCGGACGAGGAGACTCCCATGCTGATCGAGCTCGACGTCAACGGTCGACGCCAGCGCGTCGACGTCGATCCGGACCGCACTCTGCTGAGCGTGCTCCGCGAGGAGCTGGAGCTCACCGGGAGCAAGTACGGCTGCGGCGAGGGTGAGTGCGGCGCGTGCACGGTGCTGCTCGGCGCACGTGCGGTGCGCTCCTGCCAGACGCCGGTGGCGAAGGCGGCCGCGGCACCGGTCACGACGATCGAAGGCCTCGAGCGCGAGGGACGTCTCCATCCGCTGCAGCAGGCGTTCGTGGACGAGGGCGCCATGCAGTGCGGCTACTGCACCGCGGGGATGATCATGGCGGGCGTGTCGCTCCTGAAGTCGACGCCGTCGCCGACCACCGACCAGATCGTGCGTGGGATGAACGGCAACGTCTGCCGCTGCGGGGCGTATCCGCAGATCGTCGCCGCGATCGAGCGCGTGGCGTCGGAGGGGAAGAAGCCATGACGACGCGGCGCGATTTCCTCAAGGAAGTGGGCGGCGGATTGGTCGTCGTGCTCGTCGCGTCGCGCGTTCCGGCGCTGGCGACGCTCGGCGCCGAACCTTCGCTGCACGCGGGCGAGGCGGACGACACGGATCGCATCAGCGCGTGGCTGCACATCGACGAGCGCGGCGCGGTCACGGTGTACACCGGGAAGGTCGAGTTCGGGCAGGGGATCCGCACGTCGCTCACCCAGCACGTGGCCGAGGAGCTGCGCGCGCCGGTGGAGTCGATCCGGCTCGTGATGGGCGACACGGAGCTCACGCCGTTCGACATGGGCACGTTCGGCAGCCGCTCCACGCCGCAGATGGGACTGCAGCTCCGGCGCGTGGGCGCGTCGGCGCGCGAGCTGCTGATCGGACTGGCGGCCGAGCGGTGGAAGGTCGAGCGCTCACGTCTCGTCGCCGAGAACGGCCGCATCGTCGACACCCAGACGAAGCGCGCGCTCGGCTTCGGCGAGCTGACGGCGGGGCGCAGGCTGACGGAGACGATCACCGCCGACGTCGCACCGAAGCCGGCGACGGCGTGGACGATCGCCGGCTCGTCGCTGCCGAAGGTCGGCGCGCGTGACATCGTTACTGGAAAGCATCAGTACACGTCGGACATGCGGCTGCCGGGAATGCTGTACGGCCGCGTGCTCCGCGCGCCGCAGATGGGCGCGACGCTCGCGAATGTGGACACGAGCGCCGCGAGCGCGGTGAAGTCGGCCGTCGTCGTGCACGACGGCACGTTCGTCGGCGTCGCTGCGCCGAGTAGCGCCGAAGCGAAGCGTGCGCTCGAGGCGATCCGTCCGACGTGGACGCCGCCGAGCGAGCCGCAGCCGTCGTCGACCAGCGTGCACGAGCATCTGAAGCGCTCGAGCTCGCGCGCATCGGGGCGACAGGCCGGCGGCGAGGGCGGCGGCGGCGCGCAGCCGTTCGTGCACGGGAACGTCGACGCCGCGCTGGCGTCGGCCGACCACAAGCTCGCGCGCACGTACACCGTGGCGTACATCGCGCACGTGCCGCTCGAGCCGCGCGCCGCGCTCGCGCAGTGGACGCGCGGTGCCGAGGGCGACAGGCTCACCGTGTGGACGGGGACGCAGCGTCCGTTCGCCGTGCGCGACGAGCTCGTTCGCGCGCTCGGTCTCGTGCCTGAGCGCGTGCGCGTGATCGTCCCCGACACCGGCTCGGGCTACGGCGGCAAGCACACCGGCGAGGTCGCCGTGGAAGCCGCTCGGCTGGCCAGGGGCGCGGGCAAGCCGGTGAAGCTCGTGTGGTCGCGCGAGGAGGAGTTCCGTTGGGCGTATTTCCGCCCTGCGGGAGTGATCGACGTCGGCGCAGCGGTGAGCGAGGACGGCGCGATCACGGCGTGGACGTTCGACAACTACAACTCAGGGCCGGCGGCGATCCGGCCGTCGTACGCGATCGCCAACCAGCGCGTCGCCTTCCACCCGAGCGACTCGCCGCTGCGCCAGGGCTCGTACCGCGGGCTCGCCGCCACGGCGAACAACTTCGCGCGTGAGATGCACGTCGACGAGCTGGCTCGGCTGGTGTCGATGGATCCGCTGGCGTTCCGGGTGAAGAACATCGAGGACGCGCGGCTGCGCGCCGTACTCGAGGCGGCGGCGGAGAAGTTCGGTTGGGGGAAGAAGCCCGAGCGCGGCAACGGCGTCGGGATCGCGTGCGGGTTCGAGAAGGGCGGCTACATCGCGGCGTGCGCCGAGGTGGCGGCGGATCGTGCGTCGGGCGCGGTGAAGATCGTGCGCGTCGTCGCCGCATTCGACTGCGGCGCGGTGGTGAATCCGGCGGGACTGCGCAGCCAGATCTCGGGCGGCATCGTCCAGGGAATCGGGGGCGCGCTGTTCGAGGCGGTGGACTTCGAGAACGGCGTGGTACGCAACGCGCGGCTGGCGCAGTACCGCGTGCCGCGGTTCCTGGACGTTCCGGAGATTGCAGTGATCCTGATCAACAGGAAGGATCAGCCGTCGATGGGCGCGGGCGAGACGCCGATCATCGCGATCGCGCCCGCCGTCGGCGCGGCCATCTACGATGCCACTGGCATTCGTGTGCGATCGCTTCCGATGGCGCGGAACGGTTTGGGGGCGTCGACCACGTAATACGGCATCGCACACATGACAGGCTACGCTCCAGGGAGGCGCTGATCGCGGCGACTACCGGCCGACGAGCGAGATCAATCCGTTCGGAAAGCCGCTCCGCCAACTGAGATCGTCGTGCCCCCCGGCATACTCCGCGTACGTCACGCGATAGCCCTTCGCCCGCAGTACGTCGCGCAGATGGCGGTTCGACGTCAGGAGATCGACCCCGCCCTGGTCCAGTCGTCCCTGCTCGTAGATCCCCGCCTCCAGGTAGTACGCGATGTCGCGCTTCGGCGCCGCCTCGATGTCGCGCTTCATCCGCTCCGCTGTCTGCTCGCCCGGCGCGGCGAACATGTACGCGCCTGACTGCGACAGCACGTTGCCGAAGATCTCGGGATGCCGGTTGGCGACGAACGCCGCCGCGAGGCCACCCATGCTCGAGCCGGCGACGACGTTGCGCGCCGGCGACGACGCGATCGCGTACTTCGCCCGCACCCAGGGCACGAGCTCCGTGGCGAGGAACTCGGCGAAGTGCTCGTTCTGATTCAGCTCCGTGTTGCGCTGCTCGTCGGGGCTGGCGACGAAGACGGCGACCATCGGCGCGATACGCTTCGTCGCAACGAGGTTGTCGAGCATCGTCGGCACGGGGATGCTCGACACGTACTCGCCACCGTCGAAGGTGAGGAGCAGCGGCAGTCCTCCCTTGCGTGCGAGGGTGTCGTAGCCGGCCGGCGTGTAGATCCACACGTCGCGCGTGTTGCCGAGCAGCTTGCTCGCGATCGTCGTTTGCTCGACGCGCCCCTTGGCCACGTCGGGGCGCACGTCGCTCCACTCGTCGCGCCGCGCGCGCGGGCCTTCGGCGACGGACTGCTCGCGTCCGAATCCCGACGCGTGGACGCGCCTGTTGAACGGATCCTTGTGGAAGGTCGCGCTGCGCTCGCCCCAGTCGCTCACCTGGTCGAACGAGACGAGGTTGTCGTTGGGCGAGAGCTCGTACGAGAAGCGCGAGTCGGCACGTCCGACATAGCTGCGATACCACACGTCGGTGCCGGCGATGCGCGTGAGCAGCGCCTGCGCCGGCTCGATGCTGGCGATGGCGGTGTTGACGAGCGCGACGTGCTTCGTCGCCGAGTCGCCGTGCCACACGAAGGTGAAGAGCACGTTGGCGGTGTCGCCGGGAATCGGCTCGACGAGGGGCGTACCGTCGCGCTGGACACGGGCCCAGAACTGGGCCTCGGCGTCGGGCGCGCTCTTGCTCGCGGCGTCTCGCAGGGCGGCGATCGTCGGGCTGACGATCGGCGGCGGTATCGGATGAGACGGTGCAACGGCGACGACGGCGCCGAACAGGAAAGCCGAGGCGTGGGGGAGTACGCGCATGGTGGTGTGGGGCGGGAGGTGATTCCTCGCCCGACCTTACGTCCCCCGGAGCGACGCGGATTGCACGATCGTGCCGCGCTGCAGCGAACCGCATCCAGCGTGCGGCGTACGCCCTGGATCCTGCAGCGTGGCCCGAGACGGAGCCGGCCGCGCTCTTGCGAGGCTTCCTGTTGACAGTATTGTATGCACCCGTGACCGCGCTGCATCTGGCTGATCGCTCCGTTCCGAGAGGTTCAGGATGACCCCGATCAGGTTCTTCGCCGCTCTCGCGCTGGTGCCGTGCTTCGCACACCAGGCCATCGCCCAGGGCGACGGCACTGGCCGACTCGAGGGCATCGTGGTGGACAGCGTTCACAGTCGCCCGCTCGCTGGCGTGAAGGTGCTCGCCGTCAGCGCGGGATCGCCGACCGACGTGCCACGCGCCGCCGTCAGCGACTCGGCGGGTCGATACCACTTCGACGCGCTCCCCTCGGGACGGTACATGGTGGGCTTCGAGAGCCCGCTGCTCGACTCGCTCGAGATCGTGCTCCCGCCGCGCGCGGCGGACGTCGCAACCGGAAGCACCGCGACGATGACTCTGGCGGTGCCACCTGCCGGGAAGCTCCGTGCGGCGGTATGCTCGGGGGCCACCCTTCCCCCGGGGACCGGCGCGATCTTCGGCCACGTGGTGGATGCCGAGACCGAGAGTCCGCTTCCCGGCGCCGCGATCGCGCTCGCGTGGTGGGAGATGGAGGTCGACCGCACGACGCTCCGCCCGGACAGTCGCCAGCGCACGGCGTCCGTCAGCACGGACGACGGCGGCTGGTATCGCGTGTGCGGCGTGCCGACCGGCACCTTCCTGTCGATGCAGCTCCAGTACGAGGGTCGTACCGGCGCGGTGCTTCGCACGATCGTCGACGACACGCTGGGCGTCGCGATCCGCCATCTCTCGTTCTCGATGTCCGGCTCGCGCGCGGATGCAGACTCCGGAACGGCGGCTGCGCCGAGCGATGAGCTGCCGCTGTCGGGCACGGCGCTGCTCGCCGGTGTCGTGCGGGGAACCGGCGACACGCCGCTGGCGTCGGCCGAGGTGCGCGTGCGCGGCACCACCGCCGTCGGGTACACCGACGCGTCGGGTCGCTACTCACTTCGCGGACTGCCGGCCGGCACTCAGGTGCTCGACGTGCGGCACATCGGCTACGGAGCGACCGAGAGCTCCGTCGAGCTGCGGAGCGGCACGACGGTGACGAGCGACGTGCGCTTGCAGCGCATCGTGAACCTGGATTCCATCCGGGTGGTGGCGAAGCGGTCGCGCTACGTCCAGTTCAACCAGATTCGGGAGAAGTCGATGGGTGGCTACTTCATCGGCCCCGAAGAGCTGGAGCTGCAACACGTCGCGATGACGAGCGACCTCCTGTGGCAGATCCCCGGGTTCCGCGTCCTCGGCAACGGCTACGAGGCCGTCGTCGTCAGCTCACGCACCGGATCACTCCGCCCATGCAGGGCCGACGTCGTCATCAACGGCGCCCACAATCAGCCGATCAACGACGTCAACCCGGCCGAGGTCGGAGCGATCGCGGCGTACTCGGAGGGCCACATGGTCGGGGCACCGCCAGAGTTTTACGGTTCGTCGGGGTGCGGACTGATCATCATCTGGACCAAGCGCTGATCGCGCGTGGCTCGGCCGGCTTCGTTGCGTGCTTGCTGGACCTTCCGTAGGACGCGTTACCCCGCGGTAACGCGCCCCCGACGCAGACCGGTAACGCTCTCTCGCTAGCCTCCGCAAATCGACACCACCGTCGAAGGGGCGCGCGCAACCCGCGCGGAGCTGCTGCGACCATGCGGAGGATCGAGATGAGAGCGTTTCACGTTGCAATGATCGCGTGCCTTTTCCCCGCCCTGTTCGCGTGCGCGAAGGGAGAAGGCAGCAACGAGCAGGCGACACGCGAAGTGAAAGTTCAGGGGACCGCCGTGTCGGATCGGGGCGGGGGGGCGGCGAGCCAGGTGCCGCTCGGGACGCGTCCGTCGGACGAGTGCGGGTGGATCCCCGCCGCGGAAGTGGAGGCGCTCGTCGGCCCGCTCGCCGAGCCGCCCCGCCCGGAGATGGGGGGATGCATGTACACGCTGCAGGTTCCGGCGGAGCTGGCGGCGAAGCGCGCGAAGATCGCCGAATTCCAGAAGCGGATCGGATCGACGCTCCCGAATGACCAGAAGCCGTATGCGTTCGTGCTGCAGGTGGACCTCGGCGTGAAGACCGGCGAGCGCGCGGAGAGGCTCGCGATGGGGAAGATGGCGTCGTGGCTGGAGGACGCTCGACCGGACTCGACTCGGCCCGCGCAGCAGAGCCCGACGCAGCCGGCGAGTGGGGGCACACAGTCGAGCGGCTGGGACGCGGTGCGGTTCAACGGTGGCCGGCTTGGAAGCATCGACGTGACGGCAATCCCCGAGACGAGCGAGCTGCGGGTGCCGAGCGAAAAGCTGCGCGAGCTCACCGCGCGCGTTCGCGATCGCATTCCCGACCTGCCCTTCCCATCGCGGGACAACGTCTACCAGCAGACGGAGGCGGATCCGTGCACCCTGCTCACGGGCGAGGAAGCCGAGTCCGTGCTGGGCAAGCTCGTCGTCGCTCCGTACCGCTCGGCGAGCGATGGACCGCTGGCTCTGTCGAATGGGAGGAGCTGCGCCTACTTCACGGCGCGCCATCATGCGCTGATCGTGAGGCCGTACTGGAGCGACGGGAAGTTCGACCTCGCCGCGACGCGCGGTGTAGGCGGCCTGATGAGCCGCGTCGTGAGCGACAGTGAAGCACAGTCGGCCGACACAATAGAGGGGCCGTGGGACGAGACGGCGATCTCGGTCGACGGGCGGCTGGTGCTAAGAAAGGGCGATCGCGCCGTCGAGATCGAGTACGAGACGTCGTCGACGGACAAGGCGGGTGCGCTGCGACTGGGAAAGATCATGGTCGAGCGGCTGGCGCAGGCGCGTCCCTGAGCCGCCACTCACGGCGTGGCAGCGTTACCGCGCGGTAACGCTGCCGCGCGTCATCGGAGTAACACCTGACACGTAGGCTCCCGGCGTCACGCTTACCCGAGGAGCCCAACATGCTCAGCAAGCTCGCCCCATCCGCCGCCGCGGTCGTCCTCGCGCTCGCCGCCGCGTGCGGCGCGAAGGGCGACGCCGGATCCGGCGGCGCCGCCAGCGCGGACGTGTCGCAGTACGCCGGCGTGCAGCAAGCGTCCGCGAACGCTGCGACCGACGACGACCAGTCCGGCAGCTCCGCCGCCGTCGCGAAGATCGATCCCTGTGCGCTCCTCACCAAGGAGGAGATCATCGGCCAGCTGGAGGCGTCGTACCCGCCGGACCAGCTCGCCGCGTTCAGGAACCACAAGGGTACCTGGGAGGTCACGTCGAGCCCTGAGCAGCAGGGAAGGGCGAAGCTCTGCCAGTACCGCTTCCTCGCCATCGTGCAGAACGGCGACACCACCTACCGCAGCGATTTCCAGCTCGCCGTCACTGACGGGGCATTCGTGAATCCCAACGTCAACAAGGCTGGGGACCGGGCGATCGCCGGCATCGGCGACGAAGCCTACTTCATGAGCCGAGGCCCGATGATGCCGTACGCGCGCGTCGGAAACGTGGCCGTGGGGATCGAGAGATTTC